>JBEKUY010000003.1:0-399091 GCA_049514555.1 Candidatus Acidiferrales bacterium
TCACCGGGTACCGGCCGCAGTTTTATTTTCGGACGACGGACGTGACCGGGGACGTGAAGCTGCCGGCGGGAGTGGAGATGGTGATGCCGGGAGACAATATTTCGGCGGAGATCAGCTTGATCACGCCAGTGGCGCTGGAGAAGGGGCTGCGGTTCGCCATCCGCGAGGGTGGCCACACCGTCGGCGCCGGCGCCGTCACCGACATCATCGAGTAATCGAATGCACAACGGAGAAAAAATTCGCATCCGCTTGAAGGCTTACGACCACCGGATTCTCGACCAGTCGACGCGCGAAATCGTCGAGACCGCGAAACGCACCGGCGCCGAAGTGGCCGGGCCGATACCGCTGCCCACGACGATCAACCGCTGGACGGTACTGCGTTCGCCGCACGTGGACAAGAAATCGCGTGAGCAGTTCGAGATGCGCACGCACAAGCGGCTGATCGACATTCTCGAGCCCACGCCGGATACGGTGGACGCTCTGATGAAGCTCGATCTTCCGCCGGGCGTGGATGTGGAGATCAAGGCCTTCGGGCGGGAGCACGCCACCAAGTAATCGAGGACCGTGAGGAAAGGTCGAATGGCTGTCAACGGAATTATCGGGATCAAGCTGGGGATGACCCAGGTGTTTGCCGACGATGGCACGCTCGTGCCGTGCACCGTGCTGCAGGCGGGCCCGTGCGTGGTGGTCGAGCGGCGGACGAAGAATCGGGACGGCTACGATGCGGTGCAGTTGGGGCTGGTGGAGTTCGTCAAGCCGCAGCGCGTCAATAAGGCCATGACCGGCCATTACAAGAAGGCCGGCGTGGCGCCGATGCGCGTGCTGCGCGAGGTGCGGATTGAGGAGTCGGCCGACGAAACCAAAGTCGGCGACCGCGTGCTGGTGGATCGCTTCACCCCGGGTGAAATCGTGGACGTGACCGGCGTAAGCAAGGGCAAAGGGTTCGCCGGCGGCGTGAAGCGCTGGCATTACCGGGGGGGCGACGCAACGCACGGTTCGATGTTCCACCGCGCGCCCGGAGGCATCGGCGGGAGCTCGTTTCCGTCGCGCGTTTGGAAAAATCAGCATTTCCCCGGCCATCTTGGACATGCGCGGGTCACGACGAAGAACCTGAAAGTTGTCAAAGTGGACGCGGACGAGAATCTGCTGCTCGTGCGCGGCTCGGTGCCGGGGCCCAGCGGGTCGTACATGATGATTCACAAGGCGAAGCCAGCCAAGTAAACGGATTCGAGGAAGAACAGCGATGCCGGTTGTGGACGTGGTGAATCTGGAAGGCAAGAAGGTGGGTCAGGTGGATCTGGCCGACAGCGTCTTCGCGGCCAAGGTGAATCCTCATTTGCTGCACGAGGCCACGCGCTGGCACCTGGCCTCCGCGCGCGCCGGAACCCACAAGACCAAGGGCCGCAGTGAGGTTTCCGGCTCGGGCCGCAAGCTCTGGCGGCAGAAGGGCACTGGCCGCGCGCGTGTCGGCTCGGTGCGTTCGCCGATTTGGCGCAAGGGCGGCACCGTGCATGGCCCGCAGCCCCGCGATTACGGCTACCGCTTGCCGCGTAAGGTGCTTCTCGGCGCGCTGCGCTCAGCGCTTTCGGCGAAGCTGGCCGAGGAAAAGCTCACCGTTGTGGACGCGTGGACGCTCGAATCGCACAAGACCAAGACGCTGCGCCAAGCGTTGAGCAAGCTCGATGGCCAGACCAAGACGCTTTTACTCGTCGAAATGGGAGCGAACCGCAATCTCGAGCTGGCCAGCCGCAATCTCGAGGGAGTCAAGCTGGTCGAGCCGAAGGCGCTTGCGCCATACGATCTGTTGCGGCATGACCGGCTGATCGTTTCGAAGGACGCAGCGACCAGGCTAGGCAACTCGCTGAATCCGGAGAAGCCTGCGGTCCCTGCGCAGCTCGTCGAGACCATTGCTCCGGCTCCCGCGGCGCCAAAGGCGGAAAAGCTTCCGGCGAAGAAGGCCGCCAAGCCTGCCGGGGCGGCCAAAGCCAAGGCGAAGAAGCCGGCCAAGTCATCGAAGGCCAAGGACTAAGCTATGTTGAAGAGCGCCTATCACATCATTCGCCGGCCGATCATCACCGAGAAGGGTCTCGGAGTGAAAGAGACGCAGCACACGGTCGTTTTCGAGGTCGCGGCCGCAGCCACGAAGACCGAGATCAAAGAGGCGGTACAGCGAATCTTCAAGGTGAAGGTCGAAGGTGTGCGCACCGCAATCTTCCACGGGAAGTTGCGCCGCCGCGGCCGGTATGAAGGGCACCGTCGGGACTGGAAGAAAGCGTACGTGAAACTCGCAGCGGGCGAGAAGATGATCGAGTACGCCGAGAACCTGTAAGGAGTTTTCCCGCGTGCGAAACACCGCGCGCGGGCTGCTGGAAGGCAAGAGGCGACCATGGGACTGAAGAGCTTTAATCCGTACACGGCCTCGAGACGGTTCATCACCGTCCTCGACAAGAGTGAAATCACCAAGGACCGCCCGGAAAAGTCGCTCCTCGAACCAAAGAAGCGCTCGGGCGGGAGGAACAGCCACGGCGAAATCAGCATGTGGCATCGCGGCGGCGGGCACAAGCAGCAGTACCGTGCCGTAGATTTCCGCCGGGACAAGAACAAAATTCCGGCCAAGGTCGCGGCCATTGAATACGATCCGAACCGCTCGGCGCTGCTGGCGCTCCTGCACTACGCCGATGGTGAGAAGCGCTACATCCTGCATCCTGTGGGACTCGAAGTCGGCATGACCGTGCAGACCGGCGAGGGCGCAGATATTCTTCCGGGTAACGCGATGCCCATAAGGTTCATCCCGCCCGGAACGATGGTGCACAACCTGGAACTCCAGCCAGGCCGTGGCGGGCAGGTGGTTCGCTCGGCGGGCGGCTCCGCGCAGTTGCTCAGCAAGGAAGGCGAAGTGGCGCTGGTGAAACTGCCCTCGGGCGAGGTTCGAAAGTTCTCGGTGGCCTGCATGGCCACGGTCGGCCAGGTCGGCAACCTGGACCACGAGAATGAGACCTTCGGCAAGGCGGGGCGAACGCGCTGGCGCGGGATTCGTCCAACGGTTCGCGGCGTGGCGATGAATCCGGTGGATCATCCGCACGGCGGCGGCGAGGGCCGCGTGAAGGGCAACCACCCGCAGACGCCCTGGGGCACTTCGACGCTTGGAAAGAAGACCCGGCACAAACGGCGGAGCGACCGGCAGATCGTGGAACGGCGCAAGAAGGGGTAGTGGGGAAATCGCGAAAGCGAGAGTGAACCCATGACAGCGACAAGAACAACTCGGACGGTCCCGCGGCGCGCGTCGCACGCGGCAAAACGCATCACCGCGCAGCGCGTGGCGGCACGGCCTACGGCGAAGGCGGTCGCGGCCGCGCCGGAGATGGTGCTGTACCGGCTGTGCAAACCGGGCTGGGCCGTGATTGTGGAGAGGTCGGCGAACGCGCAAGGCACGCGGTTTGTCTGCCCGTTTTGCCCGCTTTCCCACCGCGTGCCTGGACCGGTGCGGGGTTTCAAGAAGCTGCGGCGCGCGCAGTGGAGCAGGCTGCGCCGCGTGGAGGAGTAAGGACGCAATGCCACGTTCGCTCAAGAAGGGGCCGTTTGTGGATGGCCACCTGAAAGACAAGATCGAGGCGCTGAATGCGCACAACGAGAAGAAGGTCGTGAAGACCTGGTCGCGGCGCTCCACGATCGTGCCGGACATGATCGGGCACACGATCGCGGTGCACAACGGGAAGAAGTTCATCCCGGTGTACGTAACCGAGCAAATGGTGGGGCACAAGTTCGGGGAATTCGCGCCGACTCGCACGTTCAAAGGACACGCGGTGAAGGCGGCGCTTGAGAAGGCGGCGGGTTTGGTTCCGGGGGGGGGCGCGGCCCCGGCGGCGGGCGCAACCCCGACGGGAGGCGGCGCGGCAGCACCACCGGCGCCGAAGGCATAGAGTCATGGCGGAGATCCAGACAACGACATCGGCAATTGCGGCGCGCGCGGTGGCGAAGCACGTGCGGCTGTCGCCGCAGAAGGTACGGCTGGTGGTGGATCTGATCCGCGGGCAGCGCGCCGAAGATGCGCTGCAGATTCTGCGCTACACACAGAAGCGCGCCGCGCGGCACATCGAAAAACTGCTCCGTAGCGCTATTTCCAATGCCGAGCGCAAAGCCGAAGACGCCAGCGCCCCGCTCGATGTGGACCAGTTGTACGTTTCGGAATGCTTCGTGAACGAAGGGCCGCGCTGGAAGCGGATGCGTCCGGCGCCGATGGGGCGCGGGTTCCGCTACCAGAAGCGCACGAGCCACATTCATGTGGCCGTGGCCGAGCACCACGTTGCGGCTCAGGAACGCGTGGCTGCCGCCGCCGCCGAAGCGCAGGCGCAGAAGGGCGTCCGCGGGAAACTCCGCCAGGCACGCAAGGCCCTCGTCGGCAAACCAGCGCCGAAGAAGGGCAAGAAGAGGTAGGAGGCCGACTTTGGGTCAAAAGACGCACCCGTACGGATTCCGGCTGGGCTACAACAAGCCGTGGAAGTCACGCTGGTACGCCGACCGCGACTACGCCAACCTGCTGCATGAGGACGTCAAGCTGCGGCGCGAGTTGAAGGAAAGGCTCAAGGCCGCCGGAGTCAGCTCGATCGACATTGAACGCGCCGCGAACAAACTGCTGGTGCGCATTTACACCGCGCGGCCGGGAATCATCATCGGGCGCAAGGGCGCCGAGATCGACAAGCTGAAGAACGAAGTGCAGAAGCGCACGCGGCGCGAAGTGCACATCGACATCCAGGAAGTGCATCGTCCGGAACTGGACGCCCAACTCGTTTCCGAATCGATTGCGCTCCAGCTCGAAAAGCGCGTGGCCTTCCGCCGAGCGATGCGCAAGGCGGTGGACTCAGCGCTGCGCTTCGGGTGCAAGGGAATCAAGGTGCGCGTGGCGGGCCGGCTGAACGGCGCCGAAATCGCGCGTAAAGAGTGGTACCTGCAGGGGCGGCTGCCGCTGCAGACCTTGCGCGCGGACATCGATTTCGGGTTTGCGCAGGCCTACACGACCTACGGCGTGATCGGCGTGAAATGCTGGATTTATCAGGGCGAGAACATCCCGAGGCGCGGCGGTCAGGAGCAGGCCGCCACGGTTTGAGGCGCGCAAACGAGGATACGGGTAAGCAACTATGTTGATGCCGAAAAAAGTGAAGTACCGCAAGCAGCAGCGCGGGCGCCGCAGGGGTAAGGCGTGGCGCGGCGGCAAGCTCTCCTTCGGCGAGTACGGCCTGAAGGCGCTCGAACCGGCCTGGATCACCGACCGGCAGATCGAAGCCTGCCGCGTGGCGATCACGCGGTTCATCAAGCGCGGCGGCAAGCTCTGGATCCGGGTCTTTCCGGACAAGCCGTTTACCAAGAAGCCGGCGGAAACCCGCATGGGCAAAGGCAAGGGCGCGCCGGAGCGCTGGGTGGCGGTGGTCAAGCCGGGCCGGGTGATGTTCGAGATGGCCGGCGTGGACGAAACGACGGCGCATGAAGCGCTGGACCTCGCCGCGCGCAAGCTGCCCATCGGCACGAAATTCGTCACCCGCGCGGGAGGACTGTAAAGATGCCGCGGCGCATTGAAAAACTACGCGATGCGGATCCGAAGGAGCTCGAGGTGCAGCAGAAGGAACTGGCCGAGCAGATCTTTCGGCTGCGGTTCCAGCTTTCCACCGGCCAGGCTGAGGCGGTGAAGCGTCTGCGCGAGGCAAAGAAGGACTTGGCGCGGATCAAGACGCTGTTGCGGGAGCGGGAGCTGAGGAAATCGTGATGACCACCGAGACACAAGCAACGGCGCCGGCGCGGCACGCGCGGCAAGAGCTGGTCGGGAAAGTGACCAGCGCGCGGATGGAGAAGACGATTGTGGTCGAGGTGACGCGCCTGAGGCAGCACGGGAAGTACCGCCGTGTGGTACGCATCTCGAAGAAGTTTTACGCGCACGACGAGCAGCGCGAGGCGCGGCCGGGCGATACGGTGCGCATCGTCGGGACCAGGCCGCTCTCGAAGCTGAAGCGCTGGCGGCTCAAGGAAGTACTGGCGCGCAGCACGTCGGCGGAATGAAGCGGGACAGGGGAGCCGAGCAATGATTCAGATGCGGACTTGGCTGACGGTGGCCGACAATTCCGGCGCCCGGCGCCTGATGTGCATCCTGCCGGTGGGCGGCGACGCGGGACTGAAGGCCGGCCTGGGAGACATTGTGACGGCCTCGGTGAAGGAAGCGACGCCCGAGAGCCCCATCAAAAAAGGAAACGTCGTGCGCGCGGTGATCGTGCGGATGCGGAAAGAGCAGCGGCGGAGGGACGGAACCTACATCCGCTTCGACGACAACGCCGCGGTCCTCATCAACGACGCCGGCGAGCCGGTGGGGACGCGCGTTTTCGGTCCGGTGGCGCGAGAGCTGCGCGACAAGAAATTTTCGAAAATCATTTCGCTGGCGCCGGAGGTCTGGTAGGCGATGGAACACGAGCGGGCAGAGCGCTTCCATGCGAGCATTCGTCGCGGCGACCAGGTCAAGGTGATGGCCGGGCGCGACCGCGGCAAGACGGGCCGCGTGCTCTCGATTAACCCGTCGAAGAATACTGTTGTCGTCGAGCACGCCAACATCGTCAAGCGGCATACGCGGCCGAACCCGGGGAAGAATATCAAGGGCGGGATCGTCGAAAAAGAAGGGCCGATGTCGGTTTCGAACGTGATGTTGCTGTGCCCTTCGTGCCACAAGCACGCCCGGGTGGCTCATGTGGCGCTGCCCGACGGCACCAAGGTGCGCTCGTGCCGCCGCTGCGGCGCGACGCTCGATACCTGAGCGGGAAGGAAGAGGACGAGGCGACTGGAAACATGATCAGCCGATTGCAAGATCGTTACCGGAAAGAAACCGTGCCGGCGCTCATGAAGCGCTTCGGCTGGAAGAACCCCATGGCGGTGCCGAAGCTCAAGAAGATCACCGTGAATATCGGGCTCGGCGAAGCCAGCCAGAACATCAAGCTGCTCGATGCCGCCACCGTCGAGCTCGGGCAGATCACCGGGCAGAAGGCCATGATCACGCGGGCGAAGAAGTCCATTGCGAATTTCAAGATCCGCAAGGGCATGCCGATCGGCTGCTGCGTCACGCTGCGCGGCGACCGCATGTTCGAGTTTCTCGACCGGCTGTGCAACGTGGTGCTGCCGCGCGTCCGGGATTTCAAGGGGTTGCCGGCCAGCGCCTTCGACGGCCGGGGCAACTACACCCTCGGGCTGAAGGATCAGCTCGTGTTTCCGGAGATCGACTACACCCGCGTGGACAAGATCAAAGGCATGAACATCACGCTGACGACCACGGCGAATAACGACGAAGAAGGCCGGGAGTTGTTGAAGCTTCTCGGCATGCCGCTGCGGAGCTAAGGGAGGAAGGGAACAGGATGGCGCGTACCTGCAAGTTTGCGAAGATGCAGAAGAAGCCGAAATTCAAGTGCCGCGTGCGGAACCGCTGCCGAACCTGCGGCCGCGCCCGCGGCTACATCCGCAAGTTCCAGATGTGCCGCATCTGTTTCCGCGGCATGGCGCTGCGCGGCGAGATTCCCGGCGTGGTGAAGGCGAGCTGGTAGGATTGGTTTCCCGGACCCTGGAAGGTTCGGTGAGAAGAGCAAGGAGCAAGATCAGGAAGGTTTTTGAAACGACAAGCGTGGAGAAATAATGCAGACCGACCCGATTGCCGATTTTCTGACGCGTATCCGCAACGCCACGCAGGCCAAGCACCAGCGCGTGGACGTGCCCGCGTCGAAGCTCAAGACCGAGATCGCGCGCATTCTGAAGGAAGAAGGCTACATCGCCACCTACAAGCTGGTGGATGAGAACAAGGCGCGGAAGACGCTGCGCGTCTTCCTGAAATACACGCCCGACCGCCGGAGCGTGATCACCGGACTGCGGCGCATTTCATGGCCGGGCAGCCGCGCCTACGTCGGCTCAACCGATATCAAGTCCGTCGTCGGCGGCTTGGGAATCAGCATCCTGACGACGCCGCGGGGACTGATGAGCGGCCGGGCGGCCCGCAGGGCGCGTCTCGGCGGCGAATTGCTCTGCGAGGTCTGGTAAGGAGATTTCGAGGACGAAACGATGTCACGGATTGGACGCAAACCCATACCGCTCCCTGCGACCGTGAAAGTGGCGCTCGCGCCGGGCCGCGTCGATGTGCAAGGCCCAAAGGGCAAGCTCAGTATCCCGCTGCCCGCGGGAATCAAGATGGAGCAGAAGGACGGCGCGCTCCTCGCCACGCGCGAGACCGAGGAGCATCGGGCGTTGCACGGTCTGGCGCGGGCGCTTGTCGCCAACGCCGTGCGCGGGGTCACCGAAGGCTTCAAGAAGGATCTCGATATCGTCGGCGTCGGTTATCGCGCCGAGGCGAAAGGAAAGATGGTGCAGTTCAGCTTGGGCTATTCGCATCCGATCCAGTTCCCCATCCCGGAGGGCATTCAGATCGCGATTGAGAAGCAGACGCATCTCACCGTGAGCGGCGCGGATAAGGGGCTCGTCGGCCAGGTGGCCGCCAACATGCGCGCGCTGCGCCCGCCGGACCCGTACAAGCAGAAAGGCGTGCGGATCTCCGGCGAGAGACTGAAGAAGAAGGCCGGCAAAGCCGGAGCGAAGGCCGGAGCACCGGCATAAGGAGAAGCGATGGCGACGGTTCGCGTCCAAAAACTCTCGCGGAACGAACACCGGCAGCGGGTTCACGCCCGCGTGCGTACTCGCGTGGAAGGCACGCCAGAGCGGCCGCGGCTGTGCGTGTACCGCTCGTTGGGCCACATTTACGTCCAAGTGGTGGACGACCGCACCGGCAAGACGCTGGTTTCCGCGAGTTCGCTCGATAAGGAAGTGAAGAAACTGACCAAGGGCGGGGGAAATGTCGCTGCGGCGAAAGTGGTCGGCAAGGCGGTGGCGGAACGCGCGCTTGCCGCGAAGATTCAGCAAGTGGTTTTTGACCGCGGGGGATACAAGTACCACGGACGCGTAAAGGCGCTCGCCGACGCGGCGCGGGAAGCGGGGTTAAAGTTCTAGCCTATGTCGAAGCAACTACTGAGAGAGAATTTTTCGGTGCGCAGGCCGGTCGACGTCAATCTGGCGGAGCTGAAAGATGATGTGGTGGCCATCAACCGGGTCACCAAAGTGGTGAAGGGAGGCAAGAACCTGAGTTTCTCGGCGCTGGTCGTGGTCGGAGACCAGTCGGGCCATGCCGGTTTCGGTATGGGCAAGGCCCGGGAAGTGCCCATGGCCATCAAGAAGGGCATCGAGCAGGCGAAGAAGAACCTGATCAAGCTTAATTTGAAAGGCACTACCATCCCTCACCAAGTCATGGGTTACTACGGCTCGGCGCAGGTTTTGCTCAAACCGGCTTCGGAAGGGACGGGAGTGATCGCCGGTGGGCCGGTACGCAAAGTGATGCAGGTGGCGGGGATTCACAACGTGTTGACCAAGTCCATCGGCACGTCGAACCCGCACAACGTCGTGAAGGCCACCTTTGCGGCGCTGCTCAGCCTGAAGGATGCCGGGCAAGTGGCCGAAAGCCGTTCGAAGCAGGTGGAAGATCTCGGCGGCGGCAAGCACGCCGCGTCAGGAACGCGAAATGGCAACTAGGAAGAAATCACCGGGAAGCGCCAAGGCTGCGAAGGGCCACGTGAAGGTCAAGTGGGTGCGCAGCGCGATCGGCTGCACCGAGGACATGCGCGCGACGATCCGCGGGCTAGGCCTGCGGCGCATGCAGCAGGTGGTCGAGCGGCAGGATACGCCGGCCGTGCGCGGAATGATCCTCAAGGTGCGGCACCTGGTGGAAGTGGTGGAGTAGGGGGCAAGAGATGGCCATCAACCTGTCGAACTTGAAGCCGCCCAAGGGCTCGCGCCACCGCAAGGTGCGCGTCGGCCGTGGCATTGGCTCAAAGCTCGGGAAGACGGCTGGCGCGGGCAATAAAGGGCAGCAGTCGCGCACCGGCTATTCGCGACGGCCGGGCTTTGAAGGCGGCCAGATGCCGCTGCACCGGCGGATTCCCAAGCGCGGGTTTCACAACCCTTTCGGCCGCTCGATGTCGATCGTGAATGTGGGCCAGCTCAACGCCTTTTCGGCCGGGGAGACGGTCACGCCGGACGCATTGCTGGAGCAAGGGCTCGTGCGGCGCCCGGGCGATCTGGTGAAAGTCTTGGGTGATGGCGAGCTGAAGGCGAAGCTGACCGTGCACGCGCATGCCTTCAGCGAATCGGCTAAGCAGAAGATCGCGGCGGCCGGCGGGAGCGCGGAAATCATTTCTCAGGCGAAGTCATGAACCGGTTTTTCCAGGCATTTGCGAATCTCTTCCGCATCGTGGACCTGCGGAATCGGCTGCTCTTCACGCTGGCTCTGCTGGCGGTTTACCGCGTTGGGGCGCACATTCCCACGCCGGGAATCAATACCCAGCTCCTCCAGCAGCTCTTTGAGCAGAACAAGGGTTCGGTCCTCGGCCTGATCGACCTTTTCAGCGGCGGCAATTTCCGCCGGCTGACGATCTTCGCGCTGGGCATCATGCCGTACATCACCGCGTCGATCATCCTGCAGCTCATGACCGTCGTGTTCCCTTACCTCGAGCGCCTGCAAAAGGAAGGGGAGCTGGGCCGGCGGAAGATCACGCAGTACACGCGCTACCTGACGGTGGCACTGAGTTTGATCCAATCGTTTACGATCGCCACGGCGCTGCAGCGGCAGACCATGAGCAACCAGTCCATGGTGTACCGGCCAGGCTGGGGATTCACGCTGATGACCATGCTGACGCTGACCACCGGCACGGCATTCATCATGTGGCTTGGCGAACAGATCAGTGACCGTGGCGTCGGTAACGGAATGTCTCTGATCATTTTTGTCGGCATCGTCGTGGGGTTGCCGCGCGCCGTGGCCGAACTCTATGACGTGGCGAGAACATCTCGCTGGGGCAACCTGACGGGGCTCGGGCTGATCCTCCTCATCGCGCTTATGCTGGTGGTGGTCGCTTTCATCGTCTTGGTCGAAGGCGGACAGCGAAGAATCCCGGTGCAGTATGCCAAGCGCGTTGTGGGGCGGCGCGTGTTTGGCGGGCAGATGGCTTACCTGCCGTTGCGGGTCAATTCAGGCGGCGTGATTCCGCCGATCTTCGCCAGCTCGCTGCTGTCGTTTCCAGCGACGATCGCCTTGTTCTTCGCGTCCAGGAGCCTGTTCCTCAAGAGTTTCAGCCAAAACTTCCGCATCGGCGACGTCTATTACACGCTGGCTTACATCACTTTGATCATCGGGTTCGCGTTTTTCTATGTGGGCATCGTTTTCAATCCGACCGAGCTCGCGGACAACATGCGGAAGAACGGCGGGTTCATTCCGGGTATTCGGCCGGGGCGAAATACCTCGGAGCACATCAGCCGCATCCTGAAGAGGCTGACGTTTGCGGGAGGATTGTACCTGGCGCTGGTGTGCGTGCTGCCCGAGTGGATGATTGCCGGCATCCACTTGCACCATCTGCCCGGGTTCCTAGGCACATGGTTTGACGCGCATTTTCCCCGGTTCATCCTGGAAGGTTTGCAGGTGAACTTCTACTTTGGCGGAACCTCGCTGCTGATCGTGGTCGGAGTCGCCATGGACACGGCGCAGCAGCTCGAGGCGCAACTCGTGATGCGCAACTACGAAGGGTTCGGACGGAAGGGCCGCATGCGGGGGCGAAGGTAATTGGGGATGACCGTTCCTGGCGCCGCCCAAACGCTCGACTGCGCGGTGATTTTCATCGGGCCGCCGGGCGCGGGGAAAGGCACCCAGGCGAAAGGCGTGGCCGCGTCGTACAAGGTGCCGCATCTTTCGACCGGCGACATGTTCCGCGAGCACGTGAGCAAGGGAACGCCGCTCGGAGAACAGGCCAAGCCGATCATGGCGCGCGGGGAATTGGTGCCGGACGCGATTGTGCTCGGGATGGTTGCGGAAAGGATTGCCCGGCCCGATTGCGCGCACGGATTCGTTTTGGACGGGTTTCCTCGGACGCGGCCGCAGGCGGAAAAGCTCGAGGAGCTGATCGAGCAGCGCGGGTTCGGCCGGCCCATCGTGATCCACATCGCCGTGGACGCGGGGCTCTTGCTGAAGCGCTTGACGGGCCGGCGGACGTGCAAGGTCGGCGGCGAGATTTACAACGTGTATGAGCGGCCGCCGAAGATCCCGGGCCGGTGCGATCGCGACGGCGGCGAGCTGGTGCACAGGGCGGACGATCGCGAAGAAGTCGTCGGGCCGCGGCTCCAGGCCTACGAGCGGCAGACGGCGCCGGTGGTGGAGTATTACCGGGGCTTGGGTTTGCTGAAGGATATTGATGGCGCGAAGACCGTGGAACAGGTGACGGAGCAGATTCTCGAGGTTTTGCGCCAGGCGCATTGACGATGGCGATTCAGCTGCGTGGCAAAGTCGAACTCGAAAAGATGCACCGTGCGGGGTTGATCGTCTGGGACGTTCTGAATGCGTTGCGCGGATTTGTGAGGCCCGGCTTGACCACGATGGATCTGGAGGAGTTTGCCGTGGGTCGCATCGCGGGGGGGCCGGGGCGCCCGGCGTTCAAGGGATATCGAGGCTACCCTTGCGTGCTGTGCACCTCGGTGAACCAGGAGATCGTGCACGGGATTCCTTCGGCGAAGCGGAAGCTGAACGAAGGAGACATCGTCTCGCTGGATTTCGGCATGGAGGTGGACGGGTACTACGGCGATTCGGCGGTGACGGTGCCCGTCGGAGAGATCCGGCCGGAGCTGCAGAAGCTGCTGGACGTCACGCGGGACTCGCTCGACCGGGCCATCGACAAGATGCGCCAGGGAAATCGCCTGGGCGACGTCGGCCACGCGGTGCAGAGCTGGGTCGAGCAGAATGGCTATTCGGTGGTCCGGGAGTTTGTCGGACACGGCATCGGAACGAAGATGCATGACGAACCGAGCCTGCCGAATTACGGCGATCCCGGACGCGGGGCGCGGCTGCAAGAGGGCATGGTCATTGCGGTCGAGCCCATGGTGAACGCGGGCGGCGCCGGGATTCAGATGCTCGACGAGTGGACGGCGGCCACGGCGGACGGCAGCCCGTCGGCTCACTTCGAGCACACCGTCGCGGTCACGCCGGACGGTCCTTGGATTTTGACGCGGCCGAAAGACGTAACCGGCCCGTCGTGGTAGCAACGGGAAGCGTATGGCAAAACGGATCGGCGACGACAAAAAAAAGCCGGACTCGAGCAATCCGAAAGAGGATGCCATCGAGGTGATGGCCACGGTGATCGAGCCGCTGCCGAATGCGATGTTTCGCGTCGAGCTCGAGAACAAGCATCAGGTGCTGGCGCACATCTCCGGAAAGATGCGGAAAAACTTCATCCGTATCCTGGCGGGGGACAAGGTGGCCGTCGAGCTTTCGCCGTACGACCTGACGCGCGGCCGGATCGTGTACCGCTACAAGTAGGCGGCGCAAGGAGAAGCGGGATGAAAGTGCGCTCATCAGTGAAAAAGATTTGTGACAAGTGCAAGGTGATTCACCGGCGCGGCGTGGTTCGGGTCATCTGCCCCAACCCGAAACACAAGCAGCGCCAGGGATAAGGAGATAGGGAGCACTCATGGCACGCATTGCCGGTGTTGACTTGCCGCCGCAGAAGCGGCTGTGGATCGGGCTCACGGCCATTTATGGGATCGGCCAGGAGCGCGCAAAAGACCTCTGCGCGAAGTCCCACGTGGATCATACGAAGAAGATCGGCGACCTGACCGAAGACGAGATCAACCACATTCGCCAGGCCATCGAATCGGAAGGCCGCGTGGAAGGCGATCTCCGCAAGGAGATCCAGATGAACATTCGCCGGCTGATCGAAATCCAGTGCTACCGCGGTGTTCGCCACCGGCGCAACCTGCCGGTACGCGGGCAACGCACGCACACCAACGCCCGCACGCGTAAGGGTCCGCGGCGCGGCGCGGTGGCGGCGAAGAAGAAGACGGTCGGGAAGAAGGGCTAATCCAGAGGCCGGCGGAAGGCCGCCGGGTGCAAGAACGAAACGGAGCGTATTGTGGCCAAAGAGCAACAGGCAGCGCCGGAAGCAGCAGCTCCGGGGAAGCCGTCGAAGCGCAAGAAAGAGTTCAAGAAGAAGCGCGAGCGCCGCGCGGTTCCGCATGGCGTCGTGAACATTCAGGCGACGTTCAACAATACGATTGTGACCATCTGCGACCCCGACGGCCGCGCGATGTGCTGGTCGTCGGCGGGTGCGATCGGCTTCAAGGGCTCGCGCAAGGGCACGCCGTATGCAGCGCAGCAGGCCTCGCTCGCGGCTGCCAACGTCGCGCGCGACCAGTATTCGGTGAAGTCGGTCGAGGTCCGCGTCAAGGGGCCGGGTTCGGGACGCGAATCGGCGGTCCGCGCGCTCTCTGCGGCGGGACTGCACATCGTCAGCATCCGCGACGTGACCCCGATCCCGCACAACGGTTGCCGGCCGCCCAAGCGCCGCCGCGTGTGATGTGCTGAGCGAGTTTCGAGGAAGGAGAAAAGCAGTTGGCAAGACATAGAGATGCGGTCTGCCGCCTGTGCCGCCGGGAAGGGCAGAAGCTGTTTCTGAAGGGACTGCGGTGTTTTACGGAGAAGTGCGCCATTGAAAAGCGCAATTTCGTTCCGGGGCAGCATGGACAGGCTCGGAGGCCCAAGGTTGCGGGCTACGGCCTGCAATTGCGCGAGAAGCAGAAGGTGAAGCGCACCTACGGTTTGCTCGAGAGGCAGTTCCGCACGTATTTCGAGAAAGCGGTGCGGGCCAAGGGGCCGACGGGCGAGAACCTGATCATCATGCTCGAACGGCGTCTGGACAATGCCGTTTGGCGGGCCGGATTTGCGTCCTCACGGTCGCAGGCACGGCAGCTCGTCTTGCACGGGCATGTGGGCGTAAGCGGGCGGAAAGTGAATATTCCGTCTTATCTCGTGAACGTGGGCGACGAGATCACGCTGAAGGATAAGATGCACCAGAACGCCATGGTGCTCGAAGCGCGCAACGTCGCCCAGAGCCAGAATGCGGTGCCCTGGCTGGATAGCGACCGCGAGCATTTCAAGGCGCGCGTCGTGGCCCTGCCGAAGCGCGAAGACGTGCAGACACCGCCGATCAACGAACAGCTCATCGTCGAGCTGTACTCGAAGTAGTCGCAGGCATCAAGGCCCCCAGTTTTCGGGTCCGGCCCCGGCCGGACAGGAGGAAGCAAAACGATGTGGAAGGGTTTTCAGAAGCCAAAGCGGTTGGCAGCGGAGCTGGAGTCACTTACCGAGAAGTATGGGAAGTTTTCGGCGCAGCCGTTTGAGCGAGGCTGGGGAACCACGGTCGGAAATGCCCTGCGGCGCTCCCTCCTGAGCTCGATTGAGGGCGCGGCGATCACCGCGGTGAAGATCGAAGGCGTGCTTCACGAGTTCTCTTCGATCCCCGGCATCGTGGAAGACGCCACCGACATCATCCTGAACCTGAAGCAGGTCCCCATCAAGCTCAATAGCGACCTGGCGAAGACCATCTACGTGAACGTGGAGAACCCGGGCGTGGTCACTTCCGCGATGATCGAAGAGGACGCCGACTTCGCGGTTCTCGACAAGACCGTGTACATCGCCACGGTGAGCGAAGGCGGGAAGCTGCAGCTCGAGATGCGCGTGAAGAACGGCCGGGGCTATGTCTCCGCCGATCGCAATTACGACGAGGACCTGCCCATCGGGTACATCCCGGTGGACTCAGTGCACTCGCCGGTGCGCAAGGTCAATTATGCGGTGGAAGCTGCGCGGCTCGGCCAGATGACCGATTACGAGAAGCTGATGCTCGAGGTGTGGACCAACGGCGCGCTCACCCCGCAGGACGCCATCGGCCTGGCGGCGAAGCTCGTCAAGGATCACATGAGCATCTTCATCAATTTCGAGGAGCAGCCGGAGCTCACCGAAGCTCCCGTCGAGACCACCAACGACCCGCGGCTCGAGCACCTGGACCGTTCGGTCGAGGAGTTGGAACTCTCGGTCCGCTCCTACAACTGCCTGAAAAACGCGAATATCCAGAGCATCCGCGAGCTCGTCCAGAAGAGCGAGAATGAGATGCTGAAGACCAAGAACTTCGGCCGCAAGTCGCTTAACGAGATCAAGGAAATTCTGCAGAAGATGGGGCTGGGCCTGGGCATGAAGTTCGATGAACACGGACGGATTATCTGGCCGCCGCTCCCGAGCCAGACGGCCCCGCCGACTCCGGAGGAGACCGTGGGCTTCTAAGGCCCACCGCCAGAGATCATGCGACACCTTAAGGCTCATTCCAAACTCGGGCGCAATCCGGCTCACCGCCGGGCCACACTGCGCAATCTCGTGACGAACCTGCTGATCCGGGAGCGCATCACTACGACGCTTACCCGCGCCAAGGCCGCGCGGCCGCTCGCCGAGCGCATGATTACGTTCGGCAAGCGCGACACCCTGCAATCGCGGCGGCAGGCGGCGGCCTTTTTGATGACCCCGGAGGCGACGCGGAAGCTTTTCAGCGAGATCGCTCCGCGTTTTGCGGACCGCGCCGGAGGGTACACGCGCATCGTCGCCGCAGGCTTCCGCGTTGGCGATGGCGCCAAAGTGGCCATCCTCGAGCTCCTCGGCTCCAAGCTCAAAAAGAAGGAAAAGAAAGAGAAAGCAAAGAAGGAAGCCCCCGCCGAGACGGAAGCCAAACCTAGCGAAAGCTAGCCCGGGAAAAACTCACTCGCATTTCTGATTTGGAAACGAAAAAGCCCGCTCCGATCCTCGGAGTGGGCTTTTCACTTTAGCTCAGGCTGTCCGGCCTGAGAGTGTGCAGCTTCCGCGGCGGGAATCTATTCGGTTGTCTCCAAACAAAAAAGGGAGGGCGGCGAACCGCCCTCCCTTCCGTAACTGCGGCCGCCCGCCGATACGGGCGGGTCTGTTAAGAGTCTGGCTAGAAGTTGATCTTAGCCGAGAGCTGGACCACCCGCGGCGAAGAGTCAAAGCCAAAGAAGGCGCCATACGGACTCGTCGGCGTAGGTGTCATGGCGCTGATTTGCCCGAAAGTGGTATCGCCGTGTGCCATGATAGGGTTCGGGATGAAAAAGTTCGGGTGGTTGAACACGTTGAACGCCTGAATGCCAACCCCGAATTTCAGGTTTTCATGGACGGAGAAATTCTTGAACAGGCTCATATCCACGTTGAAATAATGCGGCCCGCGGTACTGGTTGCGCTCTTGCACCGGGAACGTCGAGTACCCGACGAAGGCGTCGGCGCCGGAATCGATAAACCCGGCGGCGTTCAGACAGCCAGGGACAGTCGTGTCTTGAGTGCCAGTCGCGTTTCCGCGACCGCAGCTAGTCTGCCCCGCGACCCCACCAATCGGTTGCGCCATAATCGTTTCGCCGCCGTTCTTTAACGCTCCGGTCCAGTTGCCGTCAGTAACCGAGAACGGCAGCCCTGTACGCCAGTAAGCCTTCCCCGCGAATTGCCATCCATTCAACGCATGTCTGGCGAACGTACCGCTGACGTGGAATTCCGGATCGATGACGTAGTTGGCAGAAATGAGGTGACGAACGTCGTAATCCGAGTTGCCGTAGTTAGCGGCAATGCCGCTGGGGTTGAGCTGTGTCAAGATGGAATCATTAAAGCCGGACGTATTATAGGGGGAGACGCCGCCGTTGGAAACCTCGTCCAGGTTATGGCTGTAGGTGTAATTCAACTGGAAAAGTAACCAGCTCTTGTACCGCTCCTTGAACGAGAAGGTCACGCCGTTGTAATTGGAAATGGCGCCATTCTGCCACTCGGTGACGGCTCCATAGTTCGGCACAGGCGCGGTCAGAGGCAACTTGCCCTGAAAGAGTTGGTAGAGGACGTCGTCGCCTTCCGGGCAAGAGCCATCAGGGTTGGGACTGGTGCAAGTTTCATTCAAGGGGTCATAGGTGTTCAGCCATGGGTTCCCATACAGTAAACGGCTGCCGTGATTGCCGACATAGTTTACCGTCAGAGAGGACGAGGTGCCAAATGACTTCTGCACCTGGATATTCCACTCCTCCCACAGTGGCGCGTGGATCGTGCCGACGATGGAGGTGAAGGCAGGAGGCGAGAAAGTCACTCCCAGAGGCAGCAGCGCCGCCCTTATCTGGCTAAAAGTCTGCCCGTTCGCGAAACCCGTGCTGAAGGCATTCGCAGATGCCGCCCATGTAGCGGCCGAACCGGCCGCGGTCGTGTCAAAAGCTGGCGTTCCGCCTGTAGGCGAGACAGTAATACGCGTTGCAATCGGTGGATTGGCGAGCAAATCATCCACAACGGAAGCCGGAGGATTGTCATAGAAAATGCCAAAGCCGCCGCTGAGCACCAGGGACTTGCTGGATCGCGGGGCCCAGCTAAAACCAATGCGCGGCGCCCAATCGAGGAAATCCACGCCTGGGTATGCCTGGTGCTGGCCGGTCTTGATGTCCTGATTGTAGGGGATACTGCCCGCGTTCGTGCCCGCCGCGAAACTCGGCAGGCTGCCGAAGGGGCCGATGAAGTTCGCGAAGCAGTTCGTCTGGCAAACGGGGTTGGAATTGCGTTCGGCTCTGATTCCGAGAGTGAGCTTCAGATTCGACCTTACGCTCCACTCGTCCTGCGCGTAAAGGCCCAACCCCCACATAGCTATTGGGACATTACTCGCGAAGTTGTCGGCCTTGCGATAATACAAAAACAGTCCATCCGCGAATTCCTGCAGGCTTGTGGCCGCGACCCGTGGATTGTTGTAGAAGAAGTTGTGGTCGCTCACGTCGTACCGGCGGAAATTCTCTCCGAATTTGAAGCTGTGCTTCCCGCGAATCAACGTGAAATCATCAATGAACTGATACTGCGTGATGTTGCGTCCCTGCGGGAAGTCGTACTGCAAACCGAAGCCGGTGAAAGCGCTACTTCCACCAAAAGACATGGCGTAGGGGAACGTGCCGAGCGCCTTGGCCTCATCCTGCTGGAACTGTGCAACGTAATGGCTCGCCGTCGCCATAAACGAATTCGTTGATCGCGGCCCGAAAACGTGTGTCTCGTTGATCTGAGCGTCATAGGAGGGCTGCTTCGACAGGGCGTTAAAGTTGGTGTTGATCGGATCAAGGTAAGTAGGCTGGAGGCCTTTATCCAGCTTATAGCGGAAGTATAGGTTATCGTTCTTGCCGACCCTCTGGTCAACTCTGAAAGCCAGAATCCACTCCGTTCCGAGAAGGCCCGCACTGCCAGAAGCAGCCGCAAAGCAGGGCGTTCCGGGTGTCCAACTGACCTCCGCTGAAAATGAAAGCAGAAAGCAGGGGTCGGCGTCCGCGGGGTCGGTGTCGACGGTGCGCGGTACCGCCGCGCTCGCACCCGGAGAGCTCGCGTACAACTGGAACAATTTCTGGAAAGCCGCGGACTCGTTCGGCCGGAGCGCCGCAACGTTGCTGAGAACCGCAGCGGCAAAGGCCGGGGTCGGAATGGTATTGGAGAAGCTGTTGGGCAGAATGAAGCGCAGGCCTTCAGTGTCCACGAAAAAGAACGTACTGTCCTTGCGGATGGGGCCGCCGATTGAAGCCGCCCACTGGTTGTTGTTCGAGAATGCTCGGGGCGTATCAGAGTTCTTGAGCATCCAGTCGTTGGCATTCATGACGCTCCCATTCCACCAGTACTGCGCGTTGCCGTGGAACTGGTTTGATCCGGACTTCGTGATCATGGAAACCTGCGCGCCGGCGAGCTGGCCGTATTCCCCTGCATACGGGTTGGAGGTGACCGAGACTTCTGCGATTTCGTTCGAACCGAGCGTGAGGTTGGTGGCGCCCGTGTTGTTGATGTTGAAATACGGGTCCATATCGTTCTCGCCGTTGACCGTGAACAGGTTGGAGGTCGCCGGCAAGCCAAAGGAGGTGAAGTTGCCGTACCCGCCCATCGAGTTCATAACAGTGCCGGGCGATGACAGGGCGATGTTGGTGATGTCATTACCCGGGCTCGGCAGTTGCGCTATTTCGACCTGCAAGAATGTCGTGACGGGGCTGGCATTGGTGCTGACAATCGGCGGAGCGCCCGTCACTTCAATCGTTTGCACACTTGTCTTCACGGAGAGTGAAAAGTCTGCAGTCGTCTGCTGGCCGACATTCACCGTGACGCTCTGCTCCACCTTGGCAAAGCCCGTCACCTCGACGGTCACCACGTAACTGCCCGGTTTTAGCAGCGTGAACTGGTATGACCCAGCAGAATTCGTCGTAGTATTCAGCACGCCCCCCATGCCGACGTTTCTCGCCGCGACCGGTGCATTGGGTACGACCGCCCCCGACGGGTCCGTCACCGTTCCGGTAAGGCTGCCGGTTGTCAGAGTCTGCGCGGGCAGGCTGACGACAGCCACAAATAGCACTGTCAGCACCACTGCCAAAAGGTGCTTCCAGTTCGTAAACAACACCACCCAAGAAAGCTTTCGCATTTCGTCTTCTCCTCTGTTCCCCCGTCGAACTGTCAGGGAATCACCGGCTGAAAAAGCACTCCGCCCCAAATCCCAAAACAGGGCCCCAATTGTAGTCCCCAAAACGCGGGGATCAAGCCCAAAATGAAAATTCCGGACAGGAGGTCAATCGACGCAGGAACGCTTCCGTCAGAACCCCCTCGCTCCTCCGCACAAACCCCAAGACTGCCGAACAAGCCTAGGAGGTGCAAAGAGGCAATTCTCTTTCCAAAAGCGCGCGAGGGGGTAACAATTCGGATTCCTGTAATACCTTATGTTTGTATCACTTGGAACAGCGGTGTTACCCACCGCGATGGATCTGACGAGTCAAATACCAAAGTGCATATCGGGCTATGATATTAGGAATGGCTCTGCGTCTCTTGGGACTTTCGCGGCGAACCGCACGGAGAAGCGCGGGGCTTTGACCTGCCTGCCGGGCGTCGGTACCAGAACCCGCCGACGCCGTACGAAAGACAAAAGTATTGTCGAAGCGATTGTGCCTGAAGTACAAGGGCCCCGTACAGCGCCTCCTGGGGCGCTTGCGGCGGTCGGTGGGGTGGTACGGGCGGGGGGAGCGCGGGGCGTCTTGCTGTGACAGAGCGGTATGGTGTGCCGGCGAGGGGCAACTCTGCGGAGAACCGTGTCAAAAACGCGGGGGGATTGCGGGAGTGACCTCTTGTGCTGCCGGCGGTGTGGTTCCGAGCCGGGTCCACAGCCAATAGACAACCATGGCTCCGAGCGCGGCGGAGGAATCGAGCAGCGAATCCCAGGGGGAGGCCTCGCGGCTGGCGACAAAGGCCTGATGGACCTCGTCGAGCCCGGAATAACAGGCGGCGGTCACCAAGGCAATCAGCGCCCATTTCAAGTGCCAGCCGCGCTCTCGGCCGCGGAGCCCGCGGTACAGGAGTAGGGTGAAGATGAAGTACTCGACAACGTGCGCCGACTTGCGGATTGCGTGGTGGATTTCATTCATGGTGTGCGCGGAAATGCCGGGGTCGAGCCAGCGCAGAATGGGTTTGATCCAGCTCGCCGTGTGCGCGGCGGAGAAGTAGTCGGTGGACATCGTCCAGATGCAGGCGGCCCAGACAAGCGCGGGAGCCCATTGGCGAATCCAGCGGGTCGTGTTTCCTTTGATTCGATGAGGCAGAGGAGGCAAGGGATCATTCAACCCGGTAGTTCGGCGCCTCGCGAGTAATGATGACGTCGTGGACGTGGCTCTCCCGCAGGCCGGCCGAGGTGATGCGGACGAACCGGCTGCGCTCTTGTAATTCTTTTAGGTTGGCGACGCCGCAGTAGCCCATGCCGCTCTTCAGGCCGCCCACGAGTTGATCGACGAGCCCGCCGAGCGATCCCTTGTGGGGAACGCGTCCTTCCACGCCCTCCGGCACGGATTTTCCGCGCTCGGCGAATTCTTGGGCGTAGCGGTCCGCAGAACCGGCTTCCATGGCGCCCGTCGAGCCCATGCCGCGGTAGGACTTGAACGTGCGGCCTTGGAAAAGGATGGTTTCGCCGGGAGACTCTTCAGTGCCGGCGAAGAGGCTGCCGATCATCACCGAGGAAGCGCCGGCAGCGATGGCCTTGGTGATATCGCCGGAATATTTTACGCCGCCATCGGCGATGACGGGCACGCCGCTCCCCTGAGCGGCTCGAGAGGCTTCCATGACGGCGGTGATCTGCGGAACGCCGGCGCCGGTGACCACGCGCGTGGTGCAGATGGAGCCCGGGCCGATGCCGACCTTTAGGCCGTCGATGTCCAGGGCGATGAGGTCGCGCGCGCCTTCGTAGGTGCCCACATTCCCGGCAAGAACCTGCATCTCCGGGAGGCGTTTCTTGACCGCTTCGATGGCGGACATGACCCGGGCGGAGTGGCCGTGGGCCGTATCGATCGCCAGAACGTCAACCTTCGCGCGGGAAAGGTCGATGGCGCGCTCGAGGAAATCGCCGGTAGCGCCGATGGCCGCTCCCACACGGAGACGGCCTTGTTCGTCCTTCGCCGCGCGCGGAAACTCGAGTTTCTTCTGGATGTCTTTGACGGTGATGAGGCCCTTCAGGTTGTAGTCCTTGTCCACGACGAGCAGCTTCTCAATGCGGTGCTCCTGAAGTATCTTCTCGGCCTCTTCGAGCGTGGTGCCGACGGCCACGGTGACCAGATTCTCCTTGGTCATCACGCTGCTCACCGGCAGCGACAAGTTCTTTTCGAAGCGCAGGTCGCGGTTGGTCAGGATGCCGGTGAGGCGGCTGCCGCGCGTGACCGGGAGGCCCGAGATGCGGTACTTGTTCATGATCTCGAGCGCCTGGCGGATGGTGATGTCCGGCGAAATCGTGACCGGGTCCACAATCATGCCGCTCTCCGAGCGCTTCACCCGGTCCACTTCCTCGCACTGGCGCTCGACGGTCATGTTGCGGTGAATGATCCCCAGTCCGCCCTGGCGCGCAATGGCGATGGCTAGGCGCGATTCGGTGACCGTGTCCATCGCGGCGGAGATCAGCGGGATTTCGAGCGAGATCTTCTTTGTCAGGGAGGTGCGTGTATCCGCCTCGGTGGGCAGGACGGCCGACTTGCCCGGCAGGAGCAGAACGTCGTCGAACGTCAAACCTTCAGGGATGTTTCCGTCAATCATGCCATCCTCGCGCAGTCTTATATGCCGGCGCGGCTGGGCCCATAAAGCAATCCGGCCCAGCGGCTAGCCGCTGGGCCGAGATGGTGTCCCCTTGAAGCCGCGAGACATTCATAGTTAGGAACCCCATTCTAGTTGCGCGCGCTAGCAGGGTCAAGCACAGGGCATTCGAACCGCAGTGGAGAAGGATTCGAATGAGAAGCGTGGCGCATTCCGGTCGTTGACAGATGTTGCGAAGCGAGAACGTCCGCAGAATCAAGAGCCGCACGCGCAAGACCGGCGCGATGGGGCACGCTAAACCATTACTCTCGTCCCACCACTGGGCCACCCGCCCGGTACAACCTAACCTTTAGCGGTGGCGCTTCAAAGACACGCGCAACTCTTCTGCCACTTCCGGGTTTCAAATTATGTAGGGCGCTTCCCCAGGCTGAATTGCCGGGAAGCCTTCCGGCCCACTTCGGTTTAGAACACGAGTTCCGGGTCGGAAACAAGGTAAGACCATGCGCTATCTAAAGTATGTTGCATTGTTGGGGGTTTTGCTTCTTGCCGCAGGAAACGCGAAGGCGCAGGTGTCTTTCGGCGTCGGAGTAGGTCCCATGTACGGGGGCTATGGACCAGCGCCGGTCTGCGCCTATGGTTACTACGGCTACTATCCGTATGACTGCGCGCCGTATGGCTATTACGGCCCGAGCTACTTTGTAGGCGGTGTGTTTATCGGCGCCGGTCCCTGGTATCACGGCTACCACGGACGCGGCTTTTATGGCCGCCGCGGATACGGTTACTACCGTCCGGGCTACGGCTATAGGCCCGGATATGGCTACAGGCCGGGGTTCGGCTACCGGTCGGGGAATAGTTTCAGGGGCGCTTCCCCTCGCGGCTTCGTCGGAGGCGGCAACCGCAGCGGCTACGCACGTGGCGGTTTTCGCGGCAACAGCGGCGGCGGTTTCCGGAGCGGTGGTGGCGGCTTCCACAGCGGTGGCCACCGGTAACTGAATCTTAGGGGGGCGGAGCTTTAGCCCCGTCAAACGCAAGCTGGACGCAGGGAAAAGACCGTCCGTTCCCGCTGGCATCCGGCCACCCGCCGACACAACCGATAAACCCCACACGTAAACCCGACGTGTGGGGCACCCAACGCATCTCCGCACTTTACGTCCGGGCCACCCGCTCCGGCTGGCAGATCGTCGGTGAAGTCCTGTGGTGGATCGGTAAGCCAAAATGAACCCCTGAGGCAAGGCAGCCCGTCAACGGCAGGATCAAGATCTGTTCTCGGGTCCGTTCGGAAAAACACGCTTTCCGTCTTTCCGCTGCCTCGGCTACAATTAATCCTTGCAGCCCGAGTTTCACGCATAATTCCTGGAACCGGAGGTTCTCGAATGCCTGACCGTAATCTTCATCGGTCCGTTTTTATGGCAGCCCTGATACTCTGCTGCGCTTCCCTGGTCTGTGCGCAAACTCCTGGCGTAAAGCAGCCCGCCAGGGAGAAGATCAGGATCGGTTGGTCCATCGACGACATGCGACTCGAACGCTGGCAGACTGATTGCGATGCCTTTCAGCAACGCGCCAAAGCTCTGGGCGCTGAAGTCATCGTGGAAGATGCCGGAGGAGACCATGACAAACGGTTGCGGCAGACGCAGGAAGTCCTGGCCTCCGGTATTCAGGTCCTGGTCCTCGTCTCCAGCGATCCCAAAATAGAGGCTGAGATCGTGCCCGCCGCAAAAGCCAGGAATGTGCGCGTCATCACTTACGAAGGTTCTGTGGCAGGTGCCGAGGACCTCTACATTGTTACCGATTTTCGTATGATCGGCCGGCTGCAGGTATCCACCCTTACCGATCGCGCTCCCACCGGCAATTACGTCATACTCGGCGGCCCGGCCGAGGTATCCAGCGGCTTCCATGGCCCCCAACTCGAGGCACTGCAGCCGTTCCTCAAAGATGGTCGCATCAAGCTCGTTGCGGACCTCACAACTCCCGATTGGTCGGCGAGTGAGGCCTACATCAATATGACGCGTGTGCTTGAATCCAGCCATGACAAGATCACGGCTGTGATTGCGACGAACGACTCGATCGCCAGTGGCGCGATTCAGGCCCTTGAGGAGCACGGTCTTGCCGGCAAGGTGCTCGTTTCCGGGCAGGATGCCGATCTCTCCGCCATAGTCCGCGTTCTGATGGGTACACAGACCATGACCCTCTACAAGCCGATTGTGCTTCAGGCCCAGGCAGCAGCGGAAGCTGCCGTCAGCCTGGCCAGAGGAGAGCCGGTAAAGACGAACGGAGAATTCCGGTCCGAGACCATGCGTTTGCCTGTGCCTGCGATTTACTTTTATCCGGTGGTCGTGACTAAAGACAACGTCAAAGAAACCGTCATCAGGGATGGTTTTCTGAAGGTCGAAGAGATCAAACAAGGTCTGCCCAAAGAAAAGTGGAGTCTGATCGAATAACAGGAGAGTTCCGTCGGTAAGCGTAAACGTCTACGTCGCCACCAGCGAATCCAATGGGATCCTCACTGATGAACCTGCCGAGCGCCGGGTTGTAGTATCTGGCGCGGTAGAAGTAGAGGCCGGTGCCGGGCAGGATCACGCCGGTCAGGCGGTCCTCGTAATCCCAGGCGTAAGTCGTCGTGCCGTTCGTGTCCGCCTTGGTGAGCGTGTTGCCATTGTTGTCGTAAGTGAACGCCTCGTTGCTGAAGGACGTGAGTTCGTTCGAGGTGTTGTAAGAGTAGCTGGGAATGCCCAGCGACGTGAGCCGGTTGCCGACGTAATCATAGGAGTAGCTTTCGGTTGTGGTGCCGCCCTGGGCGACCTGGGTCAACTCGTAGATCGGGTCGTAGGCGTAGTTTGAGGTCACGCCGGCCAGCAGGTCGGCCTTACTGGTGCGATTGCCGGCGTTATCGACGGTGTAGTTGGCGCCGTCGAGGGTAGTATTCCCGAATTTATGCAAAACGCTTAGTAAACGTGACAAGTTGTCGTAGGCATACGTTGTGTTCACGCCGTTCGGGCGTGTGAGCGAAGTGCGCCGACTCAACGCGTCGTAGCCGAGGCCGAAGCTGCCGCTCGTAAACGCGACGGGCGGAGTGAGCGTCTGCAGGCGATTCAGCGTGTCGTACGCGTAGCTGGTCGAGCCGCTCTCTGGGTCGGTGAACCCGGTGCGGTTCGAGGCTACGTCGTAGCCGTAGCCGGTCGTGAACGTGCGGCTTGTCAGGAACGCGTAGCTCGTCGTGGTACCCGTCAACCGCCCCATGTTGTCGAACGTGAATTGGTAGGTGCCGGTGGGGTCGGTCACCTGGGTCAATCGCGAGTCGTTATCGTGGGTGTAATTCACCGCTGTGGAATCAGGATAAGCCTTCTGCGTCAGCCGGTTCAACTGGTCATAAATGTAGGTGATCGTCTGGCCCTTGCGATCGGTCTTGCCGGTCAAGTTGCCGATGGCGTCGTACGCGTAGGTTTCGTACAGCGAGGACGGAAACGTCGTCTGCGTCACGCGGCGGTCTGGCTGAACGATGCGAGAAGAAGGGAGAGCTATTCCATGCGGGTTGCGAGGACGCGGTTTCCGCGGATTTCCACTTCGACACCGAGGGGCGGGCGGATAACGGATCCCTGCGCAATAGCTCCACGCACAAAAGCGCCTCCGGGAATACTGGACATGCGCAGCGGGTCGAAGACGGTGCGGCTGCAAGGGTCGCCGACCATGGGATGCTTGGCGCGGAAACCGTAGTCGTCGCGCAGCTTGGCCAGATCGGTGATGTACTCGAGCTGGCATCGGCCGAAGGGCACCTGCTGCGCGAATGCCCAGTAAGACGATGACTGCTCCGCGGAACCGCCCGGCAAACGGATGATCAACGCAGGGACATTCTCGTTCGTCAACCGGTTCCGAAAGACAAATTCCTTCGAAGACCACGGGCGCGCCAGTTCCTCGGTGGTGGCGATATCCGGATGGGCCGAGGTGGATTCGGGTGGAGGCGGCTGGAGGTCGCTCGTCGGCGTGGGAACTACAATTTGCTGGGCTGGCTCGGGGGGAAGCGCATCGCCGGCGTGGGGCCGCATGAGCCACCGAACCGCGACCGCAGCCACGAGAAGCACGGCCACCACCGCGATCACTACCCCTGAGGCAGATCTCAGTTTGCGCAACAATCTCACACCGAGCGGCAGAGGAACATTCACGCCGGGGATTTGCGGCATGTCCGCCTTGAAGCGTTCGGAATGCGTAGGCTGGTCAGGCATGGTAGTCCTGTACCGGGGGCAGAACCCCACCCCAGGTCTAACGACAGTCAAGCACGATCGGGGGGCGGGTCCCTCCGGTGGCTAGATTGTAAGCCGGAGCACGGCAGGTGGCAATCCTTAGCTCCATACGATCCATATGATTGGTACCGGCGGTTGGTTACTCATAGGGTTACGTCCATAGCCTGGAGGCTTGTCCACAATCTTCGCTGACACTAATGTAGCCGGAGAGGTTTCTTAGCCTCCAACAGCCCGGCCGTGTCGATGAGCACCGACGCCAAGACTGCAGCGGCTCGGACGTTTGTCCGCAGCCTTAACATTCTGCTTAAGTTCGCGCGGCTGTACGAGTTTGGCCACACGCGCACGAAGGCTCAGTTCGAGACGACGTGGCGCGAGCTCAGCACGGCGCTTGAACAAAGCAAACAGAGCGGGCTACTTCTGGGCGCCTCGGGAAACCAAATCCTTGTTGATGGCGTGCCGCTCGGCGGCGGGGCAGCCGAGCGCGGCTTTGCCCAACTGCTCTCCGCCTCAGGGATCGCCAGCATCCATTTTGCCCCGCACCTGACCCAGGCGCAGTTCGCCAAGTTTGCCCGAGCCTTTCCCACGGGCAACGCCAAACCCTCCGCACTTGCCGAGCACCTCAAGACAGCGCTTGCGGGTGATACGAGCATCCGCGTTAATGAGATTCGTTACGTGGCCGAAGACTCGACGGTTGCAGGAGTCAAGATAGCTGCACAATTGACGAGCAAGCTTCTGGGCGGGACCCCGGATAGCGTTCGGGACATGCTGGAAGATCCCCAAAAGTTGCTGCAATTGATCTTGGCGGCAGAAGGGTCCCGAGTGGGCCCCGGTCGACCTGGTGCAACGGGTGGGGGCGGCGGTGCAGGGAGCGGCGGAGGCATTGGCCCGGGAGGCGGAGGATCCGGCGGCTCAGGCGGAGGCGGCGGAGGCATAGGTCTGGGAGGCGGAGGATCGGGCGGCCCAGGCGGAGGCGGCGGAGGGGCAGGTGGCGGTTGGGATCCGCCCGGCGCGTCCGGCGGAGGGTCTGGCACGACGAGTTATGGAGCTGGTACGGCAGGCAGCGGGGCCGCAGGGACTGCGGGTGTTCCTGGCACAGGTTCCGGAGGCGAGACGCCGGGCGGATCAGGTGGTTATGCGCGGAGCGTCGATCCCGTGCTGGTTGGGTCTGGCACACAGCCAGATGGCCCCGCCGCTCCAGGAGCCGTCCCCCCGGTGCGTCCGGGGCGCTGGCTGACAGCTTCGGCGATGCTGCGCAGCGTCATGAACGAGGCCGACGAGGGCAGGGGCACTTCACTGCCGCTCGGCGCTCCTCTGGGGAGTTCCTTGGGAAGCTCCTATGGACGTGGCTTCAACGTCGCTGAAGAGGATGTTCGCGCGATGCTGGGCTTGTTCGCGCAGCTGGGACGCGCGCGAAGAGATCCGGAAGCGAAGCTCGATCTCCCCACGTTTCAGTCACGTCTCTCCGCGCTGCCGGTAAGCGCCCAATACACGCTACAGCAGGCGCTTGCCGGGCTGGCGGTGCAGGCGCCCACGGAGGCGCCGGACAAGCCCCTGCTCCTCAAGCTGGCCGAGCACGTGGCCGTACGCTTTGCGCTCGATAGTTACGAGCGCGGAGAGGTGCGCGTCAATGCCGTGAAGCAATTGCTCGACCGGCTGAATCAGGAAATCGAAGGGCTGCGGAAAATCGTAGGCTCCCACGAAGATATCATGGCTGCGGCGGGGATCAAGGTGCAGTCCTACACCGAGCTACTCGATCAGCAGTTCTGGGAGCAGGTGCCTGAGGACAACAAGCGGCAAGTCCTCACATCACAGGATGCCTGGAGCGTTCCTCCACGGAACGTGCGCGCGTTTCTGGAAGAGATGCTGCGCCGCTCGGACCTGAAAATCGTGCATGAAATCCTCATCAACTATGTGTCCTGCATCACGCTCGAACAGGATGACGCGCGGCGGACAACCGCGATGGGATTGGCCGATCTGGCGGAACTGTACGCCATCGGGGACGGCGGCATCCTCATGGAGGCCATCCGGCGCGTCGGCAACCAGTTGGCGCGGGAGAAAGAGCCGGGTATCCAGACGCTGATCAGCGCCGCGTTTGTGCGCCTGAGCCAGGAAGCGGCGGCGCGGCGATACTACCCGGTGCTGCAGCAGTCGCTGGCTTCACTCGACGCCGTGGAGGCGCAGTGCCCGGGCACTACACAGAGTTTGCGGCCGCGCATCGGGGTGGAAGATCGCCTGCCGGAATTCATCGAAGATGCGCTCAGGGCGCATGAGCTCGGAGACGGGCTGCTCGACATTCTACAGCTTGTCCCGGGTCCGGCACTGAAGTACCTCACGACCCGATTTAGCCATTGTGGATTCCGCGAAGATTGCGAGCTGCTCTGCGAGATCACGTGTGGCCTCGGCGAAGAAGCGATCGCGCAGCTGGCGGCGACGCTTCAGTCCGCGCAACCTTCGGAGGCGGTGGAGACCGTCGGTTTGCTGAGCTTGTTGTCTCCGAAGACGCTGGAGAAGGCGCTGTCGCTCCGGCTGTCGCAGTGGTCGCGTCCGGTCCATGACCGTGTGGTGCGTCAACTGGCGGTGGTCGAGCACGAAGTCCGCGCGCGCCTGTTGCTAGCGATTTACGATACCCTGGACCCGCTCATTCATCCGCTCGCGCTGGATGAGATGGGAACGAGCGGAGACCCGCAGTGCATCCCGAAGCTGTTGAGCCTGGCCTCTTCTGAAAGCCTGAACAGTTACCACCGGTTAAAGGCCATTGAAGCCCTGGGTCGACTGCGCGCACAGCCCGCTACCGCGTTGTTGCAGCAGATCGTGGACGCGCGCCAGATGTGGCACTGGGTCTATCCGAGCGAGCTGCGGATTGCTGCGATGCAGGCGCTGCTCCGCATCGATCCGTCCCTTGGAACCCAGCGCCTGGAGATGAGCGGATTGGAGCGCAAGGAGCTGGTTTTCGAGCCGATCGATCCGGACGAAAACTCGACCTGCATCCGGCAGAGACGCTACGCGCGCCTAAAGCTTTCCCGGCCTCTCTCGGGTGCGACCACAAACCTTCGGGATAACTCGAAGATGACCATCCTCGAACTAGACCTCGGAGGCGGTCTGGCTTCCTGCGAGCGCCACTTGGCTCCGGGCAATCTCCTCGCGCTCAAGATTAGCCTGGGCATGCGCTCCGTACGCGCCCAGGTGTTCGTGCGTGGCGTTCGTCCACAAGCGATTGCTTTTGAGATTGTCGAGATGAATCTGGACGAGCGTTCGCGTCTCCGCAAGATGCTCCTCGAAGTCGGCGGATTGACGCCGCCCTCCGCGGTAGGGAACCGGAGCCGGCGGCGCTTGCGCGGCATGTTGGTGGGCAAGGGCTAGCCCAGCCCCCTCCCCCTCCCGAAGAAGGGATCTCTCCCCGTCATGCCCGACACTTCCACGCTGCTGTTTTGGTTACTGACGGTGAAACATGGGACTCTCGTACCATTGTGCCGGCCCCGCGCTGGCACTACGGTACTTTGGGGTGTGTCTACCGGGCAAGCTGGCGGCGCGAGATGAAGATGGACCCCAAGACGACAGCGGCGCGGGCCTTCGTGCGGAGCCTGAACATTCTGCTCAAGTTTGCCCGCCTGTACGGGTTTGACCACGCCCGGACGGCCGTGCAACTCGACACTGCCTGGCAGGAATTGGGCATGGCCCTCGGCCCCGGAACAGACGCCGGGCTCCTTCTGGGTGCGACAGGCTCCCAGTTGCTTCTCGACGGCGTGCCACTGGAGGGCGCTCCTTCGGAGCGGCAGTTCGCCCAATTGCTCTCCTCAGCCGGGTTAGCCAGCGTGCAATTCCTCCCCAGCATCACTCGGGATGTGCTGGAGCGCTTTGTGCGCGCCTTCCCGACCAGCAAGGCAAAACCTACGGAACTCGCTCAGCAATTGAAAGACGCTATGGCTGATACCCAAGGCGTGCACATCAACGAAATCTGCTTCGTGGCCACGGACTCGCGCTTGCGCGAAGCGCACATCGCCGCACAGCTTGCCGCCGGCGCGCTCGGTCAAGATTCGGGCCAATTCAAGCAATGGCTGAACGATCCGCAGAAGCTGCTGGAGTTGATTGCGGCGGCGCAGGGCACAAGACCAAGCGGTCCCGGAGGGGGAAGCGCGGGCGCTTCGACGGGACGCGGGTCAGGTTCGGGATCGGGTTCTTCACTATGGGGAGGAGGGAACCCCTCAGCAAAGGACGCGCCAGCTGCCGGACCTATCCGCGCAGAACCCACCGAAGATGACGTCTTGGGCATCCTGCGCACACTGACGAGTCTGGGACAAGGCGGCGGCGTCGGCTTGGGCGGCGTTGCTCCCGGGCCCTTCCAGGAACATGTCTCGAAGCTTCCCGACAGCGCCAGGAATATTCTCCAACAGGCTTTGGCGACTCTCGCGGCGCAAGCGCAGAAGAAGAAGCCCGACGAAACCGTGTTGATTCGCCTCGCGGAGCACCTGGCCATCCGCTTCGCGCTCGAGCGGTATGAGCGCGGCGAGATCAAGGTGAACGCGGTCCGGGAGCTCCTGGACCGCATGAGCAAGGAGATTGCAAACCTGAAGCAGGTTCTCGGAACCCACGAGGAGAAGATGGCCGAAGCCGGCCTCGCGGTCGAGAGCTATACGGACATTCTCGACCGGCAGTTTTGGGCGGCGGTCCCGGAGAAGAGCAAACGGTCCGTCCTGACCTCGCCGGAAGTTTGGTGCATCCCGCCGCGAAACGTGAGGCAGTATGTCGCGGAGCTCATCGAACACGGCGAGATGGGCCAGGCGTTTGAGATTCTCAAGAATTACGCCGCGTGCGCGGGCAACCAGGAACCCGATGCCCGGCGGAAGACCGCCGTCGGTCTTGCTGAGCTCGCCGAGCTTTACTCCAAGGTGGACGGGCAGCTCGTGGCGGAGGCCATCGGACAAATTGGCGCGCGTGTGAACACCGAGCGGGACGCGGAGCTGCAGGCGGTTGTGAATGCGGCCTTCGTCCGCCTGAGTCAGGAAGCCGCGGCGCACCGTTTCTTTCCGGCGATGAAACAGGCGCTGGACATCGTTTCCGCGGTAGAGATTCAGCGGCCTAATGTGGCCCGCAACCTGCGCCCGAAAATCGGAGTCGAAGAGCGGGTGCCGGAGTTTCTCGAGGAGGCGCTGCGAGCCAAGGAAGTGGCCGAGGGTCTGGCCGGCGTCTTGCGCATGGTTCCGCGTACGGCAGCCGAGCAATTGGCCGCGCGATTCAACCGCTGCTCCCTGCGTGAGGATTCTGAACGTGTTGCGGCGCTGGCGCAGGAGATCGGGACCGAAGCGATGACGTTCCTAAGCGATTCCTTGCGCGCCGGACCCCCTGCGGAAGCGGTGGAAACAGTCGGGCTGCTGAGCCGGCTCAGTCCGGAGATCGTGGAGACGATGCTGCCCGAAAGGATTCGCGAGTTCCCGCGCATGTCGCAGGACCGTGTTGTCCGCCTGGTGTCCGCATCCGGAGGCGCAGGACGCTGCCGGATCTTGCTGGCCATCCTCGAGGGCCTCGATTCGATGGTCAAGGCAATCGCGGTGGACGAAATTGGGATGACCGGCGATCGGGAAGCGCTCCGGCGGCTGATGTGCATCGCCGATGGCGATGTCGCGCTCGGGGGAGGACCTCACTTGCGCGTGAAGGCCGTCGAGGCGCTCGGCCGTCTGCGATGCCCCGAGGCGGTCAAGCTCCTGCGGCGGATCGCCGAAAGCAGGCAAATGTGGCGCTGGGTGAATCCGCAAGAGCTGCGGATCGCCGCGGCCCAGGCTCTCACGAAAGTCGATTCGGAGTGGCTCGCCGCGTTCTTGCCACACAGCGGGTTGGATGATGTGGATCTGGCTCTCACGCCGTTGGAAGCCGAACCGAATTGCCGTTGGGTGCGCCAGCGCCGATCTGTGCGCGTGAGGCTCCCCAAGACGCTATCGGCCGCAACCACGAACCTCAAGGAGATTTGCCGATTCGAAATCAAGACCGTGAGCCTGACGGGCGGCGTGGCCACGCTGGATCGCCATCTCCAGCCAGGCACCCAGGTGCAACTCAAGCTCGGCTCCGGCCTGAAAGGCGTCTCGGCCACAGTGCTCATGCGGGACTATCGCGCTCAGGATATGGCCTTCGAAATCGTGGACATGGGCCTCGATGACCGGGGCCGCCTGCGCCGGCTCCTGGCGGAGACTCTTTCGCGCACCGCAGATTTCCCGGAATCTTCCTCAGTCACCATGGTGTCGAATTGACCGGATGTTAGGATCGCTGCGTCCTGCTCAGCTTTGCACGTTCTTTGCCGTGCCGCATCCAACCAGATAGAATGATGGATTGAGTTGAGCCGCTCAGGCTTTCCGAGCGTGGGAAGGCCAGCCAACCGCGCCACGGGCTCGGGAACGATCCGAAAAGCATTTCCAGTGCTCCGCGGTCGAAGAAAGGATTCATGGAAGCTGCCCAACTGATTGACAGGGTGGTCGCGCGATTCATCGGCACCAAGCACGAGCGCGACGTTAAACGCTTGCAGCCGCTGGTGGCGGCCATCAACGCGCTCGAGCCGGAAATGCAGTCGCTCGCCGACGAGGACCTGCGCCTGCGTGTGGCCGAGTTGAAGGCGCAGGTGATGGCGCGGCTCGAGGATGCCGAGCCGGCTGAGTCCAGCTACAAGCAGAAGCTGGGCGAAGCGCTGGAACCGGCCCTGGTGCCGGCGTTTGCTCTGGTGCGGGAGGCTGGGCGGCGCTTTCTGAACATGCGTCACTTCGACGTGCAGCTCATCGGCGGAATCGTGCTGCACAAGGGCACCATCGCCGAGATGAAGACCGGCGAGGGAAAAACGCTGGTCGCCACGCTTCCGGCCGTCCTCAATGCCCTCGCCGGGCGTGGCGTGCACATCGTCACGGTGAACGATTACCTGGCTCGCCGCGACGCCGAGTGGATGAGCCCCATCTACCGCGCGCTGGGGCTCTCGGTGGGCGTGATCGTGCACGACCTCGACGATAGCCAGCGCCGTGCCGCTTACGGCGCCGACATCACCTACGGCACCAACAACGAATTCGGTTTCGACTACCTCCGCGACAATATGAAGTACGACCTGGCCGATTGCGTGCAGCGCGGCCATCAGTACTCCATCGTGGACGAGGTGGACTCGATCCTCATCGACGAGGCGCGCACGCCGCTGATCATTTCCGGTCCCACCGAGGAGTCCACCGACAAGTACTACAAGGTGGACAAGATCATTCCACGGCTGATTCAGGACATTGACTACACGCTCGATGAGAAACATCGCACCGCCACGCTCACCGAAGAAGGTGTGAGCAAGTGCGAGCGTCTGCTGGGCCTTGGCAATCTTTACGACCCGGCGCACATGGAGACCATTCACCATGTGTACCAGGCTTTGCGCGCGCACACCCTCTACAAGCGCGACGTGGATTACGTCGTGAAAGAAGGCGAAGTCGTCATCGTCGACGAATTCACCGGCCGGCAGATGCCCGGGCGCCGCTGGTCCGACGGCCTGCATCAGGCCATCGAAGCCAAGGAAGACGTGAAGATTGAGAAAGAAAACCAGACCCTGGCCACCATCACGTTCCAGAATTACTTCCGCATGTATAAGAAGCTCTCGGGCATGACCGGCACGGCGGATACCGAAGCGGCCGAATTCCAGAAGATCTATAACCTCGATGTCGTGGTGATCCCGACGAACCGCGTGCTCATCCGGCACGAGTTCCCCGATGTCGTTTATCGCACGGAGAGGGAGAAGTTCGACGCTGTAGTGAATGGGGTGCTGCAAGAAGATGGGCACCACGACGGCGGCATCCGCCAGCTCCACGAGAGCGGGCAGCCCGTGCTGGTCGGCTCGATTTCGATCGAGAAATCGGAGCGCATCGCCGAACTGCTGAAGAAGGCGGGGATTCCACATCAGGTGCTGAACGCCAAGCAGCACGAGCGCGAAGCGAAGGTCGTCGCGCAAGCCGGACGGAAGGGCGCCGTCACGGTTTCCACCAACATGGCCGGCCGAGGCACCGACATCCTGCTGGGCGGGAATCCCGAGAGCATGACCCGCGAGTATTTTCTGAAGAACAAGCTGGCCATCCCCTATGCTTCGGCGCCCGCGGTGATCCCGGCGAACGGAACGGGCCAAGGCGAAGCGGCGGCGCACCAGCCGGCAACCCAGATGGTGCTTTTCCAGCACGAGGGCCGCATCTTCCAGGTGCCGCTCGAACAATGGAAGCCGGTCTACGACCAGTTTGTGGAGCAGTGCCGCACGGAGCACGACGAAGTGGTCGCGCTCGGCGGGCTGCACATCCTCGGCACCGAACGCCACGAGGCGCGGCGCATTGACAACCAGTTGCGGGGGCGCGCCGGCCGCCAGGGCGACCCGGGTTCGTCGCGGTTCTTCCTTTCGCTCGAAGATGACCTGATGCGCATTTTCGGCGGAGAACGCGTGAAGGCGCTCATGTTCCGCCTGGGCATGACCGAGGGCGTGCCGATCGAATCCAAGATGATCTCCAAGCGCATCGAAAACGCGCAGAAGTCGGTCGAGGCCCAGAATTTCGACGCCCGCAAGCATTTGCTGGAATACGACGACGTGATGAACAAGCAGCGCGAGACCATCTACGGCATTCGCCGGTCCGCGCTCGAAGGAAAGGACCAGAGGGACTACATCCAGGGCATCTCGGAAGACGTCGCGCGCGAGTCGGTGCAGACCTACTGCCCCAGAGAGCAGCACCCCGATCAGTGGAATACCACGCAGTTGGCCGCCGAAGTGAACCGGCAGTTCGGGGTGGACACGAAGGCTGCCGGGATCGACACCTCCCACCTGAACCACGACCAGCTATCTGACGCGGTGGCCGAGGCGGTGCTCAAGCGGTATGACGAGAAGGAGAAGTTGTTCGGCGTTGAACTGATGCGCTGGCTCGAGCGGCGCATCATTCTCGACGTCGTGGATACCCAGTGGAAAGACCATCTCCTCTCGCTCGATCATCTAAAGGAAGGCATCGGCCTCCGCGGTTACGGCCAGAAAGACCCTTTGGTCGAGTTCAAGAAGGAAGCGTTCACGTTGTTCGAAGACATGATGACGCGGATTGACGATGAAACGATTCGCTACCTCTTTCACATCCGGCTGGCCGAAGGCGAGCAAAGCCCCGCGGAACGGCCGGAGATGGCTGCGGTTCCCGCTCGAGCGCGGCTCGATCCTGGGGCAGAGCACGCGGCGGCTGAGATGCCGCGGATTGCCGCAGCGCGCGAACTGGAGCGGCGCCAGCAGCGGCAGCAACGCAATCTGCAGTTCCAGACCGGCCCGGCACAGGCCGAGGCGCCCAAGCCCGTGCGTGCCGGCGCCAAGATCGGCCGCAACGATCCCTGCCCCTGTGGGTCTGGGAAAAAGTACAAGAAGTGTTGCGGGGCGAGCACGTGAGTCCCCGGAGCGGCGGCATTGCCCGCAGCGGCCCGGGTTGGGCGCGGGTCTGCATGGTCTCGGGGATTGGGCGGCACGGTTGAAAGATGGAAGGGCGTGGGGTCTGCGCCACAAAAGGGGAAAACCATGAGAAAGCCACTGGTGCTTGTGTGTGCGATGCTGGGCTTGGCGGCTGGAGCCGTGGCACAGGAGTCCGGCGGCACGGGGGCGCTCACCCTCACGTCGGCAGCGTCGCCTGATACGCCGGCGATGAGCGCGGCGCCTGCAGCGCCGGAGCCCAGCCCGATGTGGCGGTTTGGCTTACGCGAAGAAAAGAGCTGGCAGTTGAGCATGGGCTACACCTACGTGCGGTTCCGTTCCGCTCCGCTGACGACCAACCTGAACGGCGTGAACACGATGTTGGCGAAGTACTTCAGTGACTGGTTGGGAGTCGAGGGCGAGGTGACGGCGGCATTCGGTGGGGTGATTCCTGGAGGTAGGGCGAAGTACTTGTTTTACGGCGGGGGCCCGCGAATTGCTGCGCGGAATATGTGGCGGTTGGAGCCGTGGGTGCACGCGGTAGCAGGGGGTGTATACGTTCAGCCGCAGGTAGCCGGCGTTTCGCGATCCGGGTTCGGGCTTGAGGCGGGCGGTGGCGTGGACTTGCGGTGGCGTCCGCGTATGGCTATTCGCTTGGAGGGTGACTGGACCCGCTCGCGCGTCTACGGCGGTAACCAAAACAATTTTCAGGCCGTGACCGGATTGGTCTTCAACTTCTGAGCGCTTATCCGGCCCCGCGCCGTTCTTTCGCCGCGCGTTGCCGCTGGGGTAGGGCCGATGCAGCGGCAGGAGCAAAGGCGAACGCCCCTTCCGAACCGCGAGCGCGCCCAACTTCCATCAAATCTCATATTGTGGTAATAGAGGGGCGCGGTCCCCCTGCCAGGAGCCATGTTCGAAGCAGTTCTCGGACTGGCTCGAGGCGGGGGCAGGGAACAATTCAGGGCCGGCAAACGTATGCTAAGTAAGGACGGGATGCACCGGGTCCGGGGGAGATGAAGCGATGATTTGCTCGAACTGTCAGAGGGAGATAGCCGCGTCGTCAAACTATTGCTATTTCTGCGGGGCGAAGCAAATGCCTGCGTCGGCGGCAGCCCCTGCCCCAGCGCCGGGGAGCGCTCCACCTGTGAAGAGGCTGACGCGCTCTGTCACCGACCGCAGGATTGCGGGGGTTTGCGGCGGGCTGGCGGAATACTTTGACCTGGACGCGACGTTGATCCGTGTCGTGTGGTTGCTGCTCGTGCTGTGCGGCGGCACAGGCTTGCTGGCGTACATCATCATGTGGATCGTCGTGCCGCAGGCACCGGTGGGTATGCCGGCGCAGGCGGCGACACCGGCAACTCGCTGAAGGTCCAGAAGGAAGGATGGGAGGCGCCTTCGACCTGCCCAGGCGCTTTTCTAGTCAGGTTTCGCCAGAGCTTTCTCGGGCCCAGCAGGGGATGCCGCGCCGCGGTGCTCTCCAGGGCGGGCCTTGTTTCCGTGGTTCTCTCCGAATTATAATCCACAGTTTTCTGGAAGAGGCCGCCTGACACCCAGGGGCCCACGATGCAGCGAGGAATTCCGCGGAACCGCCCCTGCGGCACCTGTGTGATTTGCCGCGGCACCGCGTGAGAGAAAACCACGGAGGACTGTTCATGAAGCAAGTGAAGCGTATCGGCATTCTTACCGGCGGGGGCGATGTCCCGGGCCTCAATCCGGTGATCAAGAGCGTTGTCTTCAACGCCACGGAGATGGGCGCGCAGGTGATCGGCATCCGGCGCGGGTGGGAAGGGCTCACCCACATGCGGGCGGGCGCGGAACCAGACGCCGAGTATATTCGTCCGCTCGACCGCACCAATACGTACGGCATCGACCGCACCGGCGGCACGGTCTTGCATACCTCGCGGACGAACCCGAGGAAGATGAAGAAGTCGCGGCTGCCGGAGCACCTCTCGGAGGAGCGTGTCAAGCCGCTTCAAACGAGCGGGGACCAGTACAACCTGACGCCGATCGTCCTCGAGAATATCGCTGCGCTGGGCCTCGACTGCCTGATCGCCATCGGTGGCGACGATACGCTCAGTTACGCGCAGGTCCTTGAGGACGCCGGCGTGCCCATGATCGGGATCCCCAAGACGATGGATAACGACGTTCAGGGCACCGAGTACTGCATCGGCTTTTCCACTGCGATCACCCGGGCCAAAGAACTGATTACGCGCCAGCGGACGACGATCGGCTCGCACGAGCGCATCGGCGTATTCCGGATTTTCGGGCGCGATGCCGGGTTCACGGCACTCTACACGGCCTACGTCACTTCGGTCCGCTGCGTGATTCCGGAAGTGGAGTTCGATATCGACGCGCTCATCAAGCTCCTGCTGGAAGACAAGAAGAATAATCCCAGCCGGTACGCGCTGGTGATCGCCTCGGAAGGCGCGGTGTGGAAGGGAAGAACGGTCGAGGAATACGGGGATGCGGACGCCTTCGGTCACCGGAAAAAGGTGGACATCGGGCAAGCCCTCGGCGACGAGATCAAGCGGCGCGCCGGGGAAGAGACCATGGTCAGCGATCTCACGTACGACCTGCGGAGCGGCGAAGCCGACGCGCTCGATCAGATGGTAGCCATCACTTTTGCAAATGTGGCCATGGATCTGATTCGCAGCGGCATCCACGGCCGGCTGATCGCGGTGCAGGAAGGCAAGTACACGCATGCTCCCTTGCCCGATCCGAAGCTGGGGGCGCGCAGAATAGACATCGCGCGACTCTACAATGTCGAGCGGTACCGGCCTAAGTATTCCGACAAGCTCGGCATGCCTTTGTTGCTGAGCGCGATTCAGCCGTCGGCGTAGAGAACCGAAGGGCTCTCCTCCGGAGGGGGTCCGCAACACTTCGACTTTCTTGCTCCTTGAGGTGGGTCCTTACGCCGCCTACTTCTTGGGGCTGCGTGAGCCGCCGGACTTGTTTCCGAACAGCGGACGGTCCACGGAGAGGAGGCCGGCGCCGATGCTTGCCAGCAGCAAGCAAGCCGTGCACAGAATCAGCGTGGATTCGTACTCGCGCACGGCCAGGTAGCCCTTGAGCGAGACGATCATCCAGACCACGTAGCCCATGCGAATGGCCAGCAGAAGGGCTATGGCGCGGGTGAAGAGCCCCACAATCAGCAACGCTCCGCCAAATACCTCGAGCACGCCGAACAGGTAGCCGAGCGAGCCGATCAGGGCATGATCCGCAAAAAACTGGGAGACTTCGCCGGCGTGGCCCGATAGCCGGGGCCAGCCGTGGGAGATGAAGAATATGCCCAGGGCAACTCGGAAAAATAGGAGCGTGAGCGGCCTGAGTTTATCGAGATGATGCACGCGCCCTCCTCGGTACGAGCGCCGGCCGGGAGCAACCGGTCAGACAAAGTGGGGGCATTGTAACAGAAAGACGGTCAAGGGGCGGGTCCAGCCCGGCATTTCGTGTACAATCTCGGGTACGGCAGGCCAGCGGCACTCAGACAATCCCGTGACAGCGATCCGAACAATCGGCGTGGCGAACGGCGGCGGCGATGCACCCGGGCTGAACGCGGCTATCCGCGGCGTGGTGAAATCGGCTATCGGCCAGCACGGCTGGAATGTCCTGGGCGTCCGCAACGGCTTCGACGGCCTGATCTGGCCGGAGGGATGCGTCCCGCTGCCCTGGGATTCGGTAAGCGGAATCCTCCCGCGCGGCGGCACGATTCTCGGCACGACCAACCGCGGCAATCCGTTTTCCTACCGCCAAATTGAAAATGGCAAGGAAGTAGTCCGGGATTACTCCGGATTGTGTCTCGAGAACGCGCGCCGACTCGGTTTGGATGCGCTCGTCGTCATCGGCGGCGACGGCACGCTCAGTATCGCCCGCGATCTCGCCGCGCGCGGGTTGAACATCGTCGGAGTGCCGAAGACGATCGACAACGATCTGTCCGCGACCGAGACGACCTTCGGCTTCGACAGTGCGCTGCAAGTGGCGACCGAGGCTTTGGACCGGCTGCACACGACCGCGGAAAGCCATCACCGCGTGATGTTGCTCGAGGTGATGGGGCGGGAGGCGGGCTGGATCGCTTTACACGCGGGGATCGCCGGCGGCGCGGACGTGATCTTGATTCCCGAGATTCCCTTCCGGTTTGAGGCCGTTTGCGACGCGGTTCGCGCGCGCGAAGCAAGGGGAAAAGCATTCAGCCTTGTCATTGTGGCCGAGGGCGTAAAGCTGCCGGAGAAAGATCCGCAAGGTCGGCCGATTCCCCCGGCGGGGCCGGGAAGCATCGCGAACGCGATTGCTTGCGCTCTCGGTGAAATGCTACAGAAGGAGGTTCGCGTAACCGTGCTCGGGCACGTGCAGCGCGGCGGCTCGCCGACTCCTTTTGACCGGATTCTCGCCACGCGGTTCGGCGTGCATGCCACGGAGTTGATCGAGCGGCGGGCCTTCGGCCGGATGGTTTGTTTGAAGGCGGGACGAATTGGGTCGGTGCCGCTCGAGGAAGCGGTGGGCGCGAACAAACGTGTGGATCCAGATGGGGACTACATACGCGTGGCGCGTGCCACCGGTATCACGTTCGGAGACAGGCCGTGAAAAGACGACTCCTGGTCGCGGCGCCGCTGCTGGTCCTGGTGGCCCTGGTGGCATGGCTGGTCCGGCCGAAGCACGAGGTGATCGGACAAGCCTACGTGAACGAGCGTGCGGTGACGCTATGGAACAGCCGCGCGCAGGTGCGCCAGGCGGTCGGGACGGCGCACTTCGGAGACAAACTGGACATCTTGAGCCGGCGTGGCGAGCACGTGCGGGTGCGGGCCGTCTCAGGAACGACCGGCTGGGTGGACGAACGATTGCTCATGGAGCCGGGCCTGTGGCAGCAGAGCGCAAAGTTGTTGGCGCAATCGCGGGGGATGCCGGTACAGGCGCGCGGGCGGACGAAGGTGCTGACCAACGTTCGCATCGAGCCGGGGCGAACAGCGCCGCGGCTATACCAGTTCAATCGCGGGGCGGACATGGAGCTGCTCTCGCGGGCGGTGGCGGACTGGACGCAGAACGTGGACGAGAAAGAGTCCGGGAACGTGCCGGACGAAGTGAAGAAAGAGGACTGGTTCCTTGTGCGCGGCGTGGCGAACCGGGATCTCGCAGCAGACGTGCAGAATGCGCCCGAGGCTCCTGCGACGGACGCGGGCGATCAGAGCGTGCCGATCGCGGGTTGGGTAGTGGCGCGGTTTGTGGAGTTGGATCTGCCGGGCGCGGTCCGCGAGGGAGCCCTGTCGACGGGAATGCGTGTGCTCGCATGGTTTGAGCTGAATCGCGTGCTGGACGCTTCAGGAGAGAAGCCGCAGTATCTGGTCGCGGGAATGCGTGGACCCGAAGGGCAGCCGTGCGACTTCACGACGCTGCGCGTGTACACCTGGAGCAGGAAGCTCAGCCGCTACGAAACCGCGTTCATCGAGAACAACCTATGTGGGAAGCTGCCTGTCCGGGTAGGGAAATCGCCCGCGGGCGATCCTGAGTTTCGATTCGGCGAAATGGGGGCCTTGGGCACTGAGCGCGTGTACCGAATGCGGCAGACGATTGTCCGGCGCGTGCGGGAGGAAGGCGAGGGTAAGAGCCGGACGGCAGCCAGACTCCCTGTGAAGTAGAAGCCGCCGATCTCTGCACAGCCCGGCCTTCCATCCCGCGAAAATGCAATCCCTCGACCGGGTCGGATGAATCACATCGGCCCTCGATGGGGATGACGGAATGCACATCCAGGCACCCATCTCCACTCTCCTGATCGGCACGGTAGTGTTCTTGTGCGCTGCGTGCTCGCCGAATCCCAGAACCTCAGCGAATGTGGAGGCGCAAAGTGCGCCTCCGCCGCTGGAGTATGTGGGCGAGTGGGGCACGAAGGGGGACGGACCTGGTCAGCTCCGGTCGCCGGCGCGATTGGCTGTGGACGCAACAGGCAGCGTGTACATCGCAGATTCGGGCAGCGGGTACATCCACAAGTTCGGTGCGCAGGGCGAGCCGCGGCTGTCGTTTCAGGACGACCGGCGGGACACGAGGCCGGGCGCGGTGGCGGTGGACGCGAGCGGAGCGATCTACGCAGCCGACGGCGAGAGTGGCACTGTGTTTGTCTATCTGCCGGAGGGGAAGCGATTCAAAGCGATTCATTGTTGCCCCGCGAAGAAGGGAGCCACACTCGCCGTAGCAGTGGCTGAAGATGGGAAGATCTTTGTGGCGGACGGCGGGCCAATGGGAGTGCGAACGTACAGCGTGCGGGGCCGATTGCTGGGCACCTGGGGACAGCAGAGCAAAGGGCAGCAGGCGGCGGGCACAATCGGCCAAGCGGTTGACTTGGCGATTGGTCCCGACGGACTCGTGTACGTGGCTGACGCGACAGCGGCTGTGATTCACGTGTTTACGCGCGCCGGCAGATTTCAGAGGAACCTGCGTTTGCCGGACAGAATGGCGCCGGCCAGCCTTGCGGGGATTTCGGTGACGGATCGGTGGGTGTTTGCCGCGGACCCGGAGGGGCACGCCGTGCACATCTGGTCGGTCGGCGGAGAGCACCGGCTGCGCAGCGATCTGGACGGGAGGTTGGCCGGGAGCGCGGAGTCGCCGCAGGATGTGGCGGTGACACCGGACGGGGAGTTACTGGTGCTCGACCCGGCGGGCGGGAGAGTGCTGCACTTTCGGCTGCATCTCTGAGAAAACTGTCATCTTGTCTTGGTAGCGACCAGGGCGGGACGCCCTGCCCGCATTGGATTCGCGGGCATCGGGGGGGGCTGCCCCAATTTCCCTCCGCAGCACAACCCAACCAGAGAAGCTCCAGAGGCGTCTATGACACAGGCGACAGCAGACGCAGGGAATCCCTGGAATCTTCGTGTATCATATTGCGGTTCTGGAGACTACTGGAGGGTAAGCAATGCGTTTCCATTTCCGGCTAGGGGGAGCCGGGCGCCGGCGTGAGTCCGGCTGAAGGGAATGGAGGCAGGGACGGGACGGCATCACGATAGCCAGTCTTGCAGCCACCGAATGAACGAATGAGACCCAGAAGGTACCGGGCAAAGGCAGTCGTCACATTCACTCTGAGCGCCCTCGCCAGTATAGGGTGCGGCAAACCACAAGCGGGACCACCCCCTTCTCCGGCGGTGCCGGTCACCGTTGCCACGGTCGTGCAAAAGGCCGCGCCGGTGCTCTTGCGCACGATCGGCAACGTGGACGCGTATTCGACCGTTTCCGTTAAGGCGCAAGTGTCCGCCGAGCTGATGGAAGTGCGGTTCCGTGAGGGCCAGTTCGTTCGGAAGGGTGACTTGCTCTTTCTTCTGGACCGCCGGCCCTTCGATGCCGCGCTTCACCAGGCCGAGGCCACGCTGGCTCACGATCGCGCGCAGGCGGCCAACGCGCGGGTTGAAGCGCAGCGCTACGAGAAGCTCTGGCAGGGAGGCGTATCCCCGAAGGAGCAATTCGACCAGTACCGGACCGCTGCTGACGCGCTCGACGCTGCGGTGAAGGCCGACGACGCGGCGGTGGAGATGGCCAAACTCAACCTCGAGTACTGCTCCATCTATTCACCGATCGACGGCCAAACGAGCAACCTGATGGTCTATCCCGGAAACCTGGTGAAAGCCAACGACGTGCCGATTCTGGTCACCATCAATCAGATCCAGCCGATTTACGTGGAGTTCACCATCGCGGAGGCGAGTCTGGCGGATGTGCGCGCGGCCATGCGCGGGCGTCCACTCACCGTCGAAGTGAGAACCCAGGACAACCCCACCCAGCCGGAACGCGGCGTGCTGAACTTCATCAACAACCAAGTGGACACCACGACCGGCACAATCCACCTGAAAGCCACATTCTCCAACCAGGCGCGGCGGCTCTGGCCGGGACAATTCGTGGATGTGATGCTGCGCCTGGCCGAACAGCCGAATGCGATCGTGATCCCCGCGCAGGCGGTGCAGAGCGGGCAGGATGGCGCGTATGTCTTTGTCGTCCGGAAGGACGGCACGGTCGAGTCGCGGGCGGTGGTGGTGGCACGCTCGCTCGACGGTGAAAGCGTGATCGACAAGGGTCTCGCCTCGGGCGAACGGGTGGTCACCGACGGCCAACTGCGGCTGGTACCGGGCGCAAAAGTGGCCGTCAGGAGCGGCTCTTAAGACTTCGCCATGAACCTCGCGGCCATTTTTATTCGCCGTCCGATCATGACCACTCTGGTCATGTTCGCGATTCTCCTGTTTGGCGCGGCGGGGTACCACTTGCTGCCGGTCAGCGACTTGCCGAATGTGGATTTCCCGACGATCCTGGTGAATGCCAGCTTGCCCGGAGCGAACCCCGACACGATGGCCGCGTCTGTGGCCACCCCGCTCGAAAAGCAGTTTTCCACGATTGCAGGGCTTGACTCGATGAGTTCGACGAGCGCGCTCGGCGTGAGCAATATCACCCTGCAGTTTGTCCTGAGCCGCAACATTGACGCGGCCGGGCAGGACGTGGAAGCGGCGATCGCGCGCGCGGCGTCGCAACTCCCGCCGAACATGCCGACCCCGCCGACGTTCAATAAGGTGAACCCGGCTGACCAGCCGATCCTATATCTGGCGCTCAGCTCGCCGACGCTGCGGCTCTCCGACGTGGACGAATACGCCGAGACGCTGATGGCCCAGCGCATCTCGATGGTGGATGGCGTGGCGCAGGTGGGCGTCTACGGTTCGCAGAAGTACGCCGTGCGCATCCAGCTCGACCCGCAAAGCCTGGCCTATCGCCAGATCGGGATTGACGAGGTTTCTGCTGCGGTCCAGAACGCCAATGTGAACCTGCCGACGGGAACACTCTACGGCAGGCACCAGGCCTTCACCGTGCAGGCCAACGGGCAGTTGCTGCGCGCGCCGGCGTACGAGCCGCAGATTGTCGCTTACCGCAACGGCTCGCCGGTGCGCCTGAGCCAAATCGGCCGGGCCATCGACAGCGTGCAGAACGACAAGGTTGCGAGCTGGTATAGCGGCACGCGCGCCATCGTGCTGGCCATTCAGCGCCAGCCGGGAACGAACACGGTTGAAGTCGTGAATTCCATCCGCAAGCTGTTGCCCTCGTTCCGCGAGCGGATGCCGTCGTCGGTCAATCTGGACATTCTCTACGACCGGTCGCAGTCCATTCGGGCGTCGGTCAATGACGTGAAGTTTAGCCTGGTGCTGGCGATCTGTCTCGTCGTCCTCGTGATCTTTCTTTTTCTGCGGAATCTATCGGCCACGATCATTCCCTCGTTTGCCCTGCCGATGTCCATCATCGGCACGTTCGCGGTGATGTACGAGTTGGGCTACACGGTCGACAACCTTTCGCTGATGGCGCTGACGCTCTCGGTTGGCTTCGTCGTGGACGACGCCATCGTCATGCTCGAAAACATCGTGCGCCACATGGAGCTGGGGCAAGGAGTTGTGGAGGCGGCGTTCACCGGCTCGCGCGAGGTCGGCTTCACGATCCTCTCCATGACCCTGTCGCTGACAGCGGTGTTCTTGCCGGTGCTGTTGATGGGCGGGTTGTTGGGGCGCTTGTTGCACGAATTCGCGGTCGTCATCATGGCGGCGATCCTGGTATCGGGCTTTGTCTCGCTGACCCTGACGCCGATGCTGTGCAGCCGATTCCTGAAGCCGCCGAAACATGAGATCCGGCACGGGCGCGTGTACATGGGTCTGGAGCACCTGTTCGCGCGGATGCTGCGGGGATACGAGGTTTCCCTCCAATGGGCGCTGCGACATCGCCGGGCGGTGGTGCTGTTTTCGCTTGTGATTGTTGGGGCCACGCTGTGGCAGTTCACCGCGATGCACTACGGCTTCCTCCCGAGCGAGGACACCGGCCAGATCTTCGCCTTCACCGAGGCCGCGCAGGACGTTTCGTTTGAGGCGATGAGAGAGCACCAGAGGGAACTGAACCGGATCCTTGCGGCCGATCCGAACGTTATGAACTTCATGTCCAGCATCGGTGCGAGCGGTTCCAGCGCGACCCTGAACACCGGCCGTGCCTTCATCCGCATGAAACCGGCAAGTGAGCGACAGGTGGTCACGAGCGGCTGGTACCTCTGGCTCGAAGCCAAGTGCAACGGAGTGCCCGGCTTAGGCTGGCTCTTGCACAAGACCGCGCCGGCATTCTCCCATCGGATGAAAGTGGACGAGATCATTGATTCGTTCCGGGCGCGCCTGCGGACCATCACCGGCCTGAATGTGTACATGCAGAATCCTCCTCCGATTCGGATCGGAGGGCAACTTACGAAAAGCCAGTATCAGTTCGCGTTGCAGAGTCCGGACACGAAGGAGCTATACCAGGTAGCCCGCGATTTCCAAGAGCGTGTCCGCGAGGTGCCCGGCTTGAACGACGTGACCACGGACATGCTGATTAGCAGCCCCCAGGTCAATGTGGCCATCGATCGGGACAAGGCGGCGGCACTCGGCGTGAGCGCCGAACAGATTGAAGATGCCTTGTACACCGCTTACGGCTCCCGGCAGATCTCCACGATCTATACGCCCACCAATGAGTACTGGGTGATCATGGAACTCGAGCCGCAGTATCAGCTCGATCCTTCCGCCATAGCGATGCTTTATGTGCGCTCCAGCGGGGGGCAGCTCGTTCCGCTCAATACCGTGGCGCGGCTCGAGAACGGTGTCGGACCGTTGACCGTAAATCACATCGGCCAGCTTCCTGCCGTGACGGTCTCTTTCAACTTGAAGCCCGGCTTCTCTCTCGGCGATGCCGTGAACGAAGTTGGTCGGCTGGCGCACGAGTCGCTGCCCCAGTCGGTGAGCACGAGTTTTCAGGGTGCGGCGCAAGCGTTCCAATCGTCGCTCGCCGGTATGGGCCTGCTGCTCCTGCTGGCAATTCTCGTGATTTACATCGTTCTCGGAATCCTGTACGAGAGCTTCATCCATCCGCTGACGATTCTTTCCGGGCTGCCTTCGGCTGTCTTTGGCGCGCTGCTCACCCTGCAGCTCTTCCAGCTGGAGCTGAATATCTATGGTTTTGTGGGCATCATCATGCTCATCGGCATCGTAAAGAAAAACGCGATCATGATGATCGACTTCGCGCTGGTGCAGCAGCGCGTCCAGGGCAAGCCGGCGGCCGAGGCCGTCTTCGCCGGCGCGCTGATCCGCTTCCGCCCGATCATGATGACGACCATGGCCGCATTGATGGGTACACTGCCAATCGCCATCGGGATTGGAGCAGGCGCCGACGTGCGCCGGCCGCTTGGCCTGACCGTTGTTGGTGGACTGCTGTTCTCCCAGGTGGTGACTCTCTACCTTACGCCGGTGCTTTACATTTATATGGACTCCTTCCAGGCTCGGCTGTCCCGCGGCCGGCGTGCGGCTGGCGTGGAGATGCAGCCGGAGCCGGCCGGGCCGGGGACTTGAACGGACCGCTCGGTGGCACGCGCTGAGGACCGGTCGGCCTTCTGCATGAGACTGCACTGAAGAAGTGAGCGCAGCGAACAATGGAAATGTGGGAAGCGTAAGGATTGACAGGGACGGGATGACGGACTATGGATAGTGGGGCAAAAAGGCGCCGGGGGAAGAGGTTTAGCGCGGACGGGCGCAATCGGGACATCGCTGGAGCGTGCGGAGGGTACTGATGAATCCGTACCGATGCGGACTTGGACTGCGAATGCTCGAGCGCTGCGCTGAACACTTGCGCGTGTGGATGGACCCGGCGTAAATGCGCACACTACCGGATTACCTTCGAAGGGGAATGAAGCTGATCATCGTGGGGTGCAACCCCGGCGAGCATTCGGTCCGGGCGGGGCACTACTACGCCGGACGGGGAAACACGTTTTGGGAACTGCTCCACAAAGGCGGTGTGATCCCCGAGCCCATCGATTATCGGGACGACCGGCGGATCATCGAGTTTGGCGTGGGGCTTACGGATCTCGTGAAGCGCCCGACGAAGAGTGTCGGTGACCTGACGCGGGAGGACTTCGCGGAAGGGCGCGTCATGCTGTCGCAAAAGCTGGAAGAACTCGCGCCGCACGTCGTGGCGTTCCACGGCAAGCTGACCTACGAGAGATATTCCCAGCGGAAGTGCGCTCTGGGCCTGCAGAAGGAATCGCTGTACGGCGCGAGGATTTTCGTGCTCCCCTCAGCGAGCGGCGCGAACGCGACAGGCCGGAGGCAGAAGCTGGTGCATTTTCGGAAGCTCGGCGCGCTGCTGAAGAAGCTGGGCGCCTAGATCTAGCGTCGTCCCCAATTCCTCGATCGCGCCTGGAGTCATCTCCTCCCGCAAAAAACAGCAATCGATGGCAGCGGCAGTGGAATGGCTTGAAAAAAGCAAGGTACAATGCAGCGTGCCCCAGAGTACTGGAGACCTGTGTCTGTTCCCGACTGTGCTGTTGGCGCTTTTGTCGTGCGCTCCAGCCGCTTGGTCGCAAGCGGGTCCGGATAAAGGTGCCCACGAGCTTGAACTGTTCGCTGGCGGCGGCCCCGGCACCACCGGCGGTGTGTCAGGCACCGGCGTATGGAATGCCGGCGCGCGCTACGGCTGGGTTCTGACCGGGCCGCATGGCCCCGGCATCTTGCGCGGCCGCTTCGAGTATGCGCTGGACGCGGTGCCCGTGTTTGTGATCTTCCAACCTGGCGGCGTGGCCTACGGAGTCAGCTTCGATCCCTTCGCCTTGAAATGGAACTTCGACACGCGCGGCCGCGTCGCGCCCTATGCCGAGTTGAGCGGCGGCGTACTGTTCACGAACCGCCAGGTGCCAGCCGGAATTTCCAGAGTGAATTTCACTCCCAGTGCGGCCGGAGGGATCCAGTTTCTTCGCAGCCGGTTCAAGTGGAGCGTGGAAATCCGCTACATGCATATTTCCGATGCCGGCCTGACCACCCTGAATCCCGGCATCAACACGATCCAGGTGCGCCTCGGCTTTGGCCTATTCACCCACGGCCGGGAGAAGTCCGATCGTAGCAATTCGCCGTGAGCCGCCCATCGCCAGGAAACGAACGTAGCAAGTGAGCGTGCAAACCATCGCTGTGCTCGGCGCTAGGTCGTTGGGGAAGGGAATCGCGTGTGCCGCAGCATTGGGCGGATACCGGACAATCCTCGAAGACATGTCGGCGGCGACGCTCGATCGGGGACTGGCGTGGATTCGCGACTCGCTCGAGAAAGCCGTCGCCCGGGGGGAAATGACGCCGCGAGCGCGCGATGCGGCGCTCGGGCGAGTCTCGACGATGCGGACGGTGGAGGATGCTTGCCGCGAGGCCCACTTGGTGATCGAAGCGCTTCCGGAAGAAATGGAGCTGAAGATTGAGATCTTCACGCTGCTCGGCAAGTTCGCGAGACCCGGAGCGATCTTCGCGAGCACTGCGGAGTCGCTCTCGGTCACGGAGATGGCGTCGGTGACAGTTTGCGAGGACCGCTGTGTTGGCATGCGCTTCTCCGCGCCGCTGGCCGAAGCGAAACGGCTCGAGATTGTACGCGGGCGCGAAACCTCCGAGGAAACCGTCGCGGCCTGCCGCGAAGTGGGGCAGCGCATGGGGATGAATGTGGTGGTCGTACGTGAGTCGCCGGCCGGACGCCAAACTCCCAGTCGTTAACCAGGAAAGCAACGAAGACGTCCTTCCTCGCCGCAGGAATGACGTGTGTCTGCATAACGAGGCAAATCCGATTTGACGGAGACTCAGGAATTCCGTTAGCAGTCGGACTCTGCATAGCGCGGCGCCCGCCGCGCGGAACCGTTGGTAGATTTCTGGTACCATCGTCGCCATGACGAACCTTGCCGAAAGAATCGTCATTCGCCAGGGCGACCTGACCGAAATGGATACCGACGCTATTGTGAACGCGGCGAACAACGACCTGATTCTGGGAGGCGGAGTAGCAGGAGCGATCCGGCGAAAGGGCGGAGATGAGATTCAGAAGGAATGTAGCGCGATCGGTCAGGTGCCGGTCGGTTGGGCGGCGATCACGACCGGCGGAAAGCTGAAAGCGAAGCACGTAATTCACGCGGCGAGCATGCAGCTTGGCGGAAGGACGACGGCCGAGGCACTTCGGAGCTCGACGGCGCACGCTCTGCGAATTGCCGCGCAGAGAGAGTTGAAGACGATCGCGTTCCCGGCAGTCGGGACCGGCATCGCGGGGTTTCCACTGGATGACTGCGCGGAGATCATGCTGCGCGAGGTGCTGCGGCATCTCAACGGGCCGACCACGCTCGTAACCGTGTATTTCGTGCTCATTGACGGCGCGGCGCGCGACGTATTTGAGGCGGCCCGGCAAAAGCTCTTGAGCGAGGGCGCCGCTGCGGAGTGAGACCAGCGCGGAAGCCATAAGCGCACGGGGCGGGCGCTGCAGAAGTTCGCACCATGTGGCAAGTCCTCTTCGAATCGTCCCATCCGAATCCCCAACACAAGAATTGAGACGGACGTAATGCAGTCGCGCGCCCCGACGCCGCTTGCGGAGCTGCTTGCCGCCCGCATCCGCGCTTCCGGCCCCATGCCGTTTGCCGAGTACATGCGCGAGTGTCTTTACCATCCCGTCCACGGTTATTACGCCAAGGCGGAGGTGCGACGTTTTGCGGATTTCTACACCAGTGTGGACGTGCATCCGATCTTCGGCCGGCTGCTGGCGCGGCAGATCGCGGAGATGTGGGAGCGCCTGGAGCGGCCGGCAGGTTTTCAATTGATCGAAGCGGGGGCAGGAACGGGGAGGCTCGCAGCACAGGTGCTGGATCTTGCGAGGCGCGCTCTGCCGGATTTTTATCGGGCAGTTGAGTACGTCGCCGTGGAGCGGTCGGAGGCGCGGCGCCCGAGACTGAGGGCAGCTCTGGGCCCGCACGCCGCCGCGGGACACGCGAAGGTGGCCGCAGAAATGCCCCGGGAAATCGCCCTCGGCTGCGTACTGTCCAATGAGTTGCTGGACGCGCTGGCAGTGCATCGCGTGGTGATGGAAGCGGGAGTGCTGCGCGAGATTTGCGTGGGATGCGAGGACCGCGGGCTTGTGGAGGTCCGCGCGCCGCTCTCGACCTGCGCGATTTCGGAATACTTCGCCACGCAGGGAATTGTGCTGCGCGATGCACAGCAGGCCGAAGCCGGACTCGAGGCATGCGAATGGGTCGAGGAGATGGGCCGGCGGCTGCGGCGCGGGTTTGTGCTGACCATCGACTACGGGCACCAAGCGGCGGAGCTGTACGACGAGCGGCACATGCGCGGGACGCTGCTCGCTTACCGGCAGCACCGTGCCAGTGAGGAATATTGCGCGGCGCCGGGCGAGCAAGACTTGACGGCGCACGTGAACTTCACCGCGCTCGAGACCTGGGGGAAGCGCTCAGGGCTGGAGCGCTTGGGGCTGGTCTCGCAAGCGCAATTCCTGATGGCGCTCGGGCGCGCGAACGAATTCGCGGACTTGTACGAAGAAGGGCAAGGCGAATCGGAGAAGATTCGGGCACGGTTGATGCTCAAGACGCTGATTTTTCCCGAAGGGATGGGAGAGACATTCCGGGTGCTGATTCAAGGAAAAGATGTAGGGAGCGCCAAGCTGACCGGTCTGGAGTCATTCTGAGCGCATGGGTCCGAGGCCGCACGTCTGTCGTGAAGAATCATGGCCTCTTCTTCAGCGCGGGCATATCGGAAGAGGAGGCGGGAGCGGGAGCAGACGTGCTGGCCGGGGCGGCCGCCGGAGTTGACGATGAGGCTGCCGTGCCGCCTTCGGAGTATGGCTTGGCGATGAGGCGAGCGGCTTCCATCTGAGCCCCGCCGGTATCGTCGTTGGTTTGCTTGGCCTTGCTGTATTCGTTGACGGCGCGCTCGCGCGAACCGGTCAGGTCGAAAATCTTGCCCAGATAGATGTGAGCCCACACTTCAGTCCACTTCTCGCTGGGCTCGGGCACATCCTCGAGAGCTTGGCGGAAAGAGTTCGCCGCGGCCATGTAGTTCTTTTGATAGAAGAATGCCTCGCCCATGCGGAAATGGGCGAGCGCGCTGCTGCGGGTGATTTCCAGGGCGCCCTGGTATTGGGCGACGGCGTCGTAGTAACGGCCCTGCTCGGCGAGTTCTTCGCCGCGAGCGATCGTGGCGCGAGTCCGAAGCTGGGGGCTGCTCTTGAGGACGTAGTTATTGGGATCGATCCTGATGCCGCCGGGTTTGGGACGGCCGAACGTTTCGATGGAGAACGGGCTCTCGCTGCCGATGACTTCAACACTCTTGTATTCAGGATTGCCTTCCGTTTCCACTTTGATCTGGACGGGCATGCGAAAGACTTCGAGATCCTGCTTGATCTTGCCGACCACGCGGAAGCCTTTGGGAGTGCGTATGACGACGTAGTCCATCTTGAATTCAGGCACGCCGGTGGAATTGAGCCACTGCGCGAAGAAGGCGCGCAGGTTGAGCGGAGGAGAAGGGGGGCCAGAGGAAGCCGAAGACTTCAGCCGCGAGGGTGCCGAGGCAGGCGCGCGCGAGGGACCGGCCGGAGCGGGCGCGGCAACTGCTCTCTGTTCGGCGAGCTGTTCGAAGTCCTCGATGCGGGCAGACTTGCCCTGGTATTTCGCGTAGAAATCGCGGAGGAGAGACGCGAAGGCCGATTCGCCCAGGAGAGCGCGAAGCATACTGAAAACCATGGCCCCTTTGTTGAGCACAACGGAACGGTAGTCGCTCGTGAACGGCTGGAGCACCTTGGCCTGGCCAACCGGCGCAGCATCCTCATACATGAGAGCGCCGACGGCGAACTCGTCCACGGCTTTCGCGCCGCCTTCCTTGCCGGAGGTTTGCTCGGCGTACAGGGCTTGCGAGTATTGGGCCAAGCCATCGCTTACCCAGACGTCGGCGGGCGTGGCCGGCGTGACTTCGTTCCCCCACCACTGTGCGGCAACCAGACGGGAGAGCGCGCGGTCGCCGGCCCGGGGGTCCCACGCGCGCTGGCTGACCAGAAGCAGTCCCGGCGCGGCGAAATCACGAACGGTGCCGTCGGGCAGTTGAGCCAGAATCAAGTTGTGGTCGGGCAGCGGGCCGAACAAATCGGAGAAGACTGTCAAAGCGCGAGAAACGTCGGTGGCATAGTCGGCGATGGCCTTCGAGCCACCCCCAGGCGCATAGACCGGGAAGGTCTCGCCTTCCACTTGCTGTGGGTGGACCTGGAGATCTCCGGCGACGAAGGTGCCGACGGGGGCGGGCCGTTCGCAGGTGAAGGTATAGAGAAGGCGCCCCCCGGACTTGTTCCCGGGGGTCCGGCTGGGTTCGGACGCCTTGCCGGTGCCGACCACTGCGAAATCTTGCGGAACTTCGATTTTGAAGACAGCTGTGTAGCGGTTCATTGGATAGGCCGTAAGTGGAAACCAGCGCGCCGGGAGAAGCAGATAGGCGCCACTGCTATGAATGGCGGCGAGTGTAACGCCCTTGACGGGACTGTTCTCTTCGTTCGCCAGAGGGCCGGAGTACGAGAAAGTGAGCGTGACCAGGCCGCCGCGGACGACCGGCTCGGGAAGTGTTACCGTCACCAGGAGTGGGTTCGCGGAGTCGCGTTCAAATGGAACGGGCTTCCCGGCGGCGCTGGCGACCTGGGTGACCTTCAGGTTGGGATGCAGCTCAACCTGCACCATGCGAGAAGGCTCGGCGTTCCGTAGCTCAATTCTCGCAGTGGCCGTGAGACTCTGAGCGCTGGCATCGAGCGACGCCGAAACCTCGTAGTGTTCGGCGAGGAACGAGAACGACCGCGGGGCCTGCGCGCGCAGCGGAACCGCCGTGCAAGCAAGCAGAACCAAAGTGGCTTGCAACAATTGCAGAGAGTTCGTCTTGGGCAAGGTGAACACTTCCTGTCAGAGATAGGGACCGTCCAATAGGATACCAGAGTAGCCCCCTGGAGTTGCCAGCGGGTCTCGGGAGGAAGAGGGGTGCCGCTGCCCAGTTTGAGCGGCCTCGTTGGCCGGAACCGGCACGCGCCAGCGCAGGGCGCCTCCTTGACTGATTCGCAATGGCCCTGTAAATTAAAAAGCGGGCAGAGAATCTGACGCTTACTGGCTCTCTGGAACCAGCCGTCCTGTCCCCTGATTTGTCCCGGGCAACCTAGGGAAGCGCTGAGGTATCCGACCTTTAACGTGTTCACTGGAAGACGTTTGCGGGCAAGTGCTGACCATGCGGCAATCCTGAAAGGTGCGCTGCTGGCACTGTTGTCGGCATTGCTGACGGCGGGAGCCTCGGCGCAGAGTGTTCCTCCTTCAAGGCCGGGGCAAAATGCCCCGCCCGAGCGCATTACTCTGGACGGCAGCGAGCAGATGTTCGCCACCATGTGCGCGCTCCACGCGGCGGGCTTCGAGGCGGATGTGAGCGCAGCAGGGCTACACCCCTTGCGGGCGCGGCTCCGCGAAACCCTTCTCCAGCAGCACGGCCCTGCGGTCGATGCGCTGCGGACGTTCTACAAGCAGCATGAACTTTCCGATCCAGCCGCAACGCTCTCGCGGTACATCTGGTTTGCTTTGGTGACTGGACCGCCGCCGCTTTTCGACCCCGCGGTCCGGCACGAAGAACTGCCCCCGGAGGCGCTGGCGCTCGAGGGTTTCCGGGAAATCCTGGAAGATTACTACCGTGAGCAGAATATCGGACAGTTGTGGCGCGAGGCGCAGCCGGTCTACCAACAGGAAATCGCACGGCTGCACGATCCGGTTTCGCAAATATTGCTGGTGACGAGAGCGTATGTGCGGGAAATGACGAGTTTGGCCGACCCGCGGACGTTCTCGATCATTGTTGAGCCGATGGTGGGCCGCAAGACAAACGTGCGCAATTACGGCGATCATTATGCGATCGTCCTCAGCGGGATGGGCGAGTTCCCCGCCGACCTGATCAGGCACGCGTTCCTGCATTTTCTGTTGGATGCGATCCCCATGCGCTATTCCCACGTCATTGCTTCGAAACACCCGCTGCTGGACGTCGCGGCTCGGGCCCCACGGCTGCCGGTGGACTTGCGGGATGACTTCGCCGGATTCTTCAGCGAATGCCTGGTGCGAGCGGTCGAGATCCAATTGCGCCAGCTGGCGCCGAGCGAATTGGCCGCCATTCTGAACGAGGACGATGCTGACGGATACGTGCTGGTGAGGCCGCTTGTAGCCGTGCTGCCGAAGTACGAGAAGTCCGAGCCGTCGATGAAGGAGTATTTCCCGGATATGGTTCGGGCCATCGATACCGCAGCGGAGATGAAGCGGCTTCAGAACGTTCAGTTCGCGCTTGCGGATCGCGCTCCGGACGCTGGGGCGGAAGTCATCCGCGTGGAGAGGCGACCGCCGGCCACCATCCCCGACGATCCCGAGGCCCTTGCGGAACTGACCGAAGGCGAACGGCAGATCGCCGCAAAACATCCGCGCGAGGCCGAGCGGGCATTTCAAAAAGTGATCGCCAGATACCCGGAGCAGCCCCGCGCCAGGTACGGCCTGGCGCTGGTGGCGCTGCTTGACGGGGACGTGGCGCGCGCCCGGCAGATTCTGGGGCGGTTGGTCGGCGGAGAGAGCAAGGCCGCGAATGATCCGATGGTGCTGGCCATGGCTCACGTGTATCTGGGCCGGATAAGCGAGAATGAGGGGCATGTGGCGGAGGCGCTTGCAGAGTATCGAGCTGCGTCTGCCGTTGAAGGCGCGCCGGGCCAAGCGTTGGAGGCTGCGAAACGCGGGATCGAGAGCACGGAGAGCCGGTTGAAGCAGGCCAAGCCATGAGGCGGGAAGCGGGTCGAGCCAAACGGCCGCCCATCCCCGGTCAACGGAGCTCTCGGCGAACGGGCGGCCTTGGAATGGAAATGGGGCTGACGGAGACATTGAGGTGGCAAGGAGAGAATATGACCAGGACGAGAAAATCGATTTGGCGGGCGGCTCTGTTGTTCGGCGTGCTCGTGATCGCTGCAGGCGCCGCACTCGGGCAAACAGGTCAAGGACAATCGGGACAGCAATCTCCACAGCAGAGTCCTTCGAAGCCGGGAACGCAACAGCAACAGCCGCCTCTCTCACTGGAGAAACTGAACCCTCCCACTGCGCCGGTGGCCAATCCGGCGGAGGACGCTGCTTATCAGGCATTCGTGAAGGCGGCGAACGGGGCGGAAAAAATCCAAGCCGGTGAGGCGTTTCTGCAAAAGTATCCCCAGGGCCGGTACTGTCCGGCAGTCTATTCGACGTTGATGACGCAATATCTCATGAGCGGGCAGGTGGACAGGACAATCGATGCAGGAAAAAAGGCGATTGAACTGAATCCGAATGACATGGACGCGCTGGCAGTGATGGGACAAGTCTTGGCGCGGCAGCAGGCCGGCCCGGATGCGGCGAAGAATTTGGATGCCGCAGAGCAGTATTCGAAGAAAGCGCTCGAGCTAGTTCCCACTTCCGTCAAGCCCGCGGGCGCCTCCGATGAAGCTTTCAATCAAACGAAGACCCTTTTGCTGGCGATGGCCCACAGCGGCTTGGGATTGGTGTATCTGCGCCGGCAAAAGTTTCCAGATGCTGTCTCGGAGCTGCAGGCGGCGGTGAAAGACACCAAGGACCCCGACCCTGTGGACTACTACCTGCTCGGCCTCGCGGACGAGAAGACATCCCACTACGACGACGCGGTGGCGGCGTTCACGAAGTGCGCGGGAATCCCCGGACCCATTCAGGCCCGCTGCACGTCCATGATCGACCAAGCGAAGAAGTTGGGAACCACCGAGCTTAGCGCGCCGAAATAGGTTGCAGAGCAAGGGCTATGGCGGAACGGGGCGAAGAGCAGCTGGAGACCGTGCTTGCATACAAGTTTCGCCGCCCCGAGTTGCTTCGAATGGCGCTGACCCACCGCTCGGCCACCGCAGGTGCTGCCGGGCAGGTTTCCACTGACGACAACGAGCGCCTTGAGTTCCTGGGCGACGCCGTTCTGGGCCTGTTGGCGAGCGAGTACCTGCTGGAAGCTTACGCTGATTGGCAGGAGGGACATCTCTCCCGCTGCAGGGCCAGGCTGGTGAACGCGCATGCGCTCGCAGCGGCGGCGCGACGGTTGGGGCTCGGCGAATACCTCCACCTGGGGCGCGGCGAGGAAAAGACCGGAGGACGCGACAGGGTGGCGATGCTCGCCGACGCGTTCGAAGCGGTCGTGGGCGCGATGTATCTCGATGGCGGGATTGCTCCGGCGCGGCAATTTCTGAAGCGGCACGTTTTCGACTTGGCCGCAGAGGACGGAATGCTGCAATTGGCCTCATCGGACCACAAGTCCGGATTGCAGGAGTACCTCCAAGCCCAGGGAAAGCCTCCGGCTGAGTACCGGGTGATTGCGGAGACCGGGCCGGACCACAGGAAGACGTTCCTCGTGGAGGTGTGGAGTGAGGGGCATGCGCTTGCGGTCGGCGAAGGCTTGAGCAAGAAGGAAGCCGAACAAGCGGCCGCTCGACAGGCGCTCGATCGCTTCGGGGAAACGGGGGACAAGTAAAGCCCCATGGGCGGGAAAACGCAGCGCGAGGGAACCGATCGAGCGGAGACGACCCGCCGCCAAGGCACCACCCTGACCGAGTACCTGGAATCGCTCCTGGTGACCGTGATCCTGGCGCTCTTCGGCACGAGCTTCGTCGTGCAGGCCTTCAAGATTCCCTCACAATCAATGGAACGCACGTTGCTCGTGGGAGACCACCTCCTGGTGAACAAGTTCATTTTCGGCGGGCGCGGCGCCTGGTACGACAAACTGCTGCCCTACCGCGTCATCCACCGCGGCGACATCATCGTGTTCCGATTCCCCTATCAGGACCATCCCCACTATGTGAAGCGCGTCATTGGCCTTCCGGGTGACCGGGTCAAAATTGTGGACCAGCGGGTATTTGTGAACGACCAACTGTTGTCGGAGCCGTACGTCGTGCACGATCCGGGCGCGTCCTACGATATCTTCATGGACAATTTCCCGCCACCGAAGGGACATCTGCTTCCCCACAACCTCCAACCGGAGTGGGCCGACCAGTTGCAAAACCATGTGCGTGGCGACGACCTGGTCGTGCCCCCCGAGCACTATTTCGTGATGGGCGACAACCGGGACCGCAGCTGGGACAGCCGCTACTGGGGATTCGTTGACCGCAATGCCATCATGGGACGCCCGGTCTTGATCTATTGGTCGATCGAAGCCGACAGCTCGGATTATTCCGCCGATACCAGCCTCTGGAGCCGCCTGACGGGCATGGCCGACACTCTGGTCCACTTGCCGACTCGAACTCGTTGGAGCCGGATGTTTCACCTGGTACATTGAGCGCGTGGCCACTTCCGTTTTAGCCTCGCGTCTGCCAAACTCGCTCTCACCGATATGAGAAGTCTCAAGTGGCTGAAGTACGCAGCCTACCTGCTGCTGCTGGCGATTGCCGCAAGCTACGGAGTTTCGTTTGCCCTGCGGGCCGGACGCATCCATCGCTACTTGGTGAGGCGCCTCGAGACGACGTTCGGCCGGCCGGTTGAGGTGAGCCGATTCGGCTTCAGTCTCCTCGATGGGCCCAGGCTCGAAGCAAACTACATCACGATCGGCGAAGATCCCGTGTTCGGTTACGAATATTTCCTTCGGGCGGACCGGCTCACGGCGGGACCGCGGTGGGGCCAGTTGCTGCGCGGGCAATTCGAGTTCGGCACGCTTTCGTTCTCGCACCCCAGCCTGAACCTTGTCCGCAACACCGATGGGCGGTGGAACGTCGAGCGTTGGCTGCCGCCGCGGGCAGGACCGGAGGTCGCAGCGAGCCCACCCAAGCAGGGCCCGCCGCGCCGCGTGGAGTTCGATTCCGGGCGCATCAATTTCACCGCTGGCCTCGAGAAAAAGTCGTTTGCCTTCGTCAACGTGGATGGCAGTGCCGAACGGGAGAGCGGCGGCCGCTGGCGCCTCGACCTCAGGGCCGAACCCATGCGCGCCGGCGTGACCCTGCAGCAAGCCGGCGTGATCTGGGTGCAAGGTCGGATCGCCGGAACCTCAGCGCGGCTGCAGCCGGCGGAGATTGCTCTGCATTGGACCGAAGCATCGCTTGCGGACGTGCTGCGCCTGGCGCAGAAACGCGACTTCGGCGTGCGCGGGCAATTCGGGCTCGACCTTGCCGCCAAGAGCGTCTTGGATGCCGCGGCCGGCGCCCCGCGGTGGGAGTTTGCGCTGCGAGCGCGGGTTTCCAGAGTGCACCGCTGGGACCTGCCGGAGCGCCCCGATCATCCGGCGGTGAACCTCAGCGCGGACGCGACGTGGGACGCGGCGAATGGCCGGCTCAACCTGACCAGCATTGCCATCCAGGCGCCGGGATCGCACATTCGTGGAACGGTCATGGAGACGCCGGCCGCTTCCGGCCCAAGGATCGATTGGGAATCACCGGGAGTGAGCCTGGAGGACCTGCTGGCATGGTACAGGGCATTTCACCCGGGGATGGCAGAGGGGCTGCGCGTGGCGGGCTTTCTCAGCGGCTCTGTCACAACTGCGGGTTGGATGCCGCGCGTCGAAGACGGCGAATGGCGCTTTTCGGGCGGGACGTTGGCCGTGCCGGGAATCGCTCAGCCGGTGCGCATGAGCGCGGCGGAGGGAAGCGCCGAAAAGAACTCCGTGGAAATGGGACCGGTGGCGCTCATGTTTGCGCAGCCGCCGCAGCCTGCGGCGAGACCCGCGGCGGGTCGGCGCGGAACAGCGGCCGCCCCCGCCCCGGCGCGAACCAACGCCGCTGATTCCCTGGCCTTCGGCGCGGTCTACGATTTCTTGCCGCAGCTCGGGACCATCAGCGCCAAGGGCAGGACGGCCCGCGTCGAGGATTGGATGGCGTTAGCCGCAGCCTTCGGGCGGCCGGTCAACCGCCGATGGGAGCTCGCGGGGAACGCGGCCCTCGACCTTCAGTGGCAGACGCAATGGTCGGCAGGGACCGCGAAACTGCGGGGCAGTATCGAGTTCGATGGCGCGCGTTTCCAGGTGGCCGGGCTGAATTTCCCCGTGGCGCTGGGTAAGACGCGAATGGAATGGAATGACACGCAGAAGAAGATTCGCGCCGATTCGCTGGAAGCGCTCGGCGCGAAGTGGTCGGGCACGCTTTCGCGCGAGAGTCCTGCAGGCGGTACGGAAGGACCAGCGTGGGCGTTTGCGTTGCACGCGGATCATCTCAATGCCAGCGATCTTGATCGATGGATGGGACCGCGAGCGCGACCGAACTGGCTGGAGAGGCTCCTGCCGGGATTGCTCGGCAGCACGCCGGTGGCCAGCGTCGAGTCGAGCGCGGCCGCAAGCGCGCTGCTGCGCGATATTCGTGCAGAAGGCCAGCTCGCGGTTGACGAATTCTCGCTGGCGGGTATCAAGCTGAAAAAGCTTCGCGCGACGATGTCTCTCGGCGCGGCGCGCCTTTCGGCTGAAAAGGGGGAAGCGGAGGTCGCTGGCAGCGGCAGCGTCCGGGGAAATCTGGAGGCCCTGTTCGTACCGCGGCCGCGCTACGTGGCCATCTTGGGGTTCGAGCGCGTGAATCTGGAATCCCTGGCTGCGGACACTGCGCTGAAGAATCTCGTCGGCGGCATGGCCTCGGGCGAGCTGAATCTGAAGGCGCAAGGAATTGGGCGTGACGAGTTGCTCTCCTCGCTCGAAGGCCATGGAAAAGCCAAGCTGCGCAACGCGGAATTCCGCGCCCCGAACTTGGAGGCGGCGCTTGAGGGCGGCGCCAAGCAGGCTAGCCGGAGCAAGTGGCCGTCCGGGGAAGGAGAGTTTGCCATCGGCGGGCAGGAAGTGCGTCTTGAATCGCTCCGGCTAGACGACGGCGGGGGCAGAATCCGCGTGTGGGGCACGGTGAATTTCAAGCGAGTCGCAGATCTGCAGGTGCAAGCCCTCGGTCCGAAGGGCGCAAAACCGGGAAACGGAGGGCTGCTGCGGCTCTCGGGGACGCTGGAAGCGCTGAAGGTGGCGGTGCAGCCGGGACAGGTCCGAACGCCGGGCCGGCGCTAAGGCGGCGTCTTGAGGCCGTATATGAAGCTTACAATCTTTGGCATGCTTCTCGGCGCGGCGGCGATTTCGTTTGCCGCGGCAGGCGCGCGGAAAGAAGTGCTCCTCCCGTCATCCCAGGCGGGCGAATCGCCCCACTCTCGCGCCGTGTTGGTTCCGCGGTTGAATCCGGGGCAGACGCTTCGATACCAGCTTGATTTCCGCAGCCACTCGAAGGGATCGGTTTTGAGTGTGGTGGACGATCCTCAGGGCGCGCGCGAGCTTGATCTCTCGATCGGCGTGCTGATGCGCCTCGACGTTCTGCGCGTGACGCCCGCCGGGCTGCGCATTCGCTCCACCTACGAGCAGCTCGCTGCCAAGGCGCGCTCCGACACGCCCGACCCTGCGACGGAACAGATTGAAAAGAGCATGGCGCAGTTCCAGGGAAAATCGTTCGAGTTCACCCTGGACAAACAGGGGCGCGTGCGGGACCTGAGCGGGCTGGGCGAGCTCTTGCCGGGCCAGGATCAGGCCGTTCAGGAATGGTTGAAGACCATCGCCTCGGCGGAATCGCTGCCCGAGCGCGGAATCGCGCTGGGAGAGAGATGGGCTTCCGAGCAGGATGTCTACCTGCCTCTGGCGGGAGCGAAGTGGGTTCGGGAATCCACCTATCTGCGGAATGAGACGTGCCGGTCCGCGCCGAACGAGGCCGCCAGCGGCGAAACCTGCGCGGTGATCCTGACGCGCAGCCTCTTGACGCGGAAGGGCAACCCCAAAGACGCTACGCCCCCCGAATATAGCCAACAGGGATTGCGATCCTCGGGAACGGCGGAGGGCACCAGCGAAAACCTCAAGTACATTTCGCTCTCCACCGGACTCGTCGTGAGTATGACGCAGACCGCCGCGCAGAAGATGAACGTGACCGTTTCGCTGGCCGACGGAAGCAATGCAGTGAAGTACGATGCGGACGTGAAGACGGAGTCGCAATTGTCGCTGGTCTCCGAGTCGGCGGCGAAGCCCTAAGCCCGGGCGCTAGGCCATGCCGAGTCAGGGGCAGCCTGAACGCTGCGCTGACCGTATAATGAAAGATTCGGCGCTGGGGGATGGAGCCGCCGGAGCGCCGTCGCCCATCGCTGAGAGTATTTCATGGACTTCAAGCTCAACAGCCACTACCAACCGCGCGGGGACCAGCCCGAAGCCATCGAGCAGCTTGTCCGCGGGCTTCAGAACGGCGAGAAGCACCAGGTGCTCCTCGGTGTCACCGGCTCCGGCAAGACCTTCACCATGGCCAAGGTGATCGACCGGTTGAACCGTCCGGCATTGGTGCTGGCCCACAACAAGACTCTGGCGGCCCAGCTCTTCCACGAGTTCAAAGGCTTCTTCCCGCAGAATGCGGTCGAGTATTTTGTCAGCTATTACGATTACTACCAGCCGGAAGCCTACCTGCCCGCGAGCGACACCTACATCGAAAAGGAATCGACCATCAACGACGAGCTCGATAAGCTGCGGATGAGCGCGACGCGCTCGCTCTTTGAACGCCGCGACGTCGTGATTGTCGCCTCGGTATCCTGCATCTACGGCCTCGGATCGCCGGAAACGTACTACGGCATGTTGGTGATGATCGAAAAGGGGCAGCGCACCTCCCGCGAGGCGCTGCTGCGGCGGCTGGTGGATATCCAGTACGACCGCAGCGAAGACCTCCGGCGCGGATCTTTCCGCGTTCGCGGCGACACCATCGAGATTTATCCCACCTACGATGATTTCGCCTACCGCGTCGAGATGTGGGGCGACCAGATCGAAGTCCTCCGCCAAATCGATCCGTTGACCGGAGAAGTCCGCGCCGGAGCGGAAGACTTGCCTCGCCTGCCGGTCTATCCCAAGACGCACTACGTCTTGCCGGTGGCGCAGAAAGAGCGCGCCATCACCGGAATCTATGAAGAGCTCGAATGGTGGAAGAGGGAACTCGAGAAGCAGGGAAAGTACGTCGAGGCGCAGCGCGTGACTCAGCGGACCCACTTTGACATCGAGATGATGCGCACGATCGGCTATTGCCACGGCATCGAAAACTATTCGCGGCATCTTTCCGGGAGGCTGCCGGGCGAGGCGCCCCCGACGCTGCTCGATTACGTCCCGCAAGACTTCCTGATGTTCATCGACGAATCGCACCAGACGATGCCGCAACTGCACGGCATGTTTCACGGCGACCGTTCGCGCAAGCGGACGCTGGTGGATTATGGGTTTCGCCTGCCGTCGGCCATGGACAATCGCCCGCTCACCTTCGAGGAGTTCGAGCACCGCATGAACCAGGTGATGTACGTCTCGGCCACGCCGGGGCCGTACGAGCTGACCAAGTCGGGCGGGATCGTGGTCGAGCAGGTGATCCGGCCCACCGGCCTCGTGGATCCCCAGGTGGAAGTCCGCCCGGTGAAGGGCCAGGTGGACGATCTGCTGGAAGAGATCCGCCTGCGGGCGGAGCGCAAGGAGCGGGTGCTGGTCACTACGCTCACCAAGCGCATGGCGGAAGACTTGGCCGAGTACTTCACCGAGACCGGGGTGCGCTGCCGCTACCTGCATTCCGAAGTGGAAACCCTCGAACGCGTGAAAATCCTGCGCGATCTGCGCCGCGGTGAGTTCGACGTGCTCATCGGCATCAACTTATTGCGCGAAGGGCTCGACCTGCCGGAAGTCTCCCTCGTCGCGATTCTCGATGCGGATAAGGAAGGCTACCTCCGCAGCGCCACCGCGCTCGTGCAGACCATCGGGCGGTGCGCGCGTCACATCGAGGGCCGGGCCATCCTGTACGCCGATGTCCGCACCGGCTCGATGAACCTGGCCATCGAAGAGACCAACCGGCGGCGCGCCAAGCAGGTCGCTTACAACCTCGAGAACGGCATCACCCCTCAGTCCATCGTGAAGTCCGTGGATATGGAGCTGGCGGCGATCGTTGAGGCGGATTACGTCACCGTGCCCGCGGAAGACTCGGCTCTCGACGAGTTGGCGGCGGACGTAACAAGCGAGGCGCAATTGCTCGAAATCATCTCCCGGATGGAATCGCAGATGCGCGAGGCGGCGAAGAAGTTCGAGTTCGAGCGCGCCGCGCAATTGCGCGACCGCATTAAGGCCCTCAAGCAGCGCGACCTGGGCGTCGTCCCCGCCGCCTCTTCCGCGGCTCCGGCCAGTGAGTCATCTTGAGGGATAGGCCCACTTGCGCCAACCGCAACGTAGCGCCATCATGCGGTCCAGACGCGCATTAACAGGAAACTGAAGGCCCCAAACCAGATTGCCGCTGCTGCAGCTTACAACCGAGAATTAGAAGTTGACAGGCTTGGACGTTAGAGAGTAGATAGCGACAGCAAAAGCCCGATTCGCAGTCAGGCACGCAATCTCTCACGATAAAGGAATCAGATTCCCTGTGTCGTACAGAGATTCCAGAGGTCCAGATGCCGGAAGATAATGCTGCGTTTAGAACTCGAATTGACACCACTCTGACTGAAGTGAAAACGCACCTCTTATATCACAGGCTCATTGGATGGGGAGCCATCGGAGTTTTTGCCGTAATCTTTGCCGGTTTCTTGACTTGGTATCTGCCTAAGGAATTGAAGGGGACGGAAGACTCAGTCACTAAGAGTTTTCAAAACGAAATTGGTCCGATGAAGGCCCAATTGAAAGATTTGTCCGACAACCTCCAGAAGTTCATGTCGCTCCGCATCGGGGGGCTTATTCCAGACGTCGAGAAGGCAAAGAATATCTCATCCCAACAGTTGTCAACGAACTTCCGGCAGACGAGTCTGCTGATCGACGCCGCTCTGAAAAGCCAAATACCCGCCAATCCCGACTTACTGGCCACTTCGAGGATGAATCTAAGGTCCGTTTTGCAAAATGCGAAATTGTCATTGCCTGTGAGAAATGAAGGCATTTCCGCATTCGGTCACATCGATACTTACGTTGCATTCAGCAAGAATGCCTTGGGGAAAAACCCAATTGTCAGAGAAGTTCCGCAGGCGAAACCCACAAAGGCGATGTTTGTAGTTTCCATTCCAATGACCTTTGCCGAGTTCACAGCATGGGACCCTGCGCGCCAAGGTATAGAGTTTGTGAACCTCCTCCCGGACTTCAATGGTAATGTCGTGGTCTATGACGTCGACGTCGATGGGTTTAAACAGGACATTAGCAGAGTAAAGTGGCTTAATGTGACCTTCAGAAACTCAGTTATAGATTACAAGAATGGCCCGCTCAATCTAGAGAACGTGACCTTTCAAGGATGCAAATTCAACTTTGGAACGGACGATACGAGCAAAAAGGCGTTGGCCGCAATCAATAAGGCTCAGGGTAAGCCAGTTACTATTCTCTCTGAATTTCTTTGATGATCGGAATCTCGGGGCTGAGCCTACCAGTGGCCTTGACTGAAGCGTGCTGCACTGGCTCGGCCTTTATCAACTTGGTTAGGGCGGGTGGCCCGCACCCCATTTACTCTTTCCCCTTGACTGCATCTACCGATGAGAGGATACCACTGCTGCAAAACACCGCGACGCATAGAGACGGGGGTGCGCCATCCGTTCGCCGTCTATCCCTTCAGAAATGGGTACAAAAGCCGTTCGAAAAATGACAGCGGACGAGCGACAAAAAGGATTTCCCCTGCGACTACCTTGAAAAGGGTAGCGGAATTCTCAGACTTGGCTGTTGGCACGGGTCCCAGGATTCCTTTCCGAATCAGATCATCTGTGGAACCGAGTACTCCACAACCGCACTTCCAATGCGACCAATCCACACGAACCTGGGCTGAAAAGTGTACGGGCGGAGGTTCCGGAAGTCTAAAGTGCGCCTCGCCATTCACGTCGGTTTCGAGGCGTAAAGTAGCGTCGTACTTCGCCGGAGTCCTTTCGCCCTTCTCGTAGAGCAGAGAGACCGTGACGCTTTGCTTCTGCAGCGGATGTCCATTCGCTGCATTGATAACACGAACTGTTACTCCTTGAGCGAAGCAGGAAGGGCCAAGCAATAGCGGAAGAAACCAAACTAAGTACTGGGAACAGCGCGTTTCCATATCTTCTCCGATGGTCCGAGCCCCCTTTGCTCTCTCCTCTTGACTGCATCCACCGATGAGAGGATACCACTGTTGCAAAACACCGCGACGTACAGAGACGAGCGTGCCCCACGCGTCGGTTCTACACATGGGGGCGTCAAACGTCCTGCAAAAGCCCCTTTAGCCCTTAAAAATGATCCAGACGAGGAGTGCAAAAGAAGCGAACATCAAGATCTCGCATGTCCTGACTGCCAGGAGCCACCGGCTCTCCGGGTATAGTGCTCGATATTGTTTCTTGATCCGACTGCTCCACCCGAAGTATCCGACCCGCTGATCCTCGGGGAGTTTTTGGTTGATCTTGCCGATCATGACCAACGCCAGCATGTTCAAAATCACGGCAAAACCGCCACCTATCAGTCCAACCAATATGGCTCTAACGGGAACACCAAGCAGTTGCATAATTATCTCAAGAAACTAGCACACCCAATCGTCTGGTCCGAACGCGGCGCGCCCCGCCTGTCGCTCTGGTCCCGAATGATACCGTTGCACTGCCCTGGGCGATCTGCGTCAAGCTGCTGTCGTTGTCGTAGAAGTAATTCACCACGGTCTGGCCAGCGACCGTCATCGTTTGCCCGCAGCCTGCCAGATCGTACGCCCTTGTTGGAGAAGTTCATCGCGGCTGCGTGATATGCTGGCACGACGATGACGCGAGTGGTGGCGATTGTCGGTGCGGGGCGCGTTGGACGCGCTTTCGGTAAGCGATTGCGGGAGCTTGGCTGGCGCGTGGGCTCAGTGATCACGCAATCGGAAGCCACTTCTCGCGCGGCGGTGCGGGCCATCCGCGGCGGGCAGCCGCATGCTTCGCTGACGCGACAAGTGCTTGCGGCGGACTTGGTGCTGATCGCGGTCCCCGATCGGATGCTCGGCGAAGTAGCCACAGCGCTGGCGGGGATCGGCGGCGAGGAGTGGCGCGGCAAGATCGTGTTGCACACGAGCGGGGCCCTCGACTCGTCTCCCCTTGAGCCTCTCAAGCAACTCGGAGCGGCGACAGGCTCGTTGCATCCGCTGCAAACGTTCAGCGGAAGAAACGCGCCGTCGCTCGAGGGCGTGGTCTTTGCCGTGGAAGGCAGCCCCGCGGCGCTTCGCGCCGCCCGGCAAATCGCTCGTGCCCTGGGAGGAACCGCGGCGCAGGTCGACGGGCGGCAAAAGCCTGCCTATCACGCGGCAGGTGTGTTTGTCGCGGGCCACGCGCTGGCGCTGGTCGAGGCCGGGACGCGGATGCTGGTTTCGCTGGGGTTCTCGCGGCGACAAGCGGGCCGGGCATTGTTGCCGCTCGTTCGGCAGACGCTCCGGAATTTCGAGCTTTTGGGGGCAGGCGCGGCATGGACCGGCCCTCTGGCGCGCGGCGACTACGAAACCATCGCACTGCACTTGGCGGCGCTCGAGGAGTTTCCTCCCGAATACCGCCAGGCGTACGAGGCGTTGAGCCGGCTTGGCGCTCGAGTCCTCGCGCGGGAGCCGGAAAAGGCCTTGGCTGCCCTCGATGCCGTGTTTGCGAAGACGCCGGCGCCGCGTCTGCACAAGGGAGGAGAGAAGCATTGAGCGAACGGCAAATTCCGATCGAGAGCATGGCGCTCGACAACGGGTTGCGTGTGGTGATTTCGCCGGAGCGGTCGGCGCCGGTTGTCACCGTTGGCGTGTACTACAACATCGGCTTTCGTCTCGAGCCGCGCGGGAAAAGCGGGTTCGCCCATCTGTTCGAGCACATGATGTTTCAGGGCTCGGCGAACGCGCCGAAGATGGCCCACATCAAGTTGATCAATTCTTCCGGCGGCGTGCTGAACGGCTCCACCCACTACGACGTCACGAATTATTACCAGGCCGTGCCGTCGAACGCACTCGAGCGCGTGCTCTGGCTCGAAGCCGACCGCATGCGCGCCCTGAAGGTGGACGACGAGAACCTGCGCAACCAGCGCGATGTCGTCAAGGAAGAAGTCCGCGTCAACGTCCTTAACCAGCCGTATGGCGGATTTCCCTGGCTCGATTTGCCGCCGGTGGCCTACCGCAACTGGCCGAACGCCCACAACTTCTACGGCGACTTCGCCGATCTTGACGCCGCCACGCTCGCAGACGTGCAGGCTTTTTTTCGCATGTACTACGCGCCGAATAATGCCGTGCTGTTGATCCTCGGCGATGTCGAGCCGGCGCAAGGCTTCGCGCTGGCGAAAAGATATTTTGCGGATATTCCCGCGGGCGCGGCGCCGCGCTTCGCCGATTCGAGCGAGCAGGAGCAGACCGAGGAACGCCGCGGGACCGTCGAAGAGAAATTCGGAACGTTGCCGGCGGTCGCGATTGGATTTCATGCGCCGCGCCGCCGGACCGCGGACTGGCATGCCATGGCCTTGCTGGACCAGGCCCTGCACGGCGGCCGCGTGGGACGAATCTATCGGGAGTTGGTGCTCGAAAAGCAGATCGCGGTGGATGCCGAAGGCGGAATCCACTATCCCATGGGCGATATCTTCGATTACAACGGGCCGACCCAGATGGTGACGCGGCTCATGCACAAACCGGAATACACGGCCGGGCAGACGATTGCGGCTTTCGACGCGGTGATCGCCCAGGTGCAGGAGAAAGGCACCGGCGCGGAGGAACTCGAGCAAGTGAAAGTGAAATTCCGCTCGGATTATTTCTCGGCGCTGGAAGGCGGCCATGGCGGATACATGCCCAAGTACGGGCTGATGCATTTATTGGCGTGCTTCACGCTCTTCGACAATGAGCCGCAGCTTGTGAACACGATCCTGGAAGGTTTTCTTGAAGTGAAACCCGAAGACTTGCGCGGCGCAGCGCAGAAGTATCTGCTGCCGGCGCGGCGAGCGATCGTGGTGCGGCAACCGGTGCGCCGAAACAGGCAGGAGGCGGCCTGATGGCGACACTCTCCTCGAAGAGTCCACAGAGTCCGCCGGCCGGGCCCGCATCTTTCTCCAATGCCGCGCCACCGCTCGATCAAGAGCGGCCGGTTGTTTGGCCCGCACGGACGCGCACGAAGCTCGGCAACGGGCTCGAAGTCGTCCTGGTGGAGCATCACGCCATTCCGAAGTTCACGGGGGAGCTGTTTTTCCGCAGCGGAAATGCGGCCGTCGCTGAGCGCGCCACGGGACTCGCAACGATCACCGCCGCGGTAACGCGCACGGGCACCGCGCGCCGCGCGAGCCGCCAGATTGAAGAAGATTTGCGGCGCATGGGCGCCGATCTTTCGACCAGCGCGGGAGCGGACACAAGCGCGATCGCGTTTGCAGGCCTCGCGGAGTTTGCCGATGGATTGCTGGGTCTGGTGAGCGAGTTGGCGCGTGAAGCCTCGTTTCCCGAGGCGGAGTTCGAGCGCGAGCGGCGGCAATTGTTGGAGGAAGTGCGCATCGAGCGCACCACCCCTGGGTTTCTGGCCGGCGAACGCCTGCGCAAAGTACTCTTCGGCGCACATCCTTACGCGCAAGTGTCGCCGACGGAAGCGCAGGTGGCCGCGTACCGCCTCGAGGAGTTGGCGGAAACTTATCGCGCGGCGTACCGGCCGGGAAACGCCCTGCTGATTCTGCTGGGTGATTTTCGCGCCGCGGAAATGCTCGCCCGAATCGAGAGCATTTTCGGCAATTGGAGGGGAGAGAAGCCGGAAGCGCGCAGCACGGTGGCCCCCCCGGCGCTGCATGGGAGACGCGTCTACCTGGTGGACCTGCCGGGAGCGGTGCAGGCGCAGATACTGGTGGGGTGCCACTCCATCACGCGGAAGCACCCGGACTGGATCCGGCTGGGGTTGGCGAACGCGATCTACGGCGGGGCATTCAACTCGCGCCTGGTGATGAACATTCGCGAGGCGAAGGGTTACACGTACAGTCCTCGGAGCAGCGTGAGCGCGTTGCGCGAGCACGGATACTTCTCCATTCACGGGGCGGTACGGAACGACGTCGTGGCCGCAACGCTCGCGGAGATGTTCTACGAGCTCGACCGCATGCGCGCGCTGCCCGTGCCGGAAGACGAGCTGGCCGATGCGCGGAACTATTTGAGCGGCGTCTTCTCACTCGGACTCGCGACGCAGGACGGGCTGCTCGGCCAGTTGGCGACCGTCTATCTGAACGAGTTGCCCGAGGATTACCTGGAAAAGTATCGCGAACGAGTGCGCGCTCTCACCGCGGACGAAGTGCTGGCGGCGGCGAGGACGTATTTCGATTCCGCGAACGCGCAGGTCGTGGTTGTCGGCGAGCGGAAAGCGGTGGAGTCGCAAGCGGCGTTGTGGGGCGAGATGGAAGTGTTTGACGCGCAGGGGAACCGCGCGAGCTGAGAACAAGAGGCGGCGCGCCGATCGCGAGAATTGTTGTTGTGTTATGTACGTAGTATGGGCATAATCCTGTGCCCATGAACAAGCCCTCACCAGCAGTTCGCCTTCTCACAATCCTTTTGGTTTTGATTTTCTTCTCCTGCGCGTTCGCGAGCACGGGCAATAAGAATAAGAAGGTGCTCCTTTGGCGCGTCAACATCAATACTGCCTCGTCGGCTGAACTGCAGCGCGTGCCCGGGATCGGTCCGAAGACCGCGGAGAGAATCCTGGCCATGCGGCGCAGCGTTGGAAAATTCCACAGCGTGGATGATTTGCTAGCGGTACGTGGCCTCGGGGAGAAGCGGCTGGCGAAGATGAAGCCGTACCTGACGGTGGGCACGCCGCCACCGGCTGCGGCGCCACCACGGGGCGTTGCGCCATCACAGGGCGCCGTCCCACCGGCTGACGCGGGGAAGAAGCCGGCGCCCGCGGCGAGCAACTCCCCGGTGAAGAGTCCCGGAGCGGCAGCAAACAAACCATAGAACGTCCATCCGTCAGTTCAAGTTTTCCGAGTGAAGTCCTTGGCATCCAGCATCCTAAAGAAGTTGGTGTGAAAGTTTCGGCGATTCCAGGGGTAGAGGGACCTGATCGGCGATGGTGATGCCGAAACCCTCCAGGGCGACGACCTTGCGCGGATGATTGGTGAGGACGCGGATATCTTTGAGGCCGAGATCGATGAGGATCTGCGCGCCGATGCCGCTCTCCCGTTGGACCATGCGCTGCATAGCGAGATCGCGGTCCAGTTGGCCGCGCGCGTGAAGACGAATGCGGGGAAGCGCAGCCGGCGTCTCGACGGCGGTTTCGATGGTGAAGCCGCGGCCGGTGTGGTGCAGGTAGAGGAAAACGCCGCGGTCCTCGCGGGCAATGGCTTCCAACGATTTCGCCACAATCTGCCGGCAGTCGCAGACGGTGGAACCGAAGACGTCGCCGGCAAGGCAGTGCGAATGGACGCGGACCAGCGGCGGCTCGCTTCCCTCGAGGTTGCCGCGGACCAGAGCGATGTGCTGATCGCGGTCCACGTCGCTTGAATAAGCGATCATGCGGAATTCGCCGAAGTACGTGGGAAGCACCGCCTCGGCGATGCGCCGCACGTACCGTTCGTGTTGCATGCGGTAGCGGATGAGGTCGGCGACGGTGATGATCTTGAGGCCGTGCGCCCGGCAAAACTCGATGAGCTGCGGCACGCGGGACATCGTGCCGTCCTCGTTCATGATTTCGCAGATGACGCCGGCGGAAGCCATCCCGGCAATCCGCCCGAGGTCCACGGACGCCTCGGTCTGACCGGCGCGAACGAGAACGCCTCCCTTGCGGGCGCGAAGCGGGAAGACGTGGCCGGGGCGCGCGAGGTCGGAGGGCTTGGTCCTGGGATCGATGGCCGCAAGGATCGTGGTGGCGCGATCGGCGGCGCTGATCCCGGTGGTCGTGCCGAAGCGCGCGTCGATGGCTTCGCAGAAGGCGGTGCCGAGGGCCGAGGTGTTGATGGGAGACATCAGCGGGAGGTTGAGCTCGTCGCAACGCTCCTCGGTGAGCGCGAGGCAAATGAGGCCGCGGCCGTACTTCGCCATGAAGTTGATGGCGTCGGGCGTGACCTTTTCGGCGGCCATGGTGAGGTCGCCCTCGTTCTCGCGGTCTTCATCGTCCACGAGGACGATCATGCGGCCGGCGCGAATGTCTTCGACGGCGGCTTCGATGGTGGCGAAATTGGAGCGCGTGTCAGTCATGTTGTTGGAAATATAGCACTTTTGGCAGGGATGCCACAGAGGCACAGAGGCACGGAGATGAAGATGGGGAAGCAATGTTTGCACGTCTGAACGTAGGACGAAGAAAGGGTGTGAGGCAGAGCGAATTGGGAGTGGGAGCGATGGTGAAAAGCAGGGGGAGACACCCCCCTTTTCTCGTATGTGTTGATTCCAAAGGGTTTTAAGTCTAGACATTCTGTAAGTGTTGTATTCAAAGGGGTTAAAAGCCAAATTCTTGTAAGTGTTCATTCTAGAGAGGTTAGCGATGTTGCCCTTCGACCCGCTGCGCTCGCTCCCTTCCTGGAAAGCACTCTGGGCAGGCGGGATGCGCATCCTGGTCGGATGTGCAGGGCGGGCTGGGAAGGGGCGAGTCACGTCACATATTACCACAGACTAACTATAAAGTCAATGGGTAACTCGGGAAGCATTCGAACGGATTGTGGAAAAGCGAGGCGGCGAGCGGAGAGTGTCAAAAGCCCGGGGCGCAAGAACGGCGCCGTAGGGCAGTCGGCCCGCTCCAAACCTCCGACAGGCAAAGGACTTGGAGAAAGCAAAGTCACCAGAATCAAGCCAGGTCACCAATTGAGGTCCACAGCTAAGGTGGGCCGTAGGATTCAAGCTCATGCGTCGGAGTGTAAGTCCGTTCGGGTGTTGCAATCTATAGAACTTGTCTTTGCTCTTCTTCCGCGTTAGAGTCTGCTCCAACTTCGATGAAAGACACACTGGTAGGCTTTGCTATTCTCGCATTCATTGGGCTATGTATATGGTGGATGCTCCCCGACAGTTGGACAGACAAGATTAAGTATTCCGTAGAATATGACGTTGACATAAGCAAAGTGGAAAGGAAGGCTCCGCCTTCGGACTGCAATTTTTTCTATGCTCCCCTGGGCTTCAAGGGGTGCCACTACAAGAAAGATGTTTCTGCCTTCAATTCTGACTCTATGTTGGTTGGTGGGGACGATGCCCCTAAGTACAGCACAGATACCAACACACATAAACCAATCGTTTCTTACGATGATGGAAAAACGTGGAACTGGCTGCAAGAGAATGAACGAATAGACCTCAAGGCCAAGAAGGTCATAGTGGATTGGGTTAAAGAGACTGATTGACCTCACATCCAGGCACGAAAAAAGCCCCGGAGCTTTTCAGGGATCCGGGGCTTTGTTGTGTTCGGGCGGAATTGGGATTATCTGCAGTCCTTTCTTCTTAGACCAGTGCTTGAGCCGAGCCTTCACCTGGAATAATCCACAGAGTGTCCGAGTTGCCTTTCTGCGCGCCGTAGTTTACAGATGAGCCACGGAGGGCAAGCAATGCACAGCACCAATTCTGCGTTCAACACTCTTCTGGAACGTCTCAAGAATCTCAAGGGCAGGTGGGCGATTCCGGGATGGGTTATTTTCGGAATCCCAGTCGTCGGCCGTATTCTTAGCTGGCTCGGCCACGTTTCAACTATCAATTGGCTCTATACGCTGCTTCCAAAACACTGGAGGGCCGACATAAGCATGAGGGGAAACTCACTCGTTTGGATGTTCATTGCTTCATTACTCTGGCTTGCTATGGTCGCATTATGGCCGAAGAAAAGAACTAAATTGGTCGGCAATCAGACTGGCCCGGACATTTCGTTGGAATGGGATTGCAGAAAAGGATGGCCGAAATGGGACATAGTTCGATTGCGTAATATCGGCACGGAGAGTGCATTTAATGTTAGATTGAAGTTTTCATGGCCTGAATTGTCCTTTCCCGTTGACTTCGAGATTAACGTGATACATGCCCATCAAGAGATAGAGAGAGAGCCACAATTTGTAGAAAAATTAGAGCCCGACCGTATAAATGTTGGCCGTATGAAGAATGTTCTGCGTGATCGACGGTTTCAGGGCCATTTGCCATTGGAAGCGATAGTCGTGTTCTTCGATAAAGAGCGCACTGGCTTTGAGAGACCTTTTACTCTTGAAGCTGGACCTGGTGGTATATGGGGCGAGGAAATAAAAGTAACACCGGGAAAACGCAGAGAACTTTAGGCAGCATCTTGCACTTTGGCGGTTATGTCTTTGAATTCGAGATTGGGCGCTTGAATCATTTTGGTGAGCGTATCGCGGATCAGTGCTTGAGCCGAGCCTTCACCTGGAATAATCCACGATCAATATTTCCACAGAGTGTCCGACTTGCCTTTCTGCGCGCGGTAGTCTACAGATGAGCCACGGAGGGCATGCGCGTGAAGAAAGAGACTCGACGCATACGCTGCCATAAAGCCATCAAGATAGAAGGCCCTGTCGAATCTTCCGAAGGAATTCCAGAAGTTCCGTTGGAATCTTCCTGGCCGTTCTGTGAAACCTCCAACACCCTGTTATGGCCGGGTGGCACTCAATACATAGTGGTGCCAGCAGAGGTGTGATTTGTCTCGACAGGACCACAGGAACTACGATGCCTCGTTGGAAAAGTCACGCAACGAGGCCAAGTTCAAAGAACCTTCGATACGCAGAGAAAAACGAGACAGAGCACTGACACTTTTCCTTGCTCTTCTTGGTATCGGGCTTTCCTTCGTAGGCATACTGTGGGCTGCATCATGTTGGCTCATCTGCCTGTTTGCTCTGGCCGCTTGGATTGGCAATACCGAACGATTAAGAAACGTTCGCAGACCTTGGGTTCGCCTTATGCAAGTTTCGATAATCGTCGGTGTAGTAGCTGTCGGAGGATTTCCAGTATATCAACGGTGGCGAACAGAACAGGCCGTCGCAGTAGAAGGCGACCTCATAGGTGCTGGCCCAGCAGTTAACGATGGCAAGCAGCACGGATTCCCTATGCTCCAAGTAGGCGGAACTACCTGGGTGATGACACCAGATGGCGTCGCGGACATATTTCCGTTTTTCCGTGACTCGGGAGTAAGAATCGAGTGGGGGTATAAAGGCCCGCTCTTGACCACCCCAGTCAGAGACCGAAACGGCAATTTGTTAGCGGAAATCACAAGAAACCACTGGCGTATTTACCCACTATATTGCGCTGACAAGAACTATAGGAAAGACGCTTTGGAAATCAAGGACAGTGCGGGACATGTGGTATTGCAGGTGCGAATCTTGCCCGACAGGATTCGGTTGCAGGGTGAATGGTGGGACACACAAGGAAACGGAATTAGACTTCTAAGCCCGCCCAACCCAACACCCTCTGCGGGATCGATAGTGATTCCTCTGAACCGTCAGAATCAACATATCGAATCATTGATTCAGCCGATGTTTGAGTACCCGAGCAAGGACCATTGGCAAGAATTCGTACATTAAGCCGAGCCCACAGGGGCAGCAAGATGACAACGAAGAGAGAGATGCTGGGCTAAAGCCCAGCGCTACCCAGGCGATGCGGGGAGAGAACGTTGGAAGAAAGTGGCTAGCGGCCCCTCGGCTGCGCTCGGAACAAGCCCTTCGCGATAGCTCTCAGGGCAAGCAGGGCAAGCCGGGCAGGCGGCGATGCGGGGAGGGGAACGGTCTTGCCGCAGAACTCCGTGGGAGTTCGCCGAACGCCACCGCGAGGACGCCCCGATGGAAAGCATCGGGGTAAACGCCCACCGCGAAAGGCGGCTTCTACAGAAGCCGGAAAGAGGGAAGAGTGCCCGCCTGAAGGCGGCCTCTACAAAGGCAAAGGCCCTGAAACCCTTGACCCTCTCCAGCCCTGCGTCTTGACACACCAGGGCCCATTCTCTATCCTGCACGTCCTATGAACGATCAGAACAGACCGGACGAGATCCCTTATCAGACCTACCAGACGCTACTGGAAATGTGGTCGAAGGAAAACCCGATCAAGACCACCAAGCTACAAGTGCTCCTGGCAGTCAACGCATTACTCGTGTCCGCTGTGAACATATCGGGCGGCTTCACTGCAAGCAAGTGGTATGTGTACTTGGCGGGGGCCACTTTTAGCCTGGTCTGGATGTTTTCGATTGGCAGAACCGCATTGTTCCAGGACGTGTGGCAAATCAAGCTGGCAGATCTGCGGAAGCAGCACCTCGACGACCAGCGTTTTTCCATCCTTGAAACGGACGCAGAGCGAAAGCGGGCGAAACCGCTGTTACGGTTATTCGGCGCAATCCCGTCAAAATACTACCTTCTCTTCACGCCCTTGGCCTTAGCCCTCGCTTGGATCGCGATTCTGGCGTTCACACTCAGGTAGGGCAGCGGCTGGCAATACGGATCGCGGCTACTGAAGAAGCGCTGTATTGGTTTTGTCGCCCGACAGAAGACGTCGGGGGTAAACGCCACGTGTGAAAGGCGGCCGCTGCGTAAGGGCTTCAGGGCATGTAGCGCCCGCCTTCAGGCGGGCATCTTCGGTTTCTTCCAAGACGGCAGCCATTGATCCGAGGGGCGCGTCGTCACCGGCCAGGCACCAGTGAACGAACCCAGGAAGGGATATTCTTCCGGCTGCGCACAGAGGCCTTTGCGCACGGGATTCATCCAGATGTACCAGGCGACACCATCGGGGGATTCAGTGGGCCGCAGAATGTGGTCGTAGAATTTCTTTTGCCACAGGCGGTTGCCTGTCTTCTTCTCGAACTGAAACGCGGATTTCTGTTTGAGGCTCTTCAGGAAGCGAAGCAGGTCGCTGGCTGGCTCCATTCCTTCGACGAGCAGGTGCACATGGTCAGGCATGAGGCAGTAGGCGTGAACGGCGAAAGAATGCGCCGCAGACTCCTGACGAAGGAATTCGAGAAACCAGCTACAGGACACGAGGTATTTGAAGACCGGGCGACGCCTCCAACAGCAGAAAGTGACAAAGAACCAGCCACATCCGCGGTAACTTTGAGGGACCAAACGAACGTTCTTCCGCGTGAATTCCAATTGCGGGGCACCTCACTGCAGAAAGACTCGCTTACGGGCTGAAATGCTGCAAGAGGAAAGTCAAAGATGCCCGCCTAAAGGCGGCCTCTACATAGGCAAAGCCCAGCGGCCCAGCGAAGAGAGATTCCTCGTTCCGACAACGGCGTCGGGCCGCACACAGCGCGGAAGCCCAGCGCGAAAGGCGACCGTCACACGGGCGAAGGACGACAGAGAAAGGCCGGAAAAGGAAACGGCCCCCTAGGAAACACATTTGGTTTTTGAAGCGAGGTAGGACTACCTGAGCTACATGTGGCGGAGAGCGGGAAGAAGCGGGGAAGCAGAAACCCTCAGAAAACACATTTGGCTTTTGAGACGAGGTAGGACTACCTAAGCTACATGGGGCGGAGAGCGGGAAGAGGCGGGGACAGCCGCCCTGTCGCGTTCAGCAGATGGAAAAGGTTCGTCCCAGCCTCTCTATTTCGCTATCACTTCCTCTTCTATTGCTTCGCCTTTTCACGCACCTTGTCCGCAGCCAGGGAGCCATGCATCTGAACGACAACCCATTTCCCATTCCGCTTTTCGAGCACCCCCGTCCAACGGATGTCTCTGGCGCCCGTAGGTTTCCCGTCCCACTCCCCTAGATCGTCGAGCGTCGCCGAGTACCAAGCGACGTCGCCAGATCGAGAGATGTTGATTCGCAGGTCCCGAATTTCGGTCAATGTAGCTTTGAACCTCGGATCCATCCAGGTATCGAATAGTTTCACGTACTGGTTCCAGCCGGCAATGGTGATGTCAGAGTTGGTCCAGAAGATGAACAAGTCTTCGTCGTGGGCCATGGTGCTCTCTTGGAGCGCCCGATCTTTGGTCAAAGCCCAGCAGATTGAATCATGGATGACTTTGGCAACAGCGGCCTTCTCGGTCTTTTTGTCTGAGTTTGGGATCCGCGCCTCCATCCCACCAATCAGGAAAACGGATACTAGCAAGAACAGGACAATACTTTTAACGATCACTTTTCCTCCTCATCTCCCCCCTGCCCCTGGGCGACCAACTGTTCGTCTGTCACTTCGCCGCTGTCTTCGATAAACGCGTTATGCATATCCTCCGAGACCTTGCGCGCCCAAGCCTCACCAACTATACAGCAACACTCCGGCTCCCCTTGACTTCCAGAGGGCTACCAGGTGACTCCGCCGGAAGGAGGCGGCCAGGTTCCAAGCATCTGCCTCACGAGGACGACCTGCCCGGCATGATAGCTGGTGTGTGAGGCGATGGCCTGAAGCATTCCTAGTCGAGTGTGTTTTCCGCGCGTGGCGAGGAGGTCTGCCTCACGAGCCTGGCGGTCGAGCCTTTTCAGTCCACGTTGGAAACCGCGGACGGCGCGCCGCCATTCCTTCGGAGCTGTCGGGCCGGGGCTGCCGGGCCAGCCGCCGGACGCATGCTTGGGAATCGGGGGATTCTCCCCGTCAAGCCACTTCACTACCCAATCCTGCCAGTAGCTTATGTGGTTCAGCAGTTGGAAGATCGAGTGTGAAACGCCCTTGGGCCGGGCGCCGGCGGCCTTCCAATCCAGTCCCGCAAAAAGGTTCATGGTTGCCGCGTGAGCACCCTTTCCCGACAAGGCATTGCCGATTGTCATTTCGAGGATCTTGCGACTACCGCTCATGAATTCCTCCTTCTCTCGATTGGCTATCGAGTGTTCTTTGCGATGCCTATCTCCGGGCCCTGGCGCACCCGAAGGGGCGGGGCGGTTCGCGGGAACGCTTAGAGACCGACGTAGCGGATTAGATGATAGATGCTGATCCCGAGGATGGCCGCGCCGGGAATGGTGAGGACCCAGGCCCACACGATGTGGCGGGTCACGCCCCAGCGAACGGCGGTCAGGCGGCGGGAAGCGCCGACGCCGACGATGGCGCCGGTGATGGTGTGGGTGGTGCTGACGGGGATGCCAAAAGCGGCGGTACCGAGTAGTGTGAACGCGCCGGCTGTCTCGGCCGCAAAGCCACCGAAGGGATTGAGCTTGGTGATGCGCTGTCCCATGGTCTTGATGATGCGCCAGCCGCCGGCCATGGTGCCGCCGCCGATGGCTAGGTGACAGCAAATGATCACCCAGAAGGGAACTGAGTATTTGGGGAGAACGCCGCCCGACACAAGAGCCGCAGTGATGATGCCCATGCCTTTCTGCGCGTCGTTGCTGCCGTGGCCGAAACTGTAAGCGGCGGCGGAGACCAACTGCAGGCGGCGAAACCAGCGGTCCACCCGCTGCGGGCGCTGTCGGCGAACGATCCAACTCGTTACGACCGTCACGCAGATGGACATCACCATCCCCACCAGCGGCGACAAAAAGATGAAGGCTATCGGCAAGTACCAGCCACGAAAGATGATCGCTGCGATCCCGGCGTGGGCAAAGGCGGCGCCACCGTACCCACCCATGAGGGCGTGCGAAGAGCTGGTGGGAAGTCCAAGGACCAGGGTGATGAGATTCCACGTGATGGCGCCGAGGAGCCCTGCCAGCAGGACTTGTTGGGTCACCAGGTTGATATGAACCAAGCCCTTGCCGATGGTGGCGGCGACAGCCGTGCCGAAGGCGAAGGCGGCGAAGAAATTCCAGAAGGCAGCCCAGCCAACGGCCCAGAGCGGCTTCAGGACACGAGTGGAAACGACGGTGGCGATGGAGTTGGCGGCGTCGTGCCAGCCATTGGAAAACTCGAAGGCCAGGGTAAGAAAGATGGTGAGAGCGAGAAGATGGAAGCTGGTCACCGGCGCGCACCTCGGAGCCATACCTCGGCGGGGCGCCTTGGCGCGCCGCACGAGCCGGGAAGGGGGTTGGCATCAGGATTGATCAAGGGATCGATCAAGCGCTCTTCAGGATGACACCTTCGATGACGTTGGCGACGTCTTCGCACTTATCCACCGCGGTTTCGATGACCTCGAAGATCTCTTTCCACTTGATGATCTGTACGGAGTTCTTTTCTTCGTCGAAGAGCTGAGCGATGAGGGTGCGGCACAGCCGGTCGCTCTCATTCTCGAGGCGATTGATCTCGATGCAGTGTTCGAGGGCGCTGTCAGGTCTGCCAAGGGCATGCACCGCGGCAACGACCTCACCGGTGGCGGCGTGGAGTATGCGCGCGAGGTCCACCGTGCCGGGGCGAACCTTGTCAACGCGATAGAGGACGAAGCGGCCGGCGGCTGCGTCGATCAGGTCGAGCACGTCGTCAATCTCGGAACACAACTGGTGGATGTCTTCGCGATCGAAGGGAGTAATGAAGGTCTGGTTCAGTTTCCTGAATAGGTTATGAGTGATGTCGTCGCCCGCATGCTCGATCGCCTTGATGATCTGGGCCTGCTCCGGGACGCCGGTGTAATGCGAGAGCATGTCCACCAAAGCCTTCGCTCCGACCTGGATGTTTTCGGCTTGCTTCGCGAACATATCGAAGAAAGACTCCTCGCGCGGAAGCAGCCGCCGCAATAGGCCCGGCATAGTTGTGAAAATCTCCCCTGTTGAAAACGAGAGGGTGGCCGATGACTATACCCGAGGCGGGTGGATGTGGCAAGGACGGCCGTCACCAGGAGGAATGAAAAGGGCGCCCCGGTTTCCCGGGACGCCCTGGCACCGGTTAAGTGATTGTTTATGAGCAACTTACTCAGTACATGCCGCCCATGCCGCCGCCAGGCATGCCGGCGCCGGCCGCCTTCTTCTCGTCTTCCTTGATCTCGGCCACGAGTGCTTCGGTTGTGAGCATCAGGCCAGCGATGGAGGAAGCGTTCTGCAGGGCCAGACGGGTGACCTTGGCGGGGTCAATAACGCCCATCTTGACCATGTCGCCGTAATCGCCGGTTTCGGCGTTGAAGCCGTAATTATCTTGCTCGGCGTCGCGGATCTTGCCGACGACGATTGCGCCTTCCGCACCGGCGTTCAAGGCGATCTGCCGGGCCGGCTCTTCGAGAGCGCGCTTGACGATGCTCACGCCGATAGCCTCATCAGCGTCGAGCTTGAGCTTGTCGAGCGCGGGAATGCAGCGCACTAGGGCCACGCCTCCGCCCGGCACAATGCCTTCTTCGACCGCGGCGCGGGTGGCGTGCATGGCGTCTTCGACGCGAGCCTTCTTCTCCTTGAGTTCGGTTTCGGTGGCTGCGCCGACCTTGATGACGGCTACGCCGCCAACCAGCTTGGCCAGCCGTTCTTGGAGCTTTTCCTTGTCATAGTCGGAGGTGGTCTCCTCGACTTGGGCGCGGATCTGCTTGACGCGGCCCTCGATCTCGCCGGGCTTGCCGGAGCCCTCGACGATGGTGGTGTTGTCCTTGTCGATGGTGATCTTCTTGGCCCGGCCAAGGTCCTCGACCTTCACGTTCTCGAGCTTGATGCCGAGGTCCTCCGTGATGGCCTTGCCGCCCGTGAGGGTGGCAATGTCTTCGAGCATGGCCTTGCGGCGATCGCCGAAGCCCGGCGCCTTGACTGCCGCGCACTGCAGAGTGCCGCGGAGCTTGTTGACCACGAGGGTGGCGAGGGCTTCGCCTTCGACGTCTTCCGCGATGATCAGCAGCGGCTTGCCCATTTTGGCGATCTGCTCAAGCAAGGGCAGCAGATCCTTCATCGAGCTGATCTTCTTTTCGTGGATGAGGATGCGTACGTCCTCGAGCACGCTTTCCATGCGCTCGGGATCGGTGACGAAGTAAGGGGACAGGTAGCCGCGGTCGAACTGCATGCCTTCGACCACCTCGAGCGTAGTCTCCATGGTCTTCGATTCCTCCACGGTGATGACGCCGTCTTTGCCGACCTTCTTCATGGCCTCGGCGATGATCGAACCGATCTGCTTGTCGTTGTTGGCGCTGATGGTGCCGACCTGAGCGATCATGTCGCCCTTCACGTCCTTGTGCAGCTTCTCGATTTCCTTCACGGCGACTTCGACGGCCTTTTCAATGCCGCGCTTGAGCGCCATGGGGCTGGCGCCTGCGGCAACCGTGCGCACGCCTTCGCGGAAGATGGCCTGAGCCAGCACGGTGGCGGTGGTGGTGCCGTCGCCGGCGACATCCGAAGTCTTGGAGGCAACCTCGCGCACCATCTGCGCGCCCATGTTCTCGAGCGGATCCCTTAGCTCGATTTCCTTGGCCACGGTCACGCCGTCCTTAGTGATGATGGGCGCGCCGAACTTCTTCTCGATCACCGCGTTGCGGCCCTTGGGGCCGAGCGTGATCTTTACTGCGTCAGCGAGGACGTTCACGCCCCGAAGAATGGCCTGTCGCGAACCCTCACCGGTAACAATTTGCTTAGCCATAAGACCCTTTCCTCCTCAAATCGTTCTGAATTCGATTCTGCCGGGAACCGGCGGGCCCCCGAGAAGCGTTACTTCTTCGCGGCCTTGGCCGCGCCGCTCACCTTGGCAAGGATTTCATCCTCGCGAAGGATGAGGTATTCCTCGTCCTCGACCTTGATTTCCGACCCACTGTACTTGCCGAACAGGACGCGATCGCCTGCTTTCACGTCGAGCGGGACGCGTTGGCCCTTTTCGATCTTGCCTGCCCCGACGGCAATGACTTCGCCCTCCTGGGGCTTTTCCTTTGCGGTATCCGGGATGATGATGCCTCCGCGGACGCTTTCCTTCTCCTCGATCCGCCTGATGATCACGCGGTCGTGTAGTGGAGTGAGGTTGACAGCCATCGTGAGATCCCCTCCTAAAGGTTTGAACCGTAGGATAGGAGTGCCAAAGACTGATTAGCACTCCTCGTAACCGAGTGCTAATATAGCACGAAAACACAGCAAGTCAAGGGGTTAACTGACGTCCTGGAAGTGACTCCCCTCCACCGAAGGTAATCTAAGTCCTTTTGCATCAACATCGTATCTTGCTGCAAGGAAAACCATGCACTTGGCCATTGTCCTGCCTGAAGGCCGAGCGTACAATCTCGCGCAAATAGCCATATGCCCTCGCTCATCTACGTGCGGCTTGTCGGATTCACGGCCGGGACGCTGCTCTATCTATTCTGGCTGGTGGTGATCGCGGGGTTCCGGCGGCAGCGGAATCTTGAGCGGGTCTTCTTCTTCCTGGCGCTGGCGCTGTTCTTGTTTTACTCGGGTTCGCTCTTGGCAGTGAACGCGCAGATCTACTACACGCAGCCACCCGCGGCGCTAGTCACATTTGCGGTGACGCTGCTCAGTGCGGGACTGTGCTTCCTGCCGCCGCTGATCGTTCATTTGCACGCCGAATACGGGCTCACCCAGGGAATCGCACGCCACTCTCGAGCGGGGCGGCTATTGGCATGGGCGACGTACGCGCCGGTGATCTATTTTGGGTTGCGGGTTTATCCGTTGCTCGCGGGAGGCAAGAGCTTCGAGTTTCTGCAGCCGGGGAATGCGCTGGGGATGGGCTACGGAGCGTGGCTCGCGGCGGCGCTGCTCGCCGGCCTGATCTGGGAATGGCGGTTTGCGCAGCGAGCCGCCGGCAAGCCGGAGCGCCGCTTGCACGCCGCGCTGGTCGTCCTCTTCGCGCTGGCGGCAGCGCTGGCGGGGTATCTCTACATCCTCGGAGGCCCGCACGCTCCAGGCGCAGCAACGGGCCTGGCCACGGCGCTGATGCTCCTGGGGCTCGTGCCCGGAGGGCTGCTGGTCTATTTCGTCCTGCGGTTCAACTTCTTGCAGATCGGGCGCCAGAAGAACCTGGTGTACGCAGTCTCCGCTACGTTTCTGGCGCTGCTCTACTTGAGCGCCGTGCGACGAGCGGGGACTTGGCTCGAACCGATTCTGCCGCCGGAGGCGACGGCGGCGATCCTGCTGTTCGTTCTGGTGGTGTTCTTTGAACCGCTCCAGCGGTGGCTGGGTGCGAGGCTGCGGCAGACTCTGCACAAGGAGATGGATCGTCTCCAGCGGGTAACGGCGGAGATTCAGCAGGAGGCGCGGCAGGGAGACCTGCGGCGGCTCGCGGAGTTCATCGAGAGGCGGGTGAAGGAGGAATTCGATCTGGCGGGGGTGCAGTTGGAATTGCGCGGCGCGCTCGCGAGCGATACAGCCTCGGGGGATGGACGGAAGAGCGGAGAACAGGAGCGGCCGGCTTGGCCCTCCACACCAGCTTCTTTCGCTCTGCGCCAGGGGGAGGAACATCTCGGGACCCTGGGGGTGGTGCCACACGGCGCATCGCTTTCCGGCGAGGCGCGAGGCGCGCTCGAATTCTTATGCGAGCAGCTCCCGGCCATGATCGAGCTTTGTCGGCTGATCGAAAACAAGCTGAAGCTCGAACGCGAGCTCGCCGAGCGGGAACGGCTGGCCGTGGTGGGACAGATGGCCGCGAGCATCTCGCACAACCTGAAGAACCCGCTGGGAGCCATGAAGACGATCCTGCAAGTGCAACTCGAGAATCCGGATTTGCCAGAGGGGGTGCGGAGGGATTCCGAGTTGGTGCTCGGCGAAATGGAGCGGCTGAACCGAAAGCTGCAGCAACTGCTGGCGTACAGCCGGCCGGCCGTGCGTTCGGGAAACGCGGCGCCGCAGACGGATCTGCGGGCAGCGGCGGAGCAAGTGGCCGGTGTATTACGCCACGAAGCGGAGCGGCGGGGCTCCAGACTCGAGGTGGACGCGGGCCCTGGCGAAATGACGGTGCGCGCGAGCACCGAAGCCGTCAACGATGTGCTCACGAATCTGGTGGTGAACGCCATGGAAGCGCTCGAACGAGGAGGGGAAATCGTGCTGAGCGTGCGGAGCGAAGGCGGCCGGGCAGTCATGCAGGTGGAGGACGACGGTCCGGGGATACCGCTCGCGCTGCAGGAGAAGATTTTGCAGCCATTCTTTACAACCAAGCCACAAGGGACTGGGCTGGGGCTGGCGATCGTGTTGAGGCGCGTGAGCGAGTTGCGCGGAACATTGGAGTGCGAGAGCCCGGCGCGCGGCGAACGGGGCGCGCGATTTACCGTCAGAATACCGCTCGCGACAGGCGAGAACGGCGCCAAAGTTGCCACAGACGGTGTTTCCGGGGTGCGGGAGGAGCGATGAAGACAATTCTGATCGTGGATGACGAGCCGGCGGCGCGGTACGGGATGCGGCGCGCGCTTGAAACTCAGTACCGTGTCGCTGAAGCAGATTCGGCGGGCGCCGCGCGGGGCGCCGTAGAGCGGGAGCGGCCGGACCTCGTGTTACTGGACGTCGTGATGCCCGGAGAAGACGGCTTGAGCCTTCTGAAGTGGCTGCGCGAAGAAGGGCACGCGATGCCGGTGTTGATGGTGTCAGCGCTGGACACGGCGCGCACGGCGGTCGAGGCGCTGAAGCTGGGGGCGACGGACTATCTGGTGAAGGGCTTTGACATCGAAGAGCTGCGGAAGCGCGCCGCGAACCTCGTGAAGCTCTCGGACCTCGAGCGCGAAAACGAGGACCTGCGCCGGCGGCTGGCGACCGAGGGGCAGTTTGGGGAAATGCTGGGGCGGAGCGCGGCCATGCGGCGCGCGTTTGAGATGGCCGAACGCGTGGCGGGAACGGACTCCACCGTGCTGATCGTCGGGGAGAGCGGAACGGGCAAGGACCTACTCGCGCAGGAGATTCATCGAAGGTCGCGACGGAGCGCGCGGCCATTTGTAGCCGTGAACTGCGCCGCCCTGCCGGAAAACCTGATCGAATCGGAATTGTTCGGCTACGAGCGTGGCGCGTTCACCGGGGCGGCACAGCAGAAAAAGGGCAAATTCGAGCTGGCCAGCACGGGCACGCTGTTTCTCGACGAGATTGGCGACATGAATCCCGTGACCCAGGCGAAGGTCTTGCGCGCGCTCGAAAACCGGACGATCGAGCGGCTGGGCGGCACGCAGCCGATCGCCGTGGACGTGCGCGTGATCAGCGCGACGCATCGCGACCTGGCGGCGGAGATTCGCGCGGAGCGGTTTCGCGAGGATTTGTACTACCGACTGCGAGTGGTGACCATCGAGCTGCCACCGCTGCGCGCGCATAAGGAGGACATCGCGCTACTGGCGGCGGCGTTCCTCGATTTGCACGCCGAACGCATCGGGCGAAAGGCGCAGTTGAGCCGGGATGCGCTCCGGTCGCTCGAACGATACGATTGGCCGGGAAACGTTCGTGAACTCAAGAACGCGCTCGAGCGCAGCATGGTTCTGGCGCGCGGCGAGGAGATTGTCCCCGGCGATCTGCCCGAAGAAGTCGCGAGCGGGGAGTCGCCGATAAAGAAAGCGGAAGGCGCCGGCGAGGCGGGCATGGGAGAAACGGATTTTCGCGAGGGGAAGCGGAAGTTCGAGGTGGCGTTTCTGAAGCGGAAGCTCGAAGAGAACCGCTGGAACGTCTCGCGGACGGCGGCGGCTATCGGATTGCACCGGCAGAGCCTCCAGGAGAAGCTGAGGGAATTGGGAATCCAGCGGCCGGGAAAGTGAGCCGTCATCGATCTATCGAACAACAGGGGTGGCAGATTCTTGAGATTCCCCAAGGCGAATAAGCCGGGCGCGCCTAAGGACAGGAAATAGTAAGATCGTGCAGAGCGGGGCGAGACGATGAGCGAGACCTATATCGAATTCCAGCACGTCTCGAAGTCGTTCGATGAGCGCCTGGTGCTCGACGACGTGAGCTTCCGCGTCGAGCGTGGGGAAACGTGCGTGATCATGGGGCGCAGCGGCGTGGGGAAGTCGGTCGCGCTGAAGCACATCATGGGGTTCCTCAAGCCCGACGAAGGGCGCGTGATCGTGGCCGGTGAAGACATCACCGATTGGAATGAAGACCAGCTCGGCGATATACGGAGCAAGGTGACGATGGTGTTTCAGTCCGGCGCGCTGTTTGATTCGCTGACCGTGGCGGAAAACATCGCGTTTCCGATGGAAGTGCGCCACGGGCTAAGCGGGGAAGAAATTGACGAGCGCGTCGAGAAGCTGGCGGACATGCTCGAGGTGAACGATGTGCTGGACAAACTGCCGAGCGAACTCTCCACCGGAACCAAGCGAGCGGTCGCGATCGCCCGGGCGCTGGCGCAGGACCCCGAAGCCATCCTCTACGACGAACCGACGACGATGGTGGACCCGCTGATGGCGGCGCACATGGGCGACCTGATCCTGCGGCTCAAACAGAAGTTCCACAATACGTCGATCGTGGTGACGCACGACACGCATCTGGCGAAGAAGCTGGCGGACCGGCTCGTGTTTTTGCACGAGGGGCACGTGGAGTTTTTTGGGCCGTGGGAGGAATTCGAAAACACCAGCGATCCGTTTCTCCGCAATTTCCGCATGCAGGACGATCTGATTCCCGCGATGGACGTGATTCTGTGAGCCAGACGAACGGTTCATCCGACCCCATCCGTCAACTTCGGGAGGGAATGGGCTTTTGGGATGTGCTGCTGTTCAACATTGCGGCCGTCCTGGGCCCGCGCCGGAGTGCTGCGGCTGCGCATGCGGGGACGTCGTCGGTCAGCCTGTGGATACCGGCCGCGCTGCTCTTTTCGGTGCCCACCGCGTTTGTCGTCACCGAGCTAATGAAACCTTCCACTGGAAAGGAACTCAACCTCTCATGACAGACGCTGCTCCTACGGCAGTAACGCGCCCTGCTCCAAGCCCGCTTTACCGCTGGGTTGTCCTGATCTTCATCAGCCTGGCCATGTTCGGGAATTACTATGTGTACGACGCTCTCAGCCCGCTCGCGGATCTGCTGACAAAGCAGCTCGGTTTTACGGACTCGAACATCGGGCTTCTGCAGGGCATCTACAGCGTCCCGAACATTTTTACGGTCGTGATCGGGGGCATGGTGATCGACCGCATCGGCGGGAAGAAATCGACGTTTATTTTCGGGGCGCTGTGTTTCCTGGGAGCGGTGGTCACGGTGCTGAGCCCGCACCTGTGGTTGATGGCCACCGGGAGGCTGATTTTCGGCGTGGGAGCGGAATCGCTGATCATCGCCGTCACCACGCTGCTCGCCAAATGGTTTCGCGGCAAGGAGCTCAGCTTCGCATTTGGCGTGAACCTGACGATTGCGCGGCTCGGTTCGTTTGCCGCGCTCAACTCGCCTACGTGGGCGCGGGCGGCCTACGTGAATTGGCGCTACCCGTTTCTCATCGCCGTGGGCGTCTCGACGTGTTGCGTGCTCGGGGCCGTCATTTACTGGGGCATGGAGAACTACGCCGAAAGGCATTACGAATTGGGCGTGGGCGGCTCAACCGACAAAGTCGTCTTCAAGGATTTGTTCAAGTTCGGCGCTTCTTACTGGTACATCGTGGGGCTGTGCATTGTTTTTTACTCGGCTATTTTCCCGTTTCAGACTTTCGCCGTGAAATTCTTCATCGAAGCGCACGGAACAACGCGCGAGCTGGGCGGGTTTCTTTCGAGCATGTTGACGCTGTTCGCCATGGTCGCCACGCCGCTCTTCGGCCTGCTGGTGGACAAGGTCGGAAAGCGCGCGCTCTTCATGATGTTTGGTTCGCTGCTCCTCATTCCCGTGTACCTCATCATGGCTTATTCGAACGTCTCGCTCTATTTGCCGATGGCCATGATGGGCGTGGCGTTTTCGCTGATCCCGGCGGTGATGTGGCCATCGGTGGCCTACATTGTGGACGAGGCCAAGCTCGGCACCGCCTATGGTGTGATGACCATGATCCAGAACATCGGCCTCGCCGGCTTCAACTTCCTGATTGGGTGGGAAAACGACATTGGGGGCGCCGGTCCAGGCCGTCCTGCGGGCTACCACATGGGCATGTGGACCTTCTCGGTTCTTGGCCTGCTAGGGATGACGTTTGCTTTGCTTCTGCGCCACAGGGAAACTGGTCCGCACGGGCACGGGCTCGAGACGATTACCGCGAAGTCTTCGAGTTAGCGTTTCTCACCGCGGCCCGAGTATCGTCAAAATCCTTGCTCGGTCAACTGGCCAACCGTGAGGCGCGAGACGGCAGGCTGTTTGCGTCCTTCCAGAAGGCTTTCCACATATTTCGCGAGGATATCGCATTCGAGGTTCACTGCGTCGCCGGGAACGCGGTCGCGCAGATTCGTGTGCGTGTAGGTGAAGGGAATGATGGCGATCTCGGCGACGCTCTCGTGCCAGCCGGCGACGGTCAGGCTGATGCCGTCGATGGCGATGGAGCCTTTCATGGCGACGTAGCGGGCGATTTCTTCCGGCACGCGCACTCCCCACCACCAGTTTTCTCCCTCGGGTCTCAGATGAACGACGCGGCCGATCCCGTCCACGTGTCCTTGGACGAAATGGCCGCCGAATTCCTTGTTCGCGGTCAGCGGGCGCTCGAGATTGACGCAGGCGCCCGGCTTCAATTCTCCGAAGGATGTGCGGCGAATCGTCTCGCCGGAAAGATCGGCAGAAAAATGCTGGTCATCGCGCGCGACCACGGTCAGGCAGCAACCATTGACGGCAATGCTGTTCGCGATGGCCAGCGCGGGGGCCAGCTCCGGTGTGCGGATGGTCAAGCGGCCGCCCTCCGGATGAAGGTCGAGCGATTCGACGGTGCCGGTCTGCTCAATGATTCCGGTAAACATCGTGGAGGTATCCTTCGACGGCGAAGTCGGGGCCGAAACGGTGAAAGGTTACTCCGGAAAGCGGCGGAATCGAAAGTTTCTTTGCGCGGGCGAAAGGGAGATCGATGTTGGCGGCGAATTTTGGCGCGTAAAAGAGAACCAGCTTGTCCACAATGCCGGCGGCGAGAGCAGCGCCGTTCAGCGTGCTTCCGGCTTCCAGGAAAACGCTCAGGATGTCGCGCTGGCCGAGCTCGCGAAGCACTGCGCGAAGGCCGGGGCGCCCGCCGCGCGGGGCGACGCGAAGGACTTCCACCCCGGCACGTTCCAGGCGCCGCGTGCGGGGATGCTTGGCGGGAAGTGCGGTCACAACGAGAAGGTCGTTTTCGGCGGTCTTGACGAGGTTCGACCCCAGCGGCAGGCGCAAGCGGGAATCGAGGATGACGCGCAAGAGCCGCCTTCGGCGCGGGAGGCCGCTGCGATCGGTGAGGAGCGGGTCGTCGGCCAGGGCGGCGCCGATGCCGGTGAGAAGCGCGTCCGCGGCGTGACGCATGCGGTGGACCTCGGCGCGCGACTCCTCCGAAGTGATCCAGTCGAAACTGCTTCGCTGGCCGGATTTCTTGGCAGCCTGGGCCAGCGCGAGCTGGCCATCGAGTGTCAGCGCGGACTTGAGCGTGACGAACGGCTTTCCCGTGGTGATCCAGCAAGCGAAGGCTTCATTGAGCTTTTTCGCTTCGGCCTCGAGCGCTCCGACCTCGACGGCAATGCCGGCGGCGCGCAGCATCTCGAAGCCGCGCCCGGCGACGGCCGGGTTGGGATCCTTCATCGCGGCAACAACGCGGCGAATGCCCGCGGCGATGATGGCATCGGTGCAGGGACCGGTGCGGCCAGTGTGGCAGCAAGGTTCCAGAGTGACGTAGAGCGTGGAGCCGCGCGCGGAACTGCCGGCGGCGCGGATCGCGGCAATCTCGGCGTGGTCGCGGGCGTCATATTGATGGGAAGCTGCGCCGACGATGCTGCCGTCCACGACGAGGACGGCGCCGACCGCGGGATTCGGGCTCGCGAGGCCCACGCCCTGGCGAGCCAAGTCCAGGGCGCGCTGCATAAAGCGGGTGTCGTCGGAAGCGATGATTTCAGGCACAGGCGTCAGTCGAAAAGGGAATTGACAAACGTTTCGGCGTCGAAGGGCACGAGATCGCCGATCTTTTCGCCAATCCCGACGAAGCGGATGGGCAGGCCAAGTTCGCGGGCGATGGCGATGACGATGCCGCCCTTCGCGGTGCCATCGAGCTTGGTGAGGATGATGCCGGTGACGCCGACCGCGGAGGTGAATTCGCGCGCTTGGGCCAGGCCGTTCTGTCCGGTGGTGGCGTCGAGAACCAGGAAGACATCGTGCGGCGCGCCGGGAACGACCTTCGCCGCGGTGCGCTTCATTTTCTCCAGTTCGGCCATGAGGTTGGACTTCGTGTGCAGGCGTCCTGCCGTGTCCACAATGACGGCATCGGCCGACCGTGCGCGGCCCGCGACCACGGCATCGTAAACGACGGCGGCGGGATCGGCGCCGGGCCTCTGCTTGATGATCTCGACGGCATTGCGCTGTGCCCAGATCTCGAGCTGCTCGATGGCGGCGGCGCGAAACGTGTCGGCGGCGCACAAGATGATGCTGCGGCCGTCCTGGCGGAGGCGGTGGGCGAGCTTACCGATGCTGGTGGTCTTGCCGGAGCCGTTGACGCCGACGATGAACAAGACGCGAGGGCCGCTCCCATTCGGCGAAAGCGGAGCAGGGGCGGGCGTTGCGACGGCGCTCTCGGGCCCGGTCAGGATGCGGACGAGCTGAGCCTTGATTTCGGCCTTGAGCTCGGAGGCGTTCGAAAGGCTTTGGCGGCCGAGCTTCTCGCGCACGGCATCGAGAATCTCGCGTGTTGTGCGGACGCCGACATCTGCGGAGAGAAGCGCCGTCTCGAGCTCGGCGAGCAGGGCGGGGTCGATGCGGCGCTCGCCGCGGAAAATCTCCTCCACATGCGTGGAAAGAGCCGCGCGGGTCTTGCTGACCGACTCCTTGAGCCGGTCGAGGAGAGAAGGCTCCTGGTCTTCCTTTTTTCCGAAGAGAGAGAACATGGGGGCGTCGAGAGGAATTGTAGCAGAGGAATCGGAGGAGAACAGGGCAGGAAGAAGAACGGTCCCGGGCCGGGCCTAGACCGGGACTTCTACGGCCGTGATGCGCAGGGCGCCCGCTTGCACGGCGGCATCCAGTGCGTCAGTGATCGCGGGATCGAACTTGGTGCCGGCGAGCCGCTTGATTTGTTCGAGAGCGTATTCGAGTTCCATCGCGCTTTGGTAAGGCCGGTCGGTTGTCATGGCGTCGAGGGTGTCCGCGACGGCGATGATGCGGGCCATGACCGGAATCTGGTGGCCCTCCAGACCGTAGGGATAGCCGCGGCCGTCCATGTGCTCGTGATGAAGTTCTATGCCGGGGAGCATCTCCTTGAGCTGGGCGATCGGGCGCATGATGTTCGCGCCCTTGATGGGGTGCTGCTTCATGAGCGAGAACTCATCCGGCGTGAGGACGCCGGGCTTTTTCAGGACGCGGTCGTCAACGCCGATCTTGCCGACGTCGTGGAGCAGCGCGGAGATACGGAGCTTGTCCAGTTCCTCCGGGGAGAGGCCGAGCTCCTTGCCGATGAGCATGGAGTACTTGGCGACGCGGCCGGAGTGGCCCCGGGTGTAGGGGTCTTTCTCGTCGATAGCGGCGGCGAGCATGCGGATCGAGCCGATAAAGAGTTCGCGGTTTTCCTCGGCGGCCTGCTTGAGCCGCTCGATGTACTCCTCGATGTCGCCGGCCATCTTGTTGAACGTCTCGGCGAGTTCGCTGATTTCTGTGGCGCCGCGGACGGGAGTGCGCTGGTGGAATTCGCCGCGGCTGATCGCGCGGGTGGAAGCGGCAAGATCGCGGACAGGGCTGCTGATGCCGACGGCAAAGAAGTAGCCGAACACGATGGCTGTGATAATGACGACGACGACGAAGACGAGTGCCTGGCGGTTGAGTTCGTTGACGCCGGCATCTTGCCGGGCCTGATCCAGGCTGCGTTGGGCGATGATGGCCCAATTGGCTTCGGCCATGGTGCTGTAGGTGCCGATCATCTCGATGGGCTGGTTCTTTTCCGTGACCGTGAATCGCATGGTTTCGGTCGTGCGGAACTCCTGAGGCAAAGACCGGACCTGGGCGACAATCGGGGAACCCGAACTGAGGTCGGTGCCGGGAAAGACATCCCTTGTGTCGGGATGGGCGATCACGTGGCCGAGGTGATCCACGACGAAGACGGTGCGGCCACGGACGCTGGTTTCTTGCAGCCGATGCAGGATCGGATCGAGAGAAATGACGGCGGCGAGCATCCCGGTGAATTCCTCGCCCACTTTGAGAGGTACCGCCACGACGAACGCCGGACGATTGTCCGGCGCCAGAGCCAGCGGATTGCTGCGGAACTGGATGGACTGCACGCAGTTTACGAAGGCCCGCTGGAGCTCCCGGTTGACAAAGGGGTCCTGGCCAGGACGGAAGTTACCCTGAGAGGCCCCGGTGCCTTTCCCTGTCTTGCCAACGGCGGTGAGGTACAGGAAGGTGTTGGGATTGCTGGCAACGAAGTTCTCCAGCAGCCGGGTGACCTTGGGCTCGCTGGAAGGGTCTTCGACGTCCTGAATGAGACCGGTGAGGGCAAGAATCTGGCGCTCGCTGATGAGCTGGTCGGTGAGGTTCTTTTCAAACAGGCTGATTTCGCCGGCCAGGGAGCGGGTGAGCTCGGTCTGCTGGACGCGCTCGGTGTCCACGAGCTTTTCCTGGCTGAGCTGCAGGACCTGGCGATGATAAAGAGAAATCGGGAGGGCGCTAACGAGCAGCAGCGCGCCCAGGACGAGCCAGAGAATGCGGACGCGTCCCGAGCGCATCTGGGCCCAAAGGCTGGAAAAAGAAGGTGCCATGACTCTAGTCATTCTAGGCCCCCTGGGGCGCCGGGTGGATCTTGAAGCGACCTGCGGTGGCGGATTTGTAACTGGTACCGAGGCCGCCGGGGGAGGCTATTCGCGCTTGAGGGGGCGGTCCATGGTCTCGCGGATGGCTTCGAGGGCGGATTTCTCTTCGTTCAGTATCGCGAAGACCTGGCGGCTGATGGGCATCTCGACGCCGGCGGCGCGCGCGAGGTCGAAAAGCGCGGTGGCGGTGCCAACGCCTTCGGCGACCTGGCGCATCCCGGCAAGGATCTGGGGAAGACGCCGGCCGCGGCCGAGCTCGACCCCGACGAAGCGGTTGCGGCTGAGGGCGCCGGTGCAGGTCAGGACGAGATCGCCCAGCCCGGCGAGCCCGCTGAAAGTCTCGGGGCGTCCGCCAAGGGCCACGGCCAGCCGCGTCATTTCCGCCAGACCGCGGGTGATCAGCGCGGCGGTGGAGTTCTGGCCCAGACCCACGCCTTCGCAAGCGCCCGCGGCGATCGCAATCACGTTTTTCATTGCTCCGGCGAGTTCGACGCCAAGCGGGTCGGAATTCGTGTACAGCCGGAACGTTTTCCCCGCGCATTCCTTCTGCAGAGCGATGGCCAGCGCGGCGTCCTCAGCGGCGATCACCACGGCAGTGGGGTCGCCGCGAGCGGTTTCCAGGGCGAAGGACGGGCCTGAGAGAACGGAAAAGCGTGGTGAGAACTTCCCGGCGAGGACCTGAGAGAGCACTTCGCTCATGCGAGCGTGCGTGCTGGGCTCGAGTCCTTTTGTGGCGCTGACAAAAACCGTCTCCGGAACGAGCGACGGCAGGGCCTGAGTGTAAACGCTACGGGCGTTCGCCGCGGGCATGACGCCGAAGACGATCTGCGCGCCTTCCAGGACTTCGGGCATCGAGTTCGAGATCTCCACCCCGGCCGGAATGACGAAGCCGGGCAGATAGGTGTCGTTGGAGCGGCGCGCACGCATGGTCTTGGCCAGTGCCGGGTCGTGAACCCACAGCGAGAGACGATGGGCGGCGCTGCTCCGCGAGAGGACGATCGCCAGGGCTGTGCCCCAGCTGCCACCACCGAGAAGGGCGATCTTTGTCATGGATGGCGCCTCATTTGGAGCGGCGAAGAGTGAGCTGCGGCTCGGTACCGACGAGTAGCCGCTCGATGTTCCGGCGATGTTTCAGGATGATGAGGACGCTGGCAAGGCTGACGCCGAGGGAAACAACGAGTGGCGGCGCATGGGGCGGCGCCCAGAGCAGGTAGACGAGAAGTGGCATAGCGACGCCGGCAGCGATGGAGCCGAGCGATACGTAGCGCCAGAATGCCACGACAATGACCCAGAGAAGAATTGCCCAGACGGTTGCTTCCGGGCAGATGAAAAGAAAGACGCCGGCGCCGGTGGCCACACCTCGTCCGCCACGAAAGCCGAGCCAGACCGGGAACAAGTGCCCCAGGATCACCGCCATGCCGGACACCATGATCCAGACGATGCTGTCGTGGCTGAACCGAGCAGCCAGCCAGACACTCAGCATGCCTTTGCCCGCGTCGAGAAGCAGCGTGACGAGGCCTTCGCCAACACCCACAACGCGAGTTACGTTCGTGGCCCCGATATTGCCGCTGCCGGTTTCGCGGAGATCGTTGCGGCCGCGTAGCTTGGCGATGAGCAGTCCAAAGGGAATCGAGCCGAGAAGATAGGCGGCGATGGGGAGCCAGGCAAGCCCGAGTGAGCTCACAATCATCGGTTACTCACCTTGGGCCCGCAGCGGGGCAAAGGAAAACGTAGCCAGGCGAGTGTACTGGGCTCCGCCCGGCTTCAAACGGCTCTCCATGAGATGAAACTCGGAAGTGGTCGCGCTGCCGAATTCCTTGTCAAGGAGCGGGGCCACGGCTTCGAGAAGCTCGGGCGCGGGGCGCGGCTCGGGAAAACGCGCGAGCGTGAGATGCGGCGTGAATGGCCGCGACTCGCGCGGAATGCCGAGAGGCGCGAGGGCCGCTTCGATGGAGGCGGCCAGGGGAGCGAAGTTCTCACTCGCGTCCATGCCGGCCCAGAAGACGCGAGGGCGCCGGTCGTTGGGGAAGAAGCCGAGGCCGCGGAAGCGGATGCTCACCGCAGCGTCGAGCCGCATGGCGGAGAGTGCGCCACGGATGGGGTCGAGTTGGCCCGGCGGAACTTCCCCGATGAATTTGAGCGTCACGTGAATGTTTTCGGCGCGCACCCAACGAGCCGCAGGCGCCGCCGGGCGCAGCTTCGCGATCAGTTCAGCCAGCGCGCGGCGCACGTTTTCGGGAACCTCGAGCGCGACGAAGAGGCGCAAGATTTAGCCCCGCCCCGCGTTCGGATGGAGAAAATGGCGGCGCACCATGTCGAGAGCGATCTGCGAGGCCTGCCAGCGAATGCTCTCGCGGTCGCCCACGAAATGCAAGCCGCGTTCTTTGACGCCGCCGGGGTGGGCCAGCGCGATGTGCACGGTGCCGACGGGCTTTTCTTCCGAGCCGCCGCCGGGCCCGGCGATGCCGGTGATGCCGACGCCTAGCGAACTGCCAGCGCGGCGGCGAATGCCCTCGGCGAGGGTTCGGGCGACTTCGGCGCTGACGGCGCCTTTGGCCTGGATGATTTCGGCGGGGACATCAACCCAGGCCGACTTGAGCTCGTTGCTGTAGCAGACCACGCCGCCGAGAAAGTAGGAAGAGCTTCCGGCGATACTCGTGAGGCGCTGGGCGAGAAGGCCGCCAGTGCAGCTCTCGGCGACGGCGATGGTGGCGCCATTGAGAGTGAGGAGACGGGCGACGACTTCATCGAGAGTAATCGCTTCCGTGGCAAAGATGATCTCGCCGAGAGCAAGCTGAATACGCTCAACGATTTCGTTGAGCAGGGCCTCCGTCCGGTGGGCGTCGTCGGACCACGCGCGCAAATGGACCTGGATTTCCCCGGGCGAGGCGAGGATGGTGGTCTGGACTTCCGGATAGCGCGTGTAAATGGGATTGATCTGCTGCTCAATGTGGGATTCGCCCATGCCGGCAATCCGCAATTCGCGGTGGAAGAGGCGCACACCAGACACGCGGCGAGCGAGCCGCGGAGCTACCGCTTCGAGGAACAGGGGCTTCAGCTCGCGCGGCGGCCCGGGGAGAAGAACGACCACCCGGTCCCCATCTTCGATCCAGAGGCCAGGCGCAGTGCCCCGGGGATTGTCCAGAGGCGTGGCGCCTTCAGGGACCATGGCCTGACGAACGTTGACCGGGGGCATATCGCGGCCGGACTTGCGAAAACGCTGCTCGATGGCGCGGAGAATCGCGTCGTTTCGGATCAGCTTGCGGCCGAGCAATTCGGCGAGGGTCTCGCGGGTGAGGTCGTCCTGGGTCGGGCCCAGTCCGCCAGAGGAAATCACCAACTCCACGCGCTCAAGCGCCCCTCGGAACGCGTCGCGGAGCCCGCTGGCGTCGTCCCCCACGATGGTCTTGCGGAGGACGGGGATGCCGATGCGGTTCAGCTCATCGGTGAGGAAAAGCGAATTCGTATCCAGCCGGTCAGGCGTGAGCAGTTCGGACCCGACCGCGATGATCTCAGCTTTCATCGCGTACTTTTCTACTCGACCGCGAGGAAACGCGCAAGTGATCGTCGGCGTAGGGCGCTCCGATCGTGTTTAGTGCGAGGCCTGTCCCGTGAGAGCAAGGAGACTCAGCCGAAGAGAGGCAAGCCAGGAACGCCCCAGTCTACGGAGAAAATGGCGCCGCTCGTTGCCAAAATGCCGCGGCCGCTCGGCAGGAGGGCGAGGCCGACCAAGCCGCCTCCGCTCAGTGCGAGTTCGGCTTCGCCATCAGGGTTGATGCGGACGACTCCGCGCCGGCCGCCGAGCGAGCCGGTGACGTAGAGGTTCGAGTCGCGGTCGAACGCCAGCCCCTGCGGGCGGCCAAGTCCGCGGTAAAACGTGAGGACATCGCCACCCTGCGTGATGCGGTAGACGCAATCGAAGCTCGAGATGGTCGGACCAGTGACGTAAAGCTCGCCCGAGGGGTGAAATGCCAAATGATAGGCGGCGACGGAGGGTTCGAGGGTGGCAAAAACAAAAATCTCGCGTTCGGGGCTGATCTTGAAAATCGTGCCGCTGCGGTCACCCACGTAGAGATTGCCGTGCTTGTCAAAGGCCAGACCGGTGGCGACGCCCATGCCTTCGACCCATTGTTCGGCGCGGCCCTCCGGCGTGACGCGATGGATCGTGCCGTCGTGGCGGCAGGAGACGAAAAGGTTTCCCTCGCGGTCGAGCGCCAGCCCGGTGGGATTGATCAATGTAGTGACGAGCGGCTTCACTGTGTAGTTCGCGGTGACTTTGTAGAGTGAAACCGGGACGCGCTGGCCGCGCTGCCCGCTGAATGTCACGTAGATGTTTCCCTCGGGGTCTACCGCCGGGTTCGTGACCGGATGCAGATTGTCGGCCACCTGAACGCCCACGGCGATGGGGAACGGCCCGCTCTCCTGTTGCGCCGCGATCACGCGCACGCTTCCACCCGCGGCGCCTTCCGGGACGCGGGCGATGAGTCTGTCCTCGGTGCAGAGAAGCAGGTCGGCTTCAGCCTCGCCGAAGCGCACGCAAGGACGCGGTTGGGTGCGCGTCGAAAATCCAGTGCCATGGATCTGGACTTCGCCGCCGGGGATGGCGGCGGCCGGCGCAACGCGCTCGATACGCGGAACGCCATTCGTGCCCGGTGTGTGCGTTGGTGGCATTACAGGCCCAGGTATCTCGCGACCCACAATCCCAGCGCGGCGTAGATGGCGGCGATCCAGTCGTCCGCCATGATGCCCCAGCCGCCGGGCAAACCTTCCGCCTGCCGCGCTGGAAACGGCTTCCAGATATCAAACACCCGAAAAAGTATAAAACCCAACAGCAAGTATTTCCAGTTGAGCAGATGGAACACGAACAGCGTCCCGTAGCCGAGAAAGTCCGGGTTGTGCCGTGTCGCTGCGGAATAGAGCGTTGGGGCCAGTGCCAGGAAATAGGTCAGATGTTGGCCTGAGACCTCGTCAATCACCACGTATTGCGGGTCTCCGATTCCAGCGTAGGCGGCCACGCGCGATGCGCTCCAAACGCCTGCAGCTGCAACAACGACCAAGACGATCACTTGCGGTGCAAGAATCGGAATGGTCGGCGGTGGCTGATTTCGGAATCCAGGTACCAACCCGGAGTCCAAGAGCCGCATCAGGCGGTCACCTGACCAAAAGACCAGAGTTGCAAGCGACAGGCCGACAACCGAGCCGAACGTCCCCGGCGCTTTGGGAATGTAGCCCACGCCAAGCGCGGTGGCGATGGCCAGGGCGAATCGCGGCTTCTTGCGCGGCGGCGCGGACGATGGCGGCTCAGTGTTCGGTGTCATCGGGATTGGGAGGATCGGGCGTTTTCTCGAAGTCTTCGTCGAGAATCGGTTCCGAAACGACGTAGCGCTCGGCGGCCCAGTTGCCGAGATCGAGCAAGCGGCAGCGCTCGCTGCAGAAAGGGAAGTCGGCGTGAACGGCGGAATCCGTCGGCGTCTTGCAGATGGGGCAGTGATGTCTCACAAGCGGTACTCTACCCCAAAACGCGCAGGGGCGCGCCGGTCGAGATGCGCTGCACCGTCTCCGCGGGAAGCGGCTTGGCGGCGCGGGGTGCAGCACTCGGGATGATCTCCACGATGCGGCCGATGAGGTCGTAGTCGCCCGAATCGGCGATTTCGACGCGCGCGACATCCCCGGGCCGGGCAGCGATGCCGGGCGCAGGCTCGATATCGGTGAGAAAAAGCTTGCCGTCAATTTCGGGCGCCATGCCTTCTAGGCGCGCTTCCCAAACCAGCGGATTGTCCTTGGAAGGTCCCTCGACGATCGCCGTCTCGATGTTTCCGCGCCGCGCGCGTAGTTTTTTTCGGGAAATCTTCTGCTGGATGGCCATCAACTCATGGCGGCGATGAACGATGGCCTCGGCGTCCACCTTGCCGCCGATCGCGCGGCTCGCGGCATTCTCCACGTCGGAATACTCGAACACGCCGAGCCAATCGAATTCGGCGGCGCGGACGAACTCGCACAACTCGTCGAAGTCGGCAGCGGTCTCGCCGGGGAATCCGACGATGAACGACGTGCGGATGGAGACGCCGGAAATCGTGGCGCGCATTCTCTCGAGAAGCTTCAAGAAGGCGTCGCCGCTCGATCCGCGCTTCATCTTCGCCAGGACGCCGCGGCTCGCATGTTGCAGCGGCATGTCCACGTATTTGGCGAGGCGCGGGTGCGCGGCAATCGTTTCCAGCAGCTTCGGTGTGACCCGGTTCGGATAGCAGTAGAGAAAGCGAACCCAGAGGAGGTCTTCGATCCCGGCGAGGCGCTCGAGAAGAAGCGCGAGACCATCGCCAAGACCCAAGTCTTCGCCGTAAGACGTGGTGTCTTGGCCGATGAGCGTGATTTCGCGAACGCCCGCCCGCGCGAGCGATTCGGCCTCTCGCACCGCCGATTCGAAGCGGCGACAGCGGAAGTTGCCGCGAAGCTGCGGGATGATGCAGAAGCTGCACGGATGATCGCAGCCCTCCGCGATCTTGATGTACGCGGCGTGGCGGGGCGTGGCGAGAATGCGCGGCGTGAGGTCGTGATAGAGGAAAGCAGAAGGCTGGGCGGCCGGCGATCCGTCCGAGCGCAAGCTTCCCTGGACGGCATCGAGGATGCGTTCGACCTCGCCGGTGCCCACGACCGCATCCACTTCGGGAATTTGCTCCATGATCTGCGCGCGATAGCGTTCGACCAGGCATCCCGCAACGATGAGCTTTTTCGCCGAGCCGGTCTTCTTGTATTCGGCCATTTCGAGGATGGCCTCGACGGATTCCTTCTGCGCGGGCTCGATGAAACTGCAGGTGTTGACCACGAGAACGTCGGCGTCCACCGCGTCTGGCGTGAGTTCGTAGCCGCCGCGAGCCAGCAGGCCCATCATGACCTCGCTGTCCACGAGGTTCTTGGGGCAGCCGAGGCTGACGAAGCCAACTTTGGGATTACGGACGGGTGCGCTCATGTGAATGGGAAAACACAATTCTAGCATGGGGAGGATGATCGGACGGTGTTGGGTCAGCGGCGGCGAATGCTCGCGCGCACCTGCGCCAGCAGCCGCTGCATCGAGGCGGCGTCGCACGGCGCATCCCCGAAACGCGCGCTTTCGTACAGGCGCGTGAGTTCTCCGACGGGCGCGGCCACATCGGGAGCCGGCACGGCGGCGGCAAATTCCAGCGCGGTCTGGCTCGGACGCTTCCGCCAGCCGCTGCGGCTGAGCAGCGCGAGCATCTGCTGGTAAAGCAGCGTGGCGAGCTGCGGGTCGGGCGAGCCGGCAGGTGACGTGCGGAGCTTCCACCAGGTGACCAGCGGCAGAAAGAAGTGGCTGCCCAGGAGGATGAGCGCGATGCCCGCGGCGGCGAGAAGCGCGACGAAGGGCGCAAACCGCGCTTCGTAGATGCGCGATTGCAGCGATTTCAGCCGGTCGGTGATGCGCCGGTGGAGGGCATCGAGATAATGGCGCGTGCTGACGGTCCAGGTGCGCGAGGCTCCTTGCAGGCGCTGCCCGAGATTGACCTGGTGCGCGAAATCGTAGTTGATCACCCATTCGTCCCAATTGAGCGCGAACCAATCCCAGTAATCGCCGAAGCGGGAGTACCACGCGCGACCGGAATCGTTCGAGGGCGGCGTGGGATCGAAGGTCAGCCAACCGTAGCCGGGGAAATAGACTTCCACCCAACTGTGCGCGTCGCTTGCGCGGATGACGTAATCTCCGCCGAGCTCGTTGTACTCGCCGGGAAGGAAGCCGTTGACGTACCGCGCGGGAATGCGGAGCGAGCGGAGCATGACCGTCATGGCGGTGGCGAAGTACTCGCAATGGCCCGCGCGCCGCACAAACAGGAAATGGGCGAGCGGGTCGGCGCCGGGATCGTCGCTCAAGTTCAGCGTGTAGCCGTAGTGCGTCCGCAGGTAGGATTCCATCGCGGCCGCCTGGTCGTAAGGGGTCTTGGCCGAGGCTGTGATCTGCCGCGCGAGCGCCGGGATGCGGGGGTCGAGTTGAGGAAGCTGGAGGTAGGGGGAACGGATGGACTCGGGATAATCCGCCGAGGCCGCGCGCAACTCGGCGGGCGGTATTGCCGGGACAAACGACACCCCCTCGTAACGCAGCATGACGTAGTTGTGAGAGGGATTGAAGATCGAGGCGGCCTGATCTCTCACCAAATAGTTGCGGCTGATGGCAAGGCCGCCTGAAAAGCGTCCGCGCACGTCCGCGACGTTCGCCGGAACGAAAATTGCATCCGTGGCGATGGGCTCGAGCAGGACCGTGTATTTCAAGGGCCACGAGCGCCGCCTGACCGCGGGAGGAATGTCGGCGATCTTGATCCAGCCATCGTAGCCCGCAGGCAGCTCGACGGAATGCTGGCGCTCGCCCGTCCAGCGCTTGCCGTCGAACGTCGTGAGCGCAATGCCCCGCCAGCGCACGCGGTCGGAGCGCAAAGGGCCGTCCGTGCGGACGCGCATGACCAGGGCGCCGCTCATCTTGATCTCGCCGATCTGGCCGAGCTCGACGTTGTCGGTAAAGCCCGTCATCAGCGCTGGGCGCAGATTGAGGTAGCTGAAACGGCCGGCGGCGAAGCGCGGAATCACGAAGAAGAGCATGGTGCCGAGGAGAACCGAGCCAAAAGCGATGACCAGCGCGCTGGCAGCGAGGCCGCGATGCAGTCGCGTCGCCGCCGGGCCTTCATTCATCGCCGCCGGAACCACCGCGCCCCGCGCGCTTCGCCGCATCTCGGCGCCGATGAACGCCGCGACGCCGAAAGTGAGAAAGACGAAGAACATGGCCACAAACGTAGTGTCCACGGTGAGAACGGCGGTGGCCAGTAGCGCGGCGAACGCCAGCATGGCGAGGAAGAAGTAATCACGGTCGGTCGAGGCGCTGTACAGGCGGACGAGCAGCACAAAGAGCAGCAGATGGATGGAGCCGAGGAGCCCTGCGTACAGCATGGGGCTGGGGGCTCCGGTGGCGAGGCTTCGCGAGAAAAAGAGCACGTCAGCCGGGAAGATGGGGAGGTAGAGCAGGACAAGAATGGTAGCTAGCCGCGGGCTGAGTTCGGGAGGACGCTCCGAATCGCCGCGGCGGGGCCACCAGCGAAAGCCTTTGATGAGCACGGCAGCCGGCGCAACGATGGTGGTGACGAGATCGAGCTTGCCGGTGGAGACGACCGTGAGGACGCCGGTAAAAACCAGTAAATAGAGCGAGGCGCGGAAGAATCGTTCAGCGGGCGCTGCGCCAGCCGGAGACTCCGGCGATGTCGCTCGGGAAGCCATGCGAGAAGCGTAACACCACGGGCCGCGGCCCGCCCGGTTCCAGCAACGAATCAAGCAACGTCTTGCTCCACCCGGGCGGCAGCGGCCAGCTTGCGCGTGGCGTTCGATACCGGCAGGCGCGCCAAATCGTCGAGGCGGACGTGTCTCGAGCGCGGATGCCTGGGGAGCCGCGGCACACGGAAAAGATAGGGCGAAAGCGTGATTTCGCGGAACGTGACGGCGTGCCGCGCGGCGAGCAGCGGCGTGAGACGCAGGCGAGCCGATCTTGAAAGCCGGAGAAGACCGCGCAGATGAGAAGAAAGCTCGGCGCGGGTGTTTCGGCGGACCACCACGGCAGGGAAGTGCCACAGCCGGGAGAACAGCGGCGAAAGGTCGCCGGCGCTGCTCGGCTTCACAAGCAGGGTGCGGCCTGCAGGATCGAGGAGAATGGCAGCCGCGATTTCGATTCGGACCGGCGCGCGCTTCTTGCGCTTTCGAGGGATGACGGCGGTGAGGCGGAGGGCTCGCGCGCGGCAGTAGCGAGCCAGCGGACAGACGCCACAGTCAGGCTGGAGCGGAGTGCAGACCGTTGCGCCGAGCTCCATCATGGCTTGGTTCCAGTCGCCGGAAGTCCGCGGGGCGAGCAGCCGCTCGGCTTCGCCCTGAAGCTGCGCCCAGCGCGCCGGGGCGCGGAGATCGCCGCGAATGGTGCCAAGTCGAGCGAGGACCCGAGCGACGTTGCCGTCGAGGACCGCGAAGGGCTCGCCGTGAGCGATACTGAGAACAGCGGCGGCGGTGTAGCGCCCGATCCCCGGCAGCGAAAGCGCCTCCTCGAGCGTGGAAGGGAAGCGCCCGCCAAAACACGAGACGATCTTCTTCGCCGCCCGGTGCAGATTGCGCGCGCGGCTGTAATAGCCGAGTCCGGACCACAAACGCAAGACCTCGCCTTCGCGCGCGGCGGCCAGGGACCGTACGGTCGGAAAGCGCGCGAGAAAGCGCTCGTAATACGGGATCGCGGCAGCAACCCGCGTTTGCTGGAGCATGATCTCAGACAACCAGATGCGGTATGGGTCGCGCGTGCGCCGCCAGGGAAGGTCCCGCCGGTTTCTGCGGAACCACTGCAGAAGATGCTGGTGAAAAGACGCAAGGCGCCGACCGGCGATCATTCTGGGGTCATTGTCGCACACGGCGCGGCCCGACGCTCAGCCGCAGGGAGTGCCGTTCTATGAGTTCCTTTTGATAGACTACTTCGCAGCGCTCGTCATTTACGGGCTTGGCAGCCAGAATTGGGACTGGCTGTTCGGAACCTGCCACACCGTTGTCTACGGCACGATCGTTGTCCAGAAAACACATTGGCCAATGCTGAGCGTGGCGGGACTGATCCTGGCCCGGAAACTGGCCCACGGTGGTTTCCGAAGGCTGAAAGGCCACCGGAAGCCCACGGAGGCAACCGGCTCAACCACGGCCTGATGTGACCGAACAAGAATCGTTCCATGTTGCACGGCTGAGTCGTGCGTGGAAGAAAGGAGACGCTGTATGCCGTACCAATGTCCACGATGCGGAGAACCGGTCCACAGAGGTTATAGTGCCGGACCTGGGCTAGTGGAGGGCGCCAGTAGAGCCGGTTTGCTTGGCATTCTCTTTGGCATTTTCTTCAGTGCTGCATTCGGCGATTTCCAATGCAAGAAATGCGGCAAGATTGCGAAAAGCGAATTTCCGCCAGAAGCTCGGACGAAGATGAGGACCAAGATGATGGCAATGTTTCTTCTCATCCTCCTAGTAATTGGGGCGATTGCGTTAGCAATTGTTAGCGGCGTAGTTGCAATCGGCAGGTAGCAGGCAAGGGAGGCCGATGAACTCACCGTGTCACAGCGACGGCAAAAAGATGAAGTAAGAGGAGGTCCACAAGCTCGAGGGAATGTTGCCGCGTGCGTGACTCGTAAAGATGATCCGGTAAACCTCAGGGCCGGCGGCGAGTGATTCCAGGAGATTGGAGTCGCTCGAAGCCGCGACAGGCGCGATCGAAGCGAGGAAACGAAGGATTTCGAAAATGACTTCGCTGGCAGGGGCGAGCGGAGTCTCTATACCCGGGGCGCGGAACTGCAGCAGCGCGTCGGATTCATAAAAGTGCCAGGCCAAGCTCGCGCAGAGATCGACGGCGCGCTCGAATCTGTCCGTGCCTGCGTCCGGAGTCGCGCTTGCCGTTCCGGCGGGCAGGGAGGGGTCGAAAATGAGGAGGACGCGGCGCTCGTCTTCGCGAGCGAACTCGCGAACTTTGAGCGAGCCGGACCGCGCCGTGGCCTTCCAGTGGACGAACCGGGCGTCGTCGGAGGGCTGGTATTCGCGGAGGGAGTAGAGATCGTGTCCGCGGCCGCGCGCGTAGCTTTCCAGCTCGCCCGAGATGAGCGGCAGAATCTCGAAGAACTCCTCGGTCGGTTCGACCGAGGGATAAACGACGGCTTCGAGGGGCAATTTGACTCTGCGCGACTTCTGCAACAGGCCGAAGGGGAAGCGCGTGACGATACGGAAAGCGTCCTGACGATAGACGCCGCGCCGCGAGAAGACGATTTCCACTCTCTGCCGTGCGCTGTCGTGTCGTGGGAGATAGGGAAAGTAAACGGGTCGCGTGAGGATCGCGGACGAATCGGCCCGCTTGCTGCCCGTGGTCTTGCCCGCCGGCTGGCCTTCCACGCGCAGAGAGAATGACGGCAACGTCTGCTTCTCGTTGCTCAGCTCGATGAGGGCGAACACCGGACTGCCCGCGAAAATGTGTTCGGGCAGCTCGCACTCCATCTCGACGCCGGTGAGCACGACCGACGAAAGGATGCCGGACATCAGGATGGATGCGATCAGGCTCGAGAGAATGAGGAAGAGAAGGTTGTTGCCCGTGTTCAGCGCGGCGAGCGCGACCACGAAGATGCTGCCGATGTAGAGCCAGCCTCCGCGCATGAGTTTGTACTCGATGCGGTAGGCAAGCCAGCGCAGCGGCGTGCGCCGCGCGAGGATGGGAACCAGCGTGATCGCCACCCATGCCGCGACGCCGAGCGCGGTCAGGGCGGCGGCCGCCGCAAGGAAGATGTGGCCGGTTTCCGCCGCCACGCCGGAATAAAGAGCCAGGACCAGCGCCAGAGAGAGCGCGGCCATCGAGATGAAGAAGGCGCGCACTCCCGGGCGGTCCATCTGGACCCACCAGCGGGCGAGCGTGGACCCGGAGTTCACAAGGGGACGCGGACGGACTCGAGGATCTCGGCTAGGATGGCTTCCGCTTGCTGCGTCGGCTTCTTGGTGGACGCGTAGCGCGTGTTGACCACGACGCGATGAGCGAAGACGGGCAGCACCAGGCGCTTGAAATCGTCGGGAGTGCAGAAGTCGCGTCCTTCCAAGAACGCGCGCGCCTGCGCCGCACGCTGCAGCATGAGGGTGCCGCGAGGGCTGACGCCGAGATTGAGGCGGTCGGCCTCGCGCGTGCGCGTGGCGAGTTCCACGGCGTAATCGAGCAGACTCTCTTCGATGCGCACGCGGCGAGCAGCTTCCTGCATGGCCAGGACATCGGCCGTGTCGGCGACCGGCACGACCTGCGCCAGCGGGTCTTCCCCCGTGCGCTTGCGCAAAATTTCCTTTTCGCTCGCCGCCGCAGGATACCCCATGCGCACGCGTAGGAGGAAGCGATCGAGCTGGGACTCCGGCAGCGGGTAGGTGCCGTGATGCTCGACCGGGTTCTGCGTGGCCACCACCATGAACGGTTGCGGCAGCGGAATCGTGCGCGATTCGACCGTCACCTGAGCTTCATTCATGGCTTCGAGCAGCGCCGACTGGGTCTTCGGCGTGGTGCGGTTGATTTCGTCGGCCAGGACGATGTTCGCGAAAATCGGGCCGGGGCGGAAATCGAATTCCTGGCGCTCGGGATGGAAGACGCTGATGCCCAGAACGTCGCTCGGGAGCAGATCGGAGGTGAACTGGATGCGTTGGAAACTGCAGTGGAACGACCGCGCCAGCGCGTGCGCCAGCGTGGTCTTGCCGACGCCCGGAACGTCTTCAATGAGCAGGTGCCCGCGCGCGAGCAGCGTAATCAGCGCCAGTCGGATCGCCTCATCCTTGCCGGAGATAACCCGGGATATCGAGCGCTGGATCTGTCCGAGGATGCTTGCGGTGGCCGTGGGCATCGGTTGAAAACCAGTGTCGTTCATGTTAGAAACAATGGATTGCGGGCGATTAGCTCAGTTGGTTAGAGCGCTCCCCTCACACGGGAGAGGTCCAAGGTTCAAGTCCTTGATCGCCCACCATCTTCGCCCGGCACATCTGATTTTAGCGGAATTTCCCCGTGTCAACCGTCTCCGTCGCCATCGTGTTTCTATCGTTGCGCGTGCCGTTTGGCGGACCCCCTTCCGTAGGTTCGGCGTGGCGCCGGCCGGGTGTGCTACGATGCTCCGCTTATGCAAACGGGAATGATCGGGCTGCCGCAGGTGACAATCCGGTGAGGATTGTCATCCTGAGCGAGCTTGGTAAGCGAAGGATCTCAGCGTAAATGCAGACTGGTATTATCGGGTTGCCGCAGGTTGGCAAGACCACGCTCTTCCGCATTCTGACCAAGGCGCATCTCGATGCCAAGACCGCGGCCGCGACTCACGTCGGCGTCGCCAAAGTGCCCGAGCCGCGTATCGACCAGCTCGCCGCGCTCTACAAGCCGAAAAAAGTGACCTACGCCTCCGTCCAGTACGTCGACGTCGGCGGCATGCAGAAGGAGAACGCACGCGACGCCGCGGTGCTGGCGCCGTTGCGCGACGTGGATGCCCTCGCGCACGTCCTGCGCGTTTTTGAAGATCCGGCGGTGCCGCACGCCGGCGGCCCGATCGATCCGTTGCGCGATGCCACCAACCTCGAACTCGAGCTCATGCTCTCCGATCTCGACCAAATCGCGCGCCGCATCGAACGCATCGACAAAGACCTGAAGAAAAAGAAGGAGCCCGTCCTCGAACGTGAGCGCGCCGTGCTCGACCGTTGCCGCATCGCCATCGAAGCGGAGAAGCCCCTGCGCGAACTCGAGCTCACCGCCGACGAAAACAAACTGGTGACCGGTTTCAAGTTCCTGTCGCAGAGGCCGATGCTGTACGTCTTGAACCTCGGCGACGACGAAGCGGCGCAGCTCGATTCGGCGGTCGAACGGCATAAGCTCGCGCCGCTCACCACGCGCCCCAACACTGCGGTCGTGCCCATCTGCGGCCGGCTTGAGGCCGAACTCGCCGAAATGGACGGGCAGGAAGCCGCCGAACTGCTGGCGTCGTACGGCTTGGCGGAGCCGGGGCTCAACCGTCTGATCCACGCGACCTACGCGCTGATGGGGCTGATCTCGTTCTTCACCGGAGGCGAACCGGAGGTCCGCGCGTGGACGATCCGCAAGGGCGCCTCCGCGCTGAAGGCCGCCGGAGAGATTCACAGCGATATCGAGAAGGGATTCATCCGCGCGGAAATCGTGCGCTGTAGCGATTTGCTCGAGGCAGGAAGCCTCCCGGCGGCGCGCGAGAAGGGGAAGGTGCGGCTCGAGGGGAAGGAATACGTCGTGCAGGAAGGCGACGTGATTCTCTTCCGCCACAGCGGTTGAAAGAGGAGCGATGACTGACGCTCACAATTCGAGGGCCATGCTGGCGTTCCTGATGGGCCTGGCGGCGGCTTCAGCCAATGTCCTGGGCGGATATTTCGTCGTGCGCGGCGATTGGTCGCGCCGCTACCTGCAGTATTTCCTGGCGCTGGGCGCGGGATTCATGCTGGCCACTTCGCTCTTGGAAATGCTTCCCGAAGCCCTCCGGCTCGCGGGCGAAAAGGCGCTCTATCTCGCGCTGATCGGATTTTTCATCGTCCACTTTTTCGAGCACACCCTGGCGCCGCACTTTCATTTCGGTGAAGAGACGCACACCGTGGAGATGTTGCCCCAGCGCGCGAGCACGGCGGCGCTGCTGGGCCTTCTGATCCACACGTTTTTCGACGGCGTGGCCATCGCCGCCGGGTTTCTCGTTTCAAATTGGCTGGGCGCGGTGATCTTCGTCGCCGTATTCCTTCATAAGCTCCCCGAAGGATTCACGGTGGCGTCGTTGTTTCTCGCCAGCGGACATAGCCGCCGGCGGGCCCTTCTCGCAGCCGCGTTGTTGGGTGCGGCCACGCTCTTCGGTGTTTTGCTGACCAACGTCCTGCGCAGCCAGTTGACCTACGCGCTGCCACTCGCGGCGGGAGTGACGTTATACGTCGCCGCCTCCGACCTCATCCCTGAAGTGAATCGCGAGCGCGGCCCGGGGATGGCCGGGATGGTCCTTCTCGGCGCCGCCGTCCTCTTCCTCCTCCATCACTTCGCCCACATCTAGCAGTCGCCGTTGTGGCGGCCGCCCTTTAGACGGGCCTGTTTGTCTTCCGCCTTTTCTACTGCACCAGCACGTAGCTCACGAATGCCAGCCGCAGCCCGTCCGGCGACCACGACGGAACGTTCATCGTGCCCTGCCCGCCGAACAACTTCGTCAGCACGGTGATTTTCCGGTCGGCCAGCGACATCAATCGCAGCATCACGTCTTTGTTCCCCGGATGTCCCGTGACGCTCTTTTCGTACGAGAGAAACACGATCCACTTTCCGTCCGGCGATGGGTGCGGGAACCAGTTGTTGTACTCGTCGCTGGTCAATTGTTCTTGCTCGCTCCCATCGGCGCGCATGCGCCAAATCTGCATCGTGCCGGTGCGTTCCGAGTTGAAGTAGATGTATTGCCCGTCGGGAGAATAATCCGGCCCGTCGTCGAGCCCTTTCGCGGTCGTCAGGCGCGTCTCCTCGCCTCCCGCGGCCGGGATCGTGTAGACGTCGAAGTCGTCGTTCCGCTGCCCGACAAACGCGAGCGTCTTCCCGTCCGGCGACCAGCCGTGCCAGTAGGAAGGCGAAAGTTGCGTGATGCGCCGTGGTGCACCGCCGCCGATCGGCACGATGTAAACGATGGAATGGTGCTCTTCCTGCGATTGATCGCTGATCGCGAGCTGCGTGCCGTCCGGCGAAATCCCGTGGTCATTGTTGCAGCGGATCGCGAATCCGGTGTCGATCGTTTCCACCTCGCCGCCGCCCGCTGGAATACGCACGATTCGCCCCTCACGATTGAACAGCAGCGCCGCGCCGTCGCGCGTCCAGTTCGGTGCCTCGAAGTGCTCGCGAGCCACGTACACCACGCGTCTTTCGACGGCCGGAGACCCAACCTCAATCGTCTCCAGGCTGCTGTAGAGTGTCGGCTGAGCCGGCGTGCGGGCGCTCCCCGTCACCAGGTCCACATTCGAGAACACCGCCGTCGCGATCGCGTCCTTGTCGTGCGAGCACATGCCGATCCCCACGTAGAACTCGCCCCGCAGCGGCAGTCGTACCGACCCGCTGGCCACCTGCGGCTCCCCGTCCCCGCTCGCGAGCGACATGTAGTAATAGTCGCCCCGCTTCGTGATGCGCAGCCGCTTCGGCGCGGAGATATTCGATTGAATTTGCTGCGTCTCGGCGCCCTTTTCGTACCGCACTTGAAGAGATGTCAGTCCGTCGGCGTGCCGCGCCACGTCCACGTACGCCGAATCCGCGTCCAAGCTCTGCCGGATCATCAGCACCGCCTTGCGATGCTGGTGTCCTTCCTTGCCCACGATCTCGAGGTCTGCCGTCAGCTCCACGTCGCCCGAAACCTTCTTCCAGGCGTATTGGAACGCATCGGCCGCAAACCATATGTTCTCGCCGCTGCCGCTCAGCGTGTAACTCTGCTTCGACGCGTCGTATTCCGCGGAACCCTTGTGCAGCACGGTGCCGATGTCCCCGCTGCCCTCAAAGATCCCGATTCCCGCCGTGTTTTTCTGTGCCATGACGCTCCTCGGCGCCGCCCACGCAATCGCGGCGACGCAAGCCGTGACGATTACTACCCACAGGATTCCACGCCCCTTCATCAGTAAGCCCTCCACGCGCTTAGCATTGCACATTCGCTGCGCGAAGAGAACCTGCCGTGGCATCGCCCGTCGGCGACAGGGTCGAATTTCCCACTTTGCAATGGGCGTGCCAGATATTAAGATGAGGCAAATCCTAGGTCTGGATCAGCAATGGAAGAGGGAATTTTCGCCGGTAAGCTCCCGTCGCTTCGTAGCTTGACTCCGGGTTTCTTCAAGAGCAGGAGACCACCTATGCGATTTCTCCCCATCAGTCTGGCGGTGATGTTCGCTCTGTCACCCGTTTTGGCCCAGGAAAAGACCGGTGGCCCGACGGATGAGAAGGCGCAGAAGACTTATAAGGAAGCCTTCAAGTATTTGCACGAACGCATGACCGGAGCGGCTCTCGATGATTTCAAGAAAGCGGACAAGCAGGATGGCGGGCATTGCCTTGCCTGCCAGAAGCAGATGATCAAATACGGGGTCAAGCTCGGCGAGTGGAAGACCGCCGAACAAGCCGCGGAGGAAATGGTCGGGGAGGCTCAGGGCGAAAAAGGCATGGCCCTGGCACACTATCAATTTGCGGACGTGCTCCTGGCTGAAGGGCTGCAGAAGCACAAAGACGAATTGTTCGCCCGCGCTCACGAGGAGATCGGCAAAGCGCTCGCCGCTTATGCAGCGTTCCCCGACGCCCTGTACTTGGATGGGATGGCGCTTGCGCACCTGCGACAAGATGATGAGGCCAAAGCCAGGTTTGAACAGTATGTGAAGAGGATGCCCGCGGAAGATCCCGATCGCCAGCGCGCGCTGCGATACATCAGCCGTCCCGAACTTGCGCGGGCCAGGATGGCGCCGCCCTTCGCCGTGACCACGATCGATGGGCAGCGGATTTCCATGGACGATCTGCAGGGCAAGGTTGTCCTGGTCGACTTTTGGGCCACGTGGTGCGGACCGTGTCGCGAGGCGCTGCCGCATATTCGCGAGGTCGCAAGAAAGTTTCAGGGGGAGCCGCTGGTGATCCTCAGCGTGAGCCTTGATGATGATGAGCAGAAGTGGAAAGAGTTCGTTGCGAAAAACGAAATGACCTGGCCGCAATATCGCGATGGAGGCTTTGGCGGGCAAGTCGCGAAGCTGTTCGATGTGACCGCCATTCCGCACACCTTCACCATCGACGCGGACGGCGTCCTTCAGGAGGAACACATCGGCGACGCCTCGATCGAGGGCAAGCTCAAGAAACTCCTCGCCCGCGCGCGCGAATTGCAGTCAATGGGAATTTCCCCGAAGTGAGGCCGAGGCGAGGAACTGAGCTATTCTGCCCGAGCTATTGAGATTGTTCGGAAGGCTGCGTCCCAGTCGACCGGGCCACGCGGCGAAACGTGACCACTACCACGGCCGCCGATTCGGCGTTCGCCCCTCCCACCCTTCCCGGCACGAACCGCCACTGACGCACGGCGCTGAGCGCTACGGGAGCGAGCGATTCCAAATCGCGCAGGACTCGCACCGACTTGATCTCGCCTCGGTCGTCGACGCCGCAATATAAGATTACGCTGCCTTCTGCGGTGGTCATCGAGGCGGGTTCAGGTTCGACGGTAAGAATAGGCAGCGCCCCGCGCGTTGGCGCATTCGCCAAAGGCTCGTCATATTTGTGCGCCGGCTTGGCCCGAAGAGTCGCGAACGATTGCGGAAACTGGAACACGATCCCCACTCTTCCCTCAACCGCGTGTCCGTTCGAGCGCCCGGTGAGAAAGGTCCACGTGCGCACCGCAGCCACGGCTTTTTCAAGGAAAGGATTTTCCCCTTGCACAACTCTGATGTCCGCCAGCCTCCCCGTGCTGTCCACCAGAGCATCGAGCACAACCTCTCCTCCCAGGAGCGCTTGCGAAGGGTACGGCGCCCCAACCAGAGACAGCGGCGTGGGAACCGCAGATTCATTGCCCGTCTCGCGAGAAGCCTCCTCTGGCTCTGGAGTTCCCGTCGCCCTATGCCAGGAGATTCCCTCTTGCTGCAATAGCGCGATCGCGTAGTGAATCGGCACGGCCGCTCCCACGCCCGCCGCTGGTTGCTTCATGGCAGCTACAACAGGGAGCGCGCTGGATCGCACCCATCGCCCATCGATGAGACCAACCACGTTGTTCGTCTTGCCCAAAACGACCGGCGCGCCGCTCTCGCCCGGTATCACTTCATGACCGAACAGGAACACCTCCGTCTCGCTCCGCCCCTTCTCCAGTTGGCTGAATTCGTAGTCGAACACTTCGCCGGATGGCCGGTCCTCCAGGAACGTATCAAACGTTTGCGCGTCCCTCGGATGCGAGGGACGCAATGCCTCGGCGCGCACCGTCTGCGTTCGCAACGGCCTGTCGGTCGTCAATGGGAGGAATGCAACGCGGTAGTGCCCCTCGAACGGATTCACCGTCGCCCGCAGCACGGCCACATCGTGGTCCCGGTCCACGGCCACCACCGTGGCCGGAACCAATTGCGGCGGCGCCACTGCCGAGCGCAGCACGATGTAGGGCTGCGCGCCGTGAAGCTGGCTGAGCACGTGCGCCGCGGTGATCAGGTACCCCTCCTTGTTGATGAAAAATCCGTTTCCGTAGAAGAGGTAGCGATATCCTCTCCAGGAAGGAGATTGGTCCACTCGGTAGCCGATCGGGCATACCGCAGCGGATAACGCAGCATCGTCTGCGGACGTGTTCGGTGTCGCCGCCGCCCCGGAGCACCACAGGATGAGAGCGATGGCTGCTGACGAAAGAGCCGTAATCTTGCGCATCCGCTCTATTCTGAATCGCTTCGTTCACTTCCCGCAACAGCTTATCTGGAGAGAGGTATGTATAAAGCCTAGCGAGGACCGCTGCCCCATCGCCCCGATCTATTGGGGCTGTGACCGCCGCCCCATCGCCGTAGTCGCAAGCGATGAATCTCTCTTCGTCCGCCGGAAATCGTGGAGGCGGGGGGCGGAATATCACGGTTTACTGAAAACACGTAACTTATTAATTTTTCAATGCCGCTCAACACGCCAAAAACGATAGATTGGGCGAATTGGTGTACGTGCAGCGAATGTGGGAATCGGCGAGTCATAGTGTAATATCCCTTCTGCTGTCGACTTGAAGAATAGTGAATCCCGTGAAGAACTGGACCAATAGCTTTGAAGACATTCGAAACTTAAGGATGTTTGTCCACATCTGTCTTTCAGGCCTGCAAAATTCTTTGCATGCAACCCGCGTAGTCGATGTTTTGAGGGATAGCCAAAAAAGGCATGGTAGGCCAGAGCGATTTTCGTCCGACGAATACTACCGTGACGCGAAGAAACAGGCAGAGATGGAAGAGACATTCGGACGGCAGCAGAAATTGAGAGATTTCACCTACCTTTATGCCCTGGCCTCAATAAAACTCTGGAGCATTCTCGAAGCGGCGATTGACGACGTCGCCCTGGAATGTGTTCAAACCCCCAACCGATGTAGCGATGCAAAGTTGCTAGCGGGTTTGAAAGGACCACTCTTGGAGTTTCTTCAATCCTCTGCTGATGAGCGTGCAGAATTTCTGGCCGCTCAGTTGAAACAAGAAGTCAGGGCAAGCATGCAAAAAGGGATAGGACGATTCGAGGCAATCCTCGCGCCGCTGGGGTTGGAAGGTGCCGTTCCTGATGCGGTGCGACGAGCAATCTTCGAACTCTCAGAAGTAAGAAATGTGCTTGTGCATCGTCGTGGCTTTGCTGATAAGCGATTTGTTTCGAGTTGCCCCTGGTTTGGTGCCAGAGTAGGAGACGAATTGCTGGTGAAGGAACAGCAGTATGTCCGGTATGAGCTCGCCATCAGTTGTTACTTTCTCGAAATTGATTTGCGCTTTCGCCGTCGAGATGACCCGCCTGATTTTGACCCGGAGGTGAAGAGTGAAGTACTGAAGTTGAAGGACGAACTGCTGGAGCGCCTTGAAAACTCCGCTAGCAGTGACGATGACGCTTTGGCACTTGGCTAGGGCGGATGGCGCAGACGTAAAGTGGCGGGTGGCCGACTCAAATGGATTCGGGTGCCGCATCCTTCGTCGTCCTGCTGTAATATACCCACCACGGCAATGGACAGAGCTTGTATCCCAATTCTATCTGAGGTGCTGGGACTCTACTACACCACAGCAGAGTTCCTGGAGCTGGCTTCGATCTTCGAAGTGAGTTTTCCCGGCGAAGCTATTTGGAGGAACACGGACGTCAACTGGCTCGCGGCGGCGAGGCAACTCGTGGAGGGAATAGATCACGGGAACCACTACGCCATGCTCGACGCCATGCTCGTCGCGATTGAACAGCGTAACAAGACCGCCATCGCGGGAACCGATTGGGAAAGGCGAGACGCACACCAATGCGCAACGCCGATGATTGAGAGATTGCAGGCGGCACTCCAGGGCCCCGGGATCGCGAGGGAGATTGCAGTCCCTGAAGATAAACCTTTCACCGCAAAAGCTGAAGTGCGCGAATTCCTTGAAAATGCTAATACCGACGTATTCGTGGTCGATCCCTACGTCGGTGTTGGCACTCTCGGTTGCCTCAGGTCGGTGAATACGCCGATTCGCCTATTGACGGGCGCCCATCCCAATTCGATCGAAGACGGGTTTGAGGCGGCACTGCGAGATTTTCAGGCGGAGGGATTTACAATCGAGGTGCGGCGCCATGCCAAGCTCCACGACCGACACATACTCTTCAATGATCGATGTTGGCTCGTCGGTTCGTCGTTGAAGGACGCTGGCCGAAAAGCCTTTCATACCACTGAGATTATCGACTCCAAAGCTCAAGTAGTGGCGGCCCTTCAGACGAAATGGGTCGCGGCAACACCATACCCGTGAGATTCACCGGGTATCCAACCCTCGCGGAGTAGGGGTGGAGAAGTTGCTCGCCCCGACTAGCCACTCGGCACTGGCCACCGCAACTCGAATTCCTCGCCCAGTTCGAATTAACCATTGATAACCGTGCAGAACTATATTGACATCTAGTAAACTACGTGCTATCATGCCCCGTGAAAAGTCGCCCCTCACTCGCTAACTTACCTGGAATCAACACTTACGTAAAACGCCCCTGCAACCCCTCCAGAATCAACACATACAAAATCGTTGAACTTAAAACCCTTTGGAATCAACACTTACAGAAAAAGGCCGGTCTCCCCCCTCCTTTCCGTGCGCTCTGCACCTTCCCTCTCGCCGCAGCCCACAGCTCCGCCCCCAACTACTCTCGACTGACACCGCTTAGGCCTGCGAACCTCCCAACGTTCCAGCGTTCAACATGCCAACGGTTTCTGCTAAGTCCTTTAGAACGCACTCTTACGAAAAATGCGCCCATAACTCCTTTAGATCTCACTCTTACGAACTCATTAGACTTAAAGCAGGATTATGCACTTCATAAAAGATAGGTGATATGATGTCGTCTATAGCACCTTTTCTGGTCAACAAGTTAGGGCCGTTTGTCGAGCAGCCAAAAGGCAGGAAGAAGATCAGCATGACGTTGGTAGCTGCCCTTTCTGGTTTTGAGGGGATAGTCCTGTTTGGGGACACCGAGGAAACTGCGGCAGAGTACGCCAAGAAAACCATTGAGAAAGTAGCAGTGTATGATTTTCAAGACCACCCTTTTCGTTTCGCCATCGGCAACGCTACGAACGAAGGAAACTACGCCGATGCCCTTCAAAACGAAATCGCAGGCAGGCTACTCTCGTTCGACAAGTACGACCTGGGCGGAATCCACAGTGCGCTCACAAATGATCTGACACGATTCTATTCTCAACACATCTGGCCAAGGGCCGCAAATCAACCACAAACACAATACCTGCTTGTGCTTCAACCCCTGCCCAAGGGTGATCTGCAAATCATCTACATCTCAGAAACCGCTGTGAATTTCGTTGCGGTTCACTACAAAACGATTGGAGTCGGTAGCTACTTCGCGGATTACCTCTTTAATTTGGCCTTGTGCGGTGGAGACACCGACTCTCTGAATACGTTACTAACCGCATCCGTCTATGTTGCGCGGGAGGTCCGAGAGAACATTGCAGGCGTCGGACCGATACGGCAGATTGCCGTGTTCATGCGCAATGGTGAGTGGGATTACGTAACGCACGATGACATCCTGCAACTGGAGAAGAACATCGAGCCGATGCACGAAGCTCTGCGTAGGGCTTTTTACGTGGCTACTGACAGTTGGATTCAGGACGAAGATTCGCTCTCGGAGATGAACAACACCCTAGAGGGTATTCGGAATCGGCAAATCGAGTGGTACGGAAATTGGGAAGGGGGTCGAGCGCAAAGAAAAAGCTGCTTGCCCTTTGTAGCTAACCGACGTTCCTCGGGGAGTGTCCTATGAATTTGGTTGACGTTCACACGATGTTTCCGAGTGACATGAAGTGCCGGGAGTTGCTGGCACGCCTGCGATGGCCGGAAGGTCCGCGTTGTCCGCGCTGCAACGCCGATGTAGTCGAACTAGAAACGGATAAACAGCTTTTCTACTGCAAGGACTGTAACTACCAATTCTCTGTGACGGCAGGCACGGTGTTCAATGACTCTCACCTTTCCTTGGAGAAGTGGTTCACAGCGACATTCTTACTCTGTGAGGCGAAAAAGGGTATGTCGGCCTGCCAAATTCAGCGAACGCTGGGGATCGGCAGCTACAGAACGGCATGGTATCTCTGTCACCGCATCCGGGCCGCCATGAAAGAAGCCGAATCCATGCTCGACGGAACGGTTGAGATAGACGAAACCTACGTTGGCGGCAAAGCGCGGCGGCACATGCCACGTAAGGAAAAAGAAGTAGTCATTGGCATCCGCAAGCGCGGCGGGGAGTTGCGGCTAATCCACGTCAAGGCCGCGAACGCCAAAACCATACGGGAAGTCGTGGGCGAGAACCTCAGTGAAGATGTGGAAGTCATTATCACGGACGAATCGCCCATCTACCCGTTTGGGCTCAACGAAAAACAGAGAAAAGCCCACAAGACCATCTGCCACCAAAAAGAATACGTATCAGGACTCGTTCACACCAACACCGTCGAATCCGCGTTCAGTTTGCTCAAACGCGGCATCATGGGCACGTGGCACAACGTGAGCGCGAAGCATCTCCCGGCCTACTTGGATGAAATGATGTTCAGATTCAACCGCCGTCACAACCCCAATCTGTTTCTGGACACGCTGCGACACATGGTCACCGCCCCAACGCTGACTTTCAAACAGTTGACCGCAAAAAAAGTGGCTTGACGCAACTCTGCGTGGGTGCAAGGATTCCCCTATGACTTCCGAAGAACGCGACCTAATCATTGGAAGAACGGTCAGGCAGAACAAAGAAAACGAAGAGTTAATTGCCTGCTTGCAAAGCCAGTTCCGTCAGTTGGCCGAAGAGTATCAGCATCTTCAATGGGCGTTGAATAATGACCCGTTTCTTATCGGTTTTGCGGACGAACCGATACCCGCACTACGAGATGACAAATACCGCGTGTACGGGAAGGAGCTCTTTGATCTTCCAAAACTGCGGTCTCTTCTCGCGGACTACAAGGCTGCCATTCAGAAACAAGCAGCGTTGAACGAAGAACTGATAAAACTGGGCGTCAAAGAGCGACCAATCACCATAGAGATTTCGGAACCGCGTCGAGTGCGCAGAGTTTGATTTACATGGAAAAAGACAACCGCAGAAAACTCTTGAAGAAAGTCCCTACCAGAATACTTCTGGCCTCAATTAAGCGCGATATACGGCGCAATCTCAAACCGAATCCATCAGGCAAACCCAAAAAGAAGTGAAGTCGTGATCTTAAGCTCAAACTTTTGTGAAGTGCATAATCCTGCTTAAAGTGCCCTCGAATCACACTCTTACGAGAAAAGGCCGGCGTCCCCCCGTCCTTTCCCCAGGCGCCGCTCCCTCTCCGCCGCTACCGTTCCTACCCCGTCTCTGTGCTCGGGTGGCAATCCTCTTCACCCGCAACTTTCGGCCCCTCAGCGGGTTCGATACAATGTGGAGGTCATGGCCAGGTCGGACGTCCAACTGATGATGGACGTGAAGGCGGGCGATGCCCAGTCCTTCGAGCTACTGTTGCAGCGCTATCGGACTCCACTGGTCAACTTCCTATGCCGCATGGTTCGAGACCGGGCACAAGCGGAAGATTTGGCGCAGGAAGTATTCCTTCGCGTCTATCGCGCGCGAAAGGACTACGTGCCCAGCGCGAAGTTCACCACCTGGCTGTTCCGCATCGCCACGAACTTGGCCTTGAACGCGGTACGCGACGGCCGGCACCGCCAAATGGAAATCTCCATCGACGAGCCGATGACGGCGGACGCGGAAGATGGCACGGAGAGGATGCTTGATTTGGCGGACCGGCGTCCCGATATCGAGCAACATCTGGTCGAGGAGGCGCGGCGCGCGATGATTCGACGGGCCATCGACAAGCTTCCGGAGAAGCAACGCGTGGCGGTGCTCCTGCACAAGTATCAGGAGCTGGATTACAGCGAGATTGGAAAGATTCTCCAATGCTCGGAGAGCGCGCTCAAGTCGCTGCTGTTCCGGGCGTATGAAGCGCTGCGGGTGGAGCTTGCCCCGCTCGTCGCGCAATCCCAGGGGCAAGTGCAGAAGGGAAGGGTCCAATGAATTGCGCGCGGATGGAAAAGCGGCTGATTCCGTACCTGGACGGCCGGCTCAGCGCCCGCAAGCGGCGCGGCGTGGAAGAGCATCTCGCGGCTTGCGCGGCTTGCCGGCTGCGCGTGGACGAGTTTCGCGCGGTCGCCGGACTGCTCGGCGAGCTGCCGCAGATCGGACCTTCGGGCGCGTTTGACGCTCGCGTGAGGACGCGTGTTGCGGCCGAGCCGCGTCAGCAAGGCTGGTGGGCTTGGCTTATGCCTTCGCCGCGAGTGGCTTTTGCTGCGGCGCTACTGACGGTTCTGGTCGTATGGGTGGGTTCGCGCCCGACCGACCCGGACAACTATCCCTACCACCAGGCGCGAGCGGATGCCGCCGCGCAAAGCCAGGATGATGATTTCCAGATGATCAAGGACCTGCCGGTTCTTGAAGATTACGACGTGCTTGCGAATTTCGAGCCGCTCTCGAGCCTGCCGCAGCAACCGGAACAGCCTGTGGCGGAAAGCCCGCAGATGTAACGTGCGCGCGAGACTCCAATTCGGCGGCCTGATTCTGGCGCTGCTGCTGGCCGCGGCCGGATCTGCGGCTGGGGCCGCGCAGCGCCCGGCGATGCGAGAACAGCGGGTCGAGCGGCGTCAGGAGCGCGTCCAGCAATGGCAGCAGCAGAAGCCGGACCAGCGCCAACAGCAAAGACAAGAACAGCGGCAGCAGCAGCGCGCCGACCGGCCGCAAAGGACGGATAGGCCACAGAGCACGGACAGGCCGCAGAAGGTAGAACGCCCGCAAAGCACGGCTCGCCCGCAGAGAATCGACCGTCCGCAGACGACGCAGCCTGCGGGCAGGCCTGTGTACGGGTCTGGGCCGCGCGCTGACGTTAGGCCTGGAGCCTCCGCTGTTTCTCGGGAAAATCTTCCACCGCGTGTTCTGGATCGTTTGCAAAGCATGCCCCCGGCGGCGCGAGAACGTTTCTTGCAGAACGACGAGCGCTTCCGCGACATGTCTCCGCAACAGCGCCAACTGCTCCGCAACCACTTCCAGCAATGGAACCAGCTCACGCCCGCTCAGCGCGACCGCGTGCTCCACAACGCCGAAGTCTGGCAGCGATTGTCCCCCGAGCAGAGACTACACATTCGCAATGACGTGCTGCCGAGGTGGCAGGCTTTGCCGCCGGATCGCAGGCAGGCCATTCAGGGACGCTTGAACGTCTTGCAAAACATGCCCGAAGCTGCGCGCAATCAGCGGTTGAACAATCCGGAGTTCATGAAAGGTTTGCGCCCCGAAGATCAGTCCATGCTGCGCGACTTGAGCCGCCTCCATGTGAGCGGCTCCCCCGAACCGCCCCCGCAGTAACTGCGCAGGGCGGCGCCGTATTGGCCTGCGCGCCAGCGCCCCTCGGCGTTGACAAATCCTCTCTTCCCGCGTCATCGTGATGAATTCTCACGCGGCGCGTCGAACCACAGAGGGAGGATTCGCCAGGTCGTGTCCACTCGCTTTCGCGCTCTGCAGCACCGCAACTTCCAGCTCTTCTTCGGGGGACAGCTCGTCTCGCTCATCGGCACGTGGATGCAATCCACCGCGCAGCTCTGGCTGATCTACCGCATGACGCACTCGGCGTCGCTGCTCGGCCTCTTCGGCTTCGCCAACCAGATTCCCATCCTCCTGCTCGCTCCGCTGGGTGGCTACACGGGCGACCGCTATAGTCGCCACCGCGGCGTCATCTGGACGCAAACGTCGGCGATGATCCTGGCGTTTCTTCTGGCCGGGCTGACGCTTGCGCACGCCATCCGCGTGTGGGAGATCATCGCCATCGGGTTCCTGGCCGGCATCGTGAATGCATTTGATATACCCATCCGGCAGTCATTCATCGTGCAGATGGTGGGGAGGGAGCATCTGGCGAATGCCATCGCGCTCAATTCGTCCATCTTCAACGGTGCACGCATCGTGGGGCCGGCCATTGCGGGCTTTGCCATCGCCGCCGTTGGCGAAGGCTGGTGCTTCTTCGGGAACGGGATCAGTTTCCTGGCAGTGATTGGAGCGCTGTTGGCGATGCAGATCGCGCCGGTGGAGACTCGCCCGCCCGAAGGCTCGGTGCTGCGGAATTTCGTGCAGGGGTTCCGGTTCGCGGTGAACGACATGCCGATTCGTTCGGCGCTGATGCTGCTGAGCATGCTGAGCCTGTTGGGTCTTCAATACTCCGTGTTTCTGCCGATTTTCGGCAATGAGGTGGTGCACGGCGGTCAGCGAATCATTGTCCCTCTCATGAATTGGGCCAAGTCTTTCGCGGGTTCCGGGATCACCCTAGAGGCCGGCCCACTAAGGATGGGCCTTCTGATGAGTGCAGCAGGCGTGGGAGCGGTCGCCGGCGCGCTGCACTTCGCCGCGCGGACGACCTACAAAGGGCTCGCACGGTGGATCGCGGCGACATCCTCGACCGCTGCGTTGGCGCTGATCCTCTTCTCGCAATCGCGCATGTTCTGGCTGTCGGCGGTGGCGCTGCTCTTCGTGGGCTTCGCAGCGACGGTGCAGATGGCGGCGACCAACACGCTGGTGCAGCATCGCGTGCCGGACGCGCTGCGGGGGCGCGTGATGGCGGTGTACGCGACCGTGTTTATGGGCGTGCAGCCGCTCGGGTCGCTGCTCGCCGGCGGGGTGGCCAAGCGCATCGGGGCGCCGATTACGCTTTCCATTTTCGGCACCGCATGCTTTCTGGGGGCGATGCTCTTCATCATCCGCGTGCTTATGCCAATCGAGCAGCAAAGACGCGCAACGGAACGCGGGGTGGAATCTGTCCCGTGGTGGCCCTGGAGTTAGCTTCTCGCGCGCATTGCCGGCTCCCCGCCGGAGGCTGCCAGGAAATGCGGCCCAAAGGGGAGTAGCTTCGCAAGAGCAACTCCACTAGAACTAGTGGCGATTTTCGATTGTCCTTCGCCAGCAACATTTTCACAAGAAACCTTTAAAAATGCGCGGATTTCGCTTGACAAGAAGGATTTGCAGACTAATATCGTGGTCAAAAGTGGGGCTAAGTGGTAAGAATTGGGGCATGGTGGTGATGTAGGGCTAGCTGGTTCTGCTGACAGGCAGGTTCGCACATGCTACGGGGAAACTACCCGGCGACGGTCGATGAAAAGGGCAGGTTGAAGATCCCAGCTGCATTTCTGGATGCGCTGAAGGACCACGGCAACCAGTTCTACATTACCAGCACGTCAGGCGAATCTGCGGTGATTTACCCGATGCGAGTCTGGGCCGAGATCGAAGACAAGCTCGCCAAAGTTTCCTCGCATAACCGGGCGAAGAAAAAGTTCCTGGCCCGGGCGAATTACTTCGGTCAGGGCGTCGAGATGGACGGGCAGGGAAGAGTGCTGCTGCCGCCGGTTCTGCGGGAAGCGGCCCAGATGAAGGGCGAAGTGGACGTTCTAGGGAACCTGACGTATCTCGAGGTTTGGAACCACGCGCGGTTCCTCGAGAATCTGAAGAGCACTCCGTTTACGGAAGACGACGAGAAGGCTCTGGAAGGCCTGGGGATCTGAAAAGGCTGTGGCGGGGTGAACGCGCCGCTAGTGGTGAGCGAAGCCGAACCGCACAAGCCGGTTCTGTTGAGCGAGGTACTCGAATGGCTGCGAGTGAAAGCCGACGGAACTTACATCGACGCCACGCTGGGAGCTGGTGGGCACAGCCGCGCGATTGCCGAGCGTCTGACGACGGGCAGGCTGATTGGGCTGGACCGGGACGCGCGTGCCATCGAGTTGGCGCGCGAGCGGATGAGGAATCTGGGAGCGAAGGTGACTCTGGTCCGGACGGAGTTTTCGAAGATTGCGGAGGCCGCGCGAGAGCTGGGGCTTCCGCCGGTCGACGGGGTGCTGGCCGATTTGGGGGTATCCAGCATGCAGCTTGATGAGGCCAATCGCGGGTTTTCCTTTCGCGAGGCGGGGCCGCTCGATATGCGCATGGATGCGCAAGCCGAAGACGGGGCCGAAGAGATTGTGAATCGCTGGCCGGAGAAGGATCTGGCCGATGCGCTCTACCGGAACGCGGAAGAGCACGATTCCAGAAGAATCGCCAGGGCGATTGTGCGGGCGCGGCCGATCCGCGACACCGCGCACCTGGCAACGGTTGTGGCAGGGGCCCGGAAGCAATGGGGAAGGCAGAGGCTGCATCCCGCAACAAAAACGTTTCTGGCGCTGCGGATCGCGGTGAATCGAGAATTGGAGGAACTCGGGCAGTTACTCGCTCGGACCCCTGCTACGCTTTCTTTGGGAGGGCGCTGGGTGGTGATCAGTTACCACTCGTTGGAGGACCGGCTGGTGAAGCGAGCGTTCCAGGAAGAGGAACGCGCCGGTCGGATTCGGATCTTAACGCGGCACGTGGTTCGTCCGGCCGAGGCGGAAATTGCGGCGAACCCGCGAGCGCGGAGCGCGAAGCTGCGCGCAGCAGAAAAGGCGGCCTGAGCGTCATGGCAAGAAAACGGAAACGGGCGAAGACAACCGAATTTCATACGGTCAAGCGGATCGACAATTCCCGGCTCGTGCGGACGTTGGAGCCGTCTCGACTGCGAGAACTGGCGCGCTGGGTGGGCCTCGGAACACTGTGCCTGGGGTTCGTACTGCTTTATGGCTGGCAGCGCTTTCATTGCATCCAGTTGAATTACGAACTGGAAGACTTGAAATCGCAGCAAGCGCAGGCCTCTACGCTGAACTCAAAATTACGGCTGGAGATTGCGGGGCTGCGGAACCCGATGCGGATCGACCTGATTGCGCGGCGGCAGTTGAGGCTGACCGAGCCGGTGCCGGGCCAGATGGAAATCGTGAACGGTCCGAGCGGCGCCGAGGTGGCCTCGAATCGGTTGGGGCGCGCTCCGATCCCGTCCGGGCAGACCGGGGGCTCGCAGTAGGATGAGCTGTGAGGATTCCTTCCTCCTCCGCCCGGCCCACGGAAGAACCCGCGTTGGACGATCAGCCGGAGAGTTCGCCAACCTGACATGCCTACGGACCAAGCGCGCCGCCGTCGCCGTTTGCTGATTGTCGCCGCCTTGGCGGCAGTCTGGATGATGGGGGTCGCGGGGCGGCTGGCCTACCTACAACTCGTCTGTTATCGCGAATACCTGACGCGAGCGCAACGGCAGCAGCAGCACGTTGTGGAAGTGACGCCGAAGCGCGGGGCGATCTTCGACCGGAACCTCCATCCTTTGGCGATGAGTATCCCGGTGGATTCCTGCTTTGCGGTGCCGTCGGAGATCGCCGACCAGCCGCTGGCGGCTCGCCTGCTCTCGGGCGTGCTGGGGATTCCTCAAGACGCGATCGAAGAACGGCTGGCGTCTTCACGGTCTTTCGTGTGGGTGGAGCGAAAACTATCGCCGGAGAAAGTGGAGGCGATCGAGGCGCTCAACCTGAAGGGCATCTACTTTGAAAAAGAGAATCAGCGTTTCTATCCCAAGCGCGATCTGGCCGCACACGTTCTCGGGTACGTGGACATCGACGGGAAGGGGTTGGGAGGCATCGAATACGGGCTGGACGACAAAATCCGCGGGAAGCCCGGACGGATGCTGGTGCTGGAGGATGCGCGGCGCCGGTGGTTCCAACGCACCGATCAGGCGGGTGATGCCGGGGCGAGCGTCGTCCTGACGCTCGACGAGAAAATCCAGTACATCGCCGAAAAGGAACTGGCCGCGGCCATCGCGCGGACGCACGCGATTGCGGGCACCGCGATCGTCGAGAATCCCAACAACGGCGAGATCTACGCGATGGCAAACTGGCCTCGCTTCAACCCCAATGCCGCGGCGGACAGCCCGGCCGATGCGCGGATGGACCGCGCCATCAGCGCGCTCTACGAACCGGGATCCACGTTCAAGCTGATCACGCTGGCCGCAGCGTTTGAGGAGCACATCACGCGCCCGGACGAGGTCTTCGACTGCCAGAACGGCGCCGTGTACATCGCCGGGCATCGCATCCGCGACCACAAGCCGTTTGGGCTTCTGAACGTGGCGGGAATCCTGGCGCAATCGAGCGACGTTGGCGCGATCAAAGTGGCGCTGCGGCTGGGAGCGCCCAAGTTCTACGACTACATCCGCGGGTTCGGGTTTGGGGCGCCGACGGGCGTGGATCTGCCGGGAGAAAGCAAAGGCCTGGTGCGGCGGCTCGAGAACTGGACTCCGGTATCGGCGGGCTCGATTTCGATGGGTCAGGAGATTGGGGTGACGCCGATCCAGCTCATTGCCGCGGTTTCAGCCATCGCCAACGGAGGGTTGCTCTACCGGCCGCACGTGGTGAAGGACCTGCGGCGGGGCGAAAACGCTATGCCGTTCGACGGCGTCCCTGCGCAGTCAGATCCCCGCCGGGTGCTGCGGCCGGAGACGGCGGCGACAATGCGGCGGTTGATGGAGGGTGTTATTCTCGAGGGGACAGGCAAGCTGGCGCGCCTCGATGGGTGGACGGCGGCCGGTAAGACAGGGACGGCACAGAAGATCGATCCCGCTACAGGCCGGTACTCGCGAAGCCAGCTCATCGCTTCTTTCACCGGATTCGCACCTCTGAACGATCCCGCAGTGGCGATCCTCATCTCGCTGGACTCTCCCGTTGGACTGCACGAAGGCGGGCAAGTGGCAGCGCCTGAGTTCGAGCGAATTGCCGAGCAGGTGCTGGCGTACCTGGACGTGCCCCGGGACGTGCCGCTAACGCCTAGGCTCGAGAAGGCCGCTTGGCACGGCGGTACCGCGGATGCCGGAGCGGAGGAGCTGGAAGACTTCACGCCCAGGGATTTGGAGATCGAGGCGACACCCGACGAGAAAGAGCCGCCGGCCGAGGGCAGTCTGAAGAGCAGAAAGATTGCCGAGGCGCCGACCGAGACAGTAACGGATGGGGGCGAGATCCCGGTGCCGATGTTGACGGGGAAAACGATGAGGGAAGTGACCGCGGAGTGTTTGCGACTGGGAATCGAGCCAGTTCTGGTTGGCACGGGTGTTGCTACGGAGCAGGCGCCGGAGGCCGGCGCGAAGGTACACCGGGGAAACAGGATCACGGTGCGCTTCGGTCACTCGCCCGTGAACCATGGAAAGAACCGGGGTGGTTCGTGAGAGTGGGCACGGCGGCCAAATGTGTGAGCCGATGAAGCAGCAAAGCTTATCCGGACCAAGGACACCATGGGAACCACGGGACAATCAATCAGCCGGATTATGGATATGAAACTGGAAGACGTCCTCCAGGGCGTCGAGGTCATCGCGGGCTCCGGCGAAGCTCTGCCGGGGATCAGCCATATAGCCTGTCACACGCGGAAGGTGCGGTCGGGAACGCTGTTCTTCGCGTTGCGTGGAGCGAAGTCGGACGGAAACGAGTTTGTCGTCCCCGCGATCGAACGGGGCGCCGTGGCGATTGCGAGCGAAGCAGCCAGGCAAGAGAGTCTCCCCGCCGGCATCGCTTGGATCCAGGTAAGAGAAGGACGGAAGGCGCTGGCTACGGCTGCGGCGAATTTCTACGGCCACCCGGCGCAGGTGTTGCAGCTTGTCGCGGTGACGGGGACGAACGGCAAGACCACGGTGACGCACCTGGTGGATTCGATCGTCAAGGCCACCGGTGCGAAGACGGGCATGTTCGGCACGATTGCCTATCACACGCCGCAGGGCGACTATCCCGCTCCCAACACCACGCCGGAGTCGGTTGATTTGCAGGGATTTTTTGCGGAGATTCGCGATGCCGGCGGAAAGTACGCCGTGCTCGAAGCGAGTTCCCATTCGCTGGCGATGGACCGGCTGTGGGGCTGCCGGTTCGATGCGGCCGCGTTCACCAACCTGACGCGCGAGCACATGGATTTTCACAAAACCTTCGAAGATTACTTTGCCGCGAAGCGGCGGCTGTTCGAGGGCACGGGTGCGGGCCGGCCAGCCTGGGGCGTCGTGAATACGGACGATCCGTACGGAGTTCGGCTCGCCGGGATGGCCGGGAAGACGCTGACCTACGGGCTCGAGGGCGCGCCCGAGCTCACCACAAAGAAGTTCCAGCTTTCGTTCAAGGGATTGTCCTTCATAGCCCAGACACCCGCCGGGAGGATCACCATCGAATCTCCGCTGGTGGGACGGATCAATGTGTACAACATCCTGGCGGCAATCGGAGCGGCGCTGGCACTGGGGATTTCGACAGATGCAATTCAGGCAGGTGTCGCGGGGCTCAAGAGCGTGGCCGGGCGTTTTCAGCGAGTAGAGATGGGGCAGCCGTTTCTGGTGATCGTGGACTACGCGCATACCGACGATGCGCTGGAAAACCTGATCCGCACGGCGCGGGAGCTGAATCCAAAGGGACGAGTGATCGCGCTGTTCGGATGCGGCGGCGAAAAGGACCGGACGAAACGGCCGGTGATGGGCGAGGTGTCGGGGCGCCTGAGCGATCTGGTGGTGGTGACGAGCGACAATCCGAGAAGTGAAGACCCGCTGAAGATCATCAGCGACGTCGTTGTGGGTTTGCAGAAAGGGCAGGGGAAATACGTCATCGAGCCCGACAGAGAGAAAGCCATTGGTCTGGCGCTCGACGAAGCACGGGCCGGAGATATCGTATTGCTGGCGGGGAAAGGTCACGAGACCACGCAAGTGCTCCGCGAAGGAATCATCGAGTGGAGCGATGACGGACAGGCGCAACAAGCGTTGCGCCGGCGAGGGTTTGGCACCTAGCGCGCAGGAGTGAGGATGGCGCAGGGCCGCACGGACTGTAGGGAGCGATTCCGAAGGAGGGAAACCTAGAGACCGGTGAGACCCAAACCTTTCGTAGGGGATTTGCTTCAGATGTGCACTGCGGCGGCCAAGCGGCGCAGGGCGAGTTCTTCGAGGATGTTATGCGGTGGACGGTTGCAGAAGTGGCTGGCGCTGTGGGTGTTACGCTTCCCGCCGGGGTCGCCCCCGTGGCCCGGCTGGCCGGTGTCTCGATTGATTCTCGCACGATTGCTCCGGGAGAACTGTTTGTGGCTATCCACGGACCGCGTCACGATGGACACGATCACGTGGAGGAGGCGCTGGAACGAGGCGCGCCGGCAGCCCTCGTGGCGCGGGCGCAGGTGGGACGCTATACGGAGGCGGTACGGGGACGGTGCCTGGCCGTTGAAGACACGCTGGCGGCACTGCACCGGCTGGCACGGGCAGTGCGCGATCGGTGGGGGCGGCGGATCGCGGCTGTCACGGGCTCGGTGGGAAAGACCACCACGAAAGAGATTCTGGCGGCGCTTCTGGGCGCGCGGTTGCGCGTACTAAAATCGGAAGGCAACCTGAACAACGAGTACGGACTGCCGCTTATGCTGCTGCGGCTGGAGGAGACGCACGATGCGGCGGTGCTCGAAATGGGGATGTCGCGCGGCGGGGAACTTCGCCGGCTGGCCGCGGTGGCGAGGCCGAACGTCGGGGTGGTGACCCGTGTGGCGCCGGTGCACCTGGAGTTCTTCGAATCGGTGGATGAAATTGCGCTGGCGAAGCGTGAGTTGATCGAGAGCCTCGATGGAAAGGACTCGGTCGCGGTGCTGAATGCGGACGATCCTCGCGTGGCGGCGTTTGCGGCGCACGCCCCCGGGCGCGTGGTGACCTACGGATTCAGCGCGAGCGCCAGATTCCGCGCAGAGCACATCGCGGATCGGGGCGCGTTCGGATCAGAGTTCGATTTCATTGCTCTGGAAAGACGCGTACGGCTGGAGTTGGCGATTCCCGGCCGGCATGCGATTGCCAATGCGCTCGCGGCGCTGGCGGCGGCGAGCGTCTGGGGAGTGGGCGCGGCGGAAGCGCAGGGCGTGTTCCGCGAGCTGCGGCCGGCGAGCATGCGCGGGGAATTGTTGCGGTTTGAAGACGGCTCGGCACTGATCAATGACGCGTACAACTCGAACCCCGAGGCGCTGGCGGCGATGATCGAGCTGCTCGCCTCGACGCCGAGTTTCCAGCGGCGGATTCTGGCGGCCGGGGAGATGCTCGAGCTTGGGCCACGGTCGCCCGAACTGCATCGTGAAGCGGGAAGCAAGGCCGCAACGACGAAACGGATCGACTGGATCATCGGCGTGCAAGGGAACGCCGCGGAGATCATCGAAGGAGCGGTGGCAGCGGGGCATCCGCGGGCGCGCACCAAACTCTGCGCGAATTCCGACGAAGCGGCGAAGTTCGTTGCCGACCTTGTGGCGCCGGGCGACCTGGTGCTGGTGAAGGGATCACGAGGAGTGAAGATGGAACGGATCGTGGAGGCACTGTTGGCCCGCCTGGGCGGCCCCGGTGGAGCGCCCGCGGTTGCTCCGCGGGCGGAGGCGCGACACTGAGATGCTCTACTACCTTTTCTACGTGCTGCTGCGGCCCTACTTCAGCCCGCTGAACGTGTTCCGATACATCACCGTGCGCACGGCCTACGCCAGCCTGACGGCGTTGTTTCTGGCGATGGTGCTGGGACCGTGGGTGATCCGCAAGCTGCGGGAGCTGCAGATCGGGCAGTTCATCCGAAGCGAAGGGCCGCAGGCGCACCAGGCGAAGGCGGGCACGCCGACGATGGGCGGGGTGCTGATCGTGCTGGCGACGGTGGTGCCGACGCTGCTCTGGGCCGACCTGAAGAATGCGTTCGTGCTGCTGGCGTTGTTTTCGATGTGCGCGTTTGGAGCCATCGGATTCGCCGACGATTATTCCAAGGTCGTCAAACGACACAGCCTGGGAATGAGCGGCCGGACCAAGATCGCCTTTCAAGTGCTGGTGAGCGCGCTGGCCGGCACGGTCTTGCTGGCCCTCTCGACGCACCGGGAGTACTCGACCGAGCTGGTCTTTCCGTTTTTCAAGAGGATTCATCCGGATCTCGTGATTCACTCGTTGCTGGCGCATAGCTACCTGTGGCCGCTGGCGTTCGCGCCGTTTCTGCTGTTCGTAGCCGTGGTCGTGACGGGATCGTCGAATGCGGTGAACCTGACGGACGGGCTCGATGGGCTGGCGATCGGCTGCACGGTCGTCGCCGCGGGCGCGTTGACGGTGATCACCTATCTCAGCAGCAACTTCCGCTTCGCCACCTATCTCGAAATCCAGTACATCCCGCGCGTGGGCGAGCTCACCGTATTCTGCGGAGCGCTGGTCGGAGCTTCACTCGGGTTTCTCTGGTACAACGCGCATCCGGCGGACGTGTTCATGGGCGACGTGGGATCGCTGGCGCTCGGCGGAACACTCGGTGTGGTGGCGGTGATCATCAAGCAGGAGATCCTGCTGTTTTTCGTGGGCGGGCTCTTCGTGGTGGAAGCGCTTTCGGTAATGCTCCAGGTGGCCTCATTCAGGCTGACGGGGAAGCGGATCTTCCGCATGGCGCCGCTGCACCACCATTTCGAGTTGCTGGGATGGAGTGAGTCGAAGGTGATCGTGCGGTTCTGGATCGTGGCGTTGGTGTTTGCATTGTTCGCGCTGTCAACACTGAAACTGAGGTAGCGGTGAGTACTGGAATCGAGCTGGCCGGAAAGAGAGTGCTGGTCGTGGGTCTGGCGCGCACCGGAATTGCGACGGCGCTGTTCTGCGCGAGGCGCGGGGCGAGCGTGACCGCGACGGAGTCGCGCGCTGAGAGCGAAGTGGCCGAGGCAGCGACAAAACTGCGGGCGGCCGGATGCCGACTCGAGCTCGGCGGGCACCACGAGGAAACATTTGTCGAACAGGACCTCGTCATCGCGAGCCCGGGCGTACCCGCTGAGATGGCCTGCCTCGCTGCCGCGCGCGCGAAGGGCATCCCCGTGTGGAGCGAGATCGAGCTGGCCTCGAGGTTCCTGAAAGGGAAACTCATAGGCATCACCGGCTCGAACGGGAAGACGACAACCACTTCGCTCACGGCGCATATCCTCGAAACGGCGCGTTTTCCCACGATCCTCGCCGGCAACATCGGGACCCCAGTGATCGCCACGGTGGAGAGCACCAGCGACAAAAGTGTGACCGTGGCGGAGTTGAGCAGCTTCCAATTGGAGTCGATCGAGAAGTTCCGGCCCAATGTGGCGGTGTTTCTGAACCTGACGCCGGATCATCTCGACCGGCACCCGTCGCTGGAGGCCTACGCGCGGGCCAAGGGACGAATCTTCGAGAACCAAACCGAACAAGACGCGGCGGTGCTCAACGCCGATGATCCGGCGACAGCAGCCCTTGCGCCGTCGCGGCCGCAAGTGTTTTGGTTCAGCCGGGTGAAACACGTGGCGGAGGGGGCGTATCTCCGGGGCGATGAGATCGTGTTTCGGCGCGAAGGCGAAGAGACGGTGTTGCTGCGGCGCAGCGACATCGGGCTGCGAGGCGAACACAACGTCGAGAATGTGCTGGCGGCGGCAGCGACGACGTATCTCACCGGGGCGCAGGCTGCGGCGATCGCGGAGGGCGTGCGCAGCTTCGCGGGGGTCGAGCATCGGCTCGAGTTCGTGGCCGAGGTCGCGGGCGTGAGTTACTACAACGACTCGAAGGCCACAAACGTGGACGCGACTCTTAAGGCGCTGGATGCGTTTCCAGGGCGGCTGATTGTGATACTCGGCGGCAAGGACAAGGGCAGCGACTATACGGTGCTGCGGGATCCCCTGCGCGCGAAGGCCACCGTGGCGCTGTTGATCGGTGCGGCGGCGGAGAAGATCGAGAAGCAGATCGCGGGGAGCGTACCGGCGGTGCGCGCGGAAACGCTTGAGGGCGCGGTCGAGCTAGCGGCGAAGCAAGCGCACAGCGGCGACACGGTGCTCCTGGCGCCGGCCTGCGCCAGCTTCGACCAGTTTCAGAGCTACGAGCACCGGGGACGCGTTTTCAAACAGCTCGTGCAACAACTCGAACAGAAGGCAGCCGGCCGGAGCCGAAGCAGGGCAGGCAGCCCGGCCGGGAAGGGGTGACCAGGTGTCGCGAAGGCTCGATGTGGACCGGTGGCTGTTCGGCGCGACGGTAGCGCTGTGCTTCATCGGCACGGTGATGGTCTTCAGCGCGTCGGCAGTGACGGCGCGCGAACAGTTTGGCCACGCGTATGTATTCCTGCTGCGGCAGATCCTATGGCTGGTGCTGGGCTTGGCCGGCATGGTGTTGTTGATGAACGTGGATTATCACCGGCTGAGGGAGCCGGTGGTGGTGTTCACAGCGCTCTTCATCGTGCTGGTGCTTCTGGTGGCGGTGCTCTTCGTGGACAAGACACACGCGACGCACCGCTGGATTCCCCTTGGGCCGATGCACCTCCAGCCTTCGGAGATTGCGAAGCTTGCCGTGATTCTTTACCTGGCGTGGTTTCTCGAGCTGAAGAGACGAAAAATGGCGGCGATGGAGTTCAATACGAACGACCTGAAACAAACCGTTTTGCCGGCAGTGGCTCCGGTGGTCGTTATTATGGGGCTGGTGGTGATGCAGCCGGACCTGGGCACTCCGGTGGACATCCTGCTGATCGCCACCGCGATTCTCTTCGTGGCGGGCATTTCCTGGAAATGGATTGCGGCGGGGGCCGCGGCCGCGCTGCCGGCGATATACCTTCTGATCGCGCTGGTGTCCTACCGGCACGACCGCCTCATGAGCTTTCTGAGTCCGGAATCAGACCCGCAGGGGCACGGGTTCCAGCTTCTGCAGTCGCTCATCGCGGTGGGCTCAGGCGGGTTCAGCGGCGTCGGGTTCATGGAAAGCAAGCAGAAGCTTTTCTATTTGCCGGAGGCGCACACGGACTTCATCTATGCGGTTCTGTGCGAGGAAATGGGCTTCATCGGCGGCGCGGTCGTCTTGGGGCTCTTCGTCATCTATGGATGGCGAGGCATTCGCGCGGCGATGGCGGCGCCGGATGGTTTTGGGAGGCTGCTGGCGCTGGGCGTGACGGCGATGGTGCTCTCGCAGGCCCTGATTAACTTCGCAGTGGTGTTGGGGATGATGCCGACCAAGGGGATTCCGCTGCCGTTCATCAGTTACGGCGGCTCGAGCCTGCTGGCGATGCTGCTGGCAACGGGAGTGCTTATGAACATCAGCCAGCAGGCCACGGACTGAAGCATTGAAACTGCTCATCGCAGGCGGCGGCACGGGCGGGCACGTTTTCCCGGCGGTGGCCATCGCGAAAGAGTGGCTGGGCCGGGAAGCGGGGAGAGAAGTCGTCATGGTCGGGACCGAGCACGGTCTGGAGATGAAGCTGGTGCCGCAAGCGGGTCTGCCGCTGGAGACGATCCGCGTCGCGGGGCTGAAGGGGAAGGGCGGCCTGACACTGATGCGGAACCTGGCGATGTTGTTCCCTGCGATGTGGGACGCGGCGGGAATCCTGCGGCGGCATCGCGTGGCGGCGGCCTTTGGCGTGGGCGGCTACGCAGCGGGGCCGGTGCAACTCGCGGCGGCGCTGGGAGGGATCCCGACGGTGATTTTCGAGCCAAACGCGGAGGTGGGATTCACGAACCGCGTTTTAGCAAGGATTGCGACGCGGGTGGCGGCCTCGTATGAAGTGCAGGTTCGGCGATATGGGAGCAAAGCCGTGCTCACCGGCTGCCCGGTGCGGCCGGAGTTCTTCAGTTGCCCGGTGCGGCGGCCGGCGCCGCCCTACCGCATCCTGGTCACCGGCGGCAGCCAGGGCGCGTTGCCGATCAACCGTGCGGTGGTGGATGCAATGGACCGGCTGGCGGAGAAAAAAAACGCGCTGTCGATCGTTCACCAGACCGGCGAATGCGACTATAATGCTGTGCGTGTTGCGTACGCTCGGCGCGAGTTTGCGGCGGAGGTGGTGCCCTTCCTCACGGATATGGCAGGGCGCTTTGCCTGGGCGGACCTGATCATTTGCCGCGCAGGGGCGATCACTGCGGCCGAAGTGGCCGCGGCGGGACGCGCCGCCATCTTCATCCCCTTCGGGGCCGCTACCGACAGCCACCAAATGCGCAACGCGCAGGAAATGGCGCGCGCTGGTGCCGGGCGGGTGATTCCGCAGCCGGAGCTGACGGCCGAGCGTTTGACGAACGAAGTCTTTTCCCTCCTCAACCAGCCCGGGGAAATCGAAAAACTTGCCGAGGGCGCGCGGCGCTTGGCCCGGCCGCACGCCGCCCGCGACATCGTGAATCTGATTGAAGAGGTGGCGCGGCGATGATGGTTTCATTCCGCAATTTCAAGCGCATTCACCTGGTGGGGATCGGCGGCATCGGCATGAGCGGAATCGCCGAGGTCCTGCTGACGCTGGGGTATTCGGTTTCCGGTTCGGACGTGAGACCTTCGCCGATCACCGACCGCCTCATCGGGCTGGGCGCGACGATTTACGAGGGCCATCGCGCCGAACAAGTGGAAGGCGCACACGTCGTGGTGATCTCTTCGGCGGTCAAGCCGGACAATCCGGAGGTTGTGGAGGCGCACCAGCGGAAGATTCCGGTGATTCCGCGGGCGGAGATGCTGGCCGAGCTGATGAGGTTGAAGTACGGGGTAGCGGTGGCCGGCGCGCACGGGAAGACGACCACGACCTCGCTGGTGACCTCGATCCTCGCCGCGGCGCATCTCGATCCGACATTTGTGGTGGGCGGCCGCGTCAACCAGGCGGGCACGACGGCGCGGCTCGGGCGCGGCGACTACATGGTGGTAGAAGCGGATGAGAGCGACCGGTCGTTCCTCTTTCTCGCTCCGGTCATTGCGGTGGTGACGACGATTGACCGCGAGCACCTCGATCAGTACTCCTCGCTCGAAGAGATTCAAGACATCTTCGCGCAATTCGTGAACCGGGTGCCGTTCTACGGCGAGGTGATCCTCTGTCTCGATGAACCCAACGTGCAGGCCATCCTTCCTAAGGTGAAGCGCCCGATCATCACCTACGGAACGTCGAGCCAGGCGGACTTGGTCATCAGCGAGGTCGAACTCGAGGGTCTGAGCAGCGAGTTCCGGCTGACTTTTCGGGGAGAGGACCTGGGAAAATTTCGCTTACCGGCGCCGCCGGGGATTCACAACGTACGCAACGCCGCCGCGGCGGCTGCCGTGGGCCTATCGCTGAACATTCCCGGAGATCTCGTTCGAGAGGGCCTGGAGAAATTCTCCGGAGTGGGGCGGCGGTTCGACATCAAAGCGGGCGGGGCCGGCAGCGGTGCGATTACCGTGATCGACGATTACGGCCACCATCCCGCGGAGATTCGCGCGACGCTGGAAGCCGCGCGCGGCTGCAAATTCAATCGCCTTCTGGTGCTTTTCCAGCCGCACCGCTACACCCGGACCCAGCACCTGTGGGACGACTTCTGCCGGGCGTTCAACCAAGCCGACCTGCTCGTACTGACCGATATTTACCCGGCCAGCGAGACACCGATTGAAGGCATTTCCAGCGAGCGGCTGGCCACGGCCATCCGCGACGCGGGACACAAGAACGTGCTCTATTGCGCCACGATGCAGGAAGCCATCGCACGATTGCACCGGGAGGCGAAGCCGGGCGACGCCATCCTGACGATCGGCGCGGGAAGCGTGAGCCGGGCCGCCATCGAACTGGCGGCACTGTTGGGCGTAAAGGCGCCGGTGCGCGATGCGCATTAACGAGCCACAAGTCGTCGCGGCGCTGCCGGAATTGGGCGTGGAGCTTCGGCGCGGTGTGTCGCTCGCGGAGATGACTTCGCTGGGTATCGGCGGCACGACCGACCTGCTCCTGGCGCGCGACCGCCGGCGCCTGCCGGAGCTGCTGCGGCTGCTGGGCCAATACGGCATCGAACACCGGTTCCTTGGCGGGGGAACGAATCTGCTGGTGCGCGACGGCGAACTGCCCTGGGTGGCGCTGCAACTGGCGCGGCCGGAGAGCGAAGTACGCCTCGAAGGCAAATTCGCTTACGTGGACGCAGCGGCGGACCTTGGGCGCACGGTCACCTTCTGTGCCAAGAACGACCTCGGGGGAATGGAGGGTCTTATCGGCGTGCCCGGCACGATCGGCGGGGCTCTGCGGATGAACGCCGGGGCCTATGGGATGCAGATCGGGAGCTACGTCCGGGAAGTGGAGCTTTTCCGGGCGGCGACGGCGAGGCTGGAGACCTTGCGGGGCGGCGAGATTTCTTTCGAGTACCGGCACACTTCCTTTGCGCCTGGTGATATTATGCTCGCGGTGAGACTGGAGCTGCCCTCCAAACCCTACCGGGAAATCCTCCAAGGTATTCGTATCTGCAACGAAAAGCGCCGTTCGAGCCAGCCGCTCAATCAAAAAAGCGCGGGCTGCATCTTCAAGAATCCGCCGGGAGCATCGGCGGGGCGGATGATTGAAGAATTGCGATTGAAGGGCCACGCGGTGGGGGATGCGCGCGTGAGCGACCGCCACGCGAACTTCTTCATCAACATGGGGCGCGCCACCGCCGCGGACATGCTGGCGCTGATCGCCGAGGTGCGCGAACGCGTGCGCGTAGCGTACGGCTTCGAGCTCGAGAACGAGGTGATCCTCTGGCAAAACTGAAAATCGTCGAGCGGCCCGCGCCCGTGGAGCCGGAGGCCTACCAACCGGAGGTCCTCGCCGATGAGGAGCCGAAGTATCTTCGCCGGCAAAAGCCGATGGAGATCCGGCGAAAGACTTTCAGCAAGCACACGTGGCCGTTCCTCCGGAGGGTTTTCTTGAGCAGCGTCGCGGCCGTCTCGACGGGGTTCGTTCTGTATGAGGTGGTGCACTTTCTTGCCACGTCGCCGCAGGTGCTGCTGACGCATCCGGAGCAGATCGAGGTGACGGGGAACCGCTTTGTGTCGCGCGATGCCGTTGCGGCCGCGTTCCGCGGGGATCGCGGGCGAAGCGTGGTGCGCATTCCGATGGACGCGCGGCGGCAGGCGATCGAGCAGATTCCGTGGGTGGAGCAAGCCAGCGTGGAGCGCGTTCTGCCGAACCGCATTCGGGTCGAGCTGACGGAGCGGCGGCCGATCGCGTTCCTGCGGAACGGCGCCGAGTTGATGCTGGTTGACGCACAGGGCGTAATCCTCGAGCGCCCCGCGGAAGAGGTGTTCGCATTTCCCGTGGTCACCGGGCTTTCCGATGCGTTGCCGCAGGATGAGCGCAAGCGGCGGATGCAAGTTTATGACGAGTTCATGCGCGATCTGGAATCGGTGCGAGCAGGCGCGGGGAACCGCGTCAGCGAAGTGGATCTCGCCGACCCCAAGGATTTGCGCGCGGTGATGACCGGTCTGGGGAATGGCGACAGCAACGCGGTGGTCGTTCATTTCGGAGACGGCAACTTCACGGTGAAGTACCGGATGCTGGCGGAGAATTTCTCCGAATGGCAGGCAAAAACGGGCCGGGTCGAGTCCGTCGATCTGCGCTACCAGCGCCAAATCGTCGTGAATCCGGAAACGCCGGCGCCGGCGACGGCGAAGGCGGAGGCGGCGCCAGCAACTACCCCGGTACAACCGCGAACCCACGCGCAGGCGCCCGTTCGTAAGGCGGCCAAGCACGAGGCGCGGCCGGCAAGAAAGGATTCGAGGAAACATTAGTGTTTCGGAACCTGACCAAGGGGAGTTGAGGTTTGGGCAAAAAGGACCGCTACATCGTCGGGCTGGATATCGGCAGTTCCAAGACCTGCGCGCTGATCGCCGAGTGGGACGAACAGCAGCCTCGGTTTCTGTCGCTCGGGGCGGCGGAATCAAAAGGGCTGCGGCGCGGCATGATCGTCAACCTCGAGGCCACGGTGAGCTCGATTCGCCGCGCGATTGAGGAAGCGGAAGGAGCCGCGGGCGTGCCGGTGGAATCGGCGTTGCTGGGCGTGGCGGGAAGCCACGTGCGCGGCGTCAATAGCCGCGGCGGAATCTCTCTGGGGCAGCGAGCGCGGGACATCGAGCGCGAAGACGTGCGGCGGGCGATCGATGCGGCACGCAACATCTCGTTGCCGGAAGACCGCGAGGTGCTCCACGTCCTGCCGCTCGAGTTCCTGGTGGACGCGCAGGATGGGATTCGCGACCCGATCGGCCTGGTGGGACAGCGCCTCGAAGCCAACGTGCACATCGTGACGTCTTCTTCGGCCGCGACGCAAAACCTGGTGACCGCGGTGAACCGCGCCGGCATCCTCGTGAGCGACACCGTGCTCGAACCGCTGGCCTCGGCGGAAGCTTGCCTGACGCAGGATGAGCGCGAGATGGGTTGCTGCCTGATCGACCTCGGCGGCGGGAGCGCGGACCTGATCGTTTTCGGCGCGGGGGTGGTGCGGCACACCGCGGCCATCCCGGTGGGCGGCGACCATTTTACGAACGACTTGGCCGTGGGGCTGCGCACGCCGACGACGGAGGCGGATAAGATCAAGCGCGAACACGCCTGCGCCTGGCGGGAGCTGCTCCGCGAAGACGCCTCGTTCGAAATCGCCAGCGTGGGCGACCGTCCGCCGCGCACGGTCTTCTCGAGGATGCTGATGGAGATTCTCGAGCCGCGCGCGATGGAGCTGCTGGCGCTGGTACATGACGAACTGAAGCGCGCCGGGCTCGATGCGCAAATTCCCGCGGGATTCGTGCTGGCGGGAGGCGGGGCGCGGCTGAACGGATTCGTGGAGCTTGCCGAGCGCGAGTTCTCGCTCCCGGTGCGCGTGGCCGAGCCGCGCGGCCTCGGCGAAATGCCACCAGAGGTTTCTCAGCCCGAATATGCAACCGCGATCGGGCTCGTGCTCTACGGGGCCCGGGCGCGGCGTGTGTCAGCTCAGAGGCAAGGGAGTCTTGTAGCCAAACTGAAGGCGATGTTTGCCGGCGCGTCGTGACCAGCGGCGAAGCGTCGCGCGGCGAAACCTGATTTCCGGGGGGAATGTATGACGGCAAAAGATGGAGGCATTCGCATTTCATTGAGCGAGGAGTTGCAGCCGGCGAAGATCAAAGTGATCGGCGTCGGCGGCGGCGGCTGCAACGCGGTGAACCGGATGATCCGAGCCAAGGTGGAAGGCATCGAGTTCATCGCCGCGAACACCGACTTGCAGGCGCTCAAGCTCTCGCAAGCGCCGCTGAAGCTGCAGCTCGGCGCGAAACTGACCAAGGGGCTCGGCGCGGGCGCGAATCCCGAGGTCGGCCGCAAGGCCGCGCTCGAGGACACCGAGAAGATCATCGAAGCGCTCGAAGGCTCCGACATGATCTTCATTACCTCAGGGCTCGGAGGCGGGACCGGAAGCGGGGCGGCTCCCGTGGTGGCCTCGCTCGCTTCGGAGCTGGGCGCGCTGACCGTGGCGGTGGTCACCAAGCCGTTCGCGTTCGAAGGCAAGCGGCGCATGCTGCAGGCCGAGCAGGCGCTCTCGGAGCTCATCGGCAACGTGGACACCGTGATCGTCATCCCGAACGAGCGGTTGATGGACACGGTCGAGCGGGGCACGAGCTTCTTCGATGCGTTTCGCATCGCCGACGACATCCTGCGGCAGGCAGTGCAGGGCATCAGCGACATCATCACGGTGCCGGGAATCATCAACCGCGACTTCGCCGACGTGAGAGCCATCATGCACGGGCAGGGCTACGCGGTGATGGGTACGGCGGTGGCCACCGGATCGAACCGGGCGGTGGATGCAGCCAACCGAGCTATTTCGAGTCCGCTGCTCGAGGACAATTCCATCCAGGGCGCGCACGGGATCCTGATCAATATCTGCGGCAGCTCGAGCCTGACGCTGCACGAAGTCCATGAGGCCTCGTCGGTGATTCAGAAGGCGGCGCACGAAAATGCGAACATTATTTTCGGCGCCGTGCAGGACGACGCCATCAAGGACGCCGTGAAAATCACGGTCATCGCTGCGGGCTTCAAGGATGTGGCGCGGCATCAGGTGCAGCAGAAACCGTCCTACCTGCCGAAGACTTGGAAAGCGGCGCGGGAGACTCCCGTGTCCCAGCCGGCCGCTGCCGCCGCCGTGGCCGCAGCGGGAAGCGTCACTCACGACGTGCAGCGCAACTTCAACGACGTGCTGGAGCACGAGGCGCGCGGCGAGGACCTCGACGTGCCCACGTTCCTCCGGCGCCAGGCGCAAAAGGCCTAGCCGGCACAATCCGAATCGTTTCCCCACAGGGGCGCCGCGCCTTCGGCGGGCTGCATCCCTGCGCTCTTGCATCGGGCTTCCGGCGCTGGGACATTCAAGGCTCCGGAGCATCTGAACAGGAGTCGATCGGAGGATGGTTCCATGAGGCGCGTCACAGGGCTTGGCGGCATTTTCTTCAAGTCAGATAACCCCGAGAAACTGTATGCCTGGTACGAAGAGCACTTGGGCATCGAGCGGATTCCGGATGGCTCGAGCGCCGTGTTCGAATGGCGCGACGTTGCGGACGCGGAGAAAAAGGGAATGACCGTGTGGTCCCTGTTTCCGAGTGACACGAAATACTTCGAGCCGAGCCGCTCGCCCTTCATGATCAATTACCGCGTGGACGATCTGGACGGCTTGCTCGAAGTCCTCAAGAAAGAAGGAGTCGAAATCGACCCGCGCCGCGAAGATTACGACTACGGACGATTCGCCTGGATCACCGATCCGGAAGGCAACCGCATCGAGCTTTGGGAGCCGCCCAAAAACAAGTAGGCTACGAGAGTGGAGCGGCACCTTCGGGTCTGCCTGCTGACGGAGCAGGGCGGTTGAGTGATCCCTCCGAAGCCGACGGGGGAATATATCGCGAATCTTCAGCGTTGCCGGGGCGGCTCTGTGGGCGGACCGGGAGAGGCGTTCCGGTCCGGGCGTCGGAACTCGCGGCCCAATTGGGCAGAAGTGTCCCGGAGACGGCGGGCAAGGACGACCGCGAGCGACCGGTAAAAGCGCGAAGCTAGCCCTGGAAAGGCCTGGAAGAGGCTATCAAGTTCAGCGGTTGGTATGCGATCCACCTCAACCTCTTCTTCAGCTACGACGGAGGCCGTGGCATTGCCTTTCTCGAGGTAGGCCATGTCGCCGCAGATGTCCCCCGGGCCTAGCTTAGCCAGGGGTTTCTTCCCGCTGACAAGAGCGAGGACGACAAGAGCTGTACCTTTCCGGATGACGTAAACGGCCTCCCCTCGCGCGCCCTCCTCGATAATGCTTTGTCCGGGCGTGAAAATGAGCCGGACCGATCTGGCCGACATGAGAACCCAGTCATTAGCTGTCAGGTATTCAAGCCGGTTGTTCGGCATGCTCAATCCTCTCGCGGGGAAGTATACGCCCAAGCGGAGGCGCCTCAGCAGGGAACGGTTGACGCGCTGAGGTCACTTCTTTGGTCGGCTTTGCCCCCTTGTTTGGTGCGCGAGGGGCGCAAAGGAGTATTTTGACGGCAGGCGGCAGCCAGAGACCACACTCCGACTCGGCAGATTCGTGGCTCCAGCACCGCATCGTGTACTGTTCCCCCGCTTGGTGGGCATTTCCAGTGGCGCACGAATACTCAGGTGAGACGCAGCATGAAGTGTGAGCAGGTAGCGCGGCGACACTTAGACAATCCAGCAAGTGCGCTGCGCTTCTAGTGCATTCAATCTAAATCACTTGACGCGCGTGGTCCGTGGAGGTTTAATCCCTGCAGTTTTTGTCGTGGGCGCGAGGATTCCGGGGGCCAGGTTCAGTGAATGACTCCGCTGCTCGCCGTTCGTCTCCAGAATTCCCCGTGGCGGAGTTGACGACGTTTATGCGCCCGCGAGCCCCTTGCGTTGCGTCGGGGTAGTCAGCATCCTCCACGTGGGACCGGCGGTGGATTTGTCTGTTCCATCGGGGTGCCCTTGTGGTTTCCCGAGGAGAATGTGCCCATCACGCTCAAAGAAGTGGGTAACGGGGCCGGAATAATATTCGATTGCGAGGGAGTGGTTACTGGCCAGGACATGCTTCAGGCCAGCAAGCAACTCCTGTCATCCGAAGAGAAGCTCAAGGAGTGGTTGTTCGGTCTGATTGACCACACGAACGTGACATCCGCCGACTACACCACTGCCGACCTGCGGGCCTTAGCCGAGCTGGACAAGACGATTTCGCCAATCGCTCGAAAAGGCGCTGTCATCGCCATCGTGGCGCCCTCGGATGTCCAGTACGGGCTTTCGCGAATGTGGCAGGCGCTTGTCGAGGGCACCGTTTGGGAGACCATGGTTTGTAGATCCAGGGAAGACGCCCAATCCTGGATCAAGAGAAAGGTAAAAGACAACTTCGGAATCGATCTGATAATTGCGACGTGACTTCCACGGCGTTTCGCTGGCGTTCCTGCCCTCATCACAGCTCATCCAAACGGTAGGAGAACGGCCATAGGAGTCACTGCGGCTCGCTGCCCGGCCGGTGGGCTTGGCGGGTGTGAGCGGCGCAGGAGCCGCCGACACACTCTTCGGAGTTCCATCGATAGCGGTTGCGCGCGACCCAGGCATAGACGTGGCGAGCCACGAAGTGAATCCCCGGCGCTAGCAGCAGCCCCGCAATTAATTTCCACCCAGGCAGCGCGAGCCCGATCCGCGCCCAAGCGTCAGCGCCGGAATAGACACGGCCAGCGCGGTCCACCGCCTGCATCCAGCGCATCGCTTCTTCGCGGTCCACTGGAGGGAAGCGCGCGGGGGCGTCCGGTGCGTGCAGGTCAACCAGCTCAATGCGCCCACCGGGATCCATGCGGCGGAGGCGCGCCACGCTCGCTCGGCACAGGCCGCATTCGCCATCGTAAAGTACAGTCAGCTCGGGCACGACCTTGCCTTCCACGCGGACTGGCCCGCGGCCGCACAGGAACCCACAGCGGCAGGAGTTTTCACCGTTTCCATTCTAGTGCCGTTCCAACTTAGGCGGGAGAGAGCCTCAGTGCATGGGGAGGGAGTTGAAGAAACCGAGGGAGGCAAAGCCGAGCCCTGTGCCGAGGAGCGCGCCGACAAGCACATCGCTCAGGAAATGCATGCCCAGGACGATCCGCGAGATGGCGATGCTCGCGGCGATGAAATAGAGCGGCCATTCCAAGTTGGGATAATACGCGCTGACCACAAGAGCAGTAGAAAACGCAGTCATAGCGTGGCCCGAGGGAAACGAGAACTGATCGGGCGGAAGAATCTTCGACCAGCAGTGGGGCTCAAGCTGGCAAGGCCGCTTGCGGCGGCTCATTTTCTTGAGCGCGCGAAAGAGGAAGATCCCGGCAACGGCGGCGAGCGCAGCGGCCCCGACGGCTTCATATCGCGAAGATCCGCCGAAGAGCAGCAGGATCATCCCCAGCGAATACCAGAGCCAGCCATCGCCCAGGCGGGTCGCGGAGAGCATCCAGTAACGAATCCACCGGGGAGCACGCCAGCGGTTCAGCCTGCGCATCAACCGAAAATCGCGGCTTTCGATAAAGTCCAGGACCGTTCGTGCGCCAACCATGATTTCAGCTCACCGGGCCGGTGTCGTCTGAAACTGCCAGAGCATTCGCGGCGGTGCCCCGCTGCGCGCAAGCCGCGCCGCCCAGGTTTTCGTGAAAAGGAATTCGCTGGCCACGTGGCCGAAGGTCGCGAGCGGAACAAGTGCAGCGAGCGGCAGCAGGGCGAGTGTCCAAGGCGTCTCTCGAAGCAGTTCTCCGGTGATGCGCAGAGCGTCCGCGGTGAGTTTTCCATAGCTGCCGTGGCCGCCGCAGACGTGGCTGCGCCCTGCCCGAAGGCCGGCGAGAAACTCCCCGACGTCGCGCGCACCGGGCACGTCCATGAAGGCTCTGCCGGCACTCCAAACCGTGTGGGCATCGCTGCCGGCGACCGCGACTTTGCCAAGCTGCACGGCGAGGCGGCCCGCCTCGTCGTTTTGCCGGCGGAGCATCTGGCCGTTACGGGTTTCGATGGCCGGGATGTAGGACGCGAACCATTCAAAATCCGACGCTTCGCGTCGCCCAGTGAGGCTTGAAAACGCGTGATTCAGGGCGAAAAAGAGCCGGCGCTCGGTCAGGTACATGAGCAGGGAAACCAAGTCGGAGCGGCGGCGGGCAATTTCGGCGTGGTCGCGCTCGTCGATGCCATAGACGCCCAGGTGAATCTCGGTACCGCTCGGCATGGTGCAGGTCACTTCCTCGCTCAGGAAGAAATCCGGGAAATGGCGGAGCGCCTCGGCGCCGTCAATCGAATTGTGGTCGGTCAGGGTCACCAGCGTCATCCCGCGGCGCTTGAGCGTCTCATAGACCGCCAGGGGATCACTGTAACTCTCACGACAGAAATGCGTTATGAACGGGGTGTCGCACATCCCCGAAGCGTATGAGTGAACGTGGAGGTCGCAGCGCATGAACCATTAGTAGGGTAAGGGGATGAATGGGGTATGAACGGCTGTGGAAAACTCAGTGAGTGTTTTCATGGAACTCATTGAACACATGAGGGTTCCGCGAAACCAGGAACGGCACTTAAATTGCCTTCGCGGCCGGCCGCTGCTCCGTGGGAGAATATGGGCCAACATGCCGACAATCGACTTCGTGTTTCACGATGCAGGCGGTGGTCACCGCAACGCCGCCTTCGCACTGCGGGACGTCATCGCCAGCCAGCAGCGTCCCTGGAAGGTGGGGTTGGTTCAGCTCCAAGACGTCCTTGATCCGCTCGATCTTCTGCGCCGATTGACCGGGGTGCGCATCCAGGAGTGCTACAACAAGATACTGGAGAATGGGTGGACCCTCGGCACCACGGGGCTTTTGCGGGTCTTACAGGGCACGATTTGGCTCTATCACCGGCCCAGCGTGCGGCTGCTCGAGAAGTACTGGCGGGAGCATCCCGCCGACATGGTGGTGTCGATCATCCCGCATTTCAACCGCGCCTTGCGAGAAGCGTACGCACTCGCGGCGCCGGGAAGGCCTTTCGTCACGATTCTGACCGACATGGCCGATTTTCCGCCACGCTTCTGGATCGAGCGGCAGGAACAGTTTCTCATTTGCGGCACAGAACGCGCTGTCGAGCAGGCCCGCGCGTTCGGCCATGACGACGCGCACATCTTCCGCACTTCGGGGATGATCCTGAAGCCGGATTTTTACGCCGCAGCGAAATCCGGCCGGGAGACACGGAGGCGTGAACTCGGACTCGAAGCCGACCTGCCGACGGCGATCGTGTTGTTTGGGGGGCACGGCTCGAAGGTCATGCTGGAGATCGCCGAGCGTCTGGATTCGAGCGGGCGGAGATTGCAGGCGATCTTCATTTGCGGGCGAAACGAGCGTCTGGCGGCGCGTCTCCGAGCGCGGCACTGGCGGATTCCGGTGCACATCAAGGGATTTACCACGACAGTCTTCGATGACATGTGGGCGGCTGATTTCTTCATTGGTAAGCCGGGCCCGGGGAGCATTTCCGAAGCGCTGGCGATGGGGTTACCGGTGATCGTCGAGTGCAACGCCTGGACCATGCCGCAGGAACGTTACAACACGGAATGGGTCCGGGAGAAGCAGGTGGGAATCGTCCTGCGTTCTTTCCGTGGCCTGGAAGCGGCCTTGGCGGAGATGCTGCAACCGGAGCGATTCGCGCGCTTTCGTGCCCAGGTCGCAGCGCAGCGGAACCGGGCCGTGTTCGAGATTCCGGAGATCTTGGAGCAAATCCTGGAGCGGGCCAGCGCTCGCGAAGGGACGTCGACAAAGAGAGACGGTTGAAGCTGGGTCCTTCCCAAAGTGGGACAGGCGAGCACCAGATTGAACCGGCTGAAGCCGCGCACCGATCACGTTAGACGAATTCAATCCCGGACTCCGCACAAAACAGGGCAGTTGCCAGACGGACGGAACGTTGGGGAGTCTGGCCAAGTGCTTGCAAAGCATGTGGTCCGTGGGCGCACTCCAGTTGACGGTTTGCAGGGAAAGGCAAGCGGGGGGGAAGGGGCCCGCTGCCGATCCACGCAAAACGTTCCCACCTGCCTCTGAGAGGGAAGCTAGGATGGATGACCCCACGCCCCGGTGTGAAAACGACACCGGGAATGGAGTGCGCTCTTCGGGGCTCCCGGTCCCAAGCGGGAGCCCCATTTTTTTCCCGCCTGACAGTTAGTCTCGCGACCCGACGGCGAAGACCCGCCTGGGCAATTGCCCAAACCTTATCGAAGAAGATTCAGTTGACTCGGCGGACGACTGGGATTTTCGCCTGTCGAAGGACGTTCGTAACTTCAGTTTCCTTGAGCCGCGAGGCGTCGTATTCGAACGAGAGGCGTCGCAGCGCCTCATCCACGTGGAATCGACGCAGGCCGTAGGTGTTCGCAAACTCGCCGAGACGCCGAAGCTGATCCGGTCCGAGCGACTCCTGCAGTTCGTAGGTAATCTCGACGAGCGTCATGCGAAGAGTATAGCAGCGCCACAGTCCTTGGCCGACGACTGTTACCCCCGAGGAAGAGATTCATCTAAGATAACGGCATGCCAGAAGAAAAGATTCCCGGGCTAGGTCAGGACAACCCATTTCGCGTGATTTCGCCGGGTGCCGCAGCGAAGGATCCTGTTTGCGGGATGAGCGTCGCGCCCGAGCGGGCTGCGGCGCGGCTCGAGCACGAGGGCCGCACCTACTACTTCTGCAGCGCGCGATGCGCCGAGCGCTTTCGCGCCGAGCCGGGGAAGTTTCTTGCGGCACCGGGGGCGGCGAGGATGCAACCGGCGCCGACTGGGAACCTCGTGGGCATGGTCGGGATCGGAACGGCAATGCCCGCGCCGTCCGAGCGGCCTCGCAGTGGTGCGAAGGCAGAGCCTGCTGGCGCCGCGGACCTGCGCGAATACACCTGCCCAATGCATCCGGAAGTGGTGCGGAAAGGGCCGGGGAGCTGTCCCCGTTGCGGGATGGCGCTCGAGCCGCGGGAAGTTTCTCTCGAAGCTGAAGAGCGAGCCGATCCCGAGTGGCTTTCGATGACGCGGCGTTTTTGGGTGAGCGCAGTGCTGACACTGCCGGTCCTCGTCATCGCCATGTCCGGAGCGATGTTCGGGATGAGGGGGCAGATCCACGGCCCGGGGCGCACGGCGTGGCTGTGGGTGGAGCTGGGGCTGACGACGCCGGTCGTGTTGTGGGGCGGGTGGCCGTTTTTCGCACGGGCGTGGGCGTCGCTCATTCACCGCAGCCCGAACATGTTCACGCTGATTGCGGCTGGGACGGGAGCGGCGTACATCGAAAGCGTCGCAGCCACCGTCGCTCCGCAAGTTTTTCCGGCGTCGTTCCGCGGGACGCATGGCGAGGTGGCAGTGTATTTCGAGTCGGCGGCGGTGATTACGACGCTGGTGCTGCTCGGGCAAGTGCTGGAGCTGCGCGCGCGACGAAGCACCTCGGGCGCGATTCGCGCGCTGCTGGGACTTCAGCCAAAGACGGCCCGGCGAGTCGAGCAGGACGGCGCCGAACGAGACGTGCCGCTCGAGAACATCCAGCGCGGCGATACGCTTCGCGTCCGGCCGGGGGAGAAGATCCCTGTGGACGGGAGGGTGATGGACGGCGCGACCGCGGTGGATGAATCCATGTTGACGGGCGAACCACTGCCCGTCGAGAAGCGGCCGGGGAATCGCGTGACTGCCGGCACGGTGAATTCTACCGGCAGCTTCCTGATGCAGGCGGAGCGCGTGGGACGCGAGACGCTTCTGGCGCACATTGTGAAGATGGTCGGCGAGGCGCAGCGCAGCCGGGCGCCCATCCAGCGGCTGGCGGACGTTGTCGCGGCATACTTCGTGCCCGCCGTGGTGGGCGCCGCGGTGGTGGCGTTTGTGGGATGGTCGCTCTGGGGGCCGGAGCCGCGGCTGGCGCACGGGCTGTTGGCAGCGGTCTCCGTACTGATCATCGCCTGCCCATGCGCGCTGGGGCTGGCGACGCCGATGGCGGTGATGGTGGGCGTGGGGCGTGGGGCGACGGCGGGGGTACTAATCAAGGACGCGCAGGCGCTTGAGATTCTGGGAAAAGTGGACACGCTCGTCGTGGACAAGACCGGGACACTGACGGAAGGGAAACCGCGCGTGGCATCGGTCCAGGTTTTCGAGGGCGCCGGCATCGATGAGGCGGAGCTGCTGCGAATTGCGGCGAGCCTCGAGAGGCAGAGCGAACATCCGCTGGCGGGGGCAATTGTCGCGGCGGCGGAAGAAAGGAAGCTGACGCTCGAATCGGTCCAGGATTTCAAATCGGTGGCGGGGCAGGGAGTGCGTGGAAGAGTCGCCGGGCGGCGCGTGGCGCTCGGTACAAGCAGATTCCTTGCGAGCATCGGCGTGCCGCTGGGTACATCGCGCGGTGAAGCGCTCGCGGGCGAGCGATCGTCGGTTTCGAGCGTAAACATCGTGGTCGAAGGGCGCGCGGCAGGCGCGATTACATTGGCCGATCCGATCAAAGCCACGACGGCGGAGGCGGTCGCCCGGCTGCATCGAGACGGCGTGCGCATCGTGATGGCCACGGGCGATCGGAGAGAGAGCGCGCAGCGCGTGGCGCAAGAGCTCGGGATCGATGCAGTGGAAGCGGAGCTGCTGCCCGAACAGAAGATCGATCTGATCCGCCGGCTGAAGCAGCAAGGCCATATCGTGGCCATGGCGGGGGACGGAATCAACGACGCGCCGGCGCTGGCGGCGGCCGACGTGGGCATCGCCATGGGCACAGGCACCGACGTAGCCATGGAGAGCGCGGGCGTGACTTTGGTGCAGGGCGATTTGCGGAGCATCGCTCGCGCCCGGGAATTGAGCCGCGCGACGATGCGCAACATTCGCCAAAATTTGTTCTTCGCGTTTATCTATAACGCGATCGGGGTGCCGCTGGCAGCCGGAGTCTTCTATCCGCTCCTTGGATGGCTGCTGAGCCCGATGATTGCGAGCGCGGCGATGAGCTTCAGCTCGGTCTCGGTGATCGGCAACGCCCTCCGCCTGCGGAGAATAGCCCTCTAGCCGTTTGCGTCCCATTGTGAACGGGCTTGTAGCCTGAAGAGCCATTCTGCCGGGACGGTTTGGGACGCGCCCCGTCTAAGTACCCTAGATATGGAACATCTAGCGCTGTCGCGACGTATGACTAATTGACGGCTATATCTGTAGATCGGGGGCCCGACCATGCTGACAAACGGGAATGGAAAGAACGGCAAGAATGGCAAGAGGCGGAAGCGCCGGCTGATCTGGGGAGTGGCGATCGGCGTCTTGGTGCTTGCGGCCGGGTATGGAGTGACCGCAGCGTTGCGGCCGAACAACACCATTGATCCGTCCAAACTGGCGCGCGTCGAGCGGGGCGATTTGGCGCGCGTCGTGGTAGCCACCGGCAAAGTTCAGCCGATCACAAAGGTCGAGGTCAAGTCGAAAGCCAGCGGGATCGTGAAAAAACTTTATGTGGATTATGGCGAACGCGTGAAAGCAGGCCAGCTTCTCGCGGACCTCGACAAGGTGCAACTCGAGGCCAGCGTCCGGGAAGCGCGCGCGAACTTGCAGGCTGCCGAGGCCGCCCGGGAGAGCGCGGGCGCGACGCTCGAGCGCAACAAGGTGGATGCGGAGGGGCCCGACGTGCCGTTTCTCAAGCTGACCCAGGACCGGGCGGAGCAGATGTACAAAGACGGAGTGATGGCCAAGGCGGTGGTGGAGGATGCTGAAAAGAACTATCAGATGGCGTTGAACAAACAGATGAGCGCGGTGCGGAACATTGCCGTATCGCGGGCGGAGCTGGCCAAGGCGGAAGCGCAGGTCGCGCAGGCGCGCGCGGCGCTGGAGAACGCGGACGAAGATTTGAAGAACTCGACGATCGTGAGCCCGATTGACGGGCTGGTGCTCTCGCGGGACGTCGAGGTGGGCGATGCCGTGAGCTCGATCCTGGTGCTGGGCTCGCAGGCCACCCTGATCATGACGCTGGGTGACACGAACGAAGTGTACGTGCAGGGAAAAGTCGACGAGGCCGACATCGGCAAGGTGTACCTGAACCAGCCGGCGCGCATCGTGGTGGAATCCTTCAAGGACAAGAAATACGTGGGCAAGGTGACGAAGATCTCCCCGCTCGGAAAGGAAAAGGACAACGTCACGACGTTCGAGGTGCGCGTATCCATTTCCAATCCCTCGGGAGAGCTCAAGGCCAATATGAGCGCCAATGCGGAAATCGTGCTGGAAGAGAAGAAGAACGTGCTTATGGTTCCGGAAGCCTCGTTGATCTACGACAAGGACCGCAACGCCTCGATCGAGCTGCCCGATGCGAAGGGCGAAAAGGGCCGGCGGAAGATCAGCGTGAAATTGGGGATCTCCAACGGCGTCAAGACGGAGATTCTTGCGGGCTTGAATGAGAAGCAACAGGTCATTCTGCAGTAGCCGCGCCGCGTAACGGAGGCTGAGGCTCGTGTCATTCCGCGATCTACTGGCCGATACCATCGGGACGCTCTGGGCTCACAAGCGCCGGACGTTTCTGACGATGTTCGGGATCGCCTGGGGCGTCATTTCGATCACGCTGATGATGGCCGGGGGCGAAGGCATGCGCGTGGGGATCGACACTCAGAATCAAACCTTCGGCAAGGATGTGATGATCTTCTTCACCGGCCGCACGAGCATGCAGGCGGGTGGAATGCGCGCGGGGCGCGCTACGCAGTGGAAGGCCGGCGATTATCTCCAGGTGCGCAAGGAATCGCCCGCGTGCAAGTACGTGATGCCGGAGCTCGGCAACGAGCTGCAAACACGCAGCCTCTACAACAGCGGCACCATCAGCACCGTCGGCTCGCTGCCTCCGTTCGCCGAGATTCGCAGCGTGGACGTCCTCGACGGCCGCTTCTACAACGAGGAAGACAATGCCGAAGGACGGCGCGTGGCTTTCCTCGGCAGCGACGCGAAGAAACAGCTCTTCGCCGAGCGCTCCGCTGTCGGCGAGACCATCTGGCTCAACGGCGTACCCTACACCGTGATTGGCACGATGAAGCCCAAGGACCAGAATTCCAGCTACGACGGCTTCGACACCCGGAAAGTCTTCCTGCCATTCAATTCGATGCTTCGCGATTTTCCGAACAAGGCGCCCGCGGAACCCGACGATGTCGATCGGCTGCTGGTGGCGCCGTGGTCGCTGGCTACACATGTGGAGTGCGTTCGCCAGGTTCGGACGACCCTTGGACGTCTGCACAACTTCGATCCACGGGACGAAGAGGCGACGCCCGTGTGGGACACGATCAAAGGCGCGGAGGCGCGGCGGCTGATTTTCGACGGAATGGAAGTCTTCTTGGGTGCTGTGGGCGTCGCCACGCTGTTTCTCGGCGGGCTCAGCGTGATGAACGTGATGCTGGTTTCGGTGCGGGAGCGGACGCGCGAGATCGGGGTGCGCATGGCCCTCGGCGCGACGCGCCGGTCGATTCTACGGCAGTTTTTCCTTGAAACGGTGATCGTGGCATTGATCAGCGGAGGCACGGGGCTGGCCATCGCCTACGGGCTCTGTTGGCTCGTGGATCTGATACCGATGCCCCGGTTCTTTGCCGGGATGCTGACGAGCTGGAAGCTGGGCGTTTTGTCCATCGGGCTGCTCGGTGCGGTAGCCGTGCTTTCAGGCCTTTACCCGGCCAGCCGCGCCGCCGAAGTCGATCCGATCGAGGCGCTGCGCTTCGAGGCAGGAGGCTAGATGTTCAGCGAAGTCTTCAAGCAAGCCTGGGCATCGCTGGGAAGGAATCGCGTGCGGAGCCTCCTCACGATGCTGGGCATTATCTGGGGCATCGTTGCGGTGACGCTGCTGCTCAGCTACGGCGCGGGCTTCCGCAGCGTGCTGATGTACACGTTCGAGGTGTTTGGCAAGGGTGCGGTGACCTGCTGGCCCGGAACGACGAGCGAACAAGCGGGCGGCGAGCGCGCCGGGAAAATCGTGCGCTTCGAGCAGGAGGATGCCGACTGGGTGAAGGCGCAATCGCCGCTGGTGAAGCGCGTGACGCTCGAAACGGTTAGCTGGCTGGGCATCGCCTACGGCGAGCGTTTGTCGCAGACGGCCATCCGCGGCGTACATCCCGAATATGGCGAGATGCGCAACGAGGTCCCCATGGAGGGCCGCTGGATTTCGCCGGAAGACTTCGCCGAGCGCCGGCGCGTCGTGTTTATCGGCGCGCGGCTGCGCAAGAAACTGTTCAGCGGGCAGCCGGCGATCGGGGAGACGGTCAGGATCGGCGGCGTGCGCTTCACCGTCATCGGCTCGATGGACACGAAATTCGCCGACAGCAGCTATTTCACGAGCGACGACGAATCGGCGTTCATCCCCTACAGCGCGGCGGGCGATATGTGGGACGCCAAGTATGCCGCCGTCATGTTGTTTGAGCCGATCGCGCCCGTCTTCGAGGCGCAGGCCAAGGAGCAAGTGCGGGCCGCGGTGGCGAGCCGCCAGCGCTTTTCCGCGAACGACCAGCGGGCAATTCAGATGTTTGGGCGCGAAGAGTTCCGGCCGATCTACGAGGGCATCACCATCGGAACCGAGGCGATGATGTTTTTCATCGGCGCGCTGACGCTGGGAATCGGCGGGGTCGGGGTGATGAACATCATGCTGGTTTCGGTCGAGGAACGGACGCGGGAAATCGGCTTGCGGCGCGCGCTGGGCGCCCGGCGCAGCCACATCCGCTGGCAATTCCTGACGGAAGCGCTGGCGCTAACGCTGATCGCGGGGGCGATTGGAATCTTGCTTTCGGTGGCGATCACGTCAACCATCGGGACGCTGCCCTTCCTCGGCCCCGCCTACGAAGACGATTCCGGGAAGGTGGATATCCACCTGTTGATTTCTGCCACCACGCTTGTGCTGTCCACTTCGATTCTGGTTGTGGTCGGTGTCCTGAGCGGGCTGTTTCCCGCCATTCAGGCCTCGCGTCTCGATCCGGTCGAAGCCCTGCGGTACGAGTAGGATTGTTCTCACGCGGTCGATGGAGAGGAGCATGACCTGCCCCTTCTGCTTACAAAAAGCAGAACTGGCACGCGATTCGTTCAGTTGGAGTGTTTTCGCCGACCCTCACGAAGGTTTTTCAGTATGCTCAACAAGTCGCCGAACTCTGGGTAATGAAAATTCACGAAGACCCAATGTACGTCTTTGAGCATCAGCTCGGGCACGACGTTGGGTTTCTCGCTCTTCTTTCCAGACCAGATGCCATAGACCTCGACCCAGCACCTGTCACCTTTCGTTGTGATCTTCCCCGCTACATAGCGTTCACCGGGATCCTGGCTGTTGAGGTACGGATCGGAGTCTAGCCCCACGATTTCTCCAGGGACCTTGGCTTGCGCTGCGGAATCTTCTTTCAATTGCCGAAGAAGTTCGGGGCTGAACGCATGACTCTTGTATTTCAGCGCGAGGTCCGAAGTGTTTCCCGGGTTGTCTTTCAACGTCTTAGGGACGTACCAGTCATAGAAGCCCTGCACGAAATCTCGGCACGATTTTCGCATGTCCTGGGTGTTTTTCTCTTGTGCGTGGAGGAAGCAAGGTGTCGCTAGAAAGAAAACCAAACTCCAGCAGACAGTCGTTCTGGAGATTCTCATCGAATTACCCCTCTTAGCCGAAAACCGATCTTGACGGGAGTCTACACCTAGACTGTTTCTCTTTTCAGTAGCTTGCTAGCTCTGGCCGAGGAGGTGATCGAGGTAGGCGAGCATGTCCGGCGAATCCCACTGCTGCGGACCGATGATCTTGCGCGCAATGCGGCCGTGGCGGTCCACGATGTAGGTTTCCGGGTACATCGAGGTGCCGTACTCAAGCGGAATCTTCTTGGAAGGGTCGCGGAACGTGGGATAGGCGACCTTTTGGTCCTGCAGGAAGCGCTCGTAGGCGTCAGGATCTTCATCCACGCTGATCCCCAGGACCACTCCCCCGCGCGAGGCGATCCGCTGTTCGAGGCGATTGAGCAGGGGCGTCTCTTCAACGCAGGGCGGGCACCACGTCGCCCAGAAATTCACCACGACAACCTTGCCGTGCAGGTCGGCCAGCCGCATCTGCTTGCCGTCATGCTCGAAAGTGAACTGCGGCGCCGTTCGTCCGGCGATGCTGGCTTCCCCCTGGCGATAACTCGGCATCGCGAAGCCAATCAGAATCGTCAGGGCAGCGGCCAGAACCAGCCAGGGCAGCACTCTCCGAAGGAAGGTCATCGAATGCTATAATAACAGTTCCATCCGGGATGGCCGAGAGCAGTTCGAATATCCGCGTTCCATGAGCCAAGCAATTCACGTCAGCGCCGTGGTTCCTGCACGCAATGAGGAAGACGTCATTGTGGCGTGCATCGAATCGATCGCAACGCAACCGGAAATCGGCGAAATCATCGTCGTGAACGATCAGTCGAGCGACCGGACGCCGGAATTGCTGCGCGAGCTGGCGGGGCGCATCCCCAAGCTGCAGATCGTGGAAGCGGGTGCGTTGCCGTCCGGCTGGATTGGGAAGAACCACGCCGTGGCGGTCGGATCCGCGCGCGCCACGGGGCAATGGCTGTTGTTCGTCGATGCCGACGCGGTCCTTCAGCCGAATGCCGTGACGCAAGCGTTGCGGACGGCGGAGACGGCCGGTGCGGCGCTGGTGTCGTATTCTCCCGAACAAGTCACCGAGACCTGGTGGGAGAAAGCCCTCATTCCCTTCGTGTATGTGCGACTGACGCGGCGCTACCCTTTTGAAGCGGTGAGTGATCCGGCATCGCCGGCGGCCGCCGCGAATGGACAATTCCTACTGGTTCGCCGCGATGTCTACGATGCCGCCGGCGGGCACGAAGCCGGGGCCAGTGAAATGGTGGAAGACGTGGATTTGGCGCGGCGAGTCAAACAGGCTGGGTATCGGCTGCGATTCTCTCCCGGGAAGGGTGTGGTGCGCGTTCGCATGTACCGGAAGTTCTCCGTGATGTGGGAGGGTTGGACGAAGAACCTGTATCTATTGATGGGCGACTCGCGGCGGCTCGTATGGCGAGAGCTGCTCACGGCGGTGCCGTGGATCGCGATTATTCTGCTGGCGCTGGGCGTGCGTTATCCCTTTCTGGCGCTGCTCGGGCTGCTCCTTCTGGTGTGGCGGCACGCCGCCTACGCGGCCGCCTTGCGGCATAACCAGGCGCCCGTCTCGCGAATCCTTTACTACGTGCCGGCGATGTTGCTCTATGGCGCGGCGCTGGCGGCTTCGATGCGGAGGTACGCGAAGGGCCGCGTGGCGTGGAAGGGCCGCGAATATGTTGTCGGCGACGCCGCCCGCTGACTAGGAACGCAATGGTCTATCTGACGCGCAAAATCGAGTTTTCGGCATCGCACCTGTACCACAATCCGGCGTTCTCGGCCGAGGAGAACCGGCGCATCTTCGGAAAGTGCAACAATCCGCACGGCCACGGACACAATTACGTTCTGGAAGTGACCGTGGCAGGCGAACCGGACCCGGTGACGGGCATGGTGCTCGACCTCAAGGAACTCAAGGACATTCTTCAGAAGGAAATCATCGAGCGGATGGATCACCGGTTTTTGAACTACGAAGTGCCCGAGCTCGTCGGACAGATACCTACCTGCGAAAACATCGCCCGGGTGATCTGGGAGCTGCTCGAGCCAAGAATCACCCGAGGGCGGTTGCATCGCGTGCGGCTGTATGAAACGCCGGACCTGTTCGCGGACTGTTATCGGGACGGCGTGGAAGGCGCGGGGCAATGAAGATCGAGCTGACCCGCCGATACCGCTTTTCGGCTTCGCACCGGCTGCACAACCGGCATCTCGGCGAGGAAGAGAACCAGCGCATCTACGGCAAGTGCAACAATCCCTACGGGCACGGCCACAATTATGTTTTGGCGGTGAGTGTATCGGGTGCGGTAGATCCGGCGACCGGCATGATCGCGAATCTCGGCGAGCTCGATGTGTTTGTGGAGCGCGAGGTGTTGGAGGATTTCGACCACCGGAACATGAACGCAGACGTGGACGCCTTCCGCAAGAAGGTGCCGACCACGGAGAATCTCTGCACGGAGATTTATGCGAGACTCTCGAAATTTCCCGCAGCGAAACTCGAACGGGTACGCCTCGAAGAAACGGGGCTCAATAGTTTCGAGTACACTGGAGAGAGCGACGAAAGGAACATTCCGTGACCAAACCGACGGAAGAAATTCTGTTGCCCGAGGCGAGCAAGACTTCAGGGGAGAGTATCGCCGAGCTTGTCCGGCGGATGCTCTTGGCTTTGGGCGAGGACCCCGAGCGCGAGGGTTTGCGCCAAACGCCGGAGCGCTTTGAGAAAGCTTTGCGTTTCCTCACGAGCGGCTACCACCAGGACATCGACCGCGTTTTGAACGGGGCCACGTTCAGCGTTTGCTACGACGAAATGGTCGTGGTGAAGGACATCGAGGTCTTCAGCGTGTGCGAACACCACTTGCTGCCGTTTTTCGGCAAATGCCACGTGGCCTACCTGCCCAACCAGAAAGTGATCGGCCTGAGCAAGGTGGCGAGGGTGGTGAACATGTTCGCGCGGCGGCTGCAGCTCCAGGAGCGGCTCACTAGCCAGATCGCGAGAGCCCTCGACGAGAAGCTGAATCCTCAAGGGGTAGGCGTCATCATCGAGGCGCGGCACCTGTGCATGGTCATGCGCGGTGTGGAGAAGCAGCATTCGCAGGCGGTCACCAGCGCCATGCTCGGCGAATTCCGCCAAAACAAACAGACGCGCGACGAGTTCCTCTCCCTTATCCGCCAGCCCAAATCCTGATATTTTCGTGAACTTGACCATGCGAGTGTCCTCCGTGCGAACGATCATCTTGCTTGTAGCAGCACTCCTCACTCCGCTCGCGTTCGGCACGGGCACGGTCGCCGCCCAGTCGCCCAGCCCAGTTGAAACGATCACGGTTGACGCGACCGCTCCGTCGCATCCGTTCCCTCATTTCTGGGAGCAGATGTTCGGCTCGGGACGCGCCATCCTCGCGCTGCGCGAAAGCTACCGCAACGATTTGCGCGACACCAAGCGCGTTACCGCCTTCCAGTACGTCCGCTTTCACGCAATTTTCCACGACGAAGTCGGCCTGTACGACGAGGACAAGGATGGCCGGGCCGTCTTTGACTTTTCTTACGTGGACCAAATCTACGACGGCCTGCTGAAGAACGGCGTGCGCCCGTTCGTCGAGCTCAGCTTCATGCCGAAGAAGCTGAGTTCCGATCCGAACGCGCTGCACGCATTCTGGTACAAGCCGAATGTCGCGCCGCCAAAGGACTACGCCAAGTGGGACGCTATGATTGAGGCGTTTGCGCGGCATCTCATCGCCCGTTACGGCGAGGAAGAAGTTGGCAGTTGGTATTTCGAAGTGTGGAACGAACCCAATCTCGATTTTTGGGCCGGCGAGCCGAAGGAATCCACCTACTACGAGTTCTACGATCACACGGCGCGGGCGCTCAAGCGGGTCAGCCCTTGCCTTCGCGTCGGCGGTCCTGCCACCGCGCAGGCCGCCTGGGTGGACCGCTTCCTCGCGCACTGCCAAGAAAGTCATGTTCCCGTTGATTTCGCCTCGACTCACGTCTACGGCAACGATCGCTCGGAAGATATCTTCGGCACGCACGAGGTCATTCCTCGCACCAAAATGGTCTGCCGCGCCGTCGAGAAAGTTCACGAGCAGATCGCGGCTTCACCCTTTCCCCACCTTCCTCTCATCTGGACCGAATACAACGCCAGCTATAAGAGCGAGCCGCAGGTGATGGACACGGCGTTCATGGGGCCGTGGCTCGCCGACACGATCCGTCAGTGCGACGGCCTGACCGAAATGATGAGCTACTGGACTTTCTCCGACGTATTCGAGGAACAGGGCGTTGTGGAGCGTCCCTTCCATGGCGGCTTCGGGCTCCTTGCCGCCGGTGGCATTCCAAAGCCGGCGTTCAACGATTTCGCTCTGCTGCACCGCCTTGGCAATGTGCGCCTCAATGTGAATTCTGCCTCTGCATTGGTGACCCGCCGCGCGGACAGCTCGTTGGTAATTGCTGTCTGGAACCTGTTCCTGCCGGAGGAAGTCGGCGCGCCGAAGAGCCTGACTCTTTATTTCAAGGGCTTATCCGGTGAACGAACTGCACAGGTAAGAATAGTCGATGCCGGCCACGGGTCCCCGCTGCCGGCTTACGAAAAGATGGGTTCACCGCAGTTTCCGACGCGCGAACAGCAGAAGGCGCTTCGCAAAGCAGCCGCTCTGCCTCGGGCGCGGCAGCACGCCATCACCAACGATTCGTTGTCTCTAACGCTTCAGCCCCACGCTCTAGCCCTCATCGAAGTGCGGTAAGAGCGCGTGACTCTTGCTTTACACTCCGATTGGCGATGTGTTAATCTGAACTCAGGTCGAAGAGAAAAGAACAATACACGGGAAATGACGGAGAAGGGGACTTGAGCGAAGCCAAAGCGGTGTTGATCGAACAATTCCGGATGCATCTGAAGGATACGGGCTCCCCGGAAGTACAGATTGCTCTTCTCAGTGAACGAATCAACTACCTGACGACACATCTCAAGTCCCACGTTAAGGACCATGCATCGCGGCGCGGCCTGATCATGATGGTCAATAAGCGGCGCCGCCTGCTTGATTACCTCAACCGTCGTGACCCGGATCGGTATCGCGAGATTGTCGAACGGCTCAGTTTGCGGAAGTAGTCGCCGGGAGATTTGCCCGGCCGCCCAAAAAGTCGGAAGTGCAGGCGGAAACTGCTTTGCCGCGTGCGACCCAGCAGGCCGGTAATCGGGTCGCGTTTTTTTGTGGTTGTTCGGACCCCGCGTCACGCCGCTGTTCTTAACTCTTCCCCATAACGCGGAATTCGTTCGAGCCGAAGGACGCTCTTCGCTGTGGCGAACGAACAAAAGGAAGCAAACATGACAGAGAATTCTCATTTGCCCGTGCCGCACCAAGCCAGCGTGGAAGTGGGCGGCCGGACACTGACGTTGGAGACCGGCAAGATCGCCAGACAGGCCAACGGGGCTGTGCTGGCGCGGTATGGCGACACGGTCGTGCTGGTGACGGCCTGCATGTCGTCGGCAGCGAACGAGCGCGATTTTCTGCCGCTCACCGTTGACTATCGGGAATACACGTATTCCGCGGGGAAGATTCCCGGGGGATTTTTCAAGCGCGAAGGGCGCCCTTCGGAGCGGGAGATTCTGGTCTCGCGGCAGATCGACCGGCCGATGCGGCCGCTCTTTCCGGAAGCGTGGCGGAACGAAACGCAAATCGTGGCCATGGTGCTCTCCGCCGACAGCGAGAACGACCCCGACGTCATCGCGGTGACGGCGGCTTCGGCGGCGGCGTACTGCTCCGACCTGCCGTTTGAGAAGCCGATCGCAGCGGTGCGCGTGGGGCTGCTGAACGGCCAGCTCGTGGCCAACCCGACCGTGGCCGAGCAGAAGACGAGCCTGCTGAACATCGTCATTGCCGGAACCGAAGACGCCGTCGTGATGGTGGAATCCGGGGCCCTCGAGGTTTCCGAGGACGCGGTGGCGGACGCACTTGAATTCGGCCACACTCAGATCAAGCTCATCATCGCGGCGATCCGCGAACTGCACGCCAAGGTGAACCCGAAGAAGGTGACGGTCGAGCCGCTGCCGTTCGATGAGGCGCTCTGCCGCGATATCGAGAAGAAATACGGCGCGCGCCTGCACGAAGCGCTGGATACGGCGAAGTATCCCAAGAAGGAGAGCTATCACCTCGTCGACGCACTGAAGGACGAAATCCTCGAGACCATCCCCGAGGAAGAAGAAGAGAAGCGAGCGCTCGCAATGCGGGCATTCGAGCGCCTTCGCGAGAAGTACTTCCGCGACGATATTCTCGAGCGGCATCGCCGTCCCGACGCGCGCGCGTTCGACCAGGTCCGGCCCATCAGTTGCGAAGTGGGCCTGCTGCCGCGCGTGCACGGTTCGGCGCTATTCACCCGCGGCGAAACCCAGGCGCTCGCCACGATGACGCTGGGCACCAAGGAAGACATGCAGCGCCTCGATCTGCTCTTCGAGGAGGAGGCGTTCAAGCGCTTCATGCTGCATTACAACTTCCCGCCGTTCAGCGTGGGCGAAGTGAAGTTCCTGCGCGGGCCTGGGCGCCGCGAGATCGGCCACGGGGCGCTGGCGGAACGGGCGCTGGTGAATCTGATGCCACCCGAAGCGGACTTCCCCTACGCACTGCGGCTGGTGTCGGACATACTCGAATCGAACGGGTCCTCTTCGATGGCGACGGTCTGCGGCGCGTCGCTGGCGATGATGGACGGCGGCGTGCCGCTGCGCGCGCCCTGCGCCGGTATCGCCATGGGACTTGTGGTCGGAGAACGGGGCAAGTACGCCATCCTGACGGACATCGCCGGCGCCGAAGACCATTACGGTGACATGGATTTCAAGGTCGCCGGGACGCGTGAGGGCATCACCGCGCTCCAGATGGACATCAAGGTGACGGGCATCAGCATCGGGATGATGCGCGAGGCCCTCGCCCAGGCGAAGAAGGCGCGTCTGGAGATATTGGACATCATGGAGCAGACGCTGAGCAGCCCGCGGACGGCGATTTCCTCTTACGCGCCGCGGCTCTTTGCGCTGACGATCCCGACGGACAAGATCCGCGACCTGATCGGTCCGGGGGGCAAGAAGATCAAGTCCATCATCGAAGCGACCGGCGTGAAGATCGACGTTCACGACGACGGCAAGGTGCACGTCTTTGCCACGAACGGAGAGGCGGGCGACGCGGCGTTGCGGATGATCCAGGAAGTCACTGCCACGGCGGAGATTGGCAAGACCTATCTCGGCAAGGTTGTGCGGCTCGCGGACTTCGGCGCATTCGTCGAGCTATTCCCGGGAACCGACGGCTTGCTGCACATCAGTGAGATCTCCGAGCACCGCATTCGCGACGTCCGCGATGAGCTGAAGCTCGGCGATCAAGTGCTGGTGAAAGTGCTCTCGATCGAGGGGAACAAGATCCGGCTGTCACGCAAGGCCCTGATTCGCGAGCAGCGGGATAAACAAAAGCGCGAGGTCGGCGGCGCGGCGCAGTAAGCCCGGCCCAGCACATCTCGAAACGCAGAAACAGCCCGGCCCGTCAGCGTCCTGACGCCCGGGCTGTTTTGTATTTGGGCGAGGCGGTGGCCTGGCGCTGAGGGCGATGCACAGCATCGAGCACCCCCCAGAGCGCGTCAAGAGCTTCCTCGGCGGCGGCGACGGTGCGGTCCAGGCTGCCATAGCCGTCCGCGGCGAGCCAGTTGCGCCAGGCGGCGCGGTGGGCCTTGTCGGCTTCCTGGTGCACGGCGAAATAGGCGAGCCCTTCGGGCCGGGTGACGCCGTAAAATCGGCGCAGCCCCTCCAACTTCTCGGCGGCGGTCTCGGGCACCTGCGATTCGTAGGCGTACAGCACAGCAACAGCGTGGCAGGCCGGGCCTTCGGCACAGAAACGGCGGTAGGTTTCGACGAGTGTCTGAGTGGCGGGCAGCATCGGGGAGGAGGTTAGCGTTTCCTCCGGGACGCCAATGGCTGCGGCAAAATCCCGCCAAAGGCGCGGATGAGGCGCACGCGGGTCCGTTTCTTCAGCGAGATTTTGAAGAATGACGCTGCGAAGCGCGCCGTTCGTGCGAGCGGCGAGAGTCTTCAAGTAACCGGGGAAGGCATCCACGTGCCGGTAGTATTGCGTCGCGTAGAGCTGCAAACTGGCACGGGGGAGTTTGCCCGCTTGCCAATCCTGATAGAACGGGTGCTTCAGGAGATGCTTCTGGTCGATCCGAGCGTCAAGCCGTAAAAGAAGATCGTCGCCAAGCAGTGTCATGAACTCAATTCCCCCCCTGCAAGCCCGGACGCACGAGAGGATCGCGCGCAAAACACGGGCCGAGAATGAAGGGCTGCATTGTAACAGAGGCAAGGCCCAGCAGACACATGGATGCAGACGCTGTGGAAAAGTGCCCCATCTTTCTTGTAACTGCTGATTCTACAGGGGCTAGTGCTGCGCTACGTCATTTCAGCAAGCAGCGGACTAGCTGCTGACGCGGGTGATGCGGGCGCCGACGGAGCAGAGTTTTTCCTCGATGCGTTCGTAGCCGCGATCGATGTGGTACACGCGGTCGATGAGGGTTTCACCGTTCGCAATCAAACCAGCGAGGACGAGCGACGCGCTGGCGCGGAGATCGGAGGCGATCACACTCGTGCCGGTGAGGGGCGCCGGGCCGCGGACGATGGCGGAGCGTCCGTCGATGGTAATGTTGGCGCCCATGCGAGACATCTCGCTGGCGTGCAGGAACCGGTTTTCGAAGATCGTTTCGGTGACGACGGAAGTGCCTTCGGCCTGCGTGGCGAGCGTCATGTACTGTGCCTGCATGTCGGTGGCAAAGCCGGGATACTCCTGGGTGGTGACGTCGGCGGCCACAAGCTTCCCGGAGCCGCGGACGCGGAGGGTCTCCGGGCCGGTCTCTTCGACGATCACGCCCGCCTCGCGAAGCTTGGTGATGATGGAGCCCAGATGTTCGGGGGCGCAGCGGGCGAGGGTGAGCTCGCCGCCGGTGATCGCGCCGGCGACGAGAAAGGTGCCGGCTTCGATGCGGTCGGGAATAACAGTGTGTTCGGCGCCATGCAGGCGCTCGACGCCGCGCACGCGCAGGGTCGATGTCCCATCGCCTTCGATGTCCGCGCCCATCTTGCGCAACAGCACGGCAAGATCAGTCACTTCCGGCTCGCGGGCCGCGTTTTCGATCGACGTTTCGCCTTCGGCGAGGGCCGCGGCCATAAGGATGTTCTCCGTGCCGGTGACGGTGATCTTTTCGAACGAGATACACGCTCCCCTGAGGCGGCCGCGCTTCGGCCCCCGAGCTTCGATGTTGCCATGCGAGGTGGAGATTTCGGCACCCAGTTTTTCGAGTGCGGCAATGTGCAAATCCACCGGGCGCGCTCCGATGGCACAGCCTCCCGGCAACGACACCCGGGCGTAGCCGAGACGGGCAACGAGGGGACCGAGCGTCAGAACGGAGGCGCGCATGGTGCGGACCAACTCGTAGGGCGCTTCGGCGTCGCTCAGGGCTGCGGCCTGGATCGTGTAGTTAGTGCCGGGGAAATCGTCGGTAAAGACGCGCGCGGACATGTGGGTGAGGAGCTTGGCCATGGTGATGATGTCGCGGACGCGCGGAATGTTGTGGAGGACGATGGGCTCGGGAGAAAGGAGCGCGGCAGCCATCGCCGGAAGCGCGGAGTTTTTCGCGCCGCTGATGGTTACGGTGCCGCTGAGCGGCACGCCGCCACGAATCAGGAATTTGTCCACGCGTCCTTGCCTCCTAGGAAAATCATTCGCCGAACGCCCGGCGCAAATCGCCCCGCGCGCCGCGGAGCAGATTGCGAGCCTCTTTGACGCCGACGTTCTTCTTCAACATGACCAGTGCGACGCGGAGGTTGTGTCCCGACTGACGCAGGGCGTGTCTCGAGATGGACGGTGGCCGGCCGCTGGCTTCCGTCAGGATGCGCAAGCCGCGCGCGCGTAACTTCCGGTTCGTCAGCGCCACGTCAATCATCCAATTGTCATAAACGCGGCCAAGACGAATCATCGCCGCGGTGGAGAGCATATTGAGGACCATCTTCTGGACGGTGCCGGCCTTGAGCCGGGTCGAGCCGGCCAGTATTTCCGGCCCGGCATCGGGCCCAATGGAAATGTGCACGGCGCGAGCGAGCAGCGAGCGCGGATTCGAGGTGATGCCGACGGTCGTGGCCCGTTTGCGCCGCGCCTGGCGCAGCGCGCCAAGAACGTAGGGGGTGCCGCCGCTTGCCGTAATGCCCACGACAACGTCGCGCGAGGAGAGCTTTTTCCGGGCGAGGTCACGCGCACCCTGAGCGGCGGAATCTTCGTCGCCTTCCGCGGCGTCCGTTAGCGCGCGGCGGCCTCCGGCAATGATCGCCTGGACGAGCCGCGGGGATATGCCGAACGTCGGAGGGCATTCGGCGGCGTCGAGAACGGCAAGGCGCCCGCTGGTGCCTGCGCCGACATAGAAAAGACGCCCGCCGTTCTTCAAGGCCTGGACGATTGCATCTACCGCGCGCGCAATTGGGCGAATCTCGCGCCGGACCGCGGGCACAACTCGCGCATCTTCGCGGTTCATCGCTTGGAGAATGGCGCGCGTGGAGAGGCGGTCGAGGCCGAGCGAACGCGCGTTGCGCCGTTCGGTGACGCGCGTTTTTCGGGGAGGAACAGGCACCGTCGCATTATACTCGCGCTCAAATCGAGGGCGGTATATCGTCCCTCCTCGTCGGATTGCTAGGAATCATCCGCGACACACACTCTCGCATCCTGCTAGGGCTTGGGAGCGGCGGGAGGAGCCAAGCCCAGGGCCTGGATGACGGCATCGTGCACGGCGGGGCGCACTTCTTGAATCTTGTGATTTTCGCGCGTGGGATTGACGCGATTGGTGAGCAGAATGACGAAAAGCTGCTTGTCCGGGTCGATCCAGATGGATGTGCCGGTGAAGCCGAGATGGCCGAAGCTGTGAAGCGAAAAGAAATGTCCGCTCGAGGAGTTCTCCGTAGGCACGGCCCATCCGAGGGCGCGCAAATTGCCGGAAATGGCTTGCGGGGCGGCGAATTCCGCGATTGTGCCGCGGCGGAGAATCCGATGGTGCGCGTAAATCCCGCCGTCGAGAAGCATCTGGCAAAAGGCGGCGAGATCGCCCGCAGTGCCGAAAAGCCCCGCGTGGCCGGCGACGCCTCCCATGACATAAGCATTCTCGTCGTGAACCTCCCCGCGAACGAGGCGCTTGCGAAGAGATTTGTCATCCTCGGTGGGCGCGATGCGGGAGAGAAGCTTCTTGGGGGGAAGAAACATGGCGTCCGACATGCCGAGCGGGCGGAAAATCTGCTCGGCGGCCAGGATGTTGAGCGGCTTTCCGGTCAGGCGCTCGACGATTTCGGCGAGAAGAATGACGCCGAGATCGGAATACGCTTCCTTCGACCCCGGCTGCGTTTCCAGCGGCTCGGCGAAGATTTTTTCCAGGACTTCGCGCTTGCTCTTACACGTCAGGAAATAATCGCGGTGCGGCGGAAGACCCGAGGTATGCGTCAGAAGCTGCCGCACGGTGACTTGGTGGCGCCACTCGGGCTGCGGTCCCTTGGCCCACTCCGGCAGATAACGGTCGATGGGAGCGTCAAGCTGGAGGCCGGCTCCGGCGCGAGTTTCGGTGAGTCGCGCGGTGAGGGTCGTGGTGACGATGACCTTGGTGAGAGATGCCAGATCGTAGATCGTGTCGGGCGCGACGGGAGCGGCTCCGCGATCGTAACTGAGCTTGCCAAACACATGCACGGCGAGTTTGCCGCGGTAGCCGACGGCGAGCACGCCGCCGGGAAACGCGGCGTCGCGCACGGCGCGCTCCATGACGTCGTAGGCGGGAGCGAGACGAGCGGCGGCGGCTGAATCCATCATCGCAAGCTTCATCGGATGGGCGGCGAGCGCGATGCCGTCACCGGCTTTCAGATTTGCGCCAGGAATGCTCACGGGCAGGCGGCCGCGGACCGGAATCTGGCCGAAGAGGGCGCGCACCGCGGAGACTTGCGCGACCTCGGAGATGCCGAAGACCGAAAGCCAGGTCTTCGCCCCCGGGAACTGCTCGATGAGGTACGGGCTGCCCAGTCCGACAAAAACGACGGGCTTGCCGGAAGCGAGAACCTGGCGCGCCAGGGCGGCTTGGTCTTCGGGCAGAGCCACGCTGCCCTTGCGATCGGTGACGCGGACGGACAGGGCCACGATGATGAAATCGTAGCGGTTGAGCGGCGGCAGCTTCACGGCGGCAGCTTTGACGAATTGCGTGTCGGTGCGGACGACGTCCAGCGAATCCACACGCCAGCGCAACTCGCGCTCGAGGTCTTCGGCGGGATAGGGCTCAAGGTCGCCGGAAATGGCGAGTAGGAGCGCGGTGGAGGGCCGGGTGGCATCGAGCGGGAGGAGGTGCGCATCGTCGCGGAGAAGGGTGACGCCGCGGTCGCTGATGTCCTGCGCTTTGGCGGCCCACTCGGGACGGGCGAAATGAGAGTTGAGGTCATTCAGATTGACGAGGCGGTTCTTATCGAGGCCGAGGCGAGCCTTCGCCTCGAGGATGCGACGGACCGATTGATCGAGGCGCGCGCGAGAAAGGCGGCCCGAGGCCACTGCATCCTGGAGTGCGGCAAAAGCAGCGTCGGGAACCGGCGGCATGAGGAGAACGTCGGAGCCGGCAAGGACGGCACGGACAGCGGCTTCGCCGGGCGGATAACGGAGGGTTACGCCACCCATGTCCAGGGCGTCAGTGACCACGATCCCGTCGAACCCCATCTCCTTGCGCAGGAGGCCGGTGAGGATCTTTTCGGAAAGAGTCGCGGGGACGTTCGGATCGAGCTCCAGCGCGGGAACGGCGAGATGCCCGGTCATGATCGAGCTTACGCCCGCGGCGATGGCGGCGCGAAACGGCACGAGTTCGACTGAATCGAGGCGCGCGCGGTCGGCACTGACCACGGGAAGATCGAGGTGAGAATCGCCGGACGTGTTGCCGTGGCCGGGGAAATGTTTTGCGGTCGAGAGCCCGCCGGCTTCTTCAACGCCGCGGACGTAGGCGGAGACGTAGTCCGCGACGCGAGCAGGGTCCTCGCCGAAGGAACGCGTGTTGATGATCGGATTGGCGGGATTGCTGTTCACGTCAGCGTCCGGCGCGTAAACCCAATGGATGCCAACCGCGCGCGCCTCGAGCGCCGTGATGCGTCCCATTTCATACGCGTCTTGCGGACTGCCGGCTGCCGCGAGCGCCATGGCAGTTGGAAACGACGTGCCTTCATCAAGTCGCATCGCGGTGCCGCGCTCGAAGTCCGCACCGATGAGCAGCGGCACCCGGGCGCGCGCCTGAAGCTGATTGGCCAGCACGGCGGTCGGATAGGCCTGACTCTTCACGGGGCCGAGAGGCGAGCCCTGAGTCACGATGATGAAGCCGCCGGCGTGGAGCTTTTCGACCGCGGAAAGCAGAGTTCGATAGTCGTCGCTATCCGTGGGTGTCAACACGCCGTAGAGAGTGGGGAAAAGGAGTTGACCGATTTTTTCGTCCACGGATAGTTTGCGGAGCGTGGTCTCGACCCAACGCCGGGCAGCCGGAGGAAGGCGCTTGGCCGGAGCGGCGCGGCGAGGAGACGATTTTGCCGGAGGAGTGGGCTTGTCTTGCGCGCGGGGCTTGATCGGCATGAAGAAAAAAACAGCAAGCAGCAGGAGCCATGAGGCGCGATGGTTCGTCAAGTTCGCCCTCTCAGGTTGACGCCCGCATGCCGAAACTGTATATAGCACACAGGGTCTGGCCTCACCACGAAAACCTGCGCGTGGAGTTCCAGCCTACCACCGAATGTGCCTGAAACCGTCACTTTGGAGCTGTTTTCTTGAGCGGTTGCTGAGAGTGCGCCCGGCTGTGTTGCTGGCTGGCGGGGCGTGTCTCTGCGCATTGGCACCGCCGATGGTGGCAGCGAGGGGAGTGCGCCGCGCTGTGCGCGCCGGCATGGACGTTCTCGAGGAGCAGCACTACGCGGCGTTGCGCGGCAAACGCATCGGGCTCATCACGAACCAAACGGGCGTGGACCGCGATGGGCGAACCGACGTCGAATTGTTGGCGCGGGCGCCGGGGGTGACCCTGGTCACGCTGTTTAGCCCGGAGCATGGGCTCGTCGGGGGCGCCGACGCGCGGGTGGGTTCTTCGAGCGATTCCGCGACGGGCCTGCCGGTTTACAGCCTCTACGGCGACACGCTGCGTCCTACCGAGGCGATGCTGCAGGGCATTGACGCGCTCGTCTTCGACATCCAGGACGCGGGCGTGCGGTTTTACACCTACATCACCACGATGGCGTACTGCATGGAAGAGGCCGCCAAACGGCACATCCCGTTTTTCGTGCTCGACCGGCCGAACCCGCTGGGAGGGGAGATCCTCGAGGGTCCGATGTTGGATGCCGACCGGCTCGGTTTCACCGGCTATTTTCCGATGCCGGTCCGCTACGGGATGACCATCGGCGAACTCGCGCAGATGTTCAACGAAGAAGACCACATCGGCTGTGATCTCCACGTGATCGCCATGAAAGGTTGGAAGCGCAGCTACTTCTATCAGGACACGGGCCTGCGATGGATTCCGCCTTCGCCGAATCTGCGCACACTCAATGGCGCGGTGCTCTATCCTGGGTTGGAGATTTTGCAGAACGCGGGGGTTTCTGTGGGGCGCGGCACGGAAGCGCCATTTGAGGAGATCGGCGCGCCGTGGATTGAAGCAGAAACGCTGGCGCGCGAAGTGGCGCGCCGGAATCTTCCCGGTGTGCGCGTGAAGCCGGCCCAATTCATTCCGATCACGGGACCCCATGCCGGGAAGGTGTGCCGCGGCGTGGTTTTCCGGGTCACCAACCGCCGCGCGGTGCGTTCGATGCAGAACGGGCTCGAAATCGCGCTGGTACTGAAAAAGCTCTATCCGCAACAGTTCGATGCCGCGAAGCTTCTCCTCCTGCTCGGCAACGCTGCTGCGATCAGCCGCATCGAGGAAGGGAAAAGCGCGGGGGAAATCGTGGCCGGATGGGACCGCGATCTGAAGACATTTCAGCAGACGCGGGGCAAGTATCTCCTGTACCGCTAACGCCCGTGAGAACGACAAATTCCATTCCCCGGATGGGTCTCAAGACAGCTGGCCAAGAGTACTATTGACGCCAACGTTCGAATATAGGATTCCTATATTCGATATGACGAAGCGCATCCCATCAAGAATTGCCCGCGGCAGTGCCGAGCTGGCCATCCTGGCGCTGCTCGCGGAAGAACCGCTCTACGGATTTGAAATCGCGAAACAGATCGAAGCGAAAAGCCAGGGAGCACTGCGCTTCAATCTGGCGTCGCTTTATCCGATGCTCTACGAGCTTGAAAAGCGCGGCTGGGTGAGAGGCCGTTGGGAGGCCAATCGGGCGGGACGCGATCGCCGCTACTACTGCTTGACGTCCGCGGGCAAGAGAAAGCTCGTGCCGCTCCGGCGCGAGTGGCGGTTCTTTTTCCAGGCGCTGGACCGCTTGGCGGGGGTGGCCCGTGCGTGATTGGGTTGCTTTGGTCCGTGAGGGGTTAGGCAATCTGGATCTTTCTCCGGCTCAACAAGAAGAGACCGTAGCCGAACTGGCCGGTCACCTTGAGGATGTTTACATCGAGTTACGCGCGAAAGGGCACAGCGAGTCCGAAGCCGTCGACCGCGCACTCAACGAGGTATCTGACTGGGGCAAATTGGCCGGAGAGATTCGCGGCGCAAGGCGCGAGGAGGGAAACATGAACAGCCGAACGAGAAGTTTCTGGCTGCCTGGGCTGGTCAGTCTGACGGGGTCCATGGGATTGCTGATGGTTCTGCAACGACTGAATCTGCAACCTTATGTCAGTTGGTATCGGGCGGAAGTCGCGCTGACTTTTTACCTTCCCTGGCTGATTGCACAGCCGGTATTTGGAGCCATTGGCGCGTATTTGTCCGGCCGTTCGGGAAGCTCGCGCTCGATACGACTCGCAGCGGGCCTGTTTCCTGCAATCGCCATGCTTGGATTGTTCTGTGTGACTTTGTTAGCGGGCGTCTTCGTCGAGAGAAACGCGTTCATCTGGCACCACCTCGCGTATCTGGCGCTCACAACGGGCGTCTGGGTTGTAACACCCGGAATCGGCCTGCTGCTGGGTACACTGCCGTTCTTGAAGACGCCGAAGGCGCTCCTGTCTCAGCCCATGGTCGAGAACTGATCCTTGCCACCTCTGGACCGCCAGAAACGGTAGAAGACTAGCCCCGAGAGAATCAACGCAAGCCCAATCGAAGAGCGCACCGGGCGGGCGAGCCACAGACTGACGGTTAACGCCAGCGCGCCGGCGACAAAAAGCCCGGGAACCCACGGATAGCCCCAGCAGCGATAGGGCCGCGGCAGGTCGGGAGCGGTCCGGCGCAGACGGAACATGGCCACGACCGCGAGGCCGTAGAAGATCCAACCCGCAAAAATGAAGAGTGAGGTCAGCTCCTCAAACGTGCCGCTGAGAGCCATGAGGCTTGCCAGCACGCACTGGAAGATCAGAGCGCGTCCCGGTGTGCGGTATTTCTCGTGGACCCCGCGAGCGACGCGGAAGAACAGGCCGTCGCGCGCCATCGCGTAGGGTACGCGCGCGCCGCTCAGGACCGACGAGTTCATCGAGCCGAGCGCCGCGATGACCATGGCCAGCGTGATCCAGTCGGCAGCGCCGCGGCCGCTGATGCGCGCGACCACGTCGGAAGCAATATGCCGCGAGGCGGCCACTTCGCCGAACGACAAAATGCGTAGGCACGCGACGCTGAATAAAAGATAAATCGCCGCGACGAAGGCGACCGCACCGACGAGCGCGCGGGGGATGTTCCGCTGCGGCTCAGCGACTTCGGAGCCCACGAGGTTCAGGTCCTCCCACCCGTCATAAGCCCAGAGTGCCGCGGCCAAAGCCGCCAGGAACGCGGTGAAGGTGCCTACGCCGAACGCCGCGGGCCAAAGGGGCTGAAACGTGGCCGTGTGTGCGGCGGGGGCTCCGAGGGCGAGCGCGATAATGGCAAGCACCGAAGCGACTTTCAGCGCGGTCAGAAACACCTGCACGGCGCCACCGAGGCGCACGCCAAGATAGTTGACGCCCGTCATGGCCATGAGCCAGAGCACGGCAAGCGGCTGAGCCCAGGTGAAGACAAAATCGTAGGGTTTGACGAGCGTCACCCCGAAGGGAGCGGAAAGGTGCAGCGTGAAGATCGGCGCTCCCACCGCGGGAATGAGAAAACCGAGGAAGCGCATCAGCCCCGCGGCGATGGAAGCGGCCGAGGCGGGCCGTCCAACGATGGAATGCATCCAGCCAAAAAGGAAGCCCCAGACGGGGCCGAAGCCGCGGCGCAGGTAGGCATATTCGCCGCCGGCTTCGGGAATTGCGGCACCGAGCTCAGCGTAAGCGAGGGCGCCGAAGAGCGAGAGAACCGCGCCAACGACCCACGCGGCAAAGACCACCGCGACGGTCCGGCCTTCGCGAGCCATTTCTGCGGGCTTGAGAAAAATGCCGGTGCCGATCATCGTGCCGACGACGATGGCCAGGGAGCCCCACTTGCCCAGACCACGGATGAGATCGATCTTTTTCCCGTTCATTGGCGTGTGGAGGACCCTTGATGGGCGCCGCTTCGCGGCGAGTTCGCCAGCCGGCTCAGCAGGGCGCCGACGAGTACCGTCACGCTTGAGCCGATGAGCACGTACCAGGTAAAAGCCACGCGCGTGAAACCATACACCAGAAGAACCACAGTGAGCCCGGCAAACATTCCGGCAAGCGCGCCGCGCGCGGTCGACCGGCGGTCAATTGTGCCGAGAAGAAACAGGCCGAGAAGTGCGCCGAACGGGAGGGAAGCAATCGTCAGGCCGGCTTCGAGGACGGGGCCCCACTTGAACAGTCCGAAGACAAGCAGTACGGCGCCCCAGGCGAGAGTGGCGCGCCGCGAGCGTGCCAGGAAACGCGCCGGCCCCGATCCCATCGGGGCAGGCTCGAGCGAGCGGCCTCGACGTGGTCCGTCGGGGCCGCGGAGGCGCTCGAAGTCCAGTACGCTCGAGGCCGCCAGGGAATTGAGCGAGCCACTGGCGTTGGACATGGCCACGGCGAAGAGGGCCGCGAGGACCAGTCCTGCGAGTCCATGCGGCATCTCGCGCACGATGAACAAAGGAAAGATGCGGTCTGCCGGCTCTCCGGGGGCAAGCAAAGGCGTGTGTTGAGCGAAGACGAACAGCATCACGCCGATCAGGAGAAACAGTGTGAATTGGACGAGTACGATGCCGCCGCTCACGAGCAGGGCCAGCCTGCTGTCGCGTTGCGAGCGCGCAGCCAAGAGCCGTTGGACGATGGTCTGGTCGGTGCCGTGGCTTGCCATGGTGAGGAATGCACCGCCGATGAGGCCCGACCAGAGCGTGTATTTCGTGAAAAAGCTGAGCGTGAGGTCGAAGACCTGAAGCTTGTGGCCGGAGACGGTGGCGACCTGCGCAACCTCCGTCCACCCGCCCGGAATGCGGTGCAGCAAGAGAAAAAAGGCGGCGAGGGAGCCGGTGAAGTAGAGGATGAGCTGGATCACGTCGGTCCAGATGACGGCGCGCATCCCGCCCTCAAACGTGTAAATGAGCGTCAACACAATGACCAGAAACACGGCTGGGCGCTCGGAAGTGCCGAGAACCACGCTCACGACGAGGGCGATGGCCGCGACGCGCACGCCTTCGGCGAGGGCGCGCGTGATCAGAAATGTCGAAGCGGCCACGGCGCGCATCCGCTCGCCAAAGCGCTTCTCGATGAGCTGGTAGGCGGTGAAGTATTCCCCGCGAAAGTAGCCCGGCAGGAGAATGAGCACGATCAGGACGCGCCCCAGCAGATAGCCGAGAACGAGCTGCAGAAAGGCGAGATTGCCCGCGTAGGCGAGCGCGGGCGTGCCGATGATGGTCAGCGTCGAGGTTTCGGTGGCGACAATCGAGAACGCCAAGGCCCACCAGGGAGCCGTGCGGCCGCCGAGGAAATAGTCGCGGATGTCGCGCTGGCCACGGCGAAAGCGCAAGCCAAAGAAGGTGATCCCGGCAAGGTAAGCAAGTACGATGGCGAGATCAAGAAGGCTAATGCGCATGGTATGTGGCGCGCGGCCTGGAAGCGGCGCGCCTGAAGACCGCGCGATGATAGTGAGCGGCGAATCGGGGCGTCAAGTCCTGTGGCCTGGCTCGGAGCCCCAGAGGGATTGTTGCGCAGATGAGGACGGGGCAGCGCCGCCGTTGGCGTTCTGCCTTATGCTAGGTCCATAGCGATCTATCTCGGCTTTGGCGGCGGCGCCAAGACAGGCTGCGTCCCGCTCGACGAAACGCGAGCGGAGCGTGCCCTGGAGACTGAGCGCCTCGCCGGCGGGCGAGACTGAGACCCGAGCATGGCGCAAGAACCGCGGACCCTTGAACCTCTCGTCAAGCAGGCGCAGACGGCGCCAGCCGAGCAGATTCTCGTGCTTCTGCACGATGCGCGAGAGGAGACACTGCTCGCGCTTCTCGATCATCCCGCCTTCGACGAGACGCATCTCTGCTTGCTGCTCGAGCGCAAAGAGCTTTCCGAGAGGATTCTCGAGGAGATTGCGCGGCGCAAGTCGTTCCTGAAGAGCTATCGGGTAAAACGGGCGCTTGTGACGCATCCGCATGCGCCGCGCCTGACCGGTATGCGGCTCCTGCGCGACCTCTACATGCTCGATCTGGTGCAGATCAGCATGCAGCCCTCGGTTCACGGGGAACTTCGGCGTCAAGCGGAAGAGCTGCTCATCAGCCGTCTTCCGCAGGTCGCGCTGGGACAGAAGATCATGCTGGCGCGCCGCGGGCCGGCGCGCGTCGCGGGAGCGCTGTTGGCCGAAGGCCATCCGCAGGTCCTGCCGGCCGTCCTCGACAATCCTTTTCTCACCGAAGCACAAGTTCTCAAGGTCATGGCGCGGGAACGGCTGGCGGGCGGAATCATTCCCGCGATTGCGCGGCATCGCAAGTGGTCACAGCTCGAACGGGTGCGCATGGCATTGGTGCGCCATCCGGCAACGCCACTTTCGATCGTGCTGGCATTCCTGCCCATGATCCCGGTGCCGAACCTGAAGGAGTTGGCCGCCGTTGGTTCGCTCTCCGAAAGCTTGCGCGGCTATCTCCGCCGGGAAGTGGAACGGAGACTATCGGGGGGCGCACCAAAGAACAAACTGCCGTAATGGCTGAAACAAGAACGAAGGTCATCTCGTATATTTCTTTAATGGGAACGGAGCTGTAACGAAGGGTGCAGGATCGCTTGACTACGCCGGCGCGGATTCCTAGCATCGCCAGAGGCGCAGGACTCATCTGACTAGGAGGGACGTCTGGACCAGCCCGGACACAAACAGGAGCAACCGCGGCGGTACGAGCGCCGCCGTGCCCCCAGGTTTGTCTGCGGCGCGGATCTGGAGATGGAATGGGGCTCGGCCGTGCTCCGCGGGCGCGTACGCGACGTCAGTTCGAGCGGAATGTTCATCGAGCTGCCCGATCCGCTCTGGGTAGGCGCGGAGTTCGCCGCCCGGATCGTCCTGAAGGAGAAGGAGCCGGTGCAGCTGGATTGTTCGGTGAAGCGCGTGGAGCCGGAACGTGGCATGGGGGTGACCGTGGTGCCGCCGGAGGAGGAGAGCCGGGCGCGTTTCAGTCTGTTCTTGCGAGAACTGGCCGGGGGCACGGGATGATCCGTTGCCTCGAGTGTGGCAGCGAAAAGACCGCCGATCAATGTCCCCATTGCGGGCTGACCTCCGCCGCCGCGGAGGTGCTCTTCCGCCGAAGACTGGGGCGCCGCATGGCGTGGTTTCTTTCGGGCTCGATCGTTTTTCTCATCGTGAGCCAGGTTTTCCCCCCGCTCGATCTCGATGGCATGCTGATCTTCTTTGGCTTGGTCTTCTTCTTTTCGCTCGGCCTGGGATTCCTTCTCAACCAGCGGGCCAAGCGGCGCGGCGATCTCGAGGCTGTCAAACGGATTTATTTCGGGTTCGCGCCGCTGCCCTGGGTCTTCGCGGTGCTTCTCTTCGCGAATGGGAAGTTGGACCACACGCCGCCGGAAACCCATCCTGCCGTGGTGGTCGGGAAGTTCCAGATGCCCGGGTTCATGCGCTGGACGCGGCGCCTGGCCGTGCGTTCCTGGCGAGAGGACCGCAGGATCGAGCGCGTTTCGGTGGGCCAGTTCGATTTCGACCGCTTTGGGCCCGGCGACGAGATCGTCGTCCAGGTCCAGCGGGGAGCTTTGGGGATTCCGTGGGTGTACGGCGTTTATCGTGAATAGACTGGGGGGACCTCACCGTCCCTGAGCGCCACTTAGTAGAAGGGACGCAGATCCGGTTTTTGCGGCAATTGGATTTCGAGGATGCTGCCGTTCGCCCCGAATTTGAAACGGATCCGGCGCATCGGGCCCACGCTGCGGGCATCCCAGCCGGAGATGGCAACCGGTGTGGAAGGCCGATCGGCTTCCGACCATTCGAAGGCATCGCCTTTGGGCTTTAGCTTCTGAGGATCGATGTCGTACACGACCTGCTCGCGCAGATCGAGAAAAAGATAGCGGCGCCAGAGCTTGACCAGGATCCAGGCGTCGTGCTTTTCAGCGCGGTAGGCGTTCCAGGTCTTGGGCGCCTTTCCATCGAGCGTCAGGATCGCTAGGTCGAGCGGCTTCCAGGTAATCGTGCTTGGCGCGGCAGTCAGAAGCGCCGTCCCGGCAATCAGCAAGAATAGGACAAGCAATCCGGCGATTCGCTTGACGTTGCGATCTCTCGCGGTTTCCAGCATCGGATCATCCCCTGCGGACGGCGTCGCGGCAGGAGCCGGCCTCTCCAGCCGCAGTGTACGCTGAGGCGTCCAGGGCCGCAAATTCGTCCCGGCGCTCGCCGCCGGCCTGGCGTGTGTCTATAATGAAGCGAATGAGGCTCTACAACTTGGGCATGATGATTGGTGGCACTCTGGGCCGTGTGTATCGCCGCTGCGGGATGCTTTCACAGGCGATTGCTTACAACATGTTTCTGTCTTTCTTCCCCACGCTGCTGATCGCCGTAGCTTTTGCCACGAGCCAGGCCGGGAGCAAGACAGGCTTGCTCGATCTGATCGAACACCTCACCGCGTATGTGCCTCCCAGCAGCCGCCAACTCGTGGCCGACTACATCACGCGAAGGGCGCCTCATGTTTGGCGCTGGACACTGTTCGGGTTGAGCGTCACGCTGGTGGCCGGCTCGCAGGTGATGAAGCTCATCATGGAGGGCATCCGCCGGATCTATGGCGACCGTCAAGGCTTCTCTTATCTTCGGCGCCAGCTTCGAGGTTTGTTGCTCCTCTGCATCACGATCGCACCGCTTCTCGTTGCAGCCATTCTCAGCGTATTCGGGCGGCCCTTGCGGCGCTGGCTGCTGCGGGAGTGGGGATCCCCGCTCCCGCTCCGCGGCCTGTGGAACGTCTTCTTCGTCGCGGCGGCGATGGTACTCGCGATGGCGGCACTCACGGTGATCTACCGGCTGGCGCGTCCCGCCGCGCGCTCGTGGCGTGCGGTCTTGCCGGGAGCGGTGGTCGCCACGCTTCTATGGTGGGCCGTAAACGCGCTGTTCGGCTTCTACGTCAGACGAATTCAGTACGGCGCGGTTTACGGGGGAGTCGCTGCGGTCGTCGGCCTGCTCGTGTGGATGTACATCTCGGCGGTAGTGGTGTTCGTCGGGGCGGCCTGGAACGCAGAATTGGCTGACGCACCCGAGCGGGGCTGAGGAGACGCCCGTGGCCGAGTTGCGAGTTGAATGTTACGCCGGGCACCGCGCCGATCAGCGGCCGGTGCGCTTCTCTATCTTAGAGCGCACCTTCGAGGTGCTGGAAGTCGAAGACCAGTGGTATTCGCCCGAGGCCATCTACTTCCGCGTGCTCGCCGATGATGGCAATCGCTACGTCCTGAGGCATCAGGAAACGCAGGACATTTGGACGTTAGAAGCATTTCGAGCGCAGCGGACCTAGCTCTATCCTGTGGGCATTCAGTGGCTTACGAGGCTCGAATTCTTCGGGCTGGTATTGTCTTCGGCTCTCGAGCAAATTCCAAGGCCTGTCCCGCAAATGGCGCAAGAGGCGATCTCCGTACGGGCGCAGCAGGTTGGGCTTCTACAGCAACGGAATCCCGCACAAGAAAGCGCCGGCAAGCCGCCGCACTCCAAAAGAGAAAACGCCATCCGGACAATCCGGATGGCGTTTCCTGCGAGCTTGGGAAAGATCAATCAATCCGCAGCGACCCGCGCCGGCGCGTCCGGTGTTTGCCCCGAGCGGATGCGCATGTTGAAGAACGACCGGTAGACGAAGGTAATCGACACGGCGAAGAACAATGCCGCCAGTAAATGAGTCCGCAGGCCGCCGGTCTTCGCCGTCATCGCCACCGCCAGCTCCACCGCCAGCAAGCCGAACAGGGTGGTGAACTTGATGACCGGGTTCATGGCCACGGAGGAAGTGTCCTTGAAAGGATCGCCGACCGTATCGCCGATGACCGTCGCGGCATGAAGTTCGGTGCCCTTCTGCTTGAGCTCGACCTCGACGATCTTCTTGGCGTTATCCCACGCGGCTCCCGCGTTGGCCATGAAGATGGCCTGAAAGAGCCCGAAAATGGCAATCGCGATGAGGTAGCCGATAAAGAAGAACGGCTCGACGAAAGCGAATGCCAGCGTGGCGAAGAAGACGGCGATGAAGATGTTCAACATACCTTTCTGCGCGTACTGCGTGCAGATCTCGACGACCTTCTTGCTATCGGCGACGGATGCCTTCTCCGTGCTTTCCAGTTTGATGTGCCGCTTGATGAACTCGACCGCGCGGTACGCGCCGGTGGAAACGGCTTGGGTCGAAGCGCCGGTGAACCAGTAGATCATGGCTCCACCGGTGATCATGCCGAGGAAAAACGGCGCGTGCAGGAGTGAAAGCTTGTCGACGTTGGACGTGAGGCCGTTCGTGAGCGCCATGATGATCGAGAAGATCATCGTCGTAGCGCCCACGACGGCGGTGCCGATCAGGACCGGCTTCGCGGTGGCCTTGAAGGTGTTGCCCGCGCCATCATTGGCTTCCAGAAGGTCCTTGGCCCGGCTGAAGTTCACGTCGATGTTGTAGTCCTTCTTCAGCTCCTGTTGGATGTTGGGAATCTGCTCGATCATAGAGAGTTCAAAGATCGACTGAGCGTTATCGGTGACCGGGCCGTAGGAATCCACCGCGATGGTCACCGGACCCATGCCCAGGAAGCCGAAGGCCACGAGGCCAAAGGCAAACACGGGCGCGGCTAGCATGAGGTTTCCGAGGCCCATCCCCTGCATGAAGTAGCTGATGGACATGAGCAGGACCATCGCCAGCCCCAAGTAGTAGGCAGAAAAATTGCCGGCCACGAATCCGGACAAGATGCCCAGCGAGGCGCCACCCTCCTGGGCCGAGGTCACAACTTCCCTTACATGCCGCGACTCGGTCGAAGTGAACACTTTCACCAGTTCGGGGATGAGCGCGCCGGCCAGCGTGCCGCAGGAGATGATGGTTGCGAGCTTCCACCACTGCGAGGGGTCGCCGCCCAGGCGCGCGATGATCAGGGAAGAGGTCACATAGGTCAGCCCAATGGAGACGAACGAGGTGATCCACACCAGCGAAGTGAGCGGGGCCTCGAAATTCATCTGATCCGCCTTCCCGAACCGGGCCTTGGAGACGGCGGCGTTGATGAAGTAAGACGCCGCGCTCGAGACCAGCATGATGATGCGCATCACGAAGATCCACACCAGCAATTGCACCTGCACGGTGGGATTCTTGACGCCCAGCAGGATGAACGTGATCAGGGCGACGCCGGTCACGCCGTAGGTCTCGAAGCCGTCTGCGGTCGGCCCCACGGAGTCGCCGGCGTTGTCGCCGGTGCAGTCCGCGATCACGCCCGGGTTGCGCGCATCGTCTTCCTTGATCTTGAAGACGATCTTCATCAGGTCGGAGCCGATGTCCGCGATCTTCGTGAAGATGCCGCCCGCAATGCGGAGCGCCGCGGCGCCGAGCGATTCGCCGATGGCGAATCCGATGAAGCACGCCCCCGCGTAGTCGCGCGGAACGTAGAGGAGAATGATGAGCATCATCAGCAGCTCGACGCTGATCAGCATCATGCCGATGCTCATTCCGGACTCCAGTGGAATGTGATTGATGGGGTATGGTTTGCCGCGCAATCCGGCGAAGGCCGTCCGCGAGTTGGCAAACGTGTTCACCCGGATGCCAAACCAGGCCACGCCGTAACTCCCGCCGATTCCGACCAGGCTGAACAGCAGGATGATCGGAAGCGTGACGGCGATCGGCTTACCCTGTACGGGAGCCAGCACGCCGAAGTAAAGCACGATCACGACGGCGATGAAGACCCACAAGAGGAGAAGAAACTTGCCCTGGGTGATCAGGTAGGTCTTGCAGGTCTCATAGATCAGCTCGGACATCTCGCGCATCGAGCGGTGCACCGGCAGGTTCTTCAGCCGCATATAGATGACCAAGCCGAAAAGCAGACCGAAGATGCAGAACGCAAGGCCGATCGTCAGCAGCTTGTGGCCGTTCAGACCCAAGAACTGGACCTGCGATAGGTCGGGAAGCTTCAGGTTGGCTTCGCCGCCCGCGGCTTCCTCGGCCGGCGTGGCCATTGCAGAGGCCGCGCTCACGAGGAGCAGGGCTGCCGCCGCGGTGCCTGTCTTCGCGAGGCGCCGCACCAGAGCAAATGCATTTGCGAACCACGATTGCATGAGAAAACCTCCAAGGAGGAATCAATGTCGGGGCCAATCACGGTATTGCCGCTTCTAACGGGCACACAATTCCGCCCGGATATCTCTTCTTCAAGCGTCAAGGATGTGCCTTGCCGGAGTTTTCAAAGTGCTCCAACTTCGAGACTTACAGGAGTACTGCGCTAGGCCGCGCCCGTCAAAGTTACCCGGCCGCTTCGCAAGAGGGGAGACCCCTGTGCCCACACGACCACTGCAGGGCCCATTTTTATAGCATGTTGTGAAGTGCCGGTCAAACATTCGCCAGACCTGGCTTGCCAATTCAGCCACCCAGGAAGGACACGGGAGACGTCACTCCACGTCTTTCGCCATAGGGGCACGGATCGAGGCGAAAAACGTCACTTCTGAGAAGAAGAGGCAGTGTGCACGAAGAAGGCCGAGGAGATTTCCTGGAGGCGCGCGCGCAGTACATCGCCGGCCTGGGCGAACACCTGGGCGCAAGTCTCGCGGAGCTTTTCTTCGGCGGAGAGCGCGATGTTGTCGAGAACCTCGCGGGATTGGTGATCGAGCGAGGTGACGGCGGCGAGCATCCAGGAGTTGGATACGTTTTCGAGACGTTGCCGGTACTGCTCCACCGATTCGTCGCCAAGCCGGCCGTAGAGGTCGCGGAGGCGAGCCTGATGAGCCTCGGTCATCGAGCGCCAGGACTCCAGCAGCGGGCCGAAACTGGCTTCAATCTGTTTGTGAACTTCGGCGACACCGGATTCGACGGCGGCGGTGATGCCGGACTGAAATTGGGTTTCAGCGCCATGCCTCTCTGAAGCGAGGCGGGCGCGGAGCGCTTCGACATCCCCGGAGGCCTCCGCTCGTGCGGCCTCCAGTGACTTGCGGAGGAATCCCTCGAAACCGTCGAGCTCTTGACGGGCATTGCGCTGGATCTCGTCAGTGAAAGCGGCGGTGGTGGTCTCCGCGGCCTCGGTAAAGAGCGCGTGGGCTCGTTCGAAGGCGTCCTTGACTACCTCGTCGATCTGGCCTTGGGCATGATCGACGAAGTTGCGGCTGTGATTATCGAGCTCAGAGGCGAAGACCGCGGAAATCTCTCCGGCCTTTTCGCGGAGCGAGCCGCCGGCCTGCTCCAGGCCCTTTTCGAGTGCGTTCTGCATCTGCATCTGCAGCTTCTTTTCGTACCACTCGGCGGACTTGTAGAGCGACTCGACCGTGGTGTGCTGGATGTCAGTGGCGCGGGCGTCGAGATCGCTCAGGCTGCGCGCGACGAGATCCTTCGCGCGGCCTTCGGCCTCCTTTTCGACGGCGTCGTGAGCTTCGCGGACGCGGGCGAGGGAGGCGGAGATGAATTCTTCGGCAGCGTCGCGGAGGCGTGCACGCTGGGCTTCGAGAACGGAAGCGGATTCCGCGCCAGCGCGCTCGAGCGACGCGGCAAGTTCCTCGGCGCGGGCCAGGTGCGGCGCGAGGGCCGCCGCTAGCTTCTCTTGGGCGCCGGCGACGTTGGCTTGCCCGGCCACGTCAAGGGCCTGCTCGACGTGCGTGGAGAAGTCCTTGAGGAGAGCCTCGGAGCGCCGGCGGAGTTCCACGGTTTGGGTTTCGAGGAGGCCGCTGAACTGAAAGTCGATCTCCCGCAGAGCGTCCTGGCGCAGGCCCTCCAGCCGCGTCGAGAGCTGTTCGAGACGCTGTGCGGCCTGAGCCGCTTCGGCGGAGATGGATTCGGCGCGAACCCTTTCGGCGGCGAGCGCGGCGGGCAATTGGGAAAGCGAATCCAGGGTCTCACGCGCGGATGAGAGGGAGGCTGTAAAGGAGGCGGCGCGCGAGGAAATCTCGGCGTCAAGTTGAGAGAGAGAGTCCTTGCGGCAAGCTTCGATTTCTTGAGCAGCGCACTGCGCGGCCGCGGCGACGGCGGATTCCATGGATTGTTGGAGGCGGCCCGACGCCGATTCGAGATCGCTCTGCAAACGGCGGTGCCAAGCGGCATCGGCGGCCGCGAGTGAGGAAGTGATCTGCTGACGAACCTCGGCAGCGGCGGCAAGCATGGCCTCGCGCTGCGAAGAAGAAGCTTCGGCCATGTGGCTCCGCGTGATCTGCTCCCACTCCTGGCGGGAAGATTCGGCACGCGCAGGAAGCTCCTGCTCAAAGCCCTGCAAGCGCGATTCGAGGCGCTCGGCGCTCTCCTCGGCCTTGAGGCGAAGCTCATCGAGGTGTCGTCCGGTGTCGGCGAACTGCGTCGAGGCGGCTTCGGCAAGTTGTGAAGCCATCTCGCGAGTGAGCTCTTCCGTCTGTGAAGTGAGCCAGCGGGGAAGCTCCTCGCGAAGGGCGGCCGCAGCGGCCTCCTTAGCTTCGCGGATCCTCGAGGCAGCCTCTTGCGCGGCGCGATCGAGAGAGGACGAGACCGCGCTCTCAATCTCATGGCGGGCAGCTGCGATTTGGGCCTGCACACTAGCCAAGGCTGGCTTCGCCTCCGCGGCGACGGCTTCCATAGCGGCTTCATGCGCCGCGGATTGAATCTGCTGCCTGGCTTCAGCCATGAGACGTGCCACCTGCCGGCCGAGCTGTAGAGAAGCATCCGTGTGCGTCGCTGGCGGCACAACGTGCAGATTGTTCGAGACGATTTGGGGCTCCTGGTCTTCAAACGCAGCAAGCAAAGGAGTCGTGAATTCAGGGGTGTTGGGCAAGGTTTCCGCCGCGCCTGGCTGCGACTCGGGGAAGGGGAACCAGTCTTCAGGCGGAAACGCAATGCCCCAGATGTTGCCGGGGATTTCGAGCTCGACCGCCACTTGGAAGAGTTGGCGAACTGTGCGGGGACGCTGAATCCAAATGATCTTTCCCCGAACGGTTCTGGGAGGGCGGTCGGGTTCCGGATTGGGAATTTCCAAATTGACCCACATGTTCTTGAGGACGTAGTGCTTTGACTGGAAGCGGCAACCGTGGCAATTGATGATGAGCGTGGAAGTGCGCTCCTGGAAAGGCCTTCCCAGCGCGTCGATGCCGGTGACCTGAAGCGGAACAGCCTGAACGATGCGCGTGGTACGGCGCTTCTTCAGCTCGGCCTGCTCGTTGGCTCCCTTGGGTACGAACATGTCCGAGTTTTCTGGGGCATCCATGGGTCCAATTCCGAAAACTCTCCAATCCATGTTCACTAGACGCTACGCTGCCAGGCTGTGCGATTCACACGGAAGTGCCAGAGTTCTTTGGCGGTCCGCGAGTCTCGTGCGAAGAGACGTACGAACTCCGAAGAAACGCATCCGTACTTCACCAGGTAGTGCGCCAAGCCGGGCAAAGCGCATCTCCTCTGCGGGGAACAATTGCTGCGGGGACGGGGGAACTCTACAACGATTCCGAAGAAAAAACCAGAGAGGCAGAGGCGGCCAAATGTCATCTAAGGAGACGCGTTTCGCGAGGCTCTGAGATTCGGCGCTCATCGGCTGGGACGAATTTCGCCCACCGAGTTTCATCCCTTCTGCTACCATCAAGGACACCATTTGTAGGAAGAACGCACGGTTCGAAGGAGGAGTGACCCGCTGATGACTGCCTCTGGTGTTGCCGGTCCAGGTACAGCCGTGCGCCACAACTGGAGCTTCAACGAAGCGGCTGAGATCTACCGCCTGTCCATTCCGGAACTGGTCTTCCGCGCCCAACAGGTGCATCGCGAATACCAGCCGGCCGGGCTCGTCCAGACTTGCCAGTTGCTCTCGATCAAAACGGGCGGCTGTCCGGAGGACTGCGCTTATTGTCCTCAGAGCGCGCACTACCCGGCCGATGTTGAGCGGCAGAACCTCCTGGATCCGCAGCAGGTGATCAGCGTGGCGCGGGAAGCCGCGGCGCGCGGCGTCACACGGTTCTGCATGGGGGCGGCTTGGCGTGATGTTCCCGGCGGCAAGGAATTTGAACGAGTGCTCGAGATGGTGCGCGGAGTCTCGGCCCTCGGCGTGGAGGTCTGTTGCACATTGGGCATGCTTACCGAGGAGCAGGCCTTCCAGCTCAAGCAGGCCGGGCTTCACGCGTACAACCACAACCTGGACACATCGCGCGAATTCTACGGCTCGATCGTCACCACGCGCACCTACGACGACCGCTTGCGCACCATCGCGGCCGTTCGCAAGGCGGGCATCACCGTCTGCTGCGGCGGGATTCTGGGCATGGGCGAGAGCCGGGACGACCGCATCGCGCTGCTGTGCGAGTTGGCGGGACTCGATCCGCATCCGGAGAGCGTGCCGATCAACATGCTTGTGCGCGTTCCGGGCACGCCCCTGGCCTCGCAGCCGCCGCTCGATCCGCTCGAGATGGTTCGGGCCATCGCCACAGCGCGAATCCTGATGCCGGCGTCGATGGTGCGGCTCGCCGCAGGACGCAAGCAGATGTCGCCCGAAGCCGCGGCGTTATGTATGCTCGCCGGCGCCAACTCGATCTTTATCGGTGAGAAGCTGCTGACCACTTCGAACCCGGCAATTGATGATGACGAAGCTCTCCTTTGCAGCCTGGGACTGCGGCCGCTTGAACCTCATGCCGTCTGAAGGACGCTCACTGCTCCTGGCGGAGCTCGATAGGGAACTGGCTGACCTGGCGCGGCGCGACCGCCTGCGTTCGCTCGCGTGCGTTCCCGGCGTGAATCTCTGCTCCAACGACTACCTGGGCCTCTCCGAAAGCCCCGAATTGAAGCGTGCGCTGATCGCCGGCATCGAGCGCAGCAAGCGCGTCAGTGCAACGGGCTCGCGCCTGCTCTCCGGCCAGGCGCCCGAGTGGAATGAACTCGAGGAAGAGTTCGCCCGCTTCGCCGGGACGGAGGCGGCGCTGTTCTTTTCCAGCGGATATGCCGCAAATATCGGGCTCCTGTCAGCGGTGATGCGGCGGGATGATGTCGTGTTTTCCGATGAGCTGAATCATGCGAGCTTGATCGATGGCATCCGCCTTTCCTCCGCGCGCCGCGTCGTCTTTTCCCACGGTGACCTGGATGCTCTTGAGCGGGCGCTGGAGAAATACCGCCTCAAGCATTGCCGGAAACTCATCGTCACCGAGAGCGTCTTCAGCATGGATGGCGACCGCGCGCCCATAACGGGGATGCTGGAGCTTGCTGACCGTTATGGCGCCGAGCTGGTCGTGGACGAAGCGCACGCGACCGGCGTTCACGGCCCAGCGGGGCGCGGGCTGGTCGCCGCCCTGGGTGCCGAACGCAGGGTCTTCGCCGTCGTGCACACCTGCGGCAAGGCGCTCGCGTCTGCCGGGGCGTTTGTTTGCGGGGCCGCCTCGCTTCGAGCCTACCTCATCAATCGGGCGCGCACGTTTATTTTCAGCACCGCACTTCCGCCGTATCTCTCGTACCAGGTCCGCGCCGCTCTTGAGCTCGCGCGCGGGATGGACCTCGAGCGCTCCACGCTTCTCGAGAACGCATCGAAGTTCGCAGCGGCGCTGCGCGACGCTGGGTTCGACGTTCGAGCGACGTCCTCCCAGATCGTGCCCGTCGTTTTAGGCGAAGATGCCGCGGCGCTGTGTGTGTCCGAAGAGCTGATCCGCGCGGGCTTCGCGGTGCGTGCGATCCGTCCGCCCACTGTGCCCGAGGGGCAGTCACGGCTACGGCTTTCGCTGACGTGCCGTGTTGGCGCCGAGGACCTCGACCGGCTGCGCGCCGTCCTGGTGGCGACGCGCGTCGCGATGCGCCCCTCGGCGGCAGCGAGGACCGCATGAGCCGACGGTTTTTCGTCACCGGCACGGACACCGGCATCGGCAAGACGGTGCTGTCGGCGATGCTGTGCGCGGCGTTCGACGCCATATACTGGAAGCCGATTCAGACGGGCGCGCTCGAGGGCACTGACCGCCAGATGGTCATGCGTCTGGCGGGCATCGGAGAAGACCGGACGCTGCCTGAAGTTTATAGCTTCGTGCCTTCCGTCTCGCCACACTTGGCGGCGCTCTGGGCCGGCACAAAAATCGAGATGAACCAATTCCGCATCCCCTCGGGGCTTGGAGAAGAACCGCTGATTGTCGAGGGTGCCGGCGGCGTGCTCGTGCCGGTGAACGACCATGAGTTCATGCTGGATGTGATTGCCAAACTCAAGTTGCCGGCGATTCTGGCGGCGCGCAACTCGCTGGGTACGATCAACCACACGTTGCTCTCCCTCGCGGCGCTGCATTCCGCGGAGGTCCCGGTGAAGGGCGTGGTCATGATCGGTGAACCGAACAAGGATAATCGAGAAACCATCGAGCGCTACGGCCACGCCAAGGTGATCGGTGAAATTCCGCCGCTCCCCCTTCTGGGGCGCACCACTCTCGTGCAGGTCTTCGAGAGCAACTTCGACCGCTCCGCCTTTTCCGGATGAACTCCGCGCTCCGCATCTGGCACCCGTTCTCTCAGGCTGCGTTCGACCCGCCGCCATTGCGAGTCGCGCGCGCCGAAGGCGCCTACCTCTATCTCGAAGACGGCGGGCGCATTCTCGACGGCATCTCCTCCTGGTGGGTGAATATCCACGGCCACAGTCATCCGCAGATTGCGGCGGCCGTCGCCGCACAGGCACACAAGCTCGAGCACGTGATTTTTGCCGGGTTCACGCACGAGTCCGCGGAAATGCTGGCGGCGAAGCTGCGGCCCTGGGTGCCCGCAGCGTTGACCCACCTGTTTTTCTCGGACGACGGTTCCACCGCCGTCGAGGTAGCCATCAAGCTGGTGGTGCAGCACGGGTTCAACCGCGGCTGCGCGGAGAAATGCGAGATTATTGCGCTCGAACACGGCTACCACGGCGACACCGTGGGCGCGATGTCAGCGAGCGATAATTCAGTTTTCAATGAGGCGTTCGGCGCGATGCGCTTTCCGGTGCGCCGCGCGCATTCGGCATACTGCTATCGCTGCCCCGTGGGTTTGTCGCGGGCCACGTGCCACATCGAATGCGCGCAGCGGCTCGAGCAGCTTCTCGAGGAGCGGCACGACCGCATCGCCGCCGTGCTCGTCGAGCCGCTCTTGCAGGGCGCTGGTGGGATGATCGTGCACCCCGAGGAGTTTCTCCGCAAGGTGCGGGAGCTGTGCACGCGGTTCGGCGTGTTTCTCATCGCGGATGAAGTTCTCAGCGGCTTCGGCCGCACCGGCGGGATGTTTGCCTGCGAACGCGCCGGCGTCGTGCCCGACCTGATGTGCCTGTCGAAAGGCTTGACTGGCGGCTTCCTGCCCATGGGTGCGACCCTTTGCACCGATGCGGTGGAGTCTGCTTTCCGCAGTGCCGACCGCCGGCACACTTTTTTTCACGGTCATTCCTATACCGGCAACCCGCTGGCCTGTGCCGCCGCTTGCGCGAGCCTCGAGATTTTCGAGACCGAGCCGGTTTTTGACCGCATCGCCGCCATCGAGAAGATCCATGGGGAGCGGCTTGCCGCGCTGCGCGCCAGCGAGCACGTGGGCGATGTTCGCCACATCGGCTCGGTGGGCGCGCTCGAGCTGCGGGTTGAGGACGCAGGCTATCTCTCCGGCATCAGGCCGCGGCTCTATCAGTTCTTTCTCGATCGGGGCGTTCTGCTGCGGCCATTGGGCAATGTCGTGTACGTCCTTCCGCCCTACGTCATCTCTGGGCAGGAATTGCACCGTATCTATGACGTGATCGGAGAGGCCATCGGCGCCGTGCTCGGAGCGCCGAAGAAATCCTTGGGAGGGGCAGGTAAAGCCCAGACATGACATTTCAAGCGATTCGCAACTGGGTTCTGGCTGTTGTGGGCGGCCTCGGAGGTGGCGGCCTTTTCCTGATTTCCTTTCTTGATTCTTCGGTGCTGACCTTCCCGGTGATCAACGATCTCTTGCTCATACGCCTTTCCTTCCAGAATCCGCGGCACATGCCCTATTACGCGCTCATGGCCACGCTCGGTTCGGTGGCCGGCTGCCTGCTCCTGTTCTTTATCGCGCGCAAGGGTGGCCATGCCTTTTACCATCGCCGGGCAGGAACCCATGCTCACCGGGTGCGCGCCTGGATCGAACGCAATAGTTTCTTGAGCGTGCTGGTCGCCGCGCTGCTTCCCCCGCCGGCGCCGTTCAAAGTCGTCGTCGTTGCCGCAGGCGTCTTTGAAGTGCCGCTGCGCACGTTCACGTTGGCGCTCACGCTCGCTCGCCTGGTGCGCTATTTCACGATCGGGTTTCTGGCTGTCCGTTACGGCGAAGGGGCGGCGCGTTACCTCGGCCGGCACAGACTCACTTTCGCCGCCGGTGTTTTGGCCTTCGCTTTCGTGAGCTATTTGGTCAGCAAACTCTTAATGCGCCACACCCCGAGCGCTGAATCCTCCTAGACGTGGACGCGGCAGCGAAACTCGCCGAAACCGGCGAAAGCATTCGAGATGGGTACCGGTGGACGCTCTGCCGGGGCTGAAATTCATCCCGACTAATCTGCGGGGAGCCGGTTGCGGCTGCAGCGTCGCGACTTATGGAGCGTGCCGCGGCGGGGAGGCCAGCGGCGCTGCTGCCTTCGCTTTGGCCACGACGGCAATCTTCTCGAGATGTGCTACTCCCCTGACGACGACTAGCTCAGCGCGAATCTGGTCACCCGGGCCGAGTCCTTCGAGCTCGCGCGGATCGGCCACGTCATAGGGCATGGTCATTGCGGACATGAAGCCTGGAATATCCCCGTGGTTCACGACGAGAGAATGGTGCAGCACGTCCACCGCGACCACCTCGCCCTGAAGCTGGAACCGCTTCGCTTCTTCGGTTGGCTGTGACCGGCCGCAGCCCGCCAGCGACAGGACCGCCAGCCAAAGGACGATCGGCGGGAATAGGAGGGCCCAGCGCGAACGCGATGAGTTCCCTGTTTTCCAAACGATTCTCATGGCTTTCCTCTCTTCAATAATGGAAACGATAGCGGATCTGAAGGTAGATTTCGCGCGGACTGAGAAAGTGCGTGCCACCGAACGTCAGACTGTTGTCGAGCAGCAAGCGGCGATTGGCCACGTTCAATCCGCTTACGGAAATGGAGATGCTTTCTCCAAACGACTTGCCCAGCGAGAGGTCGAAGGTTGTGTGCCCGGGCAGGTGATCGGGTCCGCCGGGCAGGGCATTGCCATCGGTGAAGCCTGAGCCGTAGTACACATCTGTGGAGGCGTAGCTACGCCAGGGAAGGTTTACAGTTCCACCGAGATGAAGGGTGTTGCGCTGGTCATGATCGAGGAGGAAGAAGTCGCTGGGTGGTGAAAAATCGGTGAGCCCGCCGTTGATGCCGCCCCGGCCTTGAGCAATCTGATTTGAATAAGTCAGGTAGAGCTGTGCGCGATGCGCGATTCGCGGTGAATGCAGGGTGAGTTCCCAGCCGCGAATCAGCGCGCCGTCAATCGTCAGCGGGAAGAATACGTTCGAGTTTCCGACGCTATTGTGGTCGAAGTAATTTGTGGCGCGAGTGCGGAACGTGTCGGCGTCCAGCGTCCAACCCTTCCAGGGGATGGTCACACCGAACTGAGACTCTTCGTCGCGTTCCCCGTGGAGGGGGATGAAGCCGAGATTCTGGCCAGTGACAAACTGAAGCAGGGGGCCCGACGCGGTGACGAGCGGAGGCGCCTGGTAGAAGTGGCCGTAGAAGCCTCGAAACGTCCAATGCAGCTTGGGAATCCGCAGCGCGGCGCCAACGCGGGGGCTTGTATTGTTCTCGACCAGGTTGCCGGAAAAATGCGTTTGCCTCACGCCGCCATTCAGGGCAAGCCAGGGTGCGATCGTGTATTGTTCTTCGGCGAAAAGAGCTTCCAAACTTCCGGAGATCTTCTCCAGGTCCTGAATGTTCGGATTGCTCAGGTCATTGAAAATCAGCCCGAGAAGCTGGTTGTCACGCTGGCCGAAGCCGTAAAAACCGATCCGCGCGTTGTGCTTTCCGGTGACGATCCCAAGCGTCGCTTGACCGCCCGCATAGCCGGAGGCATGGTCATCATTCGTGCTGATGGGCAAATCGTTTGGGTTGCCGTCATAATGCGCGCGATTGTGGTGGTAGAAGGGCGAGATGGTCAGGAGCATCCCCGGCTTGAAGTTTCGCACCCATGAAAAGTCGACAAAGGCGTCGTTCTCGATATCCGCGTCTCGGAGGCCGTTGCTGGTTGGATCGCCCAGGTCATAGGGGATTTGGTAGAAGTCGCGGCGCACGGACGCGACCAAACGAAGCTGGTCTTGCGGATCGGCGTTGAAGATTAGCGTTCCGAAGCCACCGAAACCATTGTCGCGGTCGTGGACGACGGCGGACACGGGTGTCTGCAGGCCGAGGTCGCTGCGGTTCCCATTCACGCTGGCGTAATAGGCGAAGCGTTCTGTATGGCTGCCAAAGTTGATCTGGTCATTCGTCTGAAAGAAGTTCCCGGCACTGACGACGAGCTCGGCGAGATGGTCACGCTCAAATCCGGTGCGCGGGACCACGTTGAAGACGCCGTAGGTACGGTCACCGTAATCGGCGGCGTAGCTACCGCGCTGCACTTCGACGTAATCGATATCCTTCGGGTCGATTTGCGGGCCGACGTTACTTGCGATGTTCGTGTTCGGAATGGGGATGCCATCGACGAGCCAGCTCACCTGATGCCCTCCTCGGACATGGAGCTGGTCGTGGGTATAGTAGGCTCCGGGAACGTAATCCGTAATCATGGCGAGGCTGTTGCTCCGATCGGCACCGGGCGTTTCGGCAATCTGTTTCCGGTCCACGACCGCCACCGGTGTGGCCGATTCCGGAACAACGGGATTCACTTCTTCAGACACCTGGACCGATTGCGAAACCGAGGCGAGCTTGAGCTCAAAATGCAGGACGGGCGCACTCCCGGCCAGCACGGTGACGACTTGCGTGGCCGTCTGGAATGACGCCTGCGAGACGGTGACGGAGTACGCTCCGACTGGTACGACGTCAAAGCGGAATTCGCCATCCTGGCCGGTCTGCATTTTCTGTTGGTACGCCGAGTTCCGCGCTTTCAAGACGACCGACACGCCCGCAATCGGTCTATGTTGCGGATCGTGAACGATGCCGCGGACTACACCCAAGATTCCAGCGTGCAGGAACGGTGCGAGACACAACAAGAGAACAGACAAACGGAATACACGCATACATTTCCCCCCAGCTGGAATCATGCGCAAGATGCGCTCAGGCCCGCCCATGGCGAGCCACGGAGCCCTTCGGCAAAGAAGGGCAGTGCAATCAGCGGAAAGCGACTCGGGGAGGCGGTGGGAAAGGGACGGGAGAGAACTGTTCGGCGCCAAATACGGCTTGGATGACCAGGGCGGCGATGGGCACCCGGAACAAAGCGGCCGAGACGGGCGGAGGAACGTAGGGATATGAAGCGACAACCTGCCGGTCCTGCTGGTCGCAGCTCCGCATCGTGCAGGAATGTTGCGGATCTGCGGGGCCGGCGCAGTGGGCCGCCCGGGTGTTGCGCGGCAAAGAATGGTGGTGCGAGGGAGCGGGGCAGCAGCACTTACCGCAGCAGGCGGGCGCATCTGAGACCTGCGCGGCGGAGAGTCCGAAAGCGTAGGGGAACGCCAGCGCGATGAGGCAAGTCAGGGCGCGTACACAAATACAACAACGGGCGCGTGCTGCGGGGCACAGCCTCACGGCAAAAATGATAACCCAGATGCGCAATAAAATGAATGAGGGGAAGGGGAAGGAGAAGGACGGACCGCCGAAGGGTGGCATTGCGCAAATGACTTGACTTTAGCAGTAGCCGCCCGTTATATGAAGCGGCATGCCACAAACCTATCTCGTTTTCGACTTTGGAACGAACGAGGACGCCGTCCAGCAGGCGCGCCACAAACTGGGAGCGTGGAAACAAGCGTTTCGCCTGGACAAGAAGCTGCTGTTCAAGTTCGAGCGCACGGTGACGCAGGAGAAACCGGCAACGCCGGTGAAGCCCGAGGCGCCCGCCGCCGCGAAAAAAACGAAAGGCGTAAAGAACGCGAAGGACCCGGAAAAAACCAAGCCGGAGGAGCAGACCGAAGCGGGAGGAAGCGTGCGGCTGCTCGTGCGCGTGGATTTTTCGGACCACGAGCGGCTGTCATACCACCGCTGGGTGGAGCGCATTCCGAAAGAGGAACCATTTGCAGCGGCGGCGCCGAAGAGCATTGCGCAAGGCGAGGGGCAGTTCGCAGAGACCAAGGAGTTGTTTGAAAGGTTGGACTAGAGCCAGGGAAGCTGGAACGACCCTCACCCTTGTCCCAGGCAACACTTGGGACAAAAAGGGTGAGCTACAGGATATAATGCAGGTGGCCTCATTCGCGTATGCCTAAATCCCTTTCCCGAGGGCTATCCTCATGGCGGTGCAGACGCGCGTCAGCGCAGGCAAGGTTGACGCCACGCAGTACCACGGCCTGGATCGTGAATCTTTAGTCCGCATCTACCGCACGATGTACCTCTCTCGGCGGCTGGATGACCGGGAGATTCAGCTCAGACGACAGAACCGCAGCTACTTCCAGATCGCCAGTGCAGGCCACGAAGCCGTGACCGCGGCGATGGGTCTGCTGCTGCGTCCCGGCTGCGACTGGCTTTTCGCCCACTACCGCGACCGGGCGCTGTGCCTGATGATGGGTGTCACACCCTACAACATGCTTCTGCAGGCCGTGGGAGCGAAGGACGATCCAAGCTCGGGTGGACGGCAGATGCCGTCCCATTGGGGTGACCCGAAGCTGCATATCTTCAGCACGTCGTCGCCGACCGGGACGCAATACTTGCCGGCGGTGGGCGCGGCGGAGGCGAGTTTATACTACGCGCATTTTCCCAAAGCGTTGGAGCAGGCCCAGGCGGCGCCACTCGGCGAGACGATGACTCACTACGCGGATGGAATCGTGTACGTATCGAGCGGGGAAGGGTCCACCAGCGAGGGTGAATTCTGGGAGGCGGTGAACGCCGCATGCGCCAGGAAGCTGCCGGTGCTCTTCCTGATCGAGGACAACGGATTCGCGATATCGGTTCCCGTAGAGATTCAGACGCCGGGTGGGAGTATCTCCAAGCTGGTACGTGGCTTCCCCGGGTTGCACGTGGCGGAGTGCGATGGGACGGACCCGGTCGAGAGTTATGCAGTGTGCCGGACGGCGGTGGAATACTGCCGGAGGCGAGGCGGGCCGGCGCTGGTGCATGCGCACGTCACGCGGCCGTATTCGCATTCACTTTCCGACGACGACAAGCTGTACAAGACTGCCGCAGAGCGCGAGGCGGAAGCGCATCGCGATCCGATCCCGAAGTTCGGGCTCTTTCTGGTTCGAGAGGGGCTCATCGACGAGAAGGGGCTGGAGACGATTGAATCGGAGGTGGAGCGCGAGGTGCGCGAGGCCACCGACCGCGCGCTCGCGGCGGAGCAGCCGGCGAAGGACTCGATCCTGCTGCACGTGTACTCGGAGGCCATCGACCCGACATCGCGGAAGTTTGAAGCGGAGCCGCACCTGGCCGGCCCGATCAAGACAATGGTTGAGATGGTGTCCACAACGCTTGCCGACGAGATGGCGCGAGACGCGCGAATCGTGGTGTTCGGGCAGGACGTGGCCGACTGCAGCCGGGAGGAAAGTCTCAAGGAAGTGAAAGGGAAGGGTGGGGTCTTCAAGGCGACGACGGGATTGCAGAGGAAGTTTGGGCGGGACCGCGTGTTCAACGCGCCGATTGCCGAAGCGAACATCGTGGGACGGGCGCTGGGGATGGCGGCGCGCGGGATGAAGCCGGTGGCGGAGATTCAATTCTTCGATTACATCTGGCCGGCGATGATGCAGCTCAGGAATGAATTGGCATTGTTGCGGTGGAGATCCGCGGGAGCTTTCAAGTGCCCGGCGGTGATCCGGGTGGCGATCGGAGGGTACCTCACCGGGGGCGGGATTTATCACAGCCAGTGCAGCGAGGTGAACTTCACGCATATTCCGGGGCTGCGGGTAGTGATGCCTTCGACGGCGTTGGACTTGTGCGGGCTGCTGCGCACGGCGATCCGCTGCGACGATCCGGTGCTGTTCTTCGAACACAAACACCTGTACCGCCAGCCGTACAACCGGTCTGCCTATCCCGGGCCCGACTTCACCATCCCGTTCGGAAAGGCGCGGGTGGTGAAGGAAGGGAGTGATGTGACCATCGTGACCTACGGGGCGGTGGTCCATCTCGCGGAACTGGCCGCGACGCAGCTCGGACGGGAAGAGATCTCGGCGGAGGTCCTGGATTTGCGGACGCTCTCGCCGTATGACTGGGAAGCCGTCGCGCGCTCGGTGAAGAAGACGCACCGCGTGATCGTGGCGTACGAAGACGTGAAATCCTGGGGCTATGGGGCGGAGATTGCTGCGCGTGTGGCGGATGAGCTGTTCGACCAGCTCGATGCTCCGGTGAAGCGTGTCGCGGCCACGGATACCTTTTGCGCGTACAACCCCAAGCTCGAGGATGAAATTCTGCCGCAGACCGATGACATTGCAGCGACCGCGCGGGCGCTGGCCTCCTATTAGAAGTCATTCCATGTGCGTTTTGGAACCGAGGACGAGCTGAAGAGCGTGTTCGAGGACTGGATCGTACCTGCGTAGGGCCAACCCCCGGGCGAATCTCCACGCCGGTCTAGAATGCAACCCCTGAAAACGGAGCGGCACAAACCCTCCCGATGGCAATGGCGGCAATGGCTGCCTCTTCTACATGCTTCGCGGATGGGTGTGTTGACTTCGCCGACACGCGCTGCGTGTGAGTGTGGACAACGCGGGGCGTTGCTCGTTAGGGTTGATGGCAGTGAATGAGCGCGGGGTCAGCGCCTCCCGGGGGAAAGCTATGAGAAAGCCACTGGTGCTTGTGTGCGTGATGTTTGGTGTGACGGTTGGGGCCCTAGCACAGGATTCCGGCGGCCGGGCGACTCTCTTCCTGACGCCGACAGCGTCGCCCGAGGCGCCGATGAGAGCGGCGGTGCCGATGGCTGCCCTGTCGAACCGCGCGACTCCCGGATCTCCCTCCGCGGCGCTTCCGCCCGCAGCGCCGGAGCCCGCTCCCCTGTGGCGGATGGGCTTCCGCGAGAACAATAGCTGGCAATTGAGCATGGGTTACGCTTACGTGCGGTTCCGCTCGCCGCAAGTCGACGTCGGCTTGCACGGCGTGAACACAATGCTCGCGAAGTACTTCAATGAGTGGTTCGGGCTGGAAGGTGAAGTCACGGCTGCGTTCGGCCCATTGATTCCTGGAGGCGGCCGCACGAAGTATGCGTTCTACGGAGGCGGCCCGCGAATCGCGGCGCGGAACTCGTGGCGCATCGAGCCGTGGATCCATGCCGTAGCGGGCGGCACCTACGTTGAGCCGCAGGTGGCTGGCGGCCCGCGGTCCGGCTTTGCGGTCGAGGCCGGCGGCGGCGTGGACTGGCGTTTGCGCCCGCCACTCGCTATTCGCCTGGAAGGTGACTGGACGCACACCCGCGTCTACGGCGGAAGCCAGAACAATTTTCAGGTCGTGACCGGTCTGGTCGTTAACTTCTGACCGCGCGTCCAACCCCGCCGCTCTTCTCTTGCGCCGCGGATGCGGAGTTGAGCCATACGGTTCTGCCCACACGCCAGGTGCGCAGGCCGACCCCCATGAGGGAGCGTTGACCATCTGCCTTGTCGCGGTAAAACACAGCGTCTATGATGGATGTTTCCGTACCGAGATGTGTGCAGGAACAGTGCGAGAAGGAGAGCTATGGCTTCAGGCACGACGCAGATTCCGGAGAAAATGCCGATCCCGGGCGTGAAGAACCTCGTCGCGGTGGCCAGCGGCAAGGGTGGAGTCGGGAAGACAACCGTCGCCGTGAATCTGGCGCTGGCTCTTTTGCGCCTCGGGCACACGGTGGGCCTGCTCGATGCGGATGTGTACGGCCCCAACGTGCCGCTCATGCTCGGCACCGATGAAACTCCGCGCGCGGTGGGCGACCGCCGCATCCTGCCCGTCAATGCCATGGGAGTGAGGCTGATCTCGATGGGCCTGCTGAATCCGGGCGACCGGCCGATGATCTGGCGCGGGCCGATGCTGCATAGCGTCATCCAACAGTTTCTGCGTAGCGTCGAATGGGGCGAGCTCGACTATCTCATCGTGGACTTGCCGCCCGGGACCGGAGACGTGCAGCTGACTCTGATCCAGACGGTGCCGGTCACCGGAGCCGTCATTGTGACCACACCCTCGGTCGTGGCACTGGCGGATGTGCGCAAGGCCATCGAGATGTTTCGCCAGGTGAACGTCGAAGTGCTCGGCGTGATCGAAAACATGAGCACACTCGCCTGCCCGCACTGCGGCAAGCCGATTGACGTTTTCGGCCATGGCGATGGCGCCCGCACCGCGAAGGAATACGGCGTCCCCGTCCTCGGCGAGATCGAGATTGATCCGCGCATCCGCATCGGCGGCGACACGGGCAAGCCAGTGGCGGCAGCCGGGGAAAGCACTCCGGGGACGAAGAGCATCTTCGCCATGGCGCGGGCGGTCGTGTCCCGGCTCGAAGCGGTTAACGCCGCGGCCACGGGCCCGTCGATCCAGATTGACTGACATTTGAGTGGAGGACCGCCGGCGATGGCTGGCGAACCGGGTCCACTTCTCTGCGGAACTTCAAGTCGACCAATCACGTAATCTCTTGCGCGGAGGTTCCTTTGACTAACGCGGCAGCAGCACAGCGATCGGCGCGCGGCGACCGGAACGTCATCGGTGCGTTCTCGTTCGGCGTATTCGCACTACACATGCTGTTCAACGGCCGGTACGGCTATTTTGTGGACGAGCTCTACTACCTCGCTTGCAGCCACCATCTGGACTGGGGCTACGTGGACCAGCCGCCGTTGATCGCGGTGATTACCTGGCTTGAGCGCGTCACGCTGGGCGACTCCCTCCACGCCCTGCGTTTCCTGCCGGCGGTCGCCGCGGGTTTGACGGTGATGCTGGCAGGTCTAATCGCACGCGAACTTGGCGCGCGGCGCTACGCGGCCGCCCTGGCGTGCCTGACTGTGGGCATCGCACCGATCTACCTTGGTCTGGACAATCTGCTGACCATGAACGCCTTCGAGCCGGTGTTTTGGATGGGTTGCGCGCTGATTGGCATCAAGATCATCAAGGGCGGCAATCCGAAACTCTGGCTGCTGTTTGGGCTCCTGGCCGGCATCGGGCTCGAGAACAAACACTCCATGCTGTTCTTTGGCTTCGCGTTCTTCGTGGGACTGCTTCTCACGCCCGGACGACGCCAACTTCGGGAGCCGTGGATTTGGCTCGGCGGTGCGATCGCTTTCTTGATTTTCCTGCCGAATCTGCTCTGGGAGATTCACCGCCACTTTCCGACGATCGAGCTGCTGCGAAACGTGCAGCGCAGCGGCCGCAACGTCAGCCTGAGCTGGATCAGTTTCATTTTGCAGCAGGGCCTTCTACTGCATCCGCTCGCGGCGCCTCTCTGGCTCGCGGGCCTCTGGTATTACTTCCGCGACCCGGAAGGGAAACGGTTCCGCGTACTGGGGTGGACGTTTGTGATCATTCTTCTATGCCTTCTGGTGCTGAATGGGCGTGTCTATTACCTCGCGCCGGCGTATCCCATGCTTTTCGCCGCGGGCGCAATTGTGTTTCAGAACTGGGCCGAGCGCCATTCCTGGAATTGGCTGAAGCCTGCTTATGCAGCAGTCCTGCTTGCGACGGGCGCTCTGCTCGCTCCGATTGCGTACTTTCCCATTCTGACGCCGGAGCAGTACATCGCCTATGTGCGCGTCACGCACCTTCTAACGCCCGAGATCGAAACGCACAAGCTGGGTCCACTGCCGCAACTTTACGCCGATCAATTCGGCTGGAAAGAAATGGCGCAGGTTGTCGCGGACGCCTATTACAGGCTGCCGGCCGGTGAACGGAAAGATTGCGCGATCTTCAGTCAGAACTACGGCCAAGCCGGAGCCATAGACTTCTTCGGCGCCAAGATGGGTTTACCGAACGCCGTCAGCGGCCACCAGAATTACTTCTACTGGGGCCCTCGGGGATACACCGGCGAGTGCATGATCGTGATGGACGATAGACAGGAGAGGCTCTCCCGCTTGTTTGAAAGCGTGGAGAAGGTTGGCACGGTCTATCATCCCTACTCAATGCCGTACGAGCACTTCGACGTGTTTCTTTGCAGGCGGCCGCGGTTCGGCACGCTGCAAGAGGTCTGGCCCACGCTAAGGCGCTGGGGCTAGACGGGCCCGCTTGGGGCTGTCCTTTCTTGTCAGTGGCGAACGCGTGTGTTAGTTTGCATAGCTTGGGTGTGTGTTTTCCAGGCGGGGACGCGCGCTTCTTCTTGGCGGACGGTGCTCCGCGTATGTCCCGGCAAATCATGAGGATAGAATGATCCGAGGGTACTGCGGCAAACGCCCGCAAATCGCTGCGACAGCCTACATTGATCCCGCCGCGGTGATTATCGGCGACGTGGCGATCGGCGAGGATTCGAGCGTATGGCCCTGCGTGGTGGTGCGCGGCGACGTGAACTACATTCGCATCGGCGCGCGGACGAACGTCCAAGACGGGTCTATTCTGCACGTCATGCGCGAGACTCACCCGCTCGTGCTGGGCGACGACGTCACCGTCGGGCATTCGGTCACGCTCCACGGCTGCACGATCGAGTCGCAATGCCTCATCGGCATGGGCTCGATCGTTCTCAACGGAGTGAGGATCGGCGCCGGCAGCATCGTCGCGGCGGGCACGCTGATCCGTGAGAACACGGAGATCCCGCCGGGGAGCCTCGTCGTCGGCAACCCTGGAGAGGTGAAAAGGGTGCTCACGGCCGTTGAACAAGAGACGATTGACCGTTACGCGCGGAATTACGTCGCGTATAAGAATATCTATCGCGAGGAGCCAGCCGAGTGAGCGAGGGCGTAAGCAAGACGCACGAAAAGGCGCGCAAATTCCAAGCCATTAAGGGCGTGCGTGATATTCAGCCGCCCGAGACGGAGCTGTGGAACCGCGTCGAGCAGACCGCCCGCGAGGTATTTGGGACGTACGGCTACGGCGAAATCCGCTTGCCAGTTTTCGAGCAGACCGAGCTGTTTGCCCGGTCGATCGGTGCAGATACGGATGTCGTTTCCAAAGAGATGTATTCGTTTCAGGATCGCGATGAAACTGGCGTGAGCCTGCGGCCGGAGGCAACGGCGAGTGTGTGCCGGGCGTACATCGAGCATGGGATGCAGACGCTGCCGCAGCCCGTGAAGCTGTACTACACGGGACCCATGTTCCGGCGGGAACGGCCGCAGAAGGGCCGCTACCGGCAGTTCTATCAGATTGGCGCAGAGGTGTTGGGCGGGAGCGATGCTCCGGCGGTGGACGCCGAAGTGATTGAAATGCTGATGGTGTTTTTCGCGAAAGTGGGATTGGATGGCGCGACGCTCTACGTCAATTCCATCGGCTGCAAAGACTGCCGGGCAAAGTACGTCGAGCTGCTGCGCGCGGAATTGCGAATAGTACAGGGAAGACTCGGCGCGGACAGCCAGCGGCGAATCGAGACGAATCCGTTGCGCGTCCTCGACTCAAAGCTCGAAAGCGAGCAATCCATCATCGAGAAGTTGCCGAGGATTGCTGAGCATTTGTGCCTAGAGTGCGCGAAGAACTACGCGGACGTGAAGCGCGAACTGGCGCTGCGGAAAATCGCGTATCAAGAGAACTGGCGCCTCGTCCGCGGGCTCGACTACTACATGCGCACGACGTTTGAGATTACCGCGCCGGGGCTGGGTTCGCAGAACGCCGTCTGCGGCGGCGGACGCTACGATGGACTGGTCGAGCTGCTCGGTGGGCCGCCGACGAAGGGCATCGGCTTCGCCATCGGCGAAGACCGGCTCATTCTTTCGCTCCAGGAAAGTGGCCAGGGGAAAGCGGAGCGGGGGCTTGACGTGTTCATCGCTTGGATGGGCGAAGCAGCCTATGCGACGGCCGTGCGCGCCGCGCGAACGCTGCGAAACGCAGGGGTGTCGGTCGAACTTCCCCCGGCCGCGCAGAAATTCGGCAAGGCTCTGGGTCAGGCCGATAAGCTCGGCGCGCGGTTTGCGCTCATCCTGGGCGAGGATGAAGTGGCCAGCGGGCAGTGGACCGTCAAAACTCTCGCGGATGGGACGCAGAAGAAAATGAGCCAGCAGGAGTTGCTCGCGGTGTTGGGGCGACGGTGAATGAGACTGAAGGGGGATTCTTCGCTCGGAATGACACAGCAGGGAAAAGGAAGGGAACGTGCTTGATTTCTTGGGCAATCTAAAGCGGACGCATTACTGCGGCGAGCTGCGCGCGGGCGATGAGGGTCGTGAAGTTGTCTTGATGGGGTGGGTCCATCGCTGGCGCGACCTGGGGAACCTGCTCTTTCTCGACCTGCGCGACCGCGCCGGAATCGTCCAGGTCGTTTTCAACAAGGAGACGCAGCCGGAAGCGCACGGGAAGGCGGAGCAGGCGCGGGCCGAGTACGTGGTCGCGGTCGAAGGCCACGTCGTCAAGAGGCAGAAGGCCAATCCGGAACTCGCGACCGGCGAAGTCGAGGTGGTCGCCACCCGTCTGCTCATTCTCAACACGGCCAAGACGCCGCCGTTCGGCATCGAGGAGGAGGTCAACGCCAGTGAAGAGACGCGTCTGCGTCACCGCTACCTCGATCTGCGGCGGCCGAAGCCGCACCGCAATCTGGCGCTGCGCCACAAGATTTTTCTGGAGATCCGTAAGACCATGGACGAGCTCGGCTTTATCGAAGTCGAGACGCCCGTGCTCACGCGTTCGACGCCCGAGGGCGCGCGCGATTATCTTGTTCCCAGCCGCATCCATCACGGGCAGTTCTACGCGCTGCCGCAGTCGCCGCAGATCTTCAAACAGATCCTGATGATCGCCGGTCTCGACCGCTACTTCCAAATCGTGAAGTGCTTCCGCGATGAAGACCTCCGCGCGGATCGCCAGCCGGAGTTCACCCAGCTCGACGTGGAGATGTCCTTCCCGCGGCAGGAAGATGTTTTTCACGTCATCGAGAAGGTGATGGTGCGCGCTTGCGCGGTGGCAGGCGTCAAGACCGCGGCGCCGTTTCCGCACATGTTGCATAAGGACGCGGTGCAACGCTACGGCAGCGACAAGCCCGATTTGCGCTTTGGCATGGAACTGCACGACGTGACGGAGTGTTTCCCCGCCGAGGCGCGCACGAAGCTGCAGATTGAAGGCGGCGTGTTCGGATTTGCCGCGCCGGGAGCGGCGGCGTTTTCGCGCAAGCAGCTCGATGAGATCTCGGAAAAGGCCAAATCACTGGGCGCACGCGGCGCGTACTTTGTGAAGGTGGCAGCCGAAGGAACAATGTCCACGGTAGAGAAACTCATCGGTGCGGAGAATGTCTGGAAACTGGCCGGGGAATGCGGCGCGAAGCCCGGCGACCTGGTCGTGGCCGTGTCGGCCAAGGAGCAGATCAGAGGCACCGAAGCCGCCGCGCTCATCGCCGGGCAGCTCCGGCTGCAGCTTGGCGAACAACTCGGCGTGATTGACAAAACCCACTTGAAATTCGTCTGGCTCACCGGCTTTCCGCTGTTCGAGTGGAGCGATACGGAGAAGAAGTGGGTGAGCGCGCAGCACCCGTTCACCGGCATCGTCGAGGAGGACCTCGACAAGCTGGAAATGGCGCCGTGGGAGGTGCGCTCGAAGGGCTACGACCTGGTGCTGAACGGCGTCGAGTTGGGCTCGGGCAGCATACGGATACATCGGCAGGATGTGCAGGAGCGCCTGTTCCGCGCGCTCGGTTTGAGTGAAGAACAGCTCCGGCAGCGGTTCGGTTTCTTTCTGGACGCGCTCACCTATGGGACGCCGCCTCACGGGGGCATTGCGCTCGGTCTCGATCGCATTGTGATGCTTCTTGCGGGCGAAAAGTCCATCCGCGAAGTCATCGCCTTCGCTAAGACCACCGCAGCGCAGGATTTGATGGCGGAGTCGCCGAGCGAAGTGGACACGTACCAACTGGATGAGCTGGGGATTGCGATTACGTCGAGGAACAAGGCAGCAAAATGATGTTCTGGGTCGCGGTTTTCTGTGTTGCGTTTTTGGCAGTGCTTGGAGTAATGCTCGCGTACACCGCTTTCGGCAGCTACAGACGGAGGTTGGATTGGCCCGATATCGCTGCCGTTGGGGGATCGTTGCTGGCTTTACTGGTTATTGTGTTCTTCTTCTTGTTCTTGGCCTGGCCCTTGGCGTTGCTCCCTTCGATCGGAGTGCTGGCCCTTTCGATGTGGGGAGTCGGCTTTCTAGTGAAGCGACCCAACAGGAAAAGCGATTGGAGATGAAGCTCGGACCTTCTGACGGAAGAACTCTTGGCGCCTCGATGGGATGGTTTGACACGAGCCCGCAACGGGCAGGGCAGGAATGAGCAGGATACGCATATTGACGGAGGCGGTGGCGAACAAAATCGCCGCGGGCGAGGTGGTCGAACGCCCCGCATCCGTCGTCAAGGAACTGCTCGAGAACGCGCTGGATGCGGGCGCGCGCAGCGTGCGCGTGGAAGTCGAAGCGGGCGGCAGGCGCCTTATCCGGGTGATCGATGACGGGCACGGGATGACGCACGACGACGCGTTGCTGGCCTTCGAGCGGCATTCCACGAGCAAACTGCGCACGGTGGACGACCTTCTCTCGATTTCGACGCTCGGCTTCCGCGGCGAAGCGCTGCCCTCGATTGCCGCGGTCTCGCGGCTGATCCTGGAAACGCGCAGCGAGGAAGAAGCGGAAGGCACGCGCATCGAGTTCGCCGGAGGAAAACTCCTCAGCGTGAAGCCCGCGGCAGCGCCGGTGGGCACCACGATCAGCGCCTCGGACCTCTTCTACTGTGTGCCTGCGCGAAGGAAATTTCTCAAATCGGACACCACCGAGCTCGGCCACATCGCTTCGCTCGTGACGCACTACGCGCTCGCCAACCCGGGCAGGCAATTCCTCCTGAAAACGCCCACGCAAGAAATTCTGAACTGCGCGCCGGTGGAACAGCTCGCCGACCGCGTCTATCAAGTTTTCGGACGCCAAGCGCTCGGCGAACTGGTCGAGATTCCGGAAATCAGGGCGGCCGTGCGCGCCGCCATCACCGAGCCCGAGCTCGAAGCAGGGGATGAAGCGAACGCGCTCGGGATCAGCGGTTTCACGTCGCGCCCCGAAGTGCAGCGGCCGAACCGCAACGGCATCTACGTTTTTGTGAACCGGCGTCTGGTGCGCGATCGTCTCCTGCTGCACGCGATTCACGAAGCGTATCGCAACGTCATGCCGCCCAACGTTTTTCCGGCCGTGCTGCTCTTTCTGGAAATTCCCTATCAGGAGGTGGACGTAAACGTCCACCCGGCAAAGATCGAGGTGCGCTTCCGCCATCCGCAGTTTGTTCATGACTTCACGCGCGACGCTATCCGCCAGGCGCTGACGCGCGTGCGGCCGATCGCGAGTTTCGCGGCGGCAAAGGCCGCGCCGCAAGCGTCTGCCGCGGGCATGGCCGCTGGTCCGGCGAACGGAGTGACCGGCGTGCCTCACGCCGTGATTCCGCCGTCCACTCCGCTCGAGGAGATTGCAGCGGCGGGTTCCGACGGCGGATTCGACCTCACGACGGCGCCGCTGCAGCCCCTGGCGCAGCGCTTCGCATTTGAGTCCGGCCTTCCGTCCGATGCGATGCTTCCAGCAGCGGCAATCACCGGCACTGGCGAAGGTTGGCGAGCGGAATTGCCCGGTGCGTCTGCCGACGCCCCGGCGACGCTTCCGCGCCCCGAAGAAATTGCCGATCTCAAGCCGCTAGGACAGGTCAGTTCGAGCTTCATCGTCGCCGTGAACGGCCAGGGATTGTGGATCATCGACCAGCATGTCGCGCACGAGCGCGTGCTCTTCGAGCAGCACTTGGCAGCGCGGCGCTTCGGACATGTGGAAGGGCAGCGCCTGTTGATGCCGATCGTCGTGGAGCTGGCGCCCCGCCAGATCGTCATCTTCGAGCGTATCGCTGAAGAGATGCGCGAAAACGGCTTCGAGGTCGAGCCCATGGGACCGCGCAGCGTAGCGATTCAGGCCGTTCCCGCGGGTATCGAGACCAGCGACGCGGAAAAGCTCGTCATCGAGATTCTCGATGGCATCGAGCGTGAGAACGCAGCGATCTCCATTGATACGCTGCAAGCGAAAATCGCCGCTTCGACCGCGTGCCATGCGGCCATCAAAGTGAACATGCCGCTCGATCGCACAAAAATGGAATGGCTGCTCGGCGAACTGGCCAAGACGGATTGTCCGATGAGCTGCCCTCACGGGCGGCCGGTGGTGCTGCGATATTCGGTGCGGGAAATTGAGAAGGCTTTCAAGCGCGTATAGTTCCGGGGAAGAGGGAGAGTGTGGATGGCGGACGGCAAGCGAACGGCGGTCGTGTTTGGCCTGGCGAACAAGAGAAGCATCGCCTGGGCCATCGCGCAGCGGCTGCAACAGGAGGGGTGGCAGCTCGCGATCGCTTACCAGAATGAAAGACTGGAGCTAGAAGCAAAGGAGCTCATCGCGGGGCTGGCCGGGGCTGAAGGATTTCGCTGCGACGTGAGCCACGACGATGAGATTGCGCGATTATTCGAGTGTCTGAAGGCGCGCTATGGCGTATTGCACGGGCTGGTGCACAGCGTGGCCTTCGCGCCCGCTGAAGATTTGAAGGGCGACTTTATCAACACCACGCGCGAAGGCTTTCGCATCGCGCACGACGTCAGCGTCTATTCGCTGGTGGCGCTGGCGCGAGCCGCGGCGCCGCTCATGGCCGAGGGCGGAAGCATCGTTACACTGACGTTCTACGGCTCGACGAAGGTCGTGCCGCATTACAACGTGATGGGCGTGGCCAAGGCGGGGCTCGAAGCGACCGTGCGGTATTTGGCCAACGACCTGGGCCCGAAGAACATCCGCGTGAACGCAATTTCCGCCGGGCCGATCAGGACGCTTGCCGCGCGAGGAGTCTCGGGGCTCGGAGAGATGCTCAAAGTCCATGCCGAGCGCGCCCCGCTCAAACGGAATACCGATCCGGGCGAAGTCGGCGCGACTGCGGCCTTTTTGCTTTCCGACGCCGGCTCGGGAATCACCGGCGACGTGATTTACGTGGATTGCGGTTACAACATCATGGGATTTTGACCGTCGCCAATGCCCGCGCGCCGAAATTCATGCGAAAACTGATCATTGCGATTGATGGGCCGGTGGGCTCGGGGAAGAGCACCGTGGCCCGCCGTGTGGCCGAATTGCTCGGCTACACCTATCTCGATAGCGGCGCCATGTACCGTGCGCTGGCTTGGAAGGCTCTCGAGTGCGGCACGCCGCTCGATGACGAGGCTCGGCTGGAAGCTTTGGCGCGAGCGACGGACATTCGTCTCGGGCCGCAGCCCGCTGAGGATGTGGCCGCCGGCTACACTTGCCGGGCAAGTGTGGACGGCAGAAACGTGACGGCTGCCATTCGCAGCGCGGAGGTTGGACAAGCTGCCTCCCGTTTGGCTGTTCTGGGGCGCGTGCGTGCTCCTCTCGTGGTTCAACAGCAGCGCGCCGGCGCCGAGGGCGGCGTCGTGATGGAGGGACGCGACATCGGCACCGTTGTCTTTCCCAACGCCGAACTGAAGATCTTCCTCGACGCTTCACTCGAAGTGCGCGCCGAGCGCCGTTGGAAGGAATACCAGTCGAAGGGCGACAAACGCGCGCTCGACGAGATCATCGAAGAAGTGCGCGGGCGCGACCGGCGGGACCGCGAGCGCACGGTCTCGCCGCTGGTTCGCGCCGCCGACGCAGTGTTCGTGGACGACACGGCTATGGAAGTGGAGGAAACCGCGCGAGCCATCGTGCTGCTTGCCCGAGAGCGCGAGAACCAATCCGCCGGGCCAACCGAGGGGGAACGAAAATGAAGTTGTCCGGATGGGCAATGTTGGGGCTCGGTTGGATCATCTTGCTGGTGCCGGGGAGGGCCATGGCTCAGGGAAGCGGTGCAACGAGCGAGACCCAAGCTGTCGAAGCACGGCGTTTTCGCGCCTATCTCGACGAAGACTGGCGGCGTTGGATGACGGAGTATCCGGAAATGGCGACGGCCGTGGGATTCCCCGGGCAAAACCGCCGCTGGAGAGACGATTCTTCCGCCGGCATCGACGAGCGGAAGCAGCATCTGCGCGAGAGCCTCGCGAAGCTCGAGACGTTCTCACGCGCAAGCCTGCCGGCGAGCGAACAACTGAACTTCGATCTCTACGCGGAACTGCTCGGTACGGCGGTGGAAGGCCTGCAATTCGACGACGACCCGCTTCCGTTTCGCGATGTCGTGCCACACAGCTTGGCGATGCCGGTCAACCAGATCGAAGGCATTCAGCAGGACGCGGAGCAAACGCTCGCCGTCATGCCGCGGCAGACGGTAACCGATTACGAAGACCTGCTCGCGCGCCTCGCAGCTCTGCCGGATGCGGTCGCGCAGCAGCAGGCCCTGCTCGAAGCGGGTCTCAAGCGGGGTAAGACGCCTCCCAAGATCACGCTCCGCGGCGTCCCAAAGCAGATTGATGATCTAGCTCCAGCCGATGCGCTCGCGAGCCCATTACTCCGAGCTTTCCGTGAATGGCCGAGGAGCATCCCGCAGGCGGAACGCGACCGGCTGACCGAGAAAGCGAAGACCATTTACGCGGTGAATGTTGGCCCGGCATTTCGCCGCCTCCGCGAATACCTCGCGCTGAGATACATTCCGGCGTGCCGCGAGACGATTGCCGCCGCCGCACTGCCCGATGGCCCGGCGGCCTACGTCTTCCACGTCCGCTGGCAGACGACCACGGACCTTACGCCATGGCAAATTCACGAGGTCGGCCTTGCGGAGGTGAAGCGCATCCGCGCGGAGATGGACAAGCTGATCGCCTCCACCGGATTCAAAGGCAGCTTCCAGCAGTTCACGGAATTTTTGCGGACCGATCCGCGGTTCTACTACACCGATGAGGAAGGCTTGGTGAACGGCTACCGCATTCTCGCAAAGCGCATCGATCCCGAGCTGCCGCGCCTTTTCGGGAAGCTGCCGCGACTGCCCTACGGCGTGGAGCCGGTGCCGGCGTTCAAAGCGCCGTCGCAGACCACCGCCTACTACGAGCCCGGCTCGCCGGAGGCAGGCCGCGCCGGGCACTACTTCGTGAATACGTACGACTTGAAGGCGCGGCCGAAATGGGAGATGGAGGCGCTCACGATGCACGAGGCCGTGCCCGGACACCACCTGCAAATTTCGCTGGCGCAGGAACTCGAGAACGCGCCGGAATTTCGCAAGCACGTCGGCTATTCCTCGTTTGTCGAAGGCTGGGCGCTGTACGCGGAAAGCCTGGGCGAGGAACTCGGTTTCTACAAGGATCCGTACGCGAAGTTCGGCCAGTTGACCTACGAGATGTGGCGCGCGGCGCGGCTGGTAGTGGACACCGGCATGCACTCGATGGGTTGGAGCCGCCAGCAGGCCATCGATTTCTTCCGCGAGAACACTGGGAAAACCGACCAGGACATCATCGTCGAAGTGGACCGGTACATTGTCTGGCCGGGCCAGGCGCTGGCTTACAAGGTGGGGCAGATGAGGATCCGCGAGCTGCGCCGCGAAGCCGAAACCAAACTCGGAACGCGATTCAACGTGCGCGCTTTTCACGATGCCGTTCTGGCCGAGGGTGCGCTGCCGCTCGGCGTTCTCGAAGCGCGTATCAAGATCTGGATTGAAGCGCAGAGAGTGCTGCCGGGCCACGCCGGCCTTTAGGAATCGTGAAGCAAGCCGTGTCCGTCCGAAACCAGGCGCCTGCTCGTTGACAACTACTTCAGGCGGGTGCTCCCCATCAGGTATTCGTCCACCGACTGTGCTGCTTTGCGGCCTTCCGAAATTGCCCACACGACCAAAGACTGCCCCCGGCGCATGTCGCCGGCCGCAAAGACGCCGGGAATAGAACTCATGTAATCCGCACCGGTGGCGATATTGCCGCGCTCATCGAGTTTCACGCCGAGCTGTTCGACCATGCCCTGCTTTACCGGGCCGGTGAAGCCCAAGGCGAGCAGAACAAGATCCGCATCGATCGTGAATTCGGTTCCCGGGACGGGCTCGAATTTGGGCGGGGGACCAACGCGAATGGCATGGAGCTGCTTTACGTTGCCGTCCTCATCGCCGGTGAAGCTCGCCGTCGCGACAGCCCAATCCCGCAGTCCACCTTCCTCGTGCGCGCTCTCGATCCGCAATTGTAGCGGCCACAACGGCCACGGCGTGCTCGGGGCGCGGTCTTGCGGCGGCATGGGCATGATCTCGAATTGGTGCACCGACCGCGCTTTTTGCCGATGACAAGTGCCCAGGCAATCTGCGCCGGTGTCGCCGCCGCCGATGATCACCACGCGCTTGCCGGTCGCGAGGATCGAGTCCGGCACCGTGTCTCCCGCGTTCCTTTTGTTCTGCTGCGGCAAAAACTCCATAGCGAAGTGGATACCCTTGAGTTCGCGCCCGGGCACTTTCAAATCGCGAGGGCTTTCCGAGCCTCCCGCCAACAGGACTACGTCAAACTCCTTGCGAAGGTCTTCCGCCGGCACGTTTCCGCCCACGTGGGCCCGTGTCTGGAAACGAACACCCTCGGCGGTCATCTGTTCGAGCCGCCGGTCGAGGACGTGCTTTTCCAGCTTGAAGTCCGGGATGCCGTAGCGGAGCAGGCCGCCGACGCGGTCCGCCTTTTCAAACACCGTCACTGCATGGCCTGCCCGATTCAATTGCTGTGCGGCCGCGAGGCCAGCAGGCCCCGAGCCCACCACCGCCACGCGCTTGACGGTGCGCGCCTCGGGCGGTTCGGGCTTGATCCACCCCTCCTGCCAGGCGCGCTCGACGATCGTCTTTTCGATCACCTTGATCGTGACCGGCGGCTCATTAATGCCCAGCACGCAGGCCGCTTCACACGGGGCTGGGCAAATGCGTCCGGTGAACTCCGGAAAGTTGTTCGTGGCATGCAGAATGCGAATCGCTTCCTTCCAATGATCGCGGTAAACCAGGTCGTTCCAGTCGGGAATGACGTTATTCACCGGGCAGCCCGTGTGGCAGAAAGGCACGCCGCAGTCCATGCAGCGCGCCGCTTGCGTGCACAGCTTCTCTTCCGGGAACGGCTGATAGACCTCGAAGTAATCGTTGACGCGTTCCGCGACGGGGCGCCGCGTAGGCATCTCCCGGGTGTATTCCTTGAAACCGGTGACTTTACCCATGGACCGCCTGCCGCGGCGTCAACGGCCCTGCCTGCGCGAGCAGCACACCCGCCGGAACCCGCGGAATGCCGAGAACACGCTTGTACTCGTGCGGAAACACTTTGATAAATTTCGGGAGTGTCGCCTCCCAATTTTGGAGAACCCACTTCGCCTGCGGGCTTCCGGTGTACTCGCTTTGGCGCGCAATCAACGTGTGCAGGGTTTCAATATCTTGCCTGTCTGCGACCGGCTCCAGGTCCACATCGCTCGGATTGCAGCGGATCGTGGCGAAGTCCCCGGCCTGGTCCAACACGAAAGCGATGCCGCCCGTCATCCCGGCGGCGAAGTTTCTGCCGGTCCGGCCCAGAACCACGACCAGTCCTTTGGTCATGTACTCGCACCCGTGGTCGCCGACGCCCTCCACGACCGCCGTGGCGCCGGAATTGCGCACGGCGAAGCGCTCGCCCGCCATGCCGTTGAAGTACGCCTCACCGCTCGTCGCCCCGTAGAGGCACACGTTCCCGATCAGGATGTTCTCTTCCGCCACGAATACGGACTCGCGCGGCGGATAGATGATCAGCTTGCCGCCGGAGAGCCCCTTGCCGACGTAGTCGTTTGCCTCTCCCTCAAGGGTGAGGGTCACACCCTTCGACAGGAACGCCCCGAAGCTTTGCCCGGCGCAGCCGGTGAGCTGAACGCGAATCGTGTCGTCCGGCAGGCCGGCAGACCCATACCGGCGGGCAATCTCGCCACTTAGCATGGTGCCCGCAGTGCGGTGGACGTTGCGGATAGCCAACTTAATGGAGACTGGCGTGCGATGCTCAAGCGCGTCCTCGGCGTGTTTGATCAGCTTGAGATCGAAGGCCCTTTCCAGTCCATGATCCTGCGCCTGCGTGCGGCGCCGCCCCACATGGCTCGGCATCGGCGGGTTGTACAACACCGAGGAGAGATCGATCCCCTTGGCCTTCCAGTGGGAGACGTCCTTGCGCTGAACCAGGCAATCCACCCGGCCAACCATCTCGTCCACTGTCCGAAACCCGAGCTCCGCCATGATTCTCCGCAGATCTTCGGCGACGAAGAAGAAGTAGTTCACCACGTGTTCCGGCTGGCCCTGGAACTTCTTGCGGAGATCGGGGTCCTGCGTCGCGACGCCCACGGGACAGGTGTTCAGATGGCACTTGCGCATCATGATGCAGCCCATCGAGATGAGTGGAGCAGTCGAAAACCCAAACTCTTCAGCCCCCAGCAGCGCGGCGACAGCGACGTCCCGGCCGGTTTGCAGTTTGCCGTCCACCTGGAGGCGCACGCGGCTGCGCAGATCGTTCATCACCAGGACCTGCTGAGTCTCCGAGAGCCCGAGCTCCCAGGGAATACCTGCATGCCGAATGGAGCTGATCGGTGAGGCGCCGGTCCCGCCATCGTATCCGCTAATGAGGATGACGTCGGCATGGGCCTTGGCCACGCCGGCCGCCACCGTGCCCACACCGACCTCAGCCACGAGCTTCACCGAAATCCGTGCCCGGGGATTGGCATTCTTGAGGTCGTAGATAAGCTGCGCCAAGTCCTCGATCGAATAGATGTCATGGTGAGGCGGCGGCGATATCAAGCCCACTCCGGGGATGGAGTGGCGCACGCGCGCGATGATCTCGTCCACTTTATGGCCCGGCAACTGGCCGCCTTCGCCGGGCTTGGCGCCCTGCGCGATCTTGATTTGCAGGTCGTCCGCGTTCACCAGGTAGTTGATGGTGACGCCAAAACGGGCCGAAGCCACTTGTTTGATGGCACTGCGGCGCAGATTGCCGTTCGGGTCGCGCTGGAAACGTTCTTCGTCTTCGCCGCCTTCGCCGGTGTTGGATTTTCCGCCGATGCGATTCATGGCGATGGCCAGCGTTTCGTGCGCTTCTTTGCTGATGGAGCCGAAGGACATCGCTCCGGTCGTGAAGCGCTTCACGATCTCGGAAGCGGGCTCGACTTGCTCCAGAGGAATCGGCGGTCCCAGCGGCTTGAAATCGACCATGCCGCGCAACATCTGGAGATCGCGGTTCTGCTGGTTGACGATCCCGGCGAACTCCTGAAAGGTCTCGAACTTCGACTGCCGCACGGCGTGTTGAAGCTTGCTCACGGTCAGCGGATTCAGCAGATGCCGCTCGCCGCGCACCCGGTATTGGTATTCGCCGCCGATGCGCAGTTCCGTGTCGGACTCGCTGGGCGTCTGCATGGCAAACTGGTGCTTCATGAGCGCTTCGCGCGCCAGCACCTCGATCCCCACGCCGTCGATCCGCGAGGCGGTGCCGGTAAAGTAGCGCTCGACGAGCGAGCGCTTCAGCCCGATGGCTTCAAAGATCTGAGCGCCCTGGTAACTCTGCAGGGTGGAAATCCCCATCTTGGAGAAAGTTTTCAAGAGCCCCTTGTCCGTTGCCTTCATGTAGCTCTTGAAAATCTTGTCCCAGGTGTATTCAGGCGGGAAGGCGCCATCCCGAAACATGTCCTCGAGCGTCTCGATCGCGAGGTAGGGGTTCACAGCGCTCGCGCCGTATCCCAGGAGCAACGCGAAGTGCATCACCTCGCGGGGTTCGCCGGACTCCACGATCAGGGCCACCTGATTGCGGGTCTCCTCGCGGATCAGATGGTTGTGCACCGCCGAGAGCGCCAGCAGGCTGGGGATCGGGGCATACTCTTTATCGACGCCGCGGTCGGAAAGAATCAGCAGCGTATAGCCGGATTTGATCGCCAGTGACGCGCGGCGGCAAAGTGCTTCGACCGACTCTTCCAGTTGCTCTTCGCCCCCGTCCACGGGAAACAGCATCGGCAGGGTGCTGGCCAGGAAGTCGCCCCAACTCACCCGGCGCAGCTTCTCCAGCCGCCAATTCGAGATAATCGGATGGCGCAGCTTCAGCGTGTGGCAGTTCTTGGCCTTCTCTTCGAGGATGTTGCCTTCGCTTCCGATGTAGGTGTTGAGCGACATCACCAAGTTCTCGCGGATCGAATCGATCGCGGGGTTGGTGACCTGGGCGAACATCTGCTTGAAGTAGTTGAACAGCAGTTGGGGCTGGTCGGATAGACAGGCGAGCGGCGTGTCAATGCCCATCGAACCGACCGGTTCTTCGCCCTTTATCGCCGCGGGCAGCAGGATGGTTTTCAGGTCCTCATCGGTGTAGCCGAAGGCGCGCTGGCGCATCAGGATGGTTTCGTGGTTGGTTGGCTGAACGCGCGGGGGATCGGGAAGGTGATCGAGCGTGATCTGGTTTTCTTTCAGCCACTCCGCATACGGCTGCCGCGCGGCCAGCTGCTCTTTGACTTCCTCGTCCGGGATCAAGCGCTTCTGTTCCGTATCCACCAGCAGGATGCGGCCCGGCGCAAGGCGCCCCTTCATACGCACGTCTCCAGGCTTGACCGGAAGAACGCCCGCTTCCGAAGCCATGATGACGTGGCCATCGGCTGTGACGAGGTACCGGCCGGGGCGCAGTCCGTTGCGGTCGAGCTTGGCGCCGATCACACGCCCGTCTGTGAAGGCGACGGCCGCCGGCCCATCCCACGGCTCCATCAATGAGGCGTGATACTCATAAAACGCTTTGACGTCTTCAGGCATGGTGGGATCGTGATCCCAGGCCTCGGGGATGACCATCGACATCACGTGCGGCAGGCTGCGGCCCGTCAGCGTCAGCATCTCCACCGCGTTATCGAGCATGGCGGAGTCGCTGCCGCCCGCGGTGATGATCGGCTGCAAGTTCTTGAGGTCCTCGCCGAACAGAGGAGTCGCCAGCACGGACTGCCGGGCGTACATCCAATTGATGTTCCCTCGCAGGGTGTTGATTTCACCGTTGTGGCAGAGGTAGCGGTACGGGTGGGCCAGTTGCCAGCTCGGGAACGTGTTGGTGGAGAAGCGCTGATGGACCAGGCACAACGCGCTCATCACCTCGGGATCCGACAATTCCTTGTAGAAGTGCGTGATCTGCGGCGCCAGCAGCAAGCCCTTGTAGACGATCGTCCGCGAGGAAAGAGAGGGAAGGTAGAAGAAGCCCTTCTCCCGCAAGTCCGTCTCTGCGGCCGCGGCCTCCGCACGCTTGCGCACCACATAAAGTTTGCGTTCGAGCGCGTCCTGGTCCATACCTGGCGCGCGCCGGATGAAAATCTGCTCGATATATGGTTGCGTGTTGCGTGCCAGCCGTCCGATCGTGTTGCCGTTGATCGGCGTGTCGCGCCACCCCAGCACCGCAAGACCCTCTTCCGCCGCGATCTTCTCCAGAAGGCCCTCGCAGAGGATCCGCTCGTGAGGATCAACCGGAAGGAAGACCATGCCCACGCCGTACTCGCCCGGCGGCGGCAAGGAAAAGCCCAGGCTCGCGCATTCCCGCTCGAAGAAGGAATGGGGAATCTGGATCAGAACGCCCGCGCCATCACCCGTCTCGGGATCGCAACCGCATGCGCCGCGGTGCGTGAGGTTGATGAGGATCTGGATGCCTTTCAGGACGATGTCGTGTGACTTCCGCCCCTCGATGTTTGCGACGAAGCCGATGCCGCAGCCGTCGTGCTCGTGCTGCGGGCGGTATAGTCCCTGCGCCAAAGGCATGCCTGGCAGTGAATATGTTTCCTTCATCTTTGTTTCCGGACGAGCCTGAACAACCCTATCGCTCTGGGAGGCCAGCTCCCATACACGCCGGCCTATTTCTCCGAGTCCGCTGAATCATAGCATTTTAGCGGCCAGCTCAGCCCATCGGCAACACCAATACTTCGATTCAGCGCATCAGGATTACGAATAGTTGGCGTCTTGCCGGCCTCCGAAGCCTATTCCCGGCCTTCTTCGATGGCGAATTTCACGAATGCGCTACCCCAAGCGAGGTGAGCCGCCCGCGAGTTTGGCGGCGGACACTCTGGGCCCTGGATGTGAGCGGAACAGGGGGGCGGTTAGCTGGGGCTCGACATCGAGGCCAGAAACTCGCCGTTGGTCTTGGTCTTCGAGAGGCGACCGAGCAGAAGCTCCATCGCTTCCACCGGAGAAAGCGGGTTGAGCACCTTGCGCAGCACCCACACGCGGTTCAGTTCGTCCGCGGGCAGCAGCAGCTCTTCCTTGCGCGTGCCGGAACGGTTGATGTCAATCGCCGGGAAAATGCGCTTGTCCACGAGGCGCCGGTCCAGGTTGATTTCCATGTTGCCCGTGCCCTTGAATTCTTCGAAGATCACGTCGTCCATGCGGCTGCCGGTATCGATCAGGGCCGTGGCGATGATCGTGAGCGAACCGCCTTCTTCGACGTTCCGCGCGGCTGCGAAGAACCGGCGCGGCCGTTGCAGCGCGTTGGCGTCAATACCGCCGGAGAGGACCTTGCCCGACGGCGGGGTAACCGCGTTGTAGGCCCGCGCGAGGCGCGTGATCGAGTCGAGCAGGATGACGACGTCGCGCTTGTGTTCGACCAGCCTCTTGGCCTTCTCGAGCACCATCTCCGCCACCTGAATGTGCCGCTGTGGCGGCTCATCGAACGTCGAGCTGATGACCTCGCCTTTCACCGTCCGCTGCATGTCGGTGACTTCTTCCGGCCGCTCGTCAATCAACAGGACGATCAGGGCGACTTCCGGATGGTTCGTGGTGACAGAATTCGCGATGGATTGCAGCATCATTGTCTTGCCGGTGCGGGGCGGCGCGACGATCAGCCCGCGCTGGCCCTTCCCGACGGGGCAAAGCAAGTCCAGCACCCGCCCGGTCAGGTTCTCCTTGGCAGTTTCCATCTTGAGGCGGCCCTGCGGGTACAGCGGCGTCAGGTTGTCGAAAAAGATTTTGTTTCGCGCAACCTCCGGGTCCTCGAAGTTGACTGCTTCTACCTTGATCAGCGCGAAATAGCGCTCGCCGTCTTTCGGCGGGCGGACTTGGCCCGAGACGGTATCGCCGGTGCGCAGATCGAATTTCCGGATCTGCGACGGCGAAACGTAGATGTCGTCCGGACCGGGCAGGTAGTTGTATTCCGGCGCGCGAAGGAAGCCGAAGCCGTCGGGCAGGCATTCCAATACGCCCTCGGAGAAGATGAGACCGTTCTTCTCCGTCTGCGCGCGGAGGATCTGAAAGATCAGCTCCTGCTTGCGCATGCCGCTGGCCCCAGGAATGTTCAATTCCTTGGCGATTTTCGCCAAGTCGGTGATGTTCTTCTCTTTCAGCTCTGCTAGGCTAATGCTCATCTGCTTCTATCCTTTTGCTCGTTGATGAACCTGAACTTCAGGCTTGGTCTGGAGTTGCGCCCGTTCGGAAGTTCGGACTGGGCAAGCTGCCAGGATGGGCAAACCCGAAAAACCGCCGTCAGCCGTCCTGCCAGCCGGACCCCCCGGGATTGTGCGCCGAACGGCTGATACTTCAGTTGGTCAGGCCTTTGTCCTCTTCGGCTTCGGCCTCGAATCCTGTCGCAACTTGAGGCACCGGCTCCTGCGCCACCGGTTCGATCAGCCGCTCAAGCGCGATCTGCAGCACCTCATCCATCGTCTCGACAAACCGGATGGTGATGCTGGAAAGAATCTCCTGCGGGATGTCCGCGAGGTCTTTCTCATTCTCCTTCGGAAGGACGACCACACACAAGCCCATTCGGTGGGCCGCCAGGAGTTTCTCCTTCACGCCGCCGATCGGCAGAACCTTGCCGCGAAGAGTGATTTCACCGGTCATGGCCAGGTCGCAGCGCACCGGGATCCTTGTCAGGGCGCTGGCGATGGACGTCGCGATGGTGATCCCGGCCGAGGGCCCGTCCTTCGGAATCGCTCCTTCGGGGACGTGCACGTGAATATCAATGTGCCGGTAAAAATCCCTGCGCAAGCCGAAGTTGGCTGAGCGCGAGCGCACGTAGCTCATTGCTGCTTGCGCCGATTCCTGCATCACGTCACCCAGTTTGCCGGTCAGCGTGAGCCGGCCCTTGCCTTCCATCAGCGTGGCCTCGGTCGCCAGGATCTGCCCGCCGACCTCCGTCCACGCGAGGCCCGTCGCCAAACCGATTTCGTTGTGTTTCTCGGCCCAGATCTCGCGGAATTTCATGACCCCGAGGAAATCGCCGGCGTTCGCCGCCGTGATCTCGACCTGCGCACTCTTGCCGTCCTTCACCACCTGCCGCGCGACCTTGCGGCTGATATTCTGGATTTCACGCTCGAGGTTCCGGACGCCGGCCTCGTGCGTGTAATGGCGGATGATGTGGATCAAGCCGCCGTCGGCAAACGTGAGGTTCTGTTCGGACAGCCCGCAGGCCTCGCGCGTCTTGCGAACCAGGAAGCGCTTGGCGATCTCCAGCTTTTCCTGCTCGGTGTAGCCCGGGAGGCGCAAGACTTCCATCCGGTCTTGCAGCGCCTGCGGAACCGTGTGCAGGACGTTGGCCGTGCAGATGAACATCACCTTCGAGAGATCGTATTCGACGTCCAGGTAGTGGTCCACGAACGAATGGTTCAGTTCCGGATCGAGCACTTCCATCAGTGCGGCCGACGGGTCTCCGCGGAAATCCATGGACATCTTGTCCACTTCGTCCAGGACAAACACCGGGTTCATCGTGCCCGCCTTTTTCATCATCTGGATGATCTGGCCGGGCAGGGCGCCGATGTAGGTGCGGCGATGGCCGCGGATCTCTGCTTCATCGCGAACGCCGCCGAGCGAAACTCGCACGAAGCGGCGCCCGGTGGCGTGACCGATGGACATGGCCAGCGAGGTCTTGCCCACGCCCGGCGGTCCCACAAAGCAGAGGATCGAGCCCTTGGGATTCTTGACGAGCTGACGCACCGCCAAAAACTCTAGGATGCGCTCCTTAATCTTCTCGAGCCCGTAGTGCTCTTCGTTGAGCGTTTTCTCGGCGAGCGCGATGTCCCGGATCTCTTTGGACTTCTTCTTCCAGGGCACGGCGAGCAGCCAGTCGACGTAATTGCGGCTTACCGTGGACTCGGCCGACATCGGCGGCATCAGCTCCAGCCGCTTCAGTTCCTGGATGGCCTTCTCGTGCACATCCTTGGGCATGCCGGCGGAGTCGAGTTTCTTCTTCAATTCATCGATTTCGCTCTTCTCACCCCGGCCAAGCTCCTTCTGAATGGCCTTGAGCTTTTCGTTCAGGTAATACTCTTTCTGGGCGCGCTCCATCTGGCGCTTGACGCGTGAGTTGATGTTCCGGTCCACGTTCAGCTTTTCCAGCTCGATTTCGAGGATCTCGCCCACGCGCCGCAGGCGCTCGGCCGCATCGGTGTTTTCGAGCAGCTCCTGCTTTTCCTCTACGGGGATCTGCAGATTCGCGGCGATGGTGTCGGAGAGCCGCGAAGGATCGTCCCCGCGGGCCGCCGCAACCATGGTGTCGTAGTTCATGGTTTGCGAGAGCTTCACGTACTGTTCGTAAAGCGACGTGATCTTCTGAACCGCCTGTTCGAGCTGCGGGCTCGGCTCGGCGCGGCTGGCCAGCACGCGCACGGTTGCCCGGAAGAATCCCTCCTCCACGGTGATCTGCACGCTCTTGGCGCGCTCCGCCCCTTCCACCAGCACCTTGATGTTGCCGTCCGGCATCTTCACGCTCTGCACGATATTGGCGAGCGTGCCGACCGGATAGATCTCTTCGGGCTTGGGGTCGTCCACCGAGGCGTCGTGCTGCGTGGCCAGGAAGATTTTCTTGTCGCCGGCGAGCGCCGCTTCCAGCGCGCGGACCGAGGCTTCACGCCCCACAAAGAAGGGCGTCATCTGCTGCGGGAAAATGACCATGTCCCGCACCGGCATCATCGGCACGCGCTTCAATTCCTGTTTTTCGCGGTTGAACATGGGCCTGGATCGTCCCCCGGAAACTCGCTTTCCTCAGCCCGCCTTCTCGAGCAGGCTCCAGTTGATCTCGTGCGTGCGGACCATGTCCGCCGTCACGACAAAGTCGCGAATCTTGCGTTGCATGGGCAAGTGGTACATCAGCTCGAGCATCAGGTCCTCGAGAATCATGCGCAAGCCGCGAGCCCCGACTTTTCTCTGAAGCGCCAGTTCGGCGACGGTTTCGATGGCCTCGTCTGTGAAGCGCAGCCGCACGTTCTCGAACTCGAACAAGCGCTGGTACTGCTTCAGCAGCGCGTTTTTCGGTTCGTTCAGAATGCGCACGAGCGCATCCTTGTCGAGGTCGTTCATCACGCCCACCACCGCCAGGCGCCCGACGAATTCAGGGATCAGCCCGTAGCGGATTAAATCCACCGGCTGAACCTGCTCGAGAAGCTCGACGTTGCGCTTCTGCGCCGTCATCGGGGCGCTGTCGGTATGGAATCCGAGCGAGCGGTGGCCCACGCGCTTCTCGATCGCCTTCTCCAACCCCACAAACGCTCCGCCGCAGATGAACAGGATGTTCGTCGTGTCCACCGGCGTGAATTCCTGGTGCGGATGCTTCCGCCCGCCCTGGGGCGGCACATTGGCGATCGTGCCTTCCAGAATCTTCAGCAAAGCCTGCTGGACGCCCTCGCCGGAAACGTCGCGGGTGATCGAAGGGTTCTCGTCTTTCTTGGAGATCTTGTCGATCTCGTCGATGTAGATGATCCCCTGCTGGGCCTTCTGCACATCGCCCTCGGCATTCTGCAGTAGCTTCAAGATGATGTTCTCCACGTCCTCGCCGACGTAGCCCGCCTCGGTCAGCGTCGTGGCGTCCACGATGGCGAACGGCACTTCCAGCATGCGCGATAGCGTCTGCGCGAGGAGCGTCTTGCCGGTGCCGGTCGGCCCGATGAGCAGGATGTTCGACTTCGTCAGCTCGATCTCGCCCGGCTGCTTGTTCAGGAAAATCCGCTTGTAATGGTTGTACACCGCCACCGCGAGCTTCTTTTTTGTGCGGTCCTGCCCGATGACGTAGCTGTCCAGGAAAGACTTGATCTCCGGCGGTCTCGGCAGCCGCCGCGCCGGGGCGGTGGCCTGCTCGCGCTTCTCGTCTTCGAGAATCGTCTGGCAGACGCCCACGCACTCGTTGCAGATGTACGCGCGCGGGTAGTCCGAAGGCGAGCTGATGAGCTTCTCGACCTGCTCCTGCGTCTTATGGCAGAAAGAGCAGCGCAACGGCTCGTCGCTGTTGAACTTTTTCACCTTGGCACGACCTCGTAAGAACGCCCCTGCGGGGAGGGAGCACCCGCTCAGCGTATTCTAGGTCGAATCCTCCCGTGTCTGGAAGCAGAACCCCAACTCGCTACTTACTTTTTGGAACAGGTCTAGCGATGCTTATAAATGATCTCGTCAATCAAGCCGTACTCTTTCGCCTGGTCCGCCGTCATGATGAAATCGCGCTCGACATCCTTTTCGATCTTCTCGATCGCTTGGCCGCTGTGCTTTGCGATCAGCGTGTTGATGTTGGAGCGCATGCGCAGAATCTCTTTCGCGTGAATGTCGATGTCGGTCGCTTGGCCGCCCAGCCCGGTAAGCCACGGCTGGTGAATCAGAATTCGTGCGTTCGGCAGCGAAAAGCGTTTCTTGGCGGCGCCGCCCGCGAGCAGCACCGCGGCGATCGAGGCCGCCTGTCCGATGCAAGTGGTCACCACGTCGGGCTTCACGAATTGCATCGTGTCGTAAATCGCCAGTCCGGCCGTAATCGAGCCGCCGGGCGAATTGATGTAGAGCTGGATGTCCTTTTCCGGATCCTCGGCCTGGAGGAAGAGCATCTGCGCGGTGGCCAGGTTGGCCACGTGATCGTCAATCGGGGTGCCGATAAAGATGATGTGCTCTTTGAGCAGCCGCGAATAAATGTCGTAGGCGCGTTCGCCCCGGCTGGTCTGCTCGACCACCATGGGGATGAGCGTCGTGGCGTAAGGGCCCGAGTCGTCTGAATGTTTCATCGGAAAAGTTAGATCGCCTTGGGGAGCGGAATTCGCCGGTTCACGACTTTGCCGCGGCGATGGAGCGAATCCGGGAATTCTTCAAGAGCCAATCCAGAGTCTTTTCACTCCGGAGCGTCGATTTCATCGTATCGAGCGCGCCTTGCTTTGTCAACCGAGCGCGCAGCGCTGCTACCGATTCGCCACTCGGCTCGGCCAGGTGGCCCAGCGCGTGGCTCACCTCTTCCTCGGTGACTTCGATGGATTCCGCGGTGCCGATGCGGTCGAGAAGCAGCTCCGCTTTGACGTCTTCGACGGCGCGCTCGCGCTGGCGCCGCCGCAGCGACACCCAGTCCACGTTCACCGCCCGCGGATCAACCCCTTGCGCCGCGAGCGACCGCACCACCCGCTCCAGCCGCGCATCCATCTGACGTTCGACCATTGCCTCCGGCACGGGAAACTCATGCGCGCGGACGATTTCGCCCAGGATTTTGTCCCGGCTGAGCTGCTTCTGATGCTCGTCTCGCGCCTCCTCGAGGTTCTTGCGTATTCGCGGGCGCAGTTCCTCGAGCGTGGCTGCGTCGCTCACGTCCTTGGCGAAGTCGTCGTTCAATTCGGGAAGCTTCTTCGTCTTGATCCCCAAAATCTCCACCGAGTAGTGGTAGGACTTCCCGGCCAGCTTGCCGTCCGGGTAATCAGCCGGATACGCGACGTCGAACTTCTTGTGTTCGCCTACCTGTGCCCCGCGCAGGTTCTCGTTGAACGCTTCGATGGTCTCTTCCGCGCCGATGTGGCACAGCACGTTGTTGGCTTGCAGCGAATCTCCGCCGCCGATTGGCGTGCCGATAAGCTTCGCCTGGACGTAGTCTCCGTTCTCCACCGCGCGCCCCTCGACGGGGGCAAACGCCGCCGCGCGCTCGCGCATCTCCTCAAGCGCCTTATCCACGTCGGCGTCGGTAATTGCGTGCGCTTCGACTTCAACTTCCAGGTCCTTGTACTGTTTCAGCTCGAATTCAGGCAACACTTCGAGGACGGCGCGGAACTTCAACGGGCCGTTTTCGGAGAAGTCCACATGCTCGACTTGGGGCTGCGTCACTGGCGTGAGCTTGTTCTCGGCCACGGCCTTCTCGATCCGCTCGGGGACGAGTGACTGCACCACCTCGCCCTTGATCTCGTCCGCGAACCGCCGCCGGATGAGTTGCACCGGCGCTTTGCCGGGGCGGAATCCTGGAACCCGCGCCACCCGCGCAAATTCCTTCGCCACGCGCTCGGTGGCCTTCTGCACTTCTTCCGCCGGAATCTCCAGCTCCAACTCGCGGCGGCACGTCTCTTCAGCCATTCCCGATCCTTTCTTCAGCCAGTGAGGAGGCCCGCCTGTCCGGCCGCGCCTGCAAGGCACTCCCTGGAAGTTGCGCACCCCGATGCCCAAGGGCGAACCAGCCGAGCTTTCGGGAGAAACCAGACAGGTGAGAACTCACCCACGAATCCTAAGACGCCAGTATAGGCGACGCGTGTCCCAGCGTCAATTCAGTCATGAGATAGGAGATAGGAGGATTTGAAAGTGTCCCCCCTGACCCACATATTGTTGTGGTCACGCAGGGGATCACAACTCTCTTTGCACAATTGTGGTGCAATGGGGGAGGGCCCGCCCATGCGCTAGCGGCGCGGTGTGATGCCGCGTTAATCAGGCACCGGTACCCCTGCGGCGACCACTTACGTTCGGAGACGCCGACCAGCCGCGCCGACGCAACCTAGGCCCATGGTTCCCAGGTGCCATATTCGCCTCGTCAGTACCCCGGTACAGTAGTCTCTCCACCCCCCTCTAGGTAGCATATCCCTATGCTCTACGAACGTGTCTGCTCGTCTTTCAGAGTCGTTTATTTGTCGGGAATTCTTGGGCTAGCCGTCGCAACAAGCTGCTTTGCGCAAGTGAAAGAGCCTCCCTTGGACATCTCGATGGATGCCGTCAGACGTGCGATCCACGAGTATGGTCGTGGACAGCACTCTGTGCCTTGTTCAGTTCCGTCCACAGTGTCCGCCGAGACGCCAGAGACCTACTATACTCAGATCAGCAGTTTGCTGGTTCAGGAGAACTTCTCCGAACTTGAGGCAATAGCTCAGAAGAATCGCGAAGAACGATGTCTACTTGCAGATGGCGGATGGAAAACTAACGGGTTCTTCAATGCTGTATCACACGCCCCGTTTTATGGCCAGTTGGAGGAATCTTACTATCAAAGCCAACTCGCCAGAATATACAGATGGATCGTTGCCTATCCGAATTCCGCCGCCGCCCGTCTAACGCTAGCACACGTTTACGTACACTACGCACAGTTCATCCGTGGTGATGGCTATGCCAACACAGTTTCTGACTCCCAGTGGGAGGGTTATCGTGCGCGGGTCTTGTTGGCCAAAGAGACCCTCTTAGCCGCCGCACGCCTCAAAGAACGGGATCGCTATTGGTACGAAGCTATGCAGATGGTCGCCTTTCATGATGGGTGGAATAAGAGCGACATGCGCGAGTTGCTCCGGCAAGCCCTGACTTTCGAGCCCGACTACTACCATTACTATCGCCAATATGCCGATTACCTCATGCCGCAGTGGTATGGCGAGCCTGGTGAAATTCAGGCGTTTGCGGAGGAAGTTTCTGCTCGCTTGCCCGAGCCCCAGAGTTCGATACTTTATTTCCGCGTTGTCAGTACTCTTGCTATCAATATCAAAGAGGAGAAGCAGGAGCTGCCTCGCGCGACATGGTCGAAACTCGACGAGGGCTACCACAACCTCCAACGGCTCTATGGCAAATCCAATTTGAATGCTAATCGTTTTGCGTTCATGGCCTACATATTCAATAACATATGCGCCGCGCATGACGCGTTCAACTCCGTGGCGAGTATGCAACCCGAGGTCTGGTATAGCGAACAGCTCTTCGAATCAGTGCGAGATTGGGCTAATTCTCCCTATGTAAGCTGCTGCTGCCCTGCGCAGCAACTACCTTCCCAAAAGCCCACGGTTCAACCCTAGTCGTCTCGACTCGCACTGTGTTGCGAATCCAGTTTAGGCTGCATTTCCGCCGCGTGTCACCCGCTCGTTTGTGGAAACCCCACCAGTTGGGCCAGTGTCGCCCCGTGTCTGGGATGCGGCGAGCGCTTTCAAATCCTCCTATCTCCTACCCCGTCAATTCAGTGAGCCTGCAGGGATTCGGGTCGGGTAGAATACACGGAACGGAGGGCGATCTTGAAGAACAGCGCGACGCTACTGATCGAGTGCCCGGACCAAAGGGGGATTGTCGCGGCCGTGGCCGACTTCGTTTTTCGGCACGAGGGGAACATCCTGCACGCCGACCAGCATCAAGCCGCCGAACTGGACCTGTTCTTGTGCCGAGTGGAATGGGATTTGGCCGGCTTCCGCATGGACCTCGGCGAGTTTCCGCGCTTGTTTGCTCCAATCGCCGAGAAATTCAAGATGAAGTGGCGGCTGGCCCTATCGAGCCACCGGCAGCGCGTGGCTATCTTCGTGTCCAAGTACGACCATTGCCTCGTTGATCTCCTTTACCGCCACCACTCGGGAGAACTCGCCTGCGAGATCCCTCTCATCATCAGCAATCACTCCGATGCCCAGCGCCACTCCGAGTTCTACCATGTCCCCTTCCACACAATTCCGGTCAGCAAGGACAACAAGACGGAAGCTGAGCGCGAGCAGCTCGACTTGCTCCGTAAGCACGATATCGAGCTGATCGTCCTCGCCCGCTACATGCAGATTCTTTCTCCGGATTTCATCCGCCGCTTTCCAGATCGCATCATCAATATTCATCACTCCTTTTTGCCGGCATTCATCGGAGGGAAGCCCCACCAGCAAGCCTTCGAGCGGGGAGTGAAATTGATCGGCGCGACGGCCCACTACGTTACGGAAGGGCTGGACGACGGCCCCATCATCGATCAGGACGTCGCGCGCATTTCACATCGCGACACGCTGGAGGACCTCGTCCAGAAGGGGAAGGACCTGGAGAAGGTCGTATTGTCCCGCGCAGTCCGCTGGCACATCGAGAATCGCGTCCTGCTCTTCGGGAAAAAGACAGTGGTCTTCGATTAGTGGTGGTTTGGACAGGACTGTCTGGAAAGATGTCCCTCGTCTCGGGCCAGTGAGGATCGCCGACCCTCGCTCGGAACAGCTTTTCCTTGCCGGACAGGCTGGTGCGGAAGGGGGGAGTTGAACCCCCACGGCCTTTCGGCCATAGGATCCTAAGTCCTACGCGTCTGCCAATTCCGCCACTTCCGCACACAGGTCAACCCATTGATTGTACGCTAACCGCGTGCAGCGGAACCCAGTTGTGCGCCCGCCCGGACTACTATTCTTTGTAGACCAACGCGCCGGCCACTGAGGCCACGAGGATCGCGACTAGGCCGGCGACGGTGCCGATGATTAGCAGCCGGCACGGGAACAAGCCCATCGCCCCGGTGGCGGCGGTTGACACTGCGCTGATCAAGACCCAGTAACCCAAGCCGATCAGGAGTGCCGTTTTGGGCCCTGGGCCGAGGCGCGGGCGGGCCAGCGCATAGATCCAGATTGCGCCAATCCCCAGGATGAAGTCGCACACAACGAAAACTGCCATGGCGCTCTTGGGCATTGGCCGTCCTAGAGCCTGCATCGCAGCCTCCCATTGGTGCTTAAGAACCATGCCGTTCACGACCCAATCGAAGATGTTGAGAATGACCCCGGCCAACAGCCCGCCGAGAAGCACGCGAACCCAATTGATTTTGCCCATCGTATCCTCCATAGGTGTATCCAAATCATTGAATTGCCCAGCTTGGATGGCTTGCGGCAGGGAGCCTACGAGGGTTCTCCATCCAAGTCAAGCGATGTGTTGGAGATAGAACACATGGCCGCGGCGGGTTTGGCCAGGCGCGCCTTCTCCTCGGCCGAACTCAACAGGATTGCGCCCAGGGGCCGGGTCTGTTACTCTTCGCGCCACCAACTCCATTCCACAAGGGAGGACGTCCATGGCTTTTTGCACGAAGTGTGGGGCCCAAACAACGGATGGAACTGCCTTCTGCCCGAAGTGCGGTGCGGTGATTGCCGCGAGCGGAAGTTCTCCTGCTCCGTCGAATCCAGGTCCGGCGCACAACCCGACATCCGGCCTTGCAGAGAATGTCGCCGGGTTGCTCTGCTACGTGCTCGGCTGGATCACTGGGATCATCTTCCTGATCATTGACAAGAGACCCTTTGTGAAATTTCATGCTGCTCAGTCCATCGTCGTCTTTGGCAGCCTGCATATCATTCGGATCATCCTGATGTACGCTTTCGGGGGCGGCTTTTTCTACGGAGGCTGGTCTTTGCCTTCCCTGGGCTTCGCTGGCATGGCCTTGGGTTTGATCAGCTTGCTGATGCTGGTCCTGTGGATCCTCCTGATGGTCAAAGCCTACCAGGGTGAGCGCTACAAACTGCCGCTCGCCGGGGACATCGCCGAGAGTCTGTTCGGCAAGAGCTGACTCAAAGCCAGGCGCGGGGCCCGGCCGCGAGCCGCATCTCATCCTGTTGCTCAGCCGATACTCGTCTGTCTGAAACGTCTTGCGGAAGGGTGCGCACCGCGTGTCCGCCCCGGCTTTCCTCTTGACATTATCCTGGCGGCCGTCCATCTTAGCTGGCTTTGCTTATGACGTCCGGGCTTGCCCGTATGCGCGGCGGCTGAACGCTTTTATGACTAAAGTCCGCCTTTGCTTCCACAACCACTGTTTCGACGGTGCCGCCTCGGCGGCGCTCTTCTACCGTTTCTACCGCGAGCGTATGCAGCCCAGCGCCGAATTCCACTTTAGCGGCATGACCCACCGCGCCGCGCAGCCATGGGCAGAAGACATCTTTGACGGCGATGAGAACGTCATCGTGGACTTCAAATACTCCAGCTCCCCGAAGGTCACCTGGTGGTTCGACCATCACCAGAGTGCCTTCCTCACCCCGGCCGATGCCGAGCACTTCCGCCACGACCGGACGGGGCACAAGTTCTACGATCCGGACTACAAGTCGTGCACCATGCTCCTCGCCACGGTCACGCGCGAGAAATTCGGCTTCGACACCGCTCCCCTCGCCGATTTAATCCACTGGGGAGACATCATTGACGGCGCCCAATACGCCACGCCGCAATCCGCCGTCGAGCTCGCCGAGCCTGCCACGCAGCTCGCCCTTGTCATTGAGGCCGCGCCCGAAGACACGCTCGTCGCCGGACTCATCCCCGAAATCGCCTACCGCCCGCTCGCCGAGATGGTGCGCCTGCCCGCGGTCGCCAAGCATCTCCAGCCGCTGCTTGCGAGGCACCGGCGCTCGATTGAGGTCTTGCGCGAAAGATGCAGGGCGTGCGACGGAGTCGTCTTCTTCGACGTAAGCGACCTCGACATGGAGGGCTACAACAAGTTCATCCCCTACCTGCTGCATCCCGAATGCAGCTACTCCGTCAGCGTTAGCGCGTCATCCGTGCGCACCAAGGTATCTCTGGGATCGAATCCGTGGAATCCCGCTCCCTTTGAGAAGAACCTTGCCTCGCTCGCCGAAAAATACGGTGGCGGAGGTCATCCGCGCGTCGCCGCCATTTCCTTCGAAGCTGGCGACTTGGCTCGTGCCCGCCGGGCGGCCGAAGAGATCATCGCCGCCCTCCGTTCGAAGTAGTTCCGCCTAAGCCGCACCTGGTTCCGTCAGAATGGTTGACTCTGCGCCCGTAAACACGCAAAATACTCGGGTTCTTGGTAGAGGAGCGGATGCCCAGATTAGCCGGGCGCGCGGTTCCAAGCAGCATTGGACGCTCGTGCAAAAGGGGTTGTTGCAGTATCATCCGCCGAAATCACCCCTGTGGCTGAACGCAGTGGTGATTGGGGGGCAGGTCTAAGGCCTGTCCACTGTCATCCGCATAACACGCGGGTGGAGCGCTATCGAGAAGCGAGGACCTCGGCTCCTGTTTCGAGGCTAATCCTTCTCCTGCCGCTTCATCCCTGAAAGGTTCAAGCAACTGGCCGTGCCACTGCAGGCAGAATTGTTCGAGCTGACGCGCGCGCTCGTCGACATCGAGTCGGTCACCAACAATGAGGAGCGGGTGGCCGGCTTCCTGATCGATCGCTTGGGCGCGCTCGCGTCCGCCACGGGGGGCGGGGTCGAGCGTATGGATGTCGCGCCCGGGCGCTTCAACGTCTTCGCCGCTTGGGGCAGCCCCACGGTCACGCTCTCGACGCACATGGATACGGTCCCGCCTCACCTGCCCGCGCGCGAAGACGCCGATCACATCTGGGGCCGCGGCGCTTGCGACGCCAAGGGCATCCTCGCCTCGATGATCATGGCCGTGAAGAAGCTTCTCGCCGAGGGTGCGCGCAATTTCGCGCTGCTCTTTCTTGTGGGTGAGGAACGCAATAGCGCCGGCGCTTGTGTCGCTGCCCAATCGCCCCGCGGCTCGCGCGTCCTCATCAATGGCGAGCCTACCGACAACCGCATCGCACTGGGCACCAAGGGCGCGCTGCGCTATGAAATCATCGCCAGCGGGCGCCTGGCCCATTCGGCTTATCCCGAGCTCGGCTGCTCGGCGATCGAGAAGCTTCTCGATGTGCTCCACGACATCCGGCGCATTCCGCTTCCGCGTGATCCTGTGTTAGGGCCCGCCACGCTCAATATCGGCACGATTTCCGGCGGCCGCGCGCCCAACGTTGTCGCCGACCACGCGCAAGCCGAAATCATGTTTCGCACCGTCGGCGATGCCGCCTCGTTGCGCGAAGCCGTGGCCTCTGCCAGCGCGGGCCGCGCCGAGGCCCGCGAGGTGCTTCATACGCCGGCAGTACGCCTCTCTTCGCTCGATGGTTACCCGACAACGGTGGTCTCCTACACAACCGACATTCCCATTCTCGGCGAGGCCTGGGGCAAACCGTTTCTGATCGGACCCGGCAGCATCCACGTCGCGCACACGGCGGAGGAGCGCATCGCCAAACGGGATTTGCTGGAGGCCGTCGAAATCTACGCAGCGATGGTGAAGCGGCTTCTGGCAACGGGCTGAGAGTATGGCTTCCACCAACTCATCTACGGCGCCCCGGGGACTGGCCATCGTTGGCTACGGCAAGATGGGCCATTTCCTCGAGCAGCTTGCGCCCGAACACGGCTTTGAAACGCGCCTGCGCCTCGACATTGACGATAATTCCCATGGCGAAGGCCTCACTCGCCGGAACTTTGAGGGCGTGGATGTGGCCGTCGAGTTTTCGACGCCGGCGGCTGCGCCTGGGAATGCACGGCGGCTCGCCGCGCTCGGCGTGAACACCGTAGTCGGCACGACGGGCTGGTTCGAGTATCTCCCCGCGCTCCGCGCTGCCGTGGAGCAGAGCGGCACGGGTCTCGTCTGGAGCGCCAACTTCTCCGTCGGCGTGAATCTCTTCCTCGAGATCGTCGGCCACGCCGCCTCGTTGTTCTCAAAGGAATCGGCCTACGGCGCATGGGGCTGGGAGATCCATCACGCCACCAAGAAAGACGCGCCCTCCGGCACGCTCCTCCGCTTGGTAGAGGAAATGAAGGAGAAGGGTTTCGACCGCGACATCAGCCTCGGCTCGAACCGGGCCGGCGCGCATCCCGGCACGCACGAGATCGGGTTTGATTCTTCGGCGGACACTATCACGCTCCGCCACGTCGCGCGAAGCCGCGAGGGCTTTGCTCGAGGGGCGCTTCGAGCCGCCGCTTGGCTGGTGGGGAAAAAAGGTTTTTTTGAATTCCGAGAGATTCTTCGCGAGCTCGACTGACGGGGAGTCGTGAGCCTGCGAGCGCGGGGATCTTCGCTGGAGAATTGGAAGGAGGAGGGGAAGATGTTTACGGGATGTGGAACGGCGATGGTTACTCCCTTTCGCCAGGACCAGTCGCTCGACGAGCCCGCCCTGCGCCGCTTGGTGCGCAGGCAGTTGGATGCCGGTGTGGATTTCCTCGTTCCCTGCGGTACCACCGGCGAGAGTCCCACGCTTACTCGCGCGGAGCAGTTGCGCGTCGTCGAGATCGCCATCGAAGAGGCTCGCGGCCGGGTTCCCGTGCTGGCCGGCGCGGGCGGCTACAATACCGCCGAGGTCATCGAGCTTGCCTCCGAGCTCAAAGCGCTCGGCGCCGACGGCATTCTTTCGGTCACCCCTTATTACAACAAGCCCACGCAGGAGGGCCTTTACCAGCACTACCGCGCTATCGCCGCCGCGGTCTCGCTCCCCGTCGTCTTGTACAGTGTGCAGGGCCGCACCGGCGTCAATCTCGAGCCCGCCACGGTCAAGCGTCTCGCAGAAATCGAGAATATCGTTGGCATCAAAGAAGCCTCGGGGAACATCGCACAGATGTCCGCAATCCTGAATATCGTGCCCGAACAGTTCGCAGTCCTTGCCGGCGACGATGCGGTCACGCTGCCCCTCGCAGCGCTCGGCGGGCGCGGCGTCATCTCCGTCGCGGCCAACGAAATCCCCGCTGAGATGACGCGTCTCGTCCGCCTGTGTCTGAAGAATGATTTCTCCGCGGCGCGGCAGTTGCATCGGCGCTTCCTGCCGTTGCTGGAAGTGAATTTCGCCGAGAGCAATCCGATTCCCGTCAAGGCGGCGATGGCTCTCATGGGACTTCTTGAGCCGGTCTGGCGCTTGCCGCTCGTGGCTCCGCGGCCGGAAACTTTCGCGCGAATTCGGGCCGTGCTCGAATCACTCGCGCTGATCGAAAGGCCTCACATTGCAGTCGCAAATTGAACGTTTATTCGACGATCCTCCGGCGCGTTACGCGGACGAGCATTTCGCCGTCTTTCAGCAGTTCAAGGACGCGCTGAACCGCGGAGAAATCCGCGCCGCTGAGCCGGACGCCTCCGCCAAGACCGGCTGGCGGGTCAACGTCTGGGTCAAGAAGGGCATCCTGCTCGGCTTCCGCATGGGCCATATCGTGGACATGTCGGTGGACCCGGCGCGCCAGCCCTTTTTCGATAAGTCCACCTATCCGGTGAAGTCCATTTCGCCCGCAAGCGGCGTGCGCATCGTTCCCGGCGGGTCGAGCATCCGCGATGCCTGCTACATCGGCCACGGGGTCACCTGCATGCCGCCGATGTTCATCAACGTGGGCGCCTACGTCGGCGACGGCACCATGATTGACTCGCACGCTTTGGTGGGGAGCTGCGCTCAAGTCGGGCAGAAGTGTCACGTTTCCGCGGGGGCGCAGCTTGGCGGCGTTCTCGAACCGGTCGGCGCGCTTCCTGTCATCATCGAAGATGGAGTCATGGTGGGCGGCAATTGCGGCGTTTACGAAGGGACTGTGGTCAAACAGCGCGCCGTCCTCGGCACCGGCACGATTCTGAATCGCTCCACCCCGGTCTACGATCTCGTCCGCGGCGTGGTGCACGCGGCGCGCGGCGACGATCCCCTCATCATTCCCGAACAGGCTGTCGTCGTTCCCGGCGCGCGCACCATTTCTGCGCCGGAAGGGCAGCAGTGGGGACTTTCGCTCTACGCCGCCGTCATCGTGAAGTACCGCGATGCCAAGACGGAGGCTCGCGTCCAGCTCGAAGACTTGCTGCGCTAAGTCTGAGCCTTCCCACTTCGCTCAATTCGACAATCTTTCGGCTTCTGTGTAAAATCTACTAGTTTTGTCCTGCCTGTGGGCCGCTAGCTCAATTGGTAGAGCAGCAGACTCTTAATCTGCGGGTTCCAGGTTCGATTCCTGGGCGGCTCACCACCTTCACTTCGACACTTCCGCCAAGAACGCGATTTGCCCCCGCACCGCGCAGTCACAGGCAAGCGCCTACGGTATGTTGCTCGCCACGAGCTCCCAGTTCTTTGTCTCGGAGAACATTTCTCCCGTACCGCTGACGAAAGCGCCATGCGCGAACCCGTCGCCCTGGAGCCGGTCCATCATCCACGCGGTCGGATAACCCAGGTAGCCGTAAACGCCGTTCACGCATGCGATCGGCACTGTCGAGCAGTCGGGTTGGCCCTGGACGTCATTGTGGTTGGGGCCGATCAGCGTTCCTTTGAGCTTGGCGACTCCGCCCGGCACTGCGTTGTAGTAAGCACCGATCGATTGCTCACCGGTGACGACGGGAAGTTGCGTCGGAGACGATATCAGGAGGTCCGTGGAACCGTCGATGAAAAACACCGAGCCGGACGTCAGATGCTGGGTGTCCACACAGTTGATTAGACTGCTGCACCACGTCTGCGCCGGAAGCTCTATCGGAATGACGCTCTTTATCGCGCCGCCCGATTTGATCAGCGCGTTGATGGCTCCGCTTGCTCCCTGGGAATGCCCCAAGGCGCCAATCTGGTTCACGTTGAGCTTGTGGAAGAAGATGCTCGCGGAGTTGCCGTTCGCATTGACCAAATAGTTTGCGCCGTCCAGGATGGTTTGCCCTGGGCCAGTGAACTTATCTTCCGTGGCGATCACCACGAAGCCCCAAGAGGCCATGTGTGTGAGCAAGTAGGCGTACTGGCTCGGCGCGGCAAAAGTCCCGTTTCCCCAGGTCAGGATGGGGTGCAGGAAGCCATTTGCCCCCAGGTTTGTCGGATAGTAGAGATCGAAGCTGTTTCCGGAAGAATCGCAGCACGCAGCCGCTTTTTTGACCGTGACGGCCCAAGGTCCCGCTGCGTAGTACTTCTTCTCAATCGTGCCCGTCGGAAGATTCGGCGGATTGCAGGATTCCATGAGGGGACTGGCCGCAAAGATGGCCACCGCAAACAAACGTCGATAGTGTTTTGCATTCATCGCTTTCTCCAAAACTGTCTAGATCAAAAGAGGGATGGCCGCGCAGCCCCGCCCAGGAGCGAAGTATTCATCTGGGCAACCGTGTGATCGCCCTCGTGTCCTCCCCAGGAAAAGAGCAGATACACCTGGGGAAAGCCCCCCGCACGCAGAGTCAACCCCGCCGAGTAGCTGTGGGCAAGATGCGCAAAGTTGATGTCGCCCCGCTCGAGCGCCACCTTCCCCTCGTCCAAGGAGCAGGTGAAACCCATCGGACCGTAAATCGAGTGCTCGAAGCTGGCCTGCAACAAGAAAACGTTCGGCGCGCGAAAGCGATAGTCCTGATAACTGCTGAGCGACGGATTGCCCATGATGTCGGAACCGCCCAGCGTCGGCTGAAAGTAGAAGGGCACCACGTGACCCGCCGGAGCGATGGACTCGGAAATCAACAGGCGCACCGCGATCGTTCCCTCGCGGTCCAATGAGATCCCGGGACACGCATGGTTGTCCACGTCCTTGGAACAATCATCGGGGCCGTTGTACGACTTCGGCTGTATTGTCCGTGTTTTCCTGTAAATCGGAAACTCATGCGATAGGTCGGCCGTGAACCGCCGGAACGAGAAGGCCGAGTCTCCCGGCGCAACAAATTGCTGGAAGAGCACGAAGTAATTGAGCTTCACATGATCGCCGTAACCCGGCTGCAAACGTATCCCCTCGCCGAACTGCACGAAGCCGGGCTGGCTCGTCAGGCCCGGAGCGCTGGCTTCGTTGTAAACCTGCTCGATTGACGGACTCGCCTGGCCGTCGCTCGCGCGAATCGCCACGAATCGCCCGTTCGCCTCGCCGTAGAGCGACGGATGCAGTTGCCTGAAAACCGGCCAACTCGTCTCGATGGGCCATTTCACTTCCGAGCCCACAATGATCTCGCGCATGCCGAAGAAAGACCGTCCGCTCACCGATGTCGAGGGGCCGAGGCCGAAGAAGCCGAGTTTGTTCAGCGAAATTGCTTGCGCGTACAGATTGAAGACAGGTCTCTCGAATTCGGTGGGCGTGGATTCCTGAGGGTGAGTCGGTCTTCCCGTTGTCGTCGTCTCTTTCTTCGACCCGGTGAAGATCGCTTTCATGTAGACACCCGCGCGCCAGGAACCGTTCATCGAAGCCACCGCGTCGGTGTCCCAACTCAGCCGCCAGGAGTCATTTGGGGTGTAGTGCTCGACAAACGCGAGGCCGGCGCCGAATCCATCCTGCGGAGCGATGCTGCCCACGGCGATATGCACGGGCTGGTCTGTGAAAAGCACTTCCGCGCAACTGAGAATGGATTTGAAACTGGAGCAGCTACCCTTCAGGCTTTCGCCTTCCTTGCGGAAGTCAGCTCCCACTCTGGATTCGTTCTGGGCCCGCGCCGTTCCGGCGATCGTGAAGAGCAGAAGAATGAAAAGAGAAATTCGCAGACGCACAGGGCCTCCCCTCAATTCCCGGCGCGCTTCGCGCCACGCGGATGCAGGATATCCGTCACTCTGTGGGCGTAGGCGCTCACCTCGCCCTCGGTTCTTATCTCGCTCAGGGGGATTGCCAAAACTTCGACCACCTCCGCCAAATGCTGAATCAGCGACTCGCGAAGATGCACGGCCTGGGCCTGCAAGAGCGTCCCGGCAGGTCGATTCTTATTGAACGCGCTGGCCGGGGGCCGGGGAATGCTGATGATGTTCGTTGTTCTGGCCATCTTGTGCGTCTCCTATTTGAAATGGAAATAAGGAATGTCATTGTCCGGCTGCATCTGGTCGGTCAGCAGGTCCAGAAACGTATCCGCAGCCTGTTCCCGCACCGTAGCATTGAGGAAATTTTGCGCGTCTTGAGCAGGCAGGGTGCTCGGATCGGTATCCCTCAAAATGAACTTCGTCACGGTCCTGGGAATCGAGGCGTGCTCGAATGTGCGTCCACCCGGCTCGTACGGCCCGGGTATGACCGTGCCTTTGCGAACCCAGGGCGACACCAGAATTGCCGGGACTCTGACACCCAAGCGGTCGAACTTGAACGACGCGCCGGTCCCCGTGTTTTGGGGCGACGCTTCGAAGCCGTCCGGTTTGCACGGCGGCGGCACCACGTGGTCGTAGATTCCCCCGTGCTCGTCGTAGGTAATCAGCAGCGCCGTGCTCTTCCAGAGATTCGGGTTGTCGAAGATCGCGTTGTACACCTGCGATATGAAGATCTCACCCGCCTGGATGTTGTGGTCGGGGTGTTGGTCCGAGGCTATTTCCGCTCCCCCGTCTCCGTCGTGGTCGCTGTAGTTCGGCTCGACGAAGCTGTAGTCCGGCAGGTTGCCGGACTGGCAGTCCGCCAGGAACTGATCGAATGTGGCGAAGATCTGCGATTGGCGCTTCAGCAGATTGACGATTTCGATCGTCGAGCTTGGCCCATCGTAGTAGTAGATCTTGGCCGTGCGCTTGGCCAGCAGCACGCGCTCGTAGATACTCAGGGGAGGCGCCTTCCAGTAGAAGATGTCCATCCCCACTTGCCCGAAGGAAGTGCCGTAGTGCGCGAAGGCCCGGTTGCAGACGGTCGGCCCGGGAATGGAGCAAAACCATCCATTGAACAAGGCGAATTGCGTAGCCAGCTTCGTCAGCACCGGCAGTTTTTCCGGCGTGAAGTAGTACATGATTTTTTGCGACTGCCCGACGTTTCGCTGCTGCTGGTAATAGCTCTTCACGAATCCCTGCATGTTGGCGACGCGGCCGTTGCCCTGCGTCCCGCCAAACAACTGGAGATCGACACCGGGGAAGTGATGATCGGGATCGGGATCGAGCTGGCCCTGGTAATCCGCCAGCGGCTGGACTTTCACCAGCGCGCCCGTCGTATCCGGATTGCTTTCGTTGCCGGTCAATCCGTCGATTCGGGCGTCCTGCGCCTTTAATGCTCCCAGCATGTGATCGAATGAGCGGTTCTCCATCATCAGTACGACGATGTGTTTCAGGTTGTCTAGTCCTGCGGACATAGCACCTCCCGGGCTAATCAGAAACTGCTTCCGCCCCGCCCAGTGCGCCTCTCTCCAGCACGGCGGGCGGTTAAGGGATACACTTCAACTCTTCTGTACGGCCGTTTTTTGCCGTACGTCAGTTCTCAGACTTCCCTGGGGGGTTGTGTACCAACGGCGTGAAACGTTTCGTCTTCCCCACACACTAAAGGATTAGACGACCGCGACAACGCGCGACGAACGATGAGCCGGACTCGCGAAAGTCCCCCTGGCGTTCGCAAGTGCCCGGCCGTGGGGCCAAGCGCCCCTAGTCTACCGTTGCCAGACATTACGTCAAGTGGCAATATGTAGAGCCGTTAGCGCTGCAGACGACCATCGGGGGATGGAAGTCTTTGGGGGGATTCCGTGTTTGGATCTCAGGTCATCGAAGTGGCCGTCGGCCTTGTTTTCATCTTTCTCCTGCTGAGCATCGCTTGTTCCGGAATTAAGGAAGGCGTCGCGTCTGCGTTTGGCATGCGCGCCAAGACCCTGGAAAACGCCATCCGCAACATGCTCGCGGACCCGGACAATACCATTACCTCCAGGCTGTTCCAAAATACGCTCATCGCCGGCACCGCTCAGACCGGAAACAAGCCCTCTTACATCTCCTCACGCAACTTCGCTCTGGCACTCTTTGATCTGCTCGCGCCCACGGATCCGACGCGGCCCAGGACACTCCAAGACCTTCGGAGCGGCATTGGCACTTTGCCGGATTATCGCCTGCGGACCACGCTTCTCGGCATGTTGGATTCCGCGCAAGGCGATGTGGACGCTGCGAGGCAAAAAGTCGAAAACTGGTACGACGACTCGATGGCCCGGGTCAGCGGTTGGTACAAGCGAAAAGCGCAGATCATCATTCTCGGCGCCGGGTTTGCCCTCTGTTGTCTTCTGAACTGCGACACGCTGATGATCGCGAGGGAGCTGTGGAGTGACCAAGCTCTGCGCACCGTCGTCATGAACAATGCAACCGCGGAAGCGGCGAAGGCCCAGCCCGACCAGAAGCCGTCCATTGCTCAGATCGAAGCAGTCGTCCGAAACGACAGTTCCAGCGCGCCGCCGCTCGGCTGGAAGCTCTCCACCTCCGATCACGCCGAGATGCGGGGAATCCCTGCTGGCTTGATCGGCTGGCTGAAGAAGATTCTCGGCGTCCTGATCAGCACGATGGCCGTGGCCATGGGAGCGCCATTCTGGTTTGACGCTCTGAACAAGATTGTCAATCTCCGCATGTCGGGTGATCCACCCAAGGCCTCGGCGCGCTGAGTCGGCTGCCGCGGGCGCTACGCGGACCGCAGTTCTGGGCCAAAGTACTTGTTTGACAAATCGCAGCAGGGGGGACTGCGGCGATGGTCGCGCACCAAAAGCAAGTTCCATCCGGGGAGAACGGACAGGACACGGCTGCTTGGCTTGGGAGTCCTCGGCCGAGCGTCAGGTTCGGATCGTTGTCGGCGCAATCCCTCGACGGAACCTACCGTCTTCCCGCTCCGAGATCTGCCGGGAGGCAATCATGTTCGCTTTGAAACATTGCGCCTATTCACCTTGGATATTGCTCTGCGTTCTGTGGGGATCTCCGGCTGCGTATACAGCCGCTCGCGCCCCCTGGTCCACTCAGGCCCAAGTGAACGCGCCTTTGCGCGAGCAAGCGCTGCGCGGTGCCCAACGTCCCATGAAGCTTGATGTGCGTCCGCTCGCACAGGCGCCGCGCGTTGGCGATAAGACTGCTGTGGAGGTCACCATGCTCGATGCTGCCAACCAGCCTGCGTCGTGGAATCGGCCGTGCCAAGTTGAAGTGACGGTAACCGGCCCTTCAGGCCATTCTCAAACTTACCCGGTGACTGTCGCTCCTCACCAGAGTTCCGTGCAGTTTACGTTTGACGCCAAGGAGCCGGGGCTGCATCGCTTGAAGGTGCGCGAGACGGACGGCACTCTTCTCTCCGGTGGCAACTCGGTCTTTGTCAGACCCGCCGGAAACACGCAGAAGAAAAAGACCATTAAACCAACCGCGTTTCGCTATCTGCTGCCGGTTCGCGGTCCGCACTTGCTGACCGTATCTGCGCGCCCGCAAGAGCAACTGGTGTCCTTCGCGACCCCGCCGGTCCCCGCGCAAGAACCCTCCGGAGCGCAAAGCGCCGCCGCGTCTTCCTCTCCGGCTCTCCTGCTCACGAACTCGAGCGGAAAAGACGAAATCCTGGCGGACGGCAAGGACTTTGCCCGCATTCAGGTCTACTACATGGACCCGCAGGGCGGCGCGGCGTCCTCGGACATCAGAGTTTGGCTCACTTGGTCGAACGGAACCTTGGATTCGCAGCCCCTGGTCATCAAGAAGGGGGCGATTGTCGCCGAGGCGCACTGGACCTCGCTCTCTCCTGTCGACGCCACGATCTCTCTCGTCTCCTCCGCGCCCAAGTATCCCGTCGATGGGAAAACAGATCTGACGGTATCGTTCGTCCCCGCGATCTACGGCATTGGAGTGCCGGGTTCAAGTCCTCTGAAGCTCTCGCTGATTGATTGCGAGCCTGTGTTCGCGCAATTCTTCGATGCCGAAGGGCGCGTCGTTCAAACCAACAAACTGCGCCAGGTCACCTTCATCAGTTCGAACCCCTCGTTGCACCTGGACCCGCCCTCGCAAGACGTACCGGCAAATGGTTACGCAGCCTCCACCTTTCTGGTGCCCACTTGGAGCGGGATGGCCAACCTGGATATCTGGACGCCCGGTTACGCCCACCAGACAATCGTCGTGCAAGTATCCATGTGGCTGGTCCTCCTGCTGTGTCTGTCTGGAGGAATCGTGGGCGGAATCGCGGCCTGGGACGCCCTCAAGGGAGCCATCGCCGGGAGGATTTTTGTGGGGATCCTCGGCGCGATCGTTCTCGTTTGGATCAGCGTATATGCCGTCCTGCCTAGAACGCACTCCATCATCGCGCACAACATGGTGAGTGTTTTTGTCCTTTCCATCATCGGAGGTTTCGGCGGAACCCGTGTGCTTGACTTCGCCGGAAAGAAATTCGGCTATTTCTAGTCTCGCCGAGGCACGGAGCTTGGGTCGTGCGAATCGCGGCGGCGGAAACTGAGGTGAATACGAGATGGCAAATTTTGACCTGTTCCTGCCATTACTGTTGAGATTTGAGGGCGGTTATGTGGATGATCCGGAAGATCCGGGCGGAGAAACGAACAAAGGCGTGACCATGGCGACCTTTCGCGAGTGGTCCCATCAGCTCCTGGGGATTGACCCAACTTCGGACAATCTGAAGAGTCTGACGGACGCACAAGCCGGCATCATCTACAAGGCGCGCTACTGGGATGGAATCCGGGGCGACGCCGTCGAGTTGCAGGACCTCGCCAACATTGTCTGCGACGGCTACGTGAATACCGGAACGAACGCCACGAAGTTACTGCAACGCGTAATGAACGGCATGGGCGCAAGCGTTGTGGAGGATGGCATGATCGGACTGGCTTCCATCCAAGCCCTCGCCGGACTTTCCCAAGTGGAAGTCTATCGTCAGTTCAAGCAAGGACGCATCCGTTATTATGAAAGCCTGGCGCAGAAGTATCCCAAGTTTTTGCACGGCTGGCTGAATCGAGTCAATTCCTTCCCCGATCTCTAGCAGGGTGCCGAAGCTTCTCAACTCCACGTGCCGGCAACGCTTCGCGCAGAAGCTTCTGTCCGCCCAGCCTTGCGGCTTTCCGAAGTTCGAGCCTGATTCGCGCTCCCTGCGCGGTCAAGTTCCCTAGGACAACGGAAAATCCCGGGCGCCGCCGGACGTGGCGACGTGTAGGATTCTCTGCCCTTGATCTTGTCGCAACTGGATTTCCGTGATGTTCAGCCAGAAGACCTTATGGGCTTGGGCCCCTTGGATGTTGCTGAGTGTGGGGAAGCCCCCGTCAGTTCCGGCCTCGAACGTCACCTGCTGTTTGAACTTGATGGAAGTCCCACTGAGCTCTGTCTGTATTTCCTGGGAATTGGACACGGTCACTTGGCTGCCGGCTTTTGTGATGCTTTGAGCCGCTGCGAGCAGGGCCGATAGCGGGCCGTCCGTGGCGATATTCGATGCCGCCAGCGCCTGCCGCAGCACGTCCCCTGAGACGGTGACGGTAGCGCCGAGATTGTTGAATATCTGCATGCCGATCGTCACGGGATCGGCCGCGCCTGCTTGCGCTTGAGCAATCACATTCTTCACGTCGTCCACAGTGAGCGCTGTGCTCAGGCTGGTTGGATCAAGGGCCGGGGCCTGGCCTGTTCCTGTTGATTGCGGATCGGTTGGCATTTTGTTCCCTCCTCATCAAGACGGTTGGTGTTCAGGTCCGCCCACGCCCGCAGAAACTTCAGTAGATTGGCTCGCCTGGATGCATCGCGGACCTGAGAATCCCCCGCGCGGGATTATACCCCTGTTGCGAATTAGTTGCAGGTCTTACATTCCCTGGATGGTGGCTGGTAGCCCTTCATCGGTGCACGCCCCCAAACCCGGTCAATCAAGGCCCTTGAAATCAATATCCTGACACTGAGCCTGAGCACTGGATGGGTAGGGAAGGCTCTCTGCCTCTGCGATCAGGCCAGTTGCGACAACGTTGCGATTGTTCCTTGAATTCTGCCCCAGCTTGTATATCATCTGAGCCGGGGGGATTCACTTCTACCACTACCAGGCCGTTGCTCGTGTCTCTCAGCCACACGGCTCAAGGTCGCGGAGTGGGGCTTTTACCGAACCGAAGGCTAATCTGGTCTTGGTCTCAGTGGCTGCAGCTTTCTGCCTTTTCCTGATTGTTTCCGTCGCTGTCGCCAACTGGTTCTGCCGCAGTTGCAGAGTGACCTTCGCTCCGGAACACACCTAGTCGAGGGGGGAAGCCGTATGGAACAGTTGACCACCGTCAATCACTACACTGCTTACAAGCCGAGGCCTTTTACCAGGGAAGAGCGGGACAAGGTGACGATTCTGTATGGCGGCCTCACCTGGAAGCACGAACGCCTGATCCAGGGCGCTATGCACAACATGAACTACAACGCCGAACCGCTCCCCAACATCGCCCGCGACGACCTGGACGCGGGCAAGGAATTGATTGATGTCGGCGCGTGCTGTCCAACCATTTTCACCACCGGAAGCTTGGTCAATTTCCTCAAGAAGGAAGTGGCCGTCCATGGCAAGCAAGATGTCTCCAATAAATACGTCTTTCTAACGGCCGGTGCGTGCGGGCCCTGCCGCTTCGGCCAGTATCACGAGTCCTATGCCATGGCGCTTGATGGATTGGGTCTCCGCGACTTCCGTCTTTTCCTCCTGGCCCAAGACGAGTTGGATCAGGGACCGAGCAACGGAGGCGGACTGGACATCAACCTGCCCCTGAGCCTCGGCTTGATCTGGGGCATCCTCTGCGGCGATCTGCTGATGGATTTGGAGTACATGACCCGCCCGTACGAGGTCGTTCCCGGTCAGACGGACAAGGTTCTCAAGGAGAGCATCGAGTACCTCTATACCGTGTTTCGCGACCGGCCCGATAAGGGCAAGAAGTACAAGACGCTCGCCTGGCATCTGATGAGCAACTACTTCACGCGCGCGCTCCGCGAGGTCCACAAGAAGTGGGCCGCGATCGAAGTCGACCACCTCCGCGTGAAGACCAAGGTGAAAGTCACCGGAGAATTCTGGCTACAGACTCACGAAGGCGATGGCAACTACAACATCAAGCGCTGGCTGGAGCAGGAGGAATCCGAAGTCGTTCCTCCCGTTGTTGCCGTGTGGCTGCATTACCTGATGCACCCGGCCATTCGCCCCCTCGAAAACCGGAAGAAAGTCATTAAGCACCCGCGTGCGCAAGCGCTGATCATGCAGACGGTCGAGCGCATCTTCCGCGGCACCTACAACCGTTTTCGCAAGGCCCTCGGCAATCTTCCCAACGAACTTCCGGACCAAGTCGAACTCAAAGAATTGGCGGAACCCTTCTATCACTTCGAGTTGCGGGGCGGGGAAGGGCACATGCTGATTGGCAAAGCGCTCCATGCCTATCACCACAAGAAAGCGCACATGATTTGCGAGCTTTCCCCCTACTCGTGCATGCCGAACACCATGTCCGTCGGGTCCATGGCGAATGTGGTCGGAAAATATCCGGACCTGCTGTATGCCCCCATCGAGGTGAAGGGTGATTCTGAAGTTCATGCCCTGTCTCGATGCCAAATGATCCTCACCGAGGCCAAGCGGCGAGCCCACGCGGAATTTCAACAGGTCATGGAGAAAACCGGGCTGACGCTCGAGTCGATTGAGAAGTACGAGCGGAAGCATCCCGAAGTGCGGCGCGCCTCCTATCGCGTGCCTCACCTCGGCTATGCCGGCACTGCCGCCAACTACGTCGCGCATCTGGCGCGTGATTGCGGCCTGGCGAGGGGGTAATCGCCTTCGCGTAACGCTTACAGCTCGAATACCAAACGGGGGCCAACCATCCATGGGGACCGATCGACTGGTTAGCATTCAGCCGCTTGCTGCAAATCCGATTGTTGCGAGAACCATCGCGCCGACTGGCGCACCGGTCGCGAGAAGCGGGGGCAAGGTCTGCGGGATCGACGTGGGCAGCACGACTTGCAAATACGTCCTCGCTTCTTCGGACGGCGCGTTGGTGGCGCAGGCGTACGAACGGCACAACACCAGGCAGGCCGAGAAAATTCTGGATTTCTTGACGCGTCTCGAGAGCGAACACGGCCTCTCCCCCGAGCGAGACCCTGTCTTCTTCACCGGATCGGGAGCCGGCCTCATCGCCCCTCTCGTTGGCGGAAAGATCGTCCAGGAAGTCGTCGCCGTCGCCGCCGCTGTCGAAAAACTTCACCCCTCCGTGCGCTTCGTCAGCGAAATCGGCGGCGAAGACATGAAAACGATCTTCTTCAATGGCAACGGCCAAAACAAAACGAAACAAGTGCTGATGCAGAGTGCCTGTTCCGGCGGCACCGGAACCTTCATCGAAAAAACCGCTCGAAAGCTGGAAATCTCCTCCGAGCAACTCGCGGAAATGCGCTACACCGGCTACACCTTACACAAGATCAGCAGCAAGTGCGGCATTTTTGCCGAGGCCGATGCCAACACCCTGCTGAAGGCCGGCGTGCCGGTGCCGGAGATTATCGCCTCCTTGTTTGAAGCGGTGGTTTATCAGAATCTTGCCACCCTAACCCGTGGAAACACGCCTCTTCCGGAAATCCTCTTGCTCGGCGGTCCCAATCTTTTCTTCAAGGGACTGCAGGAGGCCTGGCGCCACCATCTCGGCAAGGTTTGGAAAGAACGCAAGGTGGCCCTCTCGGATGGATCCGATCCAATGTCGCTGATTCGCGTTCCTGACGACGCCCTCTACTATGCAGCCCAAGGTTGCGTCGAGGTGGCTTTGCGGGAACAGCAATCGGTTGGCGTTTATCTCGGGTCGCAAAAACTCCGTTGGTGGATTGAAGAAGGCCAGTACGAAGAAAAGAAAAAGATCGGACGCGGCGGTCTCTGGAAGGATCCGGAAGAGCTGGAGTCCTTCAAGGCCCGCTACGCCGGAAAGAACGGCAACGGCAACGAAAAGAAGAACGGGCGCGGCAACGGAAATGGCAATGGGCATCACATCGCGCCGCTGCCGATGACTGCCGAATCCGGGAAGCTCGGTCCGGTTGTGGTCGGCTGCGATTTTGGCTCGACCACCGCGAAAGCCGTTTGTATGTCTCCGGACAAAGACCTTCTTTTCTCCTGCTACGCGCTCAGCAAAGGAAATCCCATCGAGGACGCCAAGGCGCTGTTCCGTCAGGTTCGTGAAGCCGTCGGCCAAGGCGAGATCCTCGGTTTGGCGATCACGGGTTACGGCAAGGATCTTCTGAAGGGGATCCTCGGCGCCGATTGTCCGGTCGTCGAAACCATTGCCCACGCCAGCGCCGGTTTGCACTTCTTCCCGGATGCGGACTGCATCTGCGACGTCGGAGGTGTCGACGTCAAGATCATGATCCTCAATAACGGAGCGGTCACAGACTTTCGCCTCAATTCTCAATGCTCCTCGGGCAATGGCGCCTTCCTCCAAGGTGTGGCGGAGCGCTTCAATATTCCCATGAGTGAAATGGCAGACGGCGCTTTCCGCGCGCAGGCCATGCCGCAACTTTCCATGGGCTGCGGCGTTTTCCTGCAGAGCGACATCGTCAATCAGCAACGCAAAGGCTGGCACGCGGAAGAAATTTTGGCGGGCCTCTGCGCCATTCTGCCCTTGAACGTTTGGATTTACGCGGGTGGCCTCAACAACCTTCAGCAAGTTGGCAGGAAATACATTTTGCAGGGTGGGACGCACAAAAACCTTGCGGTCGTGAAAACGCAGGTCGATTTCATCCTCTCGAAAATTCCCGAAGCCGAGGTGGTTGTCCACCCGTACTCCGGCGAGGCTGGCGCGATCGGGGCCGGCCTCGTTGCTTTGGATTGGTGGGAAAGGGGCGGACGAACGAATTTCCGCGGATTCGACGCCATTGAAAAACTCTCCTACAAGACGGCGACTTCGGTGGACACCGTCTGCCACTGGTGCCCCGTGACTTGCCAGCGCAGTTTTATCGACGTCGAGCTGCTGGGAGGGAAGGGGCGCGAGTGGAGCAAAGTTCCGCTGTCTGCGGGATGGGAACGCGTCATCGTCAATAATTCTTGCCCCAAGGGGCTGGTCGAAGATCTGAACGAAATGAAAGTCATTAAGGCCGAGATCGAGAAAACAAAAGGTGCCTATCCTAACGTTGCCGACTTGGTTCGCCAAGAAGCGTTCCGCCGCGCCGCGGTCTAAAGACCGTTCGCAAATCCGCGTCGGAATTCCGAAGGTGCTGAATGTTTGGACGACTCACCAGTTCTGGGTGGGTTTCCTGAAGGCCATCGGAATTGCCTCGGAGAATATCGTCTTCAGCTCCGATACGTCCGAAGAGCAGGGCCGTGAGTTCGGAAAGGGACGCGGCACCGTCGATTGCTGCTACCCCGTCAAATGTATCAGCGGCCACTACGGTGAATTGGTCTTCGGACAAAAGAAGAAGATCAACATTCTCCTGAGCCCCATGATTCACTCGCTGCCTTCCATCTTGCACGGTCATGTGGTGGACACCGTCACCTGCACCCGCGTGATGGCCGGGCCGGAAAATATCAAGGCCGGCTTTCTGAAAGAGCGGGATGTCTTCGGGGAGAATGGCATCACCTATGCCTCTCCATTCGTCAGCCTTGGCGATCGCCACATGGTCACCGGACAAATGTTTAGCGCGTTGAAAGATGTTTTCGATCTTGATCTCGAAGAAACGGAGCGCGCCGTTCAAGCGGGATTTAAAGCCCTCGACAAGTTCACCGAGAAAGCCCGCCGGCAGAGCCGCGAAATTCTCGAGTGGTGCGCTCGAAACGGGAAGCCCTGCATCCTCGTGCTTGCTCGTCCCTATCACATGGATACCGGCATCGGCCACGAAATCGAAGGCGAATTGCAGGCGCACGGGTACCCCATTTTGTGGCTGCAATACCTGCCAGGCGACCTAGACCTCATGAACTGGTTCTTCCAGCCGGATCTCCGCGCGGGACGCATCAAGACTCCGTTCGATATCAACGACGTCTGGACATCCTCTTACAGCAGCAACACCAACGAGATCATGTGGGGGGCCAAGCTCGCGGCGCGCTGCCCCTGGATCACCTGCGTGATTCGCCTCTCGAGTTATGAATGCGGGATGGATCAGCCGACCTACACGCCGACGCAAAAGATCGTCGAGGCTACGGGAACGCTCTTCTTCAAGTTTGGCGATCTGGATTCCACCAAGCCGGCGGGTAGCATCAAGATTCGCGTCGAAACCATCGTTCACTACATGGCGAAATATTCGCGGGAGATCATTCAGCGCAAGCTGGGCCTATTGTCGCCGAACTGCCCCCTGGCATTGCCGGAGGGCGAGCCGAGTGCATTGGCTTCATCTCCGTCCCCTGTGGCCGCGCCACCTGCGCCGCAAGAAGCCGTCGCGGATTTGCCCCCGTTTGGTTTTGATCCCGTGCCCTTGAAAAATGTGTAGCAGAAAGTGCCGCCCGGTTCGGTAGCGCGGTACATGTCGGCGATGCCCTTGTCCCAAGTCGCCGCGTCGATCAGGCCCAGCGCAAGCGCCTGTTCGCGCACTCCTTCCACCATGGCGATGAAGGTGTTTTTCGAAAAGCCTTCGACGAGCTCCGGCTTGCTGTCGTCCACATATACCATTCTTGGGCTCACGTGCACTTCGCCGAAACCGGCCTCCGTGAGCAACGGAAAAATGCGCCGGCCGATCAGCGCGTCGCCGCCCAGGCGCGCTTGAATCTCGATCAGGCACTGCACCGTGCGAGCGGCTTCCTGCGTCTGGGGATGGCAAAACCAGGAGCCGTGGTCGCCTTCGATGACCGTGATGGACCTGCCGGCGCGCAAAACCTGCCACAAACACCGAAGAGCCTTCAGCGGTTCGGACAGATGCTCGAGCATAAAGCAGACGAAAACGTGGTCGAAGCTCTGCTCTGCGAAGGGCAGATTGAACACGCTGGCCGCTCGGAAGGTGACGTTTCGGTGGCCGGCGGCCTGGACCCGCGCTTTGGCTCGTGCCAAGGAATCTGGCGAGACATCAACCGAGACGATCTGCGCCTCCGGGTTGCCGGCCGCCAGGAAAACGGTCTGGGCGCCGATCCCACAGCCGCATTCGAGGATGCGGCTGCCCGCCGGGTAGCGGGTGTCATGGTGCAGCAGCTCGCTCAGCGTCTTGGCCTGGTCGGCCAGTCGAGTTGCCTCTCGGCCAGAATATCCGTGGACGTAGCTTGAATCAGTCATTTTCAATCATTTTCACGGAACATCTCGCGCGAGCACGGTTCCCACATGTTCACCGATTGGGTCCGATTACTCAAGGGCGAGCCGCGGGACTATAGCGTGACTTGATGATCATCCACAGAAGACGCGCCAGCAGGAGCACGGCCAGGATGGCGGTGACGGTGAGCGGAGTGCGTACGCCGGGCTTGACCAACCACCAATAGTGGATGACGCCCGCGATGGCCGAGATGTAAATGACACGGTGCAAGAGCTGCCAGCGCTTGCCTCCGATTTTGCGCACAGCCCATGCCGTGGAAGTCAGCGCCAAGGGCACCATTAAAAGCCAGCCAAGCATTCCCGCAGTGATAAACCGGCGCTTATAGACGTCGGCAATCATGCTGTGCACGTCGAAGCTCGAGAACAACCAAATATATGTGGTCAGGTGCAGCGAGCCGTAGAAGAAGGCAAAGAGGCCCAGCATGCGGCGGAAGCGGATGAGCCAGGCGAAGTGGCCGCTCAACCGGCGCACCGGGCTCACCCCCAGCGTGACGAGGAGGAAGCGGAGCGTCCAGTCGCCGGTGGTGTGGGTGATGGTGGCGATCGGGTCGGGGCCAAGGTCGTTCGCGAAGCCATGAACCACGAGCCACGCGAGCGGGAGCATGCATGCGAGGAAGACGATAATTTTCAGCGCTAGAATGGCGCGCTTCGGCGGGGCAAACGTCGAACGCGGGGCCGCCGCAGGCAGGGTTCGCGCGTTCAGAAGTATTTCCTGAGGTCCATGCCGGAGTACAAACTGGCGACTTGATCGCCGTAGCCGTTGAACATCAGCGTCTTGCGCGTCTGCTTCCAGAACGACTCGCCGATGCGCCGCTCGGTCTTCTGGCTCCAGCGCGGATGATCCACGTCCGGGTTTACATTCGAGTAGAAGCCGTACTCGTGCGGCGCCTGTTCGTTCCACGTCGTGCGCGGCTGCTTCTCGACAAAAAGAACCTTCACGATGGACTTGGCCGATTTGAAACCGTATTTCCAAGGAAGGATGATGCGCACCGGCGCGCCGTCCTGATTGGGCAGCGTCTCGCCATACAACCCGAAGCACAGCAGCGCCAGCGGGTGCATGGCCTCGTCCATGCGCAGGCCTTCCGAGTACGGCCAGTCGAGCGCGGAATCGCTCATCCAGGGCATCTGCTTCGGGTCCGCCAGCGAGAGGAACTGCACGTACTTGGCTTTTCGAAGCGGTTCGCACTCCTTGATGAACTCGGAAAGCGAATAGCCGATCCACGGCATCACCATGCTCCAGCCCTCGACGCAGCGGTGGCGGTAAACGCGTTCCTCCTGCGGCTGCAGCTTCAGGAGCGTATCGATATCGAACGTCTTCGGCTTCTTCACCAAGCCCTCGACCGAAACCGCCCACGGGCGCGTCTGCAAGCGCCCCGCGTTGCGGGCCGGGTCGCCCTTTGCGGTGCCAAACTCGTAGAAGTTGTTGTAGGTGGTGATGTCCTTGTACGAAGTGAGAGTTTCGCCGGTGGTCGTGAGCGGGCTCTTCACCGTCTCGAGCTTTGTGCCGGCTTCCACCGTTTGCGCCGGAGAAATCAGATCGGCGATGCGGTTGGCGGCCAGGCCGACTGCTCCAAGGGCAGCAGCACCGGCGATGAACTTGCGACGGTCGACGTAGTCGGACTTCGGCGTAATTTCTGAAGGCGGAATATCGCTCGGCTTGCGGATCAGCATCGGCTCTTCCCCCCGGATTCGCCCGACGGAATGGCGCTTACCTCTACCATTGTAATACGCATTGGACGCGGCAAGGGATGAAAGGACCGTTTGCACGTTTGAACGTCCGCACGTTGGAAGAGCTGGTAGCGCGGAGTTTCGGTCTGTGAAACTCTGCGGCCATTCTCTGGGTTCCAGTGAATGTACTCCACTTTGTCGTTGTACTCTCTCACCGTCCGCAGCGCCCGGTCGAAGAATCGCCCCTGCAATAGCACGCCTCGTTGGCCGCGAGCTTTGTTGATGTGCCGGGTCGCCCTAATCTTAATGGACTCCATCACCCTTGAAATCGTGAGCGGAGCGCGCGGAAAGATGATGGCGTGCCAGTGATCCGGCAGGAAGACCCACGCGGTCATCAGAAAGCCATGTATCCTCCGCCGTTCCCGCATCACACCCGAGAAGCCGCAGAGTTTCAAAGACCGAAACTCTGCGCTACCCGCTCGGCGGCTAACGGCTCCGCCACTCACCGCAGCGATCAGAGAACGCGGCAGGCCTCTTCAAACTGCAGGCGGGGGTTGCGCGGGTAGAGTTTGGTCTTATCGCCGTAGCCGAGATTGCAGAGGAAGTTCACTTTCCATTTGCCGTCGGGAAAGAACTCGGCGTTGACCTTGGCGGCATCGAAGCCAGACATCGGTCCGCAATCGAGTCCCAGGGTGCGCGCGGCGAGGATGAAGTACGCGCCCTGAAGCGAACTATTCCGAAAAGCCGTCTCATGGCTCAGCGTTTCATTGCCGACAAAGAACGAGCGCATATCGACATGGGGAAAGAGCGTGGGGAGATGATTGTAGAACTCGGTGTCCCAGGCGACGATGGCAGTGACGGGAGCGGTGCGCGTCTTTTCGACGTTGCCGGGAGCCAGGGCAGGAAGGAGGCGAGCCTTGGATTCGGGGTTCGTCAGGAAGACGAATCGGGCGGGTGAGGAATTCGCGCTGGTGGGCCCGAGCCTGGCGAGTTCGTAGGCCTGTTTCAGGAGTTCGGCCGGCACGTTCACGGGAAGCCACGCTGAGTGAGTGCGCGCCTCGCGAAAGAGTTGGCTGAGCGCTTCGTTGGAAATAGCCCGCTGCTGTGCCGCCACGCCTTGCGTATCCGTCATTCTTCTTCCTCCCCGGCATCATTTCAGTGCCGATTCTTAGATGTAATGAGGGCTGGAAAAGTGCCACAGGCGAACCGGCGCGTGGGCCGCCCGCCGGCGTGGCCAAGCTAGAAGCACTCAAAGTGATTGACTCGCGCGGCGTGCAGAGGTCTAATCCGTCAGATTTTGGCTGCCCGCGCCAGGGTTTTGCGAGCGCCGTGGCGCAAGCGAAAGACACCCATGCCCATTCGAAGCACGGTCATTTTGATGGACAAAGTCCGGCGGCATTTCGAGTCGGAAGCGCGCCAGTTTGACCGGATCATTCGCAAGCTGATCCCGCATTACTCGGAGATGTTTCGGGCGCTGACCGCAGCAATCCCATTTGAGACCCGGGATGCGATCCGCGTGCTCGACCTGGGATGCGGCACCGGCGCCACGGCCACGCACATCTTGGAAAAATTCCCGCTCGCGCAGGTCACTTGCGTGGACTTCGCCGAGAAGATGGTCAAAGCGGCCCGCCACAAGTTGTCCCGCCATCGCAACGTGCAGTTTGTGGTGAAGGATTTCCGCGAGTTTGAGTGGACCACGACGTATCACGTGGTCGTATCTTCCCTGGCGCTGCACCACCTGGCCACCGATGCCGAGAAGATAGCCTTTTATCGCCGGGTCCATGCAGGACTGCAACTCGGCGGCTGTTTCTACATCGCCGATCTCGTCCTGGCCTCCAGCGCGCACTTGCAGGAGGCCTACCTGGCCAAGTGGAAAGGCTATATGCGGAGGACTTTGCCCGATGAAGAGATCGAGAAGAAGTGGCTTCCCAAGTATCGTGAGGAGGACCACCCCGCCGCGCTCTTCGACCAGTTGGAGTGGCTGAAAAAGATCGGGTTCAAGGCGGTCGATGTCCTCTGGAAATACTACAACTTCGCCGTCTATGGCGGCGTGAAGGCCGGCGTCTTCAATTAACCGCTTATCGGGTCGCCCCTGGCGAATCGCCGCCAAGAGACTGGAACGGCAAGGCTCGAAGAGCGGCAGTTTCCCATCGTCTATTTGCATCTATTTGTATTGGAGCCAAGGAGTTGCGCGGAGTACGCAAGCGCCTGCAAAGGCATGTTTGCGATGACTCCACACGCCGATTTCTCTCTGCACAAACGGGCAAAGTTCGCTATAATAATCGGCTGCGGGACTCCAGGAACTGAACTCCCACCCTCTCCTTCAGGTCCACCCAGCGAGGATTCATTTTTTCGTTGAAAACAAACCCGAGCCGCGGGACTGTATCAATGCGGCTGGGAGTTGCTGCTCCGCAAAAACTACGGAGGAGGGAGAATGCCGGTTCAAGCGGCCAAGCCGCCTTTGCCTTCCGACGACAAGCGGTGGCGCATCGTCAATGGCACGATGAGGCGATACGGCTACTCGCGTCACGCCCTGATCGAGACACTGCATACCGTGCAGCAATCATTCGGCTATCTGGATCTCATTTCCCTGAAATTCGTGGCTGCTTCGCTGCGGGTACCGCTTAGCCAAGCCTACGGCGTCGCCACGTTCTATCATTTCTTCAGCCTGAAGCCGCCGGGCCGCCACACCTGCGTGGTGTGCATGGGCACGGCCTGCTATATCAAGGGCGCGGAGCATTTGATCGCCAGCGCGGAAAAGACCCTTGGAGTCAGGACCGGCGAAACGACTCCGAATGGAGCGGCCTCGCTGCTCGTGGCGCGCTGCCTGGGCTCCTGCAGTCTCGCGCCGGTGGCGGTGTTTGACGGAGAAGTGGCCCCCCAAGCCACCTCCCCCCAGATACAGGAACGCCTGGAAAGGTGGTTGGCCAATGACGCTTGAAGAACTCGAACAGATAGCGGCAGAAGTGAAACAGGCGCGTGAGGAAGGCCACCACGACGTGAACGTTTGCCTCGCCGCCGGCTGCCTTTCTCTCCACAGTGATGTGTTGAAAGACGCGCTCGAAAAGGAAGCCAAGAGCGTGGGCGCGCCTTGCCGCGTGCGGGCCACCGGCTGCATGGGATTGTGCTCGGCGGGTCCGCTTGTCGTGGTCGAGCCGACCGGGCTCCTCTACCAGCACGTCCACCCGGATGACGCCGCCGATCTCATCAACAGCGTGGGCGGCGCGCCGCTACGGCGCTTGGAGTGTTCGCGCGAGCAGGCCTTCTTCAAGCGGCAAGACGGCATCGTGCTGGAAAATTCCGGCAAGCTGGATCCGGACAAAATCGAGGAATACATCGCGGCCGACGGCTACAAGGCTCTGGTCAGCGCCGTGACGGAGATGACGCCTGCCGGGGTCACTCATGTGGTCGCGCGCAGCGGACTGCGGGGCCGCGGCGGCGCCGGCTACCCGACCGGCCTGAAATGGGGCACGGTGGGCAAAGCGGTCGCCACCACGAAGTACGTCATCTGCAATGCCGACGAAGGCGACCCCGGCGCGTTCATGGACCGCAGCGTCCTCGAAAGCGATCCCCAGCGCGTGCTCGAGGGCATGACCATCGCCGCTTATGCGGTAGGTGCGAGCCGCGGCTATATCTACGTCCGCGCCGAATATCCCCTGGCGGTCAAGCGCCTCGGCACCGCCATCCGGGAAGCGCGGCGGCTGGGCTTTCTCGGGAACGATATTTGCGGCACCTCATTCAGCTTCGACATTGAGCTTCGCCTTGGAGCCGGAGCGTTCGTCTGTGGCGAGGAGACCGCGCTGATCGCCTCCATCGAGGGACGGCGGGGCTCGCCGCGTCCTCGTCCTCCCTACCCGGCGCAGGCCGGCCTCTGGGGCATGCCCACGCTCATCAACAACGTCGAAACCTTCGCCAACATTCCTGCAATTCTTCGCCATGGCAGCGATTGGTACGCGGCCAAGGGCACGCTCAAGAGCAAGGGCACCAAGGTGTTCGCCCTGACGGGACGCGTAAAGAACACCGGCCTCATCGAGGTCCCCATGGGCATGACCCTGCGCGAAATCATCTTCGACATCGGCGGCGGCATCCCCGACGGCCGTAAGTTCAAAGCGGTGCAGACCGGCGGGCCTTCCGGCGGATGCATCCCCGAACAATTCCTCGACATTCCGGTGGACTACGAATCGCTGAGCCAGGTCGGTTCGATCATGGGCTCCGGCGGAATGATCGTGATGGACGAGTCGTCCTGCATGGTCAACGTGGCCCGCTTCTTCATGGAATTTTGCATGACCGAGTCCTGCGGCAAGTGCATCCCTTGCCGCGCCGGGACCGCGCAGATGTACGAGCTGCTCAGCCGCATCTGCGACGGCCGGGCCACTCAGCGTGACCTCGACCTGCTGATCTCGCTGTGCGACATGGTGAAGGCCACCAGCCTCTGCGGCCTCGGTCAGACCGCTCCGAACCCCGTCCTCAGCACGCTGCGCTATTTCAAGGACGAATACATCGAACACATTGAATCGAAACGTTGCCCGGCAGGTGTCTGTCAATTTGCCTCGGCCGCGGAGGTGCACGCATGAATCCCGGTTCCGACGTCCGAACACTCACGATCGATGGCGTAGACGCCAGCGCCCGCGCCGACCAGACCATTCTCGATGCCGCGCGCGACGCCGGCGTTTCGATCCCCACGCTCTGCCACCTCGATGGCCTCGGCGATATGGGCGGCTGCCGCCTGTGCCTCGTGGAAGTAAAAGGCACGAACAAGCTGCTCCCTGCGTGTGTCACTCGCGTGGAAGAAGGCATGGAAGTCACCACCAAAACGGAGCGGCTGACGAAGTACCGGCGCATGATCCTGGAGCTGCTCTTTGCCGAGCGCAACCATATCTGCTCCATCTGCGTTTCCAACGGCGCTTGCGAATTGCAGAGCCTGGCCCAGTCCCAGGGGCTCACCCACGTGGACTTCCCCTACCGCTACCCGTCGCTGCCGGTGGACGCCAGCCACGAGCGGTTCGTGATGGACCACAATCGCTGCATCCTTTGCACGCGGTGCGTTCGCGTTTGCTCCGAAATCGAGGGCGCGCGCACTTGGGACGTGATGGGCCGCGGCGCTCAGGCCCGCGTGATTACCGACCTCAACCAGCCCTGGGGCACTTCAGAAACCTGCACGAGCTGCGGCAAGTGCGTTCAAGTCTGCCCCACGGGAGCGCTTTTCGAAAAAAGCAAGGCGGGCACGCACTTCGCGAAAGACCCGGATTTTCTCTCATATCTCAACCTGATGCGGGGTGGCGAGTAATGAGCAAAAGCAAGCTGGCCACGGTGTGGCTCGACGGCTGCTCCGGCTGTCATATGTCTTTTTTGGATCTCGACGAGCGCTTGCTCGATCTGGCCGAGAAGATCGACCTGGTGTACAGCCCCCTGGTGGATTTCAAGACCTTTCCCGAGGACGTGGACATCACGCTGGTGGAAGGCTCGGTGAGCAGCGACGAGGATGAAGAGAAGATCCGCGTGATTCGCGGGCGGACCAAGACGCTCGTTTCCCTGGGAGATTGCGCGGTGACCGGCAATGTGCCGGCGATGCGCAACGCCTTCTCCGTCGAGAGCGTGCTGAAGCGCGTGTATGAGGAGAACGTCGGGCCGCACCGGAAGGCTCCTTTCGAGGGCTTGCCGCGATTGCTTCCCCACGTTCGCCCCGTCCATGAACTCGTTCCCGTGGACGTGTTTGTGCCCGGCTGCCCGCCCTCGGCGGACACCATTTACCTCGTGCTGAGCGAACTGCTCGAAGGCCGCACGCCGGACATCGCCGGAGCCACCCGCTTCGGAGCCTAGGAGATCCACATGGGCCAGAAGATTGTGATTGACCCGGTCACACGGCTGGAAGGCCACGCCAAAATCACCCTGCAGACGGATGACAAGGGCGCGGTCCAGTCAGCCCAATTCCAGGTGACGCAATTGCGCGGCTTCGAGAAGTTCTGCGAAGGCCGCCCGTTCTACGAAATGCCGAACCTGATGGCGCGCATCTGCGGCATCTGCCCGGTGAGCCATTTGATCGCCTCGGCGAAGGCCTGCGACGCCATTCTCGCCGTGCGCATTCCGCCCACTGCGGCCAAGCTCCGGCGCGTCCTGAATCTGGCGCAGTTGATCCAGTCCCACGCGCTGAGTTTCTTTTATCTGTCCTCGCCCGACCTGCTTTTGGGCATGGATGCCGACCCTGCGAAACGCAATATTCTGGGAGTGGCGGCAGCGAATCCGGAGATGGGCCGCGGCGGCGTGCGTCTGCGGCAGTTCGGCCAGCACATCATCGAGCTGCTTGCCGGAAAGCGCATCCACCCCGGTTGGGCGGTGCCCGGCGGAGTAAGTGAGCCGCTCGCCGGCGAAAAGCGCGACGAGATTCTCGCCATGATTCCCGAAGCGCTCGCCACCACACGCAAAACCCTCGACTGGTTCAAGAGCAATCTCGAGAACTATCGAGACGAAATCCGCACCTTCGCGAATTTTCCTTCACTCTTCATGGCGCTGGTTTCCGATGACCAGGCCGCGTACTACGACGGGCGCCTGCGCTTCGTCGATGCCAAGGGAAAAATCATCGCGGACAAACTTGACCCGGCGCGCTACGCCGAGTACATCGAGGAAGCCGCCGAGCCGTTCACCTTCATGAAGTTCCCGTACTACAAGCCCATGGGATATCCCGGCGGCATTTACCGCGTCGGGCCGCTGGCGCGCCTGAATGTCGCCAGGCAGTGCGGCACGCCCCTGGCCGAGCAGGAATGGACCGAATTTCGCTCCCTCGATCGCGGCGCGGTGCTCAGCTCGTTCCATTATCACTACGCGCGTCTCATCGAAATCCTGCATGCCATCGAGCGCGTCCAGTTGCTCCTCGACGATCCCGGCATCCTCAATCACCAGGTCCGCGCGACCGCTTCGATCAACAGCTCCGAAGGCGTCGGTGTGGCCGAGGCGCCCCGAGGCACGCTGATCCATCACTACCGCGTGGACGAACAGGGACTCATCACCTGGGCCAACCTCATCATCGCCACCGGCCACAACAACCTCGCCATGAACCGCGGCATCCTGCAGGTGGCCAAGCATTACGTCAAGGCCAACAAACTGACCGAAGGCATGTTGAATCGCGTGGAAGCGGTCATCCGCACGTTCGATCCCTGCCTGAGCTGCTCCACGCACGCGCTCGGACAGATGCCGCTCCAAGTGCGGCTGGTGGCCCCCGACGGCTTGCTGCTCGACGAGGCGCGGCGAAACTGATGCCCCCCCGGCTTCTCGTTCTCGCCTGCGGCACTCTCCTGCGCGGCGATGACGGTGTGGGCTGGCGCATCGCCGAGGCCCTCGTGCAAACACCCTTCGCCGCCGAGATCGAGGTCCTCACCTCCCAGCAGTTGACGCCGGAATTGGCCGAATCTGTCAGCCGGGCCGAAGCTGTGGTTTTTGTGGACGCTTCCGGCGAGGAGCCGCCCGGTTCAATTTCCCTCAAGCCCGTGGCGCCCGCGCCTTCTGTCCCCGGCAGCCTGACCCACCACCTTGACCCTGCAACACTGCTCGCTACCGCGCAGATTCTCTACGGCCGCACTCCTCGACGCGCGCACGTGCTCACAGTCGGCGCTGGCTCCTTTGATTTGGGTGAAGAACTGTCCGAACCTGTCTGCCGCGCCATCCCTGACGCCGTCCGCATGATCGAAACCCTCCTCGCCACTTCCACGCGCCACTAGTGGACTGCTGAGAGAGTGCGGTCTGCGGTTCCAAGCGGAGGATCGATTCCTTTCGCAGGACTGGAGTCTAGGAACCCGCGTGTTTCTCCTTGGGTTCCCCGGTCGTCCTGACGGCCCTTCCCGCCTTCAACCTGATCCTGACCGCTGTGCTATCATCCGCTCGTGCGCCGCCGTCAAGCGCGCTTTTCTTCACGCTTCTGTGTTTGGGGCACACCTACAATGACCTGGCAAGCTTCGGCAGCAGCGCTGGCCGCTTTGCTGTTTCTGTTCGCAGTCCCGATGGGAGCGGCGGACGAACTCTCGAATCCTCCGGCAGTTGCGCCCGTCAACCCCCATGCGTCGCCCGAAGCTCGTGCCCTCCTGCGCTATCTCTATTCGATCTCGGGCCGGTACACGATCACGGGCCAGCACAACTATCCCAACCACATTGCCCGCTGGACCGATCGCGCCTACGACTTCACCGGCAAGTACCCGGGGCTGTACGGCGAGGATTTCGGCTTCTCCGCCGGCGACGACAAAGACTCCATCCTGGCCCGGCCGGCCATGATCAAGGAAATCGAGCGCCAGTACCGGAACGGCGCCGTTATCACTCTGACTTGGCACGCGGTTCGGCCGGCCGACGACGAACCGGTCACTTTCCGCGACAGCGTTCAAGGCCACCTCTCCGATTTCGAGTGGAACGAGCTGCTCACGCCCGGCACGCGACTCTACCAGCGGTGGTGCGCGCAGGTGGACGCCGCCGCCGCATCTCTGAACCAGCTCCAGGATGCCGGCGTGCCGGTCCTCTGGCAACCTTACCCCGAGCCGAACGGCAATAAGTTTTGGTGGGCAGGCCGGAAGGGAACCCGTGGCTCCGCAGCTCTTTACCGGCAGTTATTCGATCGGCTGGTCAATCATCACGGACTGCGCAACCTCATCTGGGTGTGGGACGCCGCGTCCCCGGGATTCGTGCCCGATGCGCCGGGACAGTACAGCGACTTTTTCCCGGGCTTGGCCTATGTGGATGCGCTGGCCGTCAATCTCGAAGATTTCAATCCTCGCTGGCGCAGCGATACATTCCTGGCCCTTGTGGGCGTGGGCAAGGTAATCGGCGTCGGGTTGACAGGCAGGATCCCCGACCCGTCGTTCTTCACGCAGCAAACCGGCTGGGCCTGGTTTCTGGTTTCTTCCGACGACGCGAGCGTTCCCGTGCCCGCGCGCTCCGAAGTGCTGTGCAGACTCTACGCGGATCCGCGTGTGCTCACGCGCGCTGCCGAAACCGGACCGCAGCCGAGCGCGGATTCCAAATTACGTCGAATCATCAGTTACGAAAGAGGAAGCCCATGCGAACGCTCCGACTTCTGACGCTTACTTGCCTGCTGCCGCTGGCCGCTTTCGCGCAGTCCCAGCCCCAAACTGCCGCGCCTCCAGTGGCGATCGATGTGGAAAACAATGTGCCCGTGAAAATGCGCGACGGCATTGTCCTGCGTGCCGACGTGTACCGCCCCGCTGACGACGGCAGGTACCCCGTACTGCTCACCCGTTCCCCTTATAACAAGGTGAACGAGAGCGGAACCTGCCGGAAGGCAGCCCAGCGCGGCTACGTCTGCATCGCGCAGGATGTCCGCGGGCGTTTCGCCTCGGATGGCGATTGGTACACCTTCAGGAACGAACCGAACGATGGATACGACACGGTCGAGTGGGCCGCGGCGCTTCCCAATTCCGATGGCCGGGTGGCCATGTTCGGCGGCTCCTACGTCGGAGCGACGCAATGGCTCGCCGCCGTGGCGCGCCCTCCGCACCTGGTCGCCATTCAGCCGACCGTCACCGCCTCGAACTACCATGACGGATGGGCTTACCAGGGCGGTGCGCTCGAGCAATGGTTTGACGAGTCATGGACCACGGGACTTGCCGCGGACACGCTTCGGCGCGCGGCGGAAAGCAGTAAGGTGAAGGATCTGGTGCCGACCTTGCCCCTGTCCAGTTATCCCGTGCTTCAGGTGAGCAAGCCAGCCGGGTTGGTGCCGTACTACTTCGATTGGCTGGCGCATCCCGATTACGACGCCTACTGGAAGCAGTGGTCCATCGAGGAACACTATTCCGGCATCGCCGTCGCCTCCTTCGGCATCGGCGGTTGGTACGACATTTTCATCCGTGGGACGCTGCGCAATTACGCCGGCATGCGCGCCCACGCCGCTACACCCTGGGCGCGAGAGCATCAGTACCTGTTGATCGGGCCGTGGTTTCACGGTCCTATGACCGGCCAGGCCGGAGAAGTCGATTTCGGCAGCGCCGGTGCTCTCGATCGAGACACCATGTTGAACTGGTACGACCAGCTCCTCAAAGGCGCGCCGCCGGGCAAGGTGCAGCAGAGGCCGGTCAAGATTTTCGTCATGGGCGTCAATCAGTGGCGCGAAGAAGACGATTGGCCCCTCGCGCGCGCCCGATCTACGCGTTACTACTTACACGGCGGCGGGCACGCGAATTCATCCTCGGGAGATGGCGCCCTCACCAGCTCTTCTCCCCGCAACGAGCCTGCCGACGCGTTCACCTACGATCCTGCGAACCCTGTGCCGACGCACGGCGGCAACCTCTGCTGCCCCAACGAGCAACTGCCTTCGGGCGCGTTTGACCAGCGTGAGGTCGAAAAGCGGAACGACGTGCTCGTCTATACGACCTTGGCCTTCGACAAGGACTTTGAAGTCACCGGACCGCTCGCGGCGGAGATCTATATCAGCTCATCGGCTCAAGACACTGACGTGACTGCAAAGCTTGTGGACGTCTGGCCGAATGGATTCGCGCAGAACCTCGCCGACAGCATTCAGCGGCTGCCCTATCGCGACTCCCCCGAGAAGCCGGAGCTGATACAACCGGGCACGATCTACAAAGTGACGATCGACCTCGGCGCTACCAGCAACGTCTTCCGCGCCGGCCATCGTCTGCGCATCGAGATTTCCAGCAGCAACTTCCCGCACTTCGACCGCAACCTCAATACCGCGGAAAGCCCCGAACAGGGCAGCAAGTTTGAGAAGGCGGAGAACCGCATCTATCACGATGCGGCGCATCCCTCGGCGATTGTCCTGCCGGTGATTCCGGCGCAGTGAGGATTGCCGACGAGGGATCTCTCACTCGAGCGAGGGAGCAGGCGCGCGAAACGCAAATTTCAAGAGCAGCGGCGTCAGCAGCGTGCTGGCAATAACGACGAAGACGATCATGCTGTACGAATTTGCGCTAAGGACCGACAATCCCAGACCGACTTGCGCCACGATCATGGCCACTTCGCCTCGCGGCGCCATCCCGATCCCGACTCGCACGGCGTTCCTCCAGCCGAGCCGCAGAACGCCGGCGCCGCAGCCGATCAGCTTGGTAACGATCGCCGCCGCGAGAATCACCAGCGCCAGGAGAAGGGCCGACCCCGAATGGAAGATGGTGAAACTGAAATGCAAGCCGATGCCGGCAAGGAAGAATGGCACCAGCAGTTCGCTAACCCCGCGAGTCAGGTCGCGCACGCGGTGGTCGGCGGTTTCTGAAAGAGCCATGCCCGCGAGAAAGGCTCCGACGATTGCCGCAATGCCGGCGTAAAGAGCAAGCACGGCAATGGCGAACAGCAGCACCAGCGAAAGGTGGAACTGCGCTTCCTCGGCGCGGACTTGCGATCGGAAGAGAGGGAGCAGGTGGCGCGCGGCTTTCGTTCCCCACAGCGCCACAACCACGGTGAAGGTGCTCGCCAGCAGGGCCATGATCGCGATGGTGAAGAAGCTGGCGCGCCCCTGAGCGATGCTGCTGACGACAGCGAGTGCGATCAGACCGAATACATCGTCAATCACAGCCGCGGCGAGGATGATGCGGCTCGCAACCTCCTGCAGCAAGCCGCGCGCCGCGAGTACCGAGGCGGTGATGCCCACGCTCGTGGCCATCAGCGCTGCACCTACGAAGCTCGCTTCTGCCTTCGTCGCGCCCCACGCGAGCAGGATGCCCCATCCGGCGAGGAAGGGCACGAGTTCACCGAGGCCCGCCACGAACGCTGCGGTGCCTCCCACGCGCACGAGATCGGACGCCTTCACCTCGAGTCCCACGCCGAACAGCAGAAAAAGCACTCCCAGGTCCGCCAGCGCCTTCAACGTGTCGCTTGGCGCGATCCAGCCCAGCACGCTTGGGCCGATCAGAACGCCCGCGAGAATTTCTCCTACGATGCCGGGCAAACTCAACCGCTCGAAAAGTTCGGCCATCAGCTTGGCCGAGCCAAACACGATCAGGATGATGAGCGGGAGCGGAAGCGCGGAGCCGTGCATGTTTTGGCGAACGCCGCTTCAGAAACGATCGGCGGCGTTTCCGGAGAGTATACCGAATCGGTGGTCAAACAAGTGAAGAACCGGAGCGCATCGCGGGACCCCTCAACTGTCAGGGGCGAGAGGATCCCGAACGCGCTCCGGCTCAGCTTACCGGGGTGGCCGGTAAATCCGATCCGCTAACGCTTTGGCCCGAAGAACGCGACGACTCCGAGCGTAGCGGTTGTTTGGTGTTTGGAAACGGCCAGCGCATCAAGTCGGTTGAAGAACGGCACGTCGGACCAGTCATAGCGGTATTCCGCTCGCGCCAGCAGTCCTTCGAGCATTTTGTACTCCACCGTGAACGTGCCTTCTTTGACGTGCTGAGGCGTTCCCGTGGAGAAGCCTTGGCGATCGGCAAACCATTCGATACGCGGCGTAATCGCCCACTTCGGGGTCACTTGGACGTGCAGCGCTCCGGCAACTCCGGTCCACACGCTCAACGGAAGCGAGAACCCACTGGTCGTCGCGCAGGTCGTGGTTTCTGCTCCCGTGGGGATAACGCACCTGTTTTGGCCATAGTCGTAGTTGATGTAGGCGCTCACCTTGCTCGTCGGCGTCAGCGTCAGAGTGGTGTCGAACAGGTGCCGCCAGCCCTTGTTCGTATTGGGGTTCTCCGGACCGGTATGGTAGTTCACTGCCCAGCCGAAGTACTTCGCCGTGTAGGCGCCCGTGAACATGACCGTTTTCCCGCTGTTGTTGTCTTCGACGTTGTTCCAGCCGTTCACCAGCATGAAGCCGCCGGTGAAGTGCTTGCCAACGGGAAAATTCACGCGCAGGCCGAAGTGGTAGTAGGGAATCGCCCAGGAAAACAGAAGCGAGCGCGAATAGTTCCAGTTATTGGGAGTTTCAATGACTTCGGCGCCGTCGCTGGTGACGAATTTGCCGAAGTCGATCTCCACTCCGTGGAGTCTCGCCGGCTTGAAGCTCGCGTAGGCCTGCTCGATATACCGGAAGATCTCCGGCTGCTTTTCGTTCTGCGAGATGATGTCGAACGCCCTGCCGAAGCCGAAGTCAACTTGGAAGCCGACCGGGTCCGGCGAGTGCGACGCCGACAATTTGAGCATGTTGAGGCTGAATGAGTTGGGTATCACGTTGAAGTTGTAGAGCTGATTGCCGCAACCAGCCGGAAAACTCGGATTGCAGCCCGTGCTGCCGGCGACGTTATGCGGATGATTGCCGTTGAACGTGTAGTAGACGTCCACGAGACCGCTGAAGTCGATCGGCCCGGCCGACCACGTCGGCGGCCCCGCGGGCGCTGGCGCTGGTGCCGGTGCCGGCGCGGGCTGCTGCGCCGGGGGATTCGCAGGGGCACTTTGCGCGGCTGGGGCGGAAGCCGTCGAAGACGTATCCTGCGCCGGTGCGTTCGCGTTTGTGCTCTGTGCCGCGGGCGTCGCAGCCGCCGTGGGTGGATCCTGTGCCGGGGAACTGGACTGTCCAAGGGCTGGCAACGCCAGTACCAACCCCAGCAGAAACGTGTGGACACACTTCGAGCTCATGCGCAATTCTTCTCCTCCTCCAGATTAGTTTTCCAGACAGCGGTCCCGAATATCTTTCGCGACTTCAATCTACGTGCGGCTGTTCTGGAATGCCAACGCATAATTCCGATTGCTGGAATGCAAAATTCTTAAGCGTTTCTGCTTACCCCGCGAGAGCGCTGCAGGAGACCGCATCCTATAGAGCAAGAGGCAGTTATGCGGCGCAAAGAACGAGCCTCCGTGGCTTCGAGGTTGCTACGGTAGAGCCAGGGGCCTCAGCGAGTCATGAACGATTCATAAGGAAGTTATAAAGATGGGGAGGGCCGGTCAGCGGTCAAGTAGCTCGCGAAGACGAGTGTAGCCGGCGCGACTGACCGGAAGCTGCGCGCCGCTGGTCAGGACGACGACGTGCGTGTCTTTTCCGTAGGGTTCAATCTTCGCGACGCGCTCCAGGTTCACAATGTAGGAGCGGTGGATGCGCGGAAAACGGCGGGGATCGAGCGATTTTTCGAGGCTGGAAATCGGCTGCTGCTTGAGATGCTTCTTGCCTTCGGAGCACAGAGCGACGTAATCGTCCTGCGCCTCGGCGTAATCAAGCTTGGCAATGGGGATGATGTGCACGCGCGTTCCATCTTTCACCACAACGCGCTCGGAATACTGCTCGGGCGGGCGCGCTTCGGCGGCCAGTTCGGCCGGAGGGGGCAGATGGCCTCCCAGCCGCTCTTTCACCCGGGCCAGAGCCGTTTCCAAACGATCGGCGCCGAAGGGTTTCAGCAAGTAGTCCACCGCGTGGGCCTCAAATGCGCGGAGGGCGTACTGATCGTAGGCGGTGACGAAGATGACGGCCATGTCGGTGCCGGTCAACTCCAGCACCTCGAAACCGTCGAGCTTGGGCATTTGCACGTCGAGGAAGAGCAGATCGGGCTTCTGCTGGGCGATGACCTTCACCGCTTCAAAACCGTTCGCGCATTCGGCGACGATCTCGATCTCCGCGTGTGCTTGCAGAAGTTCGCGGAGGACCTGGCGTGACAGTTCTTCATCGTCCACGACGACGGCGTGGATTTTTCTCTGGGTTTCGCGCCGTTCCGCTTCGAGTGTCACGCGGCACCATTCCTTTTTTCTTCGGGCCCTTTCACGGGGCCTTCCGCGGGGAGCAGCAGGTTCACGCGGAAGTCCTCTCCTTCCCGAGTCACGCTCATGCGCGCGCGATCCGCATAGCACGCGGCCAGGCGCTGGCGGACGTTTTCGAGCCCCAGACCGTTCCGGCGCGACGGCGGCGCCTCGGGATCAAAGCGGTTTTCGACCACGATGGCCACGTCATCTGCCTTACGTTTCACGGTGAGGCGGATCCATCCGCCTTCGGGCAAATGCGCGATGCCGTGCGCGACCGCGTTCTCGACGAGCGGCTGGAGAAGAAGCGGCGGCACCAGGCAGCCCACCGCGCCGGCATCGATCTCTTCCTGCATGTCCAGGCGCGCGCCGAAGCGCACTTTTTCCACCTGTAAGAAGCAGTGGATCAGGGCCAACTCCTCTTCCAGAGGAACCACCGTTTTCTGGCCGAGACCGAGCGTCCGCCGAAGGAAGTCGCCGAGCAGGATGCACATTTCGCGGGCGCGCGCGGGATCGGCGCTCGTGAGCGCGCTGATGGAATGCAGACAGTTGAAGATGAAATGCGGATTCACCTGCGCCTTGAGGGCGCGCAATTCGGCATCGCGGGCGTGGACACGAGCCTCGAGCGCGCGTTCTTCGGCTTGGCGCGAAGCCTCCGTGGCAATGAGCACGTGATGGAGCGCCACCGACAACAAATACAAGAAGACGCCCATGCCGAAAATCAGCCCGCTCGCGCGCGGAACCTTCGCCTCGATCCCAGCCAGCCCCGTCAGCCGCGATAGCCACGGGGCGGAAGCCCGCGCGATGAGAAGCCAGAGGCCACTTTCGATTGCTGCAGCGGCGAGGTAGGTAAGGCCGAGCCAGAATATACCGGGGCGCGGCTCGACCACGGCCCAGCGGCAGGCATACCAGGAGGACAGGCAGAAGAACGCATAGAGCAGGCATAGCGGCACGCCGAGCACGACGGCTTCGACCAGGCGAAACCCCGCGCCGATCACCAAGAGGTACACGACAAGGCCGGCGAGCGGGATCCACCCGAGCAAGTACAGCCCCAGCCGTCGCAGGTTTCCCAATATCGGATGCATTGAGGTCAGTTCTTAATGACGATTCCGCCCAACACCGCGATGCCTCTCACGACCAGCGTCTTGGGCTTACCTTCCGGTTTCTGTAATGGTCCGTGCGTCTCGTCAACGTAGCCCCCGAAAATGCTCGTGCCCCTCACCCTCACGTCCCAGGATTCCGGCACGCGTATTTCTCCACCTCCCATAAAGGCGTTGGCCTCAATTTCGGCTTCATCGGCTTCCAGATTGGCCTCCCTCAGATCGATCTGGAAGCCTCCGCAGAGGGCAAATAACCTGCCGCCCCGGAAGTTCTTTGCGTTGATGCGAAACTTGGCGCCACCGAAGACGGCCACGTGGTCAATATAGGAATCGGGTGAACTCGCTTCTCGTTTTCTTCCTTCAAAGGTCCACCAGATCATCACCACGCCGCCCAGAATCAGCACCATCGGCCAAAAGAGGGAGAACGGATCGTAGGGATTATGGAGCGCGTGAAGTTGGAACAGCACTCCCATGGCAAGGAGAACCCCACCCCAGAGGCGACGATGCTCGCCGCTCCCGCTGAAGATGCGCACGAGTCCCAGAATAATGAGGATGGAAGGCCAGAAGCGAAATACCTGCCTGGCCGGAACAATCCCTTCCAGGTCCAGGTAGAAGATCAGGCCCAGCGCGATCAGGAACAACCCGCCGAACAGGCGGGACCGATTGCCGGAGAATCCTTCACTCATGGCTTTCTCCTTTGACAATTCCTGCGCGACCTTTCCGGCGACCCCGCGATTCCTCGATCCACAGCAAGATTCCCGCCAGGATCAGGGCCGACGGCGCGAGCCAGAGTGCGCCACGCAACACGTAACCGGCCGATTGGACCGGCATCATGCGCCAAGCGGACACGGACACGACCCACAAGGGCCACAGCCCTTCCCACTGCAGGTGAGCATAACTCAATTCGCAGACCGCCAGTGCCATTGCTGTCAGAATCAGCGCTGCGGTCCAGTTTGTGTTTCGCATAGCCTCTTCTCCCATCGCCCTGAAGTTCTTACGGTTCATGCGCCAAAGGTAATCGGGCCGGGGGGCGATGTCTCGGGCAAATCGGCGAGCGGGGGCTTGCTGCCGGTGAATGGGGGGATAAGATGGACCAAGGAAAGGGGGCCACAGCGGCGGGGAATTGGCCGGAGCAAAGGTTCGAACCACGGGGAGGGGAGTCAAGTCCGGGAACTTTTTGAATTCCGGGGGGAATACATGATGGGCAAATGTCTCCGGTGCGCGGCGATTTCAGCGACTCGGCCGGGAACCCAAAGAAAGCGCCGGCCCGCGAACCCGCTGCAACCAATCGCGCCTGGGGAACGTCTTTTTATGGGGTGGAAGGAACGCGCATCCAGTGCAGTTCTCCCGGCCTGATCGGCATACCTCGAGGCGGCGTGCCCAGGCGGGATCACGGCTATTCAGGGCAGCACGCTTCCAGGATGGAATCAGCGAGTGAGATTACTCAAACAGGGAATCAGCGGTAGAGGATTGTTTCTGCTGATCGTGCTCTTGTGTTTTTCCACGTGCCGCGCTCAAGAAACAGCTCCTGCGGCGGCCGAAGCTGCTTCCGCGGGCGCACCCGTGCAGATTGCCGGTACCGTGAAGACAGCGGAAGGCGTGCCGGTTCCCGGGGCAACGGTGCGCGCGGTGGCGAGCGAGTCCGGCAAAACCTGGCTCACTTGGACTGACGACACGGGCAAATTCGAATTCGCCGAGCTTCCCGGAGGGCACTATCGCGTAGAGGTCGAGCAACTCGGTTTTGAAACGGTGAGCCGCGAGGCGGATTTCAGCTCGGCAAACGCGTCGCCCCTGGAGTTGATGATGCGCGTCGGTACGGGTGAGGCTTCTGCGGCGGCCGCAGCGAACGGGGGAGCGAAAACCCCAGCGAGCGCGCCTGGAGCGGCCGCGGGCCAGGGTGCGGGGAATGCCCAAGGCAATCATGGGCCACAGCAAGGCACGGGCGGCCGCGGACAAGGGCAGGGAGGTCCTGCAGTTCCAGCCGGGGTGGTAAACGCGATGCGGCAGGGAATGGGCGGATTTCAGCAGGTCGATGTCAACGGTGAAACCCCGCAGAACGGCCAGACTCAAGGCCAGAACCGGGGCAATGGCGCGACTGGCGAACTGGCCGTCTCGAACGTGCTGGGCGGAGGATTGGGCTCGGCAGCTTCTTCGGACGCATTCTTGATGAATGGAACCGTGGGGCGCGGCGCAACCGTCGGCGAGGGTGGGTTTTCCATGGGCGGTCCTGGGGGACCAGGGATGGGCGGGCCGGGCGGCGCGGGCGGCGGAGCTTTTCCAGGGCAGGGTGGCGGCGGACCGGGCGGTGGACCCGGCGGTCCAGGCGGGTTCGGCGGGCCCATGGGCGGCGGCGGGCCGCGTGGAGGTGGAGGAGGACAGCGGGGCGGAGGACCAAGAGGCGGCGGCCAAGGTCAAGGGGTCGGCGGACTCTGGGGCGCACAACGAATCATGCGCCAGCAGGTGAACCGTATTCGTTTCAGCATCTACGATACCCTCGACAACTCCGTTTGGGACGCGCGGCCTTACTCGCTGACGGAATCGAATCCCCCGAAAATCAATCATTACAACGAACGGTTCGGCGGAATGCTCGGCGGGCCACTCAGCATCCCTCACGTGTACGACGGGAAAGATAAGACGTTTTTCTTCCTCAACTACAACTTGAACCGGCAGAAGAGCCCGGTGGACTCGTTTGCGACCGTGCCGACGGTAGATGACAGGAACGGAAACTTCTGTCCGCGGAACGTCCAGTTGTTCAACTCCAGCGCCATCAATCCGGATGGCTGTTCGCTATCCAGCATCAATCCCGCGGCGCAGGCGCTACTGCAGTTTATTCCCGAGCCGAATGTGCCGGGGGCTGGGACGGTGCAAAACTATCACCTTCAAACGACCGTTCCGGTCGACAACGACGCCTTTAATATGCACGTGCTGCACACGATCAATTCGAAGCTCAACCTCAACGTGGGATACCACTTCAGCTCGACGCGGCAGGAAGGCATTCAGAACTTTCCCCTGCTGTTGAGCAACGTCTCCACTCGGGGACAGAGCGCCTCCCTTGGGCTGAACGACAACGTGTCCCCTAAGCTGCTGAACGCGATTCAGGTCAGTTGGAACCGTTCGCGGGCGTATACGCTCAATGGCTTCGCGTTTACCAACGATGTCGCCGGGAATGCGGGGATCAACGGAGTCTCGCCGGACGCGATCAACTTCGGCCTCCCACTGATCAACTTCACGAATTTCAACGACTGGGTCGATCCGGTGCCGTCGCTCGTGAGGAACCAGACCTGGCGCTTCATGGACAACATCACTTACACCCGGGGGAAGCATACCTATCAGGCGGGAGCGGAAGTGCGCCGGATCGAAAACAATAACGACGCCGATCCCACGCCGCGCGGGCAGTTTGTGTTCACGGGAAGAATGACCAGTCAGCTCGACAGCAGCGGAAACCCGGTGCAGGGCACGGGATTTGATTTCGCAGACTTCCTCCTGGGGCTGCCGGACACGACCTCAGTGCGCTTCGGCAGCTCGAGCGTCTATTTCCGTAACTGGGGCTTCGTCGGCTACGCGCAGGACGATTGGCACATGACCCCCAGGTTCACGCTGCAATATGGCGTGCGTTATGAAGCTTTCACTCCGCCCATCGAACTCGACAATCACATCGCCAATCTCGCGCTGAATGGCTCTCTCACCGCCGCGACCGTGGTTTGTCCCGTGGCGACCACGGGTTGCGCCGCCGCCCCGACCCGCTCGCTGATCAACGGGGACTACAACAATTGGGCGCCGCGGCTGGGATTCGCATGGCGGCCACGGCAGAAAACGCCGCTCGTAGTTCGCGCCAGCTACGGGATTTTCTATAACGAATCTATCTACAGCCAACTCGGCGCGGAAATGGCCAACCAGCCGCCCTGGGCGCAGTCCGGCACTCTCGTGAGTACGGCGCAGAATCAATTGACGCTTCAAAACGGATTGCCGACTTCCTTTCAATCTTCGGGTGTTGTGAACAACACCGCTGCGGTGAGTCCGAACTATCGGGTGGGCTACGCGCAGATCTGGAATTTTTCGCTCGAGTCGCAGTTCAAGCCCAATTGGGTGCTCACGCTGACCTATACCGGCACGAAGGGCACTGACCTCGACATGCTGCTTTCGCCCAACCGCAATCCTACGGGCGCGGCCCCGCCGATTCCCGGTGTGGGCGTTTTTAACTACGACATTTCGGGGGGATCTTCCATCTACCACGCCATGCAGGTGCTGCTGCAGCACCGCTTCGCGCACGGGCTGATGTTCCGCGGAGTCTATACATTTGGGAAATCCATCGATGACGCGAGTTCGATTGGCGGTGGGGCGCCTGTCGTCGTGCAGGACGAAAACAATATCGCCGCCGAGCGCGGGCTTTCTTCCTTCGACATTCGGCACCAGTTCACCGGATTTTGGGTTTACGAGCTGCCGTTCGGCGAACGCAAGGCCTGGTTGAAGCGCGGTGCGGGCGCGCGCCTGCTGGGCAACATGCGCGTGAACGGCGTGACCTCGATTCAGACGGGGACACCGTACACGGCGCGCGTCTTGGGCAACCAAGCCGGTTGCGGCGGGACGGGCGTGAGTTTCTCCGGACGCGCCGATCAGGTCGGCGATCCGAACCTGCCTGCGAGCGAACGCACGCCGCTCGATTGGTTCAACACCGCGGCATTCACGCTGCCGCCGTGCGGCCAGTTCGGCGACGCGGGGCGCAACACGATCGCCGGACCGGGGATGGTGAATGTGAATCTGGGTGTATCGCGATCGTTTCTGTTTGGCGAAGACGGGCGGCACCGGCTCGAGGCTCGCTGGGAAGTGCAGAACCTGTTCAATACGCCGAATTTCACCGGGCTCTCGACCGTGGTTGGTTCGCAAACCTACGGCCGTGTGGTCGGCGTGCGGGTGATGCGAACCATGGATATCAATCTGAGGTGGGCATGGTAATGCGCCACGGACTGGCATTTCTTCTCGCGGCTCTGTTGGCCACCGGATCGGCGCTGGCGCAGCAGGACTTACCTGCGCCGAATGTGCCCTTGCCGCCACCTCCGGTGCAGGCTCCCGTGCCAGCGCCGCCGGGCGCGGTCATCCGCGCCACGACGACGCTTATTTTGATCGACGCGGAGGTCACCGACAAGAGCGGCAAGCCGGTGAGGGACCTCACGCAGAGCGACTTCACCTTGTATGAGGACGGTAAAGAACAGAAGATCGCGCACTTCGATTACCAGGACATCGAGAAGATGGAAACGGCCGGCCCCGAGGAGCTGAAACCGGTCGTCGTATCGCTGGCCGGCGCCGCAGCTCCGGAGACCGTGCAGGACCGCATCCGTGATCGCAGGTTGATCGTGCTGTTCTTCGACCTCACGTCGCTCCAGCCGCCGGACTTGTTGCGCTCGCGGCAAGCGGCTCTTGACTTCGTGCACAAGCAGATGACGCCGGCAGACCTCGTCGGCGTGGTGGCGTTTGGAAATCAGATCAAACCGCTGGCGAATTTCACCAACGACAAAGCTGCCCTCGAAAGCGCCATCGCTCAACTCGCGCCCGGCATGGAGGGAAGCCTCGCGGACATGGCGCCCGCTCCCGCTTCGGACGGCTCCTTCGATTCGAGCGAGGATACGAGCGCGGCGTTTACCGCTGACGATACCGAGTTCAACATTTTCAATACGGACCGAAAACTCGCGGCGATGCAAGGGCTGGCCAACGTGTTGCGCGGCGTGCCCGGGAAAAAGGTCGTGCTGCAGTTCACCAGCGGAATCACGCAGACCGGAGAAGACAATCGCGCGCAACTCCGCGCCGCGACCCAAGCGGCGAACCGTGCCAACGTTTCGTTCTATACGGTGGATTCGCGCGGCCTGATGGCCGACATCGCTGGCGGAAACGCCAGCACGGGAGCCGGCGGCGGCACCGCGATGTTCAGCGGCGCGACGGTCTATCGCCAAGTGGGCGCGCGGCAGGATTCGCGCGACACCCTGGCGACGCTGGCATCGGACACGGGAGGAAAGGCGTTCTTTGACCTGGGCGATCTGGGGAAGGCGTTTGACCAAGTGCACCGCGATTTGTCCGGCTACTACTTGCTCGGCTACTACAGCACGAATCAAAAGATGGACGGGCGCTGGCGGCAGGTGCGTTTGAAGTGGAAGGTGCCGGGCGTTTCGGTGCGGTATCGCGACGGATACTACGCGCCGAAGGACTACGGCCACTTCACGGCGGAAGACCGCGAGCGCCAGATCGAAGAGGCCATGCAATCGGAATCGCCGCGGGTCGAGCTGCCTCTGGCTCTCGAAACTGCGGTGTTCCGCCTGGCAGGCAAAGAGGTGTTCGTCCCCATCGCGGCGAAGTTGCCTGCCAGCGCGCTGCAGTGGGCGCAGAAGAGCGGGCGGCGGGACGACGAGTTCGATTTCGCCGCGGAGGTGCGCGACGCCGCCAGCGGACGGCCACTGGGCGCGCTCCGCGACACCATCCAGGTGCATCTCGGCGAGGAAAAATTCCAGCAATTTCGCGGACAGGCGCTGCTCTATCAGGGCGGGTTTGTGCTCGAGCCGGGGAACTACAAGCTGAAGTTCCTGGCGCGGGAAAATGGCTCGGGACGCGTGGGCACCTTTGAAAAGCTGCTGGTGATCGCGCCGGCAAATTCCAAGCGATTGGAGTTAAGCACGGTATTGCTTTCGAGCCAGCTCGTGGCGGTGGGGAAATCTTCGGAGGTGCAGGTGAAGGGGCTCGGCATGGCGGTGAAGATGGATCATTCGCCCCTCGAGGTTTCCGGCGAGCGCATTGTGCCGAACGTGACCGGAGTGTTCAACGAGTCCCAGACGCTCTTTGTCTTCTTCCAAGCTTATCTGCCACCCGACGTTGACCCGGCAAATGCGCGCGCGGGGCTCGTGTTCTTTCGGGGCGGTGTGCGGGTGAGCGAGACGCCGCTGGTGCCGCCGGCCGAAGCGGACGGCAAGACGCATACGGCGAGTTTCCGCATCAGCCTGCCTGTCGAGAGGTTGTCCCCTGGACGCTACACGATCGAGACCGTTGTGGTCGGAACCGGCACGCAGCACGCGGCCTTCGCGCGCGCTTACATGGCGGTTCTGGCCGCGCCACAGCCTCCTGAGCAAACTCCCGCGGCGCCGGCGTCTCCCGCGACTACAAACAATCCTCCCTCGCAGCCCTGATCCGGCCGTGCGCGATCAAATCTGGAGATTGTGCAGGTAATCGTAACTGATGCGGATGCTCTCGAACGGGGAGTGCTCGCAGAAGTCCTGCTCGACGTAAGCTCGCTTCACGCCCGCCGCAGGTGCCGCGCGGAAAATACGCTTCCAATCGATGACCCCGCGGCCGACTTCGGTGAAGGCGTCGGCGCCGGCGTGGAAGTCCACGGTCGGCGTCCGCCCCGGCTTCATGTCCTTGAGGTGCAGCAGGGGGAAGCGGCCCGGATACTTCTCGAAGTACTCGACCACGTCCTTGCCGGCGCGCGCGAACCAATAGCAATCGGCTTCGATCTGCACGAGCTTGGGGTCGGTCCGGCGAAGAATTTCCTGATAGCCGTAGGTGTCGCCAAGAGGAGTGAACTCGAAATTGTGGGCATGGTAGGCGAACCCCAGGCCGGCGCGGTGGCAGGCATCGCCCACGTGGTTGAAGAGGTCGGCGGCGCGCTTGAAATCGTCCAAGGAGAGCTGCCGGACCGTATGCGTGACTTCCGCCTGAGTGTCGCGGGCCTGGAGATTGAAACCCTCAAGGTAGGTACAGGCCAGATACTCGCTGCCGAGAGTTTTTGCGCGGTCCAGCTTGGCATCCAGCTCAACGGTGAGCTCGGAGGAAGTGTAGTTCATGCTGGTGACGCGCAAGTTGGCAGCGGCGAGCGCCGCGCGCACGCGGGGGACTTCGTACCCCGTGAAGTTGTGCTCGACTTCGCGATAACCGACGTCGGCAACGGCGCGCAGCGTGCCTTCCATGTCCTTCTGCAATTCATCGCGGACGGTATAGAGCTGGAGGCCGATCGGCAGATCCAGCGGCTTGGCGTAGGCCTCCGCCAGCGAAAAGTGGGAGAGGGCCGCAACGCCCAAGCCCCAGGCGGCTTGCTGCAAGAACTTCCGGCGATCCATTGGCGCGTTCATTCGGCGCGGAAAAGTATACCTCGGAGAGAGAGGCTGGTGAAGGCAGGGTCCCCCGGGGTTCGGGCCGAAGGGCCTTTGGCTGCTTCCCCTGAAACGGACAGGCAGGCATTCTGGCACCGTCGCTCTTACGACTTCAATGTGTGGAGCAGCAAGAAAAGGATCGAGAAGCTCGAGTACATGCACCGGAATCCGGTAACCAGAAAGCTGGTGGAACATCCGAAGGATTGGCCGTGGAGCAGTTGGTCGTTCTATGGAAGGGGAGAAGCGGGGCTGATCCCGATCGATCCGGCCGGCGGATAAACACCTGGGAACAAGAAGACCGAAAAGCCCCACACGTAAACCCGACGCGTTGGGCACCCTCAAATTCATCTCTGCAGTTTACGCCCGGGCCACCCGCCAGCGGCCGAAGCGGTTGGAGTAGTAGCGCGCACCGAAGTCGTCGTTGCCGGTCTCGTCATCGCGCTCCTTACCCTCGAACTTGTATTTGTTCTGGGCGCAGGAATTGGTGACCGTGCGCTCGCCGCCGTAGGGGTAAAAGTCGGCGTCGTGACAAACCACTCCGGTGTTCGTCGTCACTACGCGGGAGCTGCCCAGCATGTCTTCGACATAATACTGCGCCGAGCCACCCACGGGCAGCATCGCGACCCTCTGCCCGCCGAAAAAGACGTACTCGGCCGTGGCCGCGCCCGAGGCGTCGCTTTCGGCGAGGAATGGCGTGCAACTTAAGGTCAGAGGGAAGGTGTCGGAGAATGTTGTCAAGAGGGGTTAATGCGCCAGGGGAGTATTAACCAATGCGGGACAAAATGGCGGGGCATTAGCTGTGAGGGCACCAAGGATTGCCGCCCGCGTGGGCCGCGGGCAGTTCCGCAGTATGGTTATTTTTAATAGTCAAACTAAGGAGCTTGGGGACGGGGCATCCATGAACAAACGACTCAACTTTCTGCTGTCCTTGATCACCGATGATAACGATTACCAGCTCGAGCAGGCCGCGGTTGGCCAGGAACTGGCCCGTCGAATCGGAATCAACCTCCAGATCGTCTATGCGGGCGGGGATTCGGTCACGCAGAGCCAGCAATTGCTGAAGGCCATCCAGGGGCCGCCGGCGGAACGGCCGGACGCAATTCTATTCGAACCGGCTGGCGGGACGGCTCTTCCCCAGGTGGCCACGGTGGCGGTCGCGGCGGGGATCGGCTGGGCCGTCTTGAACCGCGATGCCACCTACGTGAGCGATCTCCGGCGGACTTCAAAGGTCCCGGTGTTTTCCGTGAGCTCCGACCATCGGGAAATCGGCAGGATCCAGGGGAGGCAAATTGCTGCGCTGATGCCCGCAGGCGGCCTGGCTGTGTACATCCAGGGGCCGTCGGAAAGCTATGCCGCCCAGCTGCGATCCACCGGAATACAAGAGACCAAGCCGGCGACCGTGCATTTGACTTTGCTCAGAGGGCAATGGACCGAGCGAAGCGCCTATAAGACCGTTTGCTCTTGGCTGCGCTTGACCACTGCGCAGAAGGCGCGCGTTGACCTGGTGGCGGCCCAGAACGACGCCATGGCTCTCGGGGCGCGGAAAGGAATCGAAGAGCAAATCCCCGAAGGGGAACGCGACCGTTGGCTCCGGCTGCCCTTTATCGGCGTGGACGGGCTGCCCAAAACGGGTCAGAGCTGGGTCCGCACAGGCCTGCTCACCGCGACGGTCATCGTGCCCGCGAACTCAGTCCCGGCGATCGAGGCGATGGTTCAGGCGCTGCAGAAGGGCTTGCAGCCGCCCGAACGCAAGTACATGACGCCCAACTCATTCCCGGCCATAGAAGAGATCGTTTCCTCCAGGCTGGGTAGGGCAGCGCCGCCAAACACTCCCGAGCGCCGCTAGCCGCACACAAGATCCGCGCACCAAACTGAGAAACGGGCTTGCCCGCGACACGCGGGGATCCCTTCACCGCCACTCCGTGCTGTCGCGGAAGAGCTGTCCCGCAGCGGCCACATTCCTGGCGCGCTTGAGCGCGGCGGGCCGCGCGGCTCGTGTATACTGCGAAAGCTGGAGATCTTCCAGAATGTATCCCTTCATTCATCTCGGGCCGCTGTCGGTTCCGACTTTTGGATTGATGGTGGCGCTGGCTTTGCTGGCCGCCGCGTACGTGATGGAAGCGGACTTCCGGCGGCGCTGCATCGAGGCGGATACCTATCACATCGTCCTCGTGGGCGGCCTCGTCGCGCTCGTGGGAGCACGGCTCTACTCCGTTTTGGAAACACCACGGGAGTTTTTTGCGCGCCCGTGGTCGATGCTCTTCAGCCGGTACGGATTCACCTGGTTTGGGGCCTTTTTGGTGGGAGTGCCGACGCTTTTGATCATGGCGCGGAAGTATCGCGTGCCGCTGCTTGAATTCCTGGATGCATCTTCGCCGGCGGCGGCGGTAGGCTATGCCATCGGGCGCATCGGCTGCCTTCTCGCAGGCGACGGAGATTATGGCCAGCCGACCACGCTTCCCTGGGGAATGAGTTTTCCAGACGGGTTGGTGCCCACGATTGAACGCGTTCATCCGACGCCGATCTACGAGTTTCTCGCCTGGATGGCGATCGCCGCGATTCTTTGGCATCTGGGTGCCCAGGCTGGACGCGGGTCCAAGCTGAGGGGCGACGTGTTTTGCGGCTACATGATTTTGACTGGTGTGGCGCGGTTTCTGGTTGAGTTTATACGAATTAACCCGCGCGTGCTTTTCGGGCTGACCAACGCGCAGATCGTGAGCGTGGGCTGCGTGATCCTTGGCGCTGTCTTGCTTTGGCGGATCAAGAGCAGCCGCGGCGCGGGATAAGATTCCGTCTGTACATGAAGCCTGGAAGGGATGTCGGCCGATGAGTGAAACGTCGTCTCTCAACCGAATGGCCCCGAGAAGAAACGCCGTCGCCGGCGGTGCGCTGGCGCTCTTGGTCGTCCTTCTGGTTCTTTCTGTTGTTAACTGGGGCCGAGGCACCACGGCGGGTGCAGCCAACGCCCGGGCAACGATTTCCTACCCCCGCGAAATCGGCAGAATTACTTTTGCCGCTGCAGGGGACGTGATTCCTCATCAAGCCGTCGTGCGATCAGCGGCCGGTCAGAGCCAGTACGGAATGGACATTCAAGCATCGCGTCCTTCCGACACCAAAGAAAGCTCAAACGTTCCGACCCAAGCCGCTGCTGCGCCAACGGAAAATCATGGCGGATGGGATGCTTTGTTTGCTGCGGTGGCGGACGTCTTCCGTCAAGCCGATTTCGGCTTCGTCAATCTCGAGACTCCCGTGGCTCCGAACCACTCGCGGGGATCGAAACCGTTTCAATTCGATGCCTCCATTGCGTTGCTGCAATCCTTGAAGTTCAGCGGGATCAAGGTCGTGTCGTTCGCGAACAATCACATTTTCGATCAAGGCCACGCCGGGTTTTCAGAAACGCTCGATCATTTGCGCGAACACGAAATTCTATTTGTGGGGGCGGGGCCCACGGCGGAGGCGGCCTGGAGGCCGGTCATTCTGGAGAAGAACGGGATCAAAGTCGGCTGGCTGGGAATGACTCGGTGGCTGAATGGCAATCGCAATCCGGAAAAGGACGGGGACCCCCACGTGGCGTTTTTCCCGTACCCAGGGGAGTCTCTGGGCGCGCCGGGACTCGACGAAGCGGCGGTTCTGGAAGCCATCAAGGCGGCGCGCGCCCAATGCGATCTGCTGCTGATCTCGATCCATTGGGGGATGGAGTACGCCCCGGCGCCGCGCCCAGAGGATGTCGAACTGGCTCACAAGATGCTGGAGGCCGGCGCCAGCGCCGTGATCGGACACCATCCTCACGTGCTGCAGCCGGTGGAGACGTATTTGACGCAGGACCAGCGCAACACGGTCATCTTCTATTCGCTGGGGAACTTCCTCTCCAACCAGTCGCGGCTCTATGTGAACGGCCTGATGCCCGACAAGGACGGCGAGACGCGCGATTCGCTGATCGTGAAGTTCTCCGCGGTCAAGAAGGATTACGGGCCGGCGGGGGTGCGGGTGGAGCTGGGCGACGTGGGCATCCTGCCGGTCTGGACCGAGAACAACGGGCTGCTGGTGAGGAGCGGGCGAGCTAAAACGCCATTCATCAGGCCCATTCTGATGGACCGGGAAATTCCGCGGCTGCAGGCGAGAGCGGATGAACTAGGGAAGTTGGGCGCGGCAATGTCCGGCGAGCAGAAACAGGAACTAATGCAGGTCTCCCGCCAACTGGAACTGCTGAAGCATCGCCGAGAATTGCTGCTGGAGCGCACGGGAGACGATTTTTTGATTGCCCCGCCAGTTGCTCCGTAGAGAAATTCGATCGCCAAGCAGTCACCGCCAAGCCGTCACTATTGTTTGAAGATGGCGCCGTCCTTCATGACGAAGGAAACGTGCTTCAGCGTCTGGATGTTATCGAGCGGATTCTGAGGAACCGCGATGATGTCCGCGGCGAGTCCAGGCTTGAGCGCGCCGCGCTCCTTATCCACGCCGAGAAGGCGCGCCGCGTTGATGGTGAGAGCGCGAAGAATGTCCGCGGGAGGGACGCCGGCTTCCACCCAACTGTCAATTTCCGAAATCGCGAGCGTGCCGCGAGTCTCGTTGGGCAGGGCCAGGTCAACGTCAGTGCCGTACGCCATGGTGACACCGACGCGGTAGGCGCGGCGCAAGCGATCCACGAGGATTGCGTGCCACTCGGGGAGCCCGATTTCGCGCGTGAGATTCTCGGTCATTTCAGTGCCGACGAGCACGACGTTATTCTTCTTGGCGAGCTCGAGGTCGTCGTCGGTCATGGCGAAGCCGTGCTCGATGGAATCCACACCGGCTTCGGCGGCGTTGTGCGCTCCGGCGTGCGTCCAGCAATGCGCGGCGACTTTCAGGCCCGAAGCGTGGGCCTGGGCGACGATGTAGCGAATGTCGTCCACCGAATAGATGTAGTCCTGATCGTCCACGACGATCTTGATGAGTTTCGCGCCGAAATGAATGTTCTGGTGAATGGCCTTGAGCATTTCATCGCGGGTATCGGCGAAGAGGTACTCGGGCGTGGCGAGGTCTTTCTTCTCGGGCTGAAGATGAAACTGGCCGCCGTAGGGCGCGATGATGATGCCGGCATTGACGATGGTGGGCCCGGGCACCCATCCGCGCTCGATGGCGTGGCGCAGGTCGGTATCGGCATAGTTGCCGGCATTGCCGACGTCGCGCACGGTGGTGAAGCCCGCGGCAAGCATGTCGCGGGCGTTGGCGACGCCTTCGATGGCGCGGTAAGCGGTGGTGTCAAGCAGCGTCGTGAAGTAGTAGCTGCCGGCGTCGCGGCGCGGAATCACGGTCATGCACAGATGCGTGTGCGCGTCGAAGAGACCGGGCAGAACGGTGAAGTGCGAGAGATCCACGACCTTCGCGTCCGCAGGAATCGCTAGGCGGCCGCCGATTTCGCGGATGCGCGTGCCTTGGACGATGATCACTTGGTTTGAGGCGGTCTTGCCGGTTTCGGGATCGAGCACCTTGCCCGCTTTGATGGCGATGAGCGTCGCGGGAGCGGGGGAAGTTTCCTGGGCCTTGGCGGGCAGTCCGAAGCCGAGCATCAAGGCCGCAGCGAGAACGAGGCAGGCAGCTCTTATGCGGGCTGAATGGGAAAAGGCAAGAGAAAGGCGCTTGGCTAGAAAGGCGAATAAAGGAGTTAGCAAGAACCGTTGGCACGTTGAACGTTGAAAGGTTGAAACGTTGAAAGGCGCAAGGGAACACATTTGGCTTTTGAGACGAGGTAGTAGGGCCGCGCTCCTGTGGAAAAGTACCCCTCGGCTCGCTCCGCTCGCTCCCCTCGACTGCGCTCGGGACAGGCGGGATGTCGATCCTTCCCTGGATCGCCACCCCCCACCCCCCCACCTTTTTTCGGATCTGCGGATTCTAAAGGGTTTTAAGTCCAATGTTTCAGAACTGCGCATTCTAAAGGGGTTACAGGGGCGATTTTCGGATCTGCGCATTCTAAAGGAGTTATGACTCGGCGGCCCGCCTGCGCTGAAGCTACGGATGGCAGGCCCGCCCGCATTCTGAGAAAGGCCCAAGAGAACAGACTTGGTGTTTGAGACGGGGTAGCAGCCACTACGGATTCTAAAGGAGTTATGGCCCGGTGGCCCGCCTACGCTGAAGCTACGGAGGGCAGACTCGGCTGCAACAGAGCGCCGGCGCGCAGATCGACATGCAGGCAGAGACGACAGGGGATGCACTTGGTTCTTGGGGCGCTGGGGTTGGGCAAGCGGCCCTTCGACTCCGCTCAGGACAGGCGGCAGGGACATAATACCCTATAGTAACACACAAGTCCTTGTGTGTCAATCGTTTACTGATTCGAATAGCATTGCGGGAAGCGGAAGAAAACAGGGCAGTTCGACAGGGGCGAAAGCTAAAGGCCTCACGGTTTGTGAATCGTCAAGCATGTACGAACCGGCGGGTTTGTTAGCCTGCGGCAAAAACCTCGTGCCGCCCGCCGCTTCAAACCGCTGAAAGCAGAAGGGCGATCAGGGATTGCTAGCAAGTGGCACAATCAGATGCTTTTTGCTCATGACGAACCATTCATCATCAGGCTGCCAGTCCCACAGGGAGGATCAATGTGCGCCGGGGCCAGATAGTCGTTCACGTCGTTCTGCAACCGTCTCCTGAAGTGTGTCGGCGAATTTGTTGGATTGATCGAGGGTTCTTATTTTCGCTAGAGACTGCTCGGCTGTGTTCAGCGCAACATCGGCTATTGTGGGAAAGTCGCGAACATTTTTGTCGAATAGAGCGATCTCGACTTGCACTAGCAGTCCCAGGTTCGGCACAAGGTTGTGAGACAGGCTTATTTCTTTCTTTAGTATAGTTTCGCTGCCGACCAGATCATTGTTAGAGAAAGCGATTCTCGCCTTCGTATGCTCAACCAGTGCACGGTCGGTTGGTGTTCTGGCCTTTTCTATGAGATCGCCGGTCAACTCTTGAGCAGCCTCAGCTCTACCAATGTCTAGATACGCGGAGACCAGTGAGTTCGCCGCAATGAACAAATCCGAATTGAGTTCTATGGCTTTTTGAAAATGGAGGATAGCAAGCTCCGGTTTTCCCTGCTTGCTTCGAATTTGCCCTAAACGATGCTGCATGTGTCCGTTCAGTGGATCACGAGCTGCTGCCAGACGGGCGGACTCATATGCTGCTTCCAACTTATTCATGTCTTCGAGAATCCGCGATTCAAGATCGAGATCAAAGGGGTTTTCAGATTCCTGGGTCTTAACGCGTGCTAGAAAAACCAGTGCTTCCGGATTGCGGTTCATCCGATAAAGACATTCCGCAGCACTTCGCAACGAAGCTCGATGCTCTCGCCGTGAGATAATGCTCGCAAAGATCTCCAGCGCCTCGTCCAATCTGTTTTGGCGGAGATACCGCCAGCCTTTGGCATGGAGAGCGCTGACATCGGTGGGCCTCTCCTTTAACAATTCGGCTATCAGGCGATCAGCTTGCTCCCATTCCTCCTGCCTGATTCGCACGCGTATCCTGTAGAGTCTCATCTTCCAGTTCTTTGGGTCGCCTTCAAGCACATGCCCAATGTATTGATCGGCGAGAGCGTAGTTGCGCCGGTTGTACAGAATTATGGCGGCTTCCGCGAGCTCGCCGGAAAGATCGCGGCGAAGCGCCGCAGCGGCTCCAAAATCCCCAGCGATAGCGAGCAGTCTGAATGTGACGGGCAACAGCTCCGCGTATTCTGGCGAACCCATCTTCAACGTTGAGAGTTGCCTTCGGAGTGCAGCGGCCAGTTGACGCGCTTGCTTTTGATAGTCACTCCTGTGTAGCCGGTGCCAGAAAAGGTCCCTGAAGAGCGGATGACTGTCGATCTTAAGGTCCGCCGTAATGAGTCCGGCACGCGCGCATTGCTCAACCGCTTGCTGAAATTCTTCGTCGGAGAGCCCGCCTGCTAGTATTGATGCCGGAAGAGCAATCCCCGCGAGTGCCAGCGTTTCCATGAGTCGTTCCGCCGGTGCCCCCAATTTCAAGTCCTGCACCAGAAACCTAGCTAGGTCTCGCCTGAGTGAAACTAACTCTCGCGGATACTTCTCCAAGTAATCGGCGGAATGGTCTCCAAGCAACCCCGCGACCATTCGGGCGGCGACCGGATGACCGAACAATTTGGCAGCGATTCGCTTGCCATCCTCTGGTGGCAATTCCTTGCCGTAAATTGAAAAATGCCAGTTTCTGACCAAAACGGCGATGTGCTCGTCCTCCAAACCATTGATGTGCTGAAGATCAACCCAGCTGTGGGACGACATCTCAAGCTCGGGGCGCCTCGTAGAAGTAAGGAAGACCGGACGCTTCACGAACGACGGCAATTCTCTTATCACGTTGAGCAAGAAAGTCAGGGGAGCCTCTGGCTGCCCATCTTCATTCAACCAGTGCTGAACATTGGTAACAACCAGAAGGCGACCATCTTCTGCAAGAGTCTCAATTGCGAGTCGAATCTGGCGTTCGATCTCTTCATGCGACAACGACTCGGTCAGTCCTTCACCCCGTGCTTGGGCATTCAAAGCCAACGCAAGTTCCACCCAACCGGTCCCGGCCGTCACTCTGATGGTTACAGAATCAACACCTTCGAAAATGCGCTTCAGCGCCTCGCGGACGAGCGCGGATTTGCCGATTCCTATAAAGCCAAACAGCCAAACGGCAGAAACATCTTGATTGTCGACCGCATCTTCAAGTCTTTCTATATCGCGATGCCGATTCACGAAACCGGACCTTGCTGATCGGACAGGCGCATTGAGAAGCGGAGCCAGCTTTTCCACGATCTCTTTGGCCGGATCTCGTATCGTCGCGACGGAAAAGACGTGAAATGGCTGTAGGTAAAGCGGAAGAGGGGTGTTGTCTAGCGTGACTATCCGAAGCCTAATAGCACTCCGATTCAAAAGCTGAATGAAGGCCATGTTGATTTCAAGGCGCACCCATTCACTTTTTGCGGCCTCCGAACTCCAAAAGAGGACAAAATCCGTTGCCGAGGCAATTCCTTCAGTAATCTTTTCCAGGAAGGGGTCGCCCCATTCGATCTCGGCTCGATCAAGCCACGTCGACTGTTTCTGAAGGGCATTGTGCACCGCGATCACCACGGTTTTGTTGGCGGACGAATGACTGAGAAATGCTCGCATCGTTGTCTCCAAGAACCAATAAGAACCGAGACTGCTCCATCCAAACAGCTCACTTCGCTGGACCTTTTTGGAAGTAGGAGTCTATCGCAAATTGACCCACGGCGAATCCTAACCTACGTGAGATCTGTTCGCACCTCACCTGGCAAAATCATGTGATTTTGCCCCAACTCGGATTGGGAATCGCCGAACGCGCAAATTCAAACACTTACAGATATGGAAGCAATGGGGATTTTGCCCTCTATGCAACAAGAGCGGGCGGGCCAAGGCCCGCCCCTACAAAGACAAGAGGCAAGATGGCGGGATAAACCCGCCGCTACATGAAGAGGGATCACTCGTCCCTGCACTCGCTCGGGATGACATGGGGGCAAGGCCCGCCCTCTGAAGAGGGCGGGTACCCTTCGCAAAATCACTCAGGGCAAGCCCTTCGCGACATCACTCAGGGCAAGCAGGGGAGGCGGGAGGACGGAAACCGGAGAAAGACAAAATCCCTACGCGTAAGACCGACGCGTGGGGCACCCGCGAAGAAAGGCCGACCACCCCGTTTGGAGTTATAGCGGCCAAGCTGTGGAAACTTTTCTGCCAGCGTCTGCGTAGTTGTTGTCCAGGAGGAGAACCTATGCGAACACTTTTGCGAACAGTTCTGATCTGCCTTCTTGCGCCAGCCGCCGTCGCCTTGGCCCAGGATAATCCGCTCAGCGCGTACAATAAGACCGTCTACGGAGGGGTGAAGAGTATCCTGCTGCGCTCAGCGGAAAAAATGCCCGAGGAGAATTACAACTTTAAGCCCACGGACGCGGTCCGCAGCTACGGCCAGATCATTGGACACGTGGCCGACGCACAGTACCTGTTTTGTTCCATCGTGCTCGGCGAGAAAAACCCCGCCCCGAAGGTCGAGCAGACCAAAACCTCGAAAGCCGATCTAATCGCCGCACTCAAAGACGCCTTCGCCTACTGCGACAAGGCCTACGACGGAATGACCGACGCGTCCGGGACTCAAATGGTGAAGATGTTCGGAGGCGACACACCGAAACTAGGCGTGCTGACCGTCAACAGCATGCACACTGTCGAACACTACGGCAACCTGGTCACCTACATGCGGCTGAAGAACATCGTTCCTCCAACCAGCGAGCCGGCGGTCCAGCCGCAGCCGAAGAAATAACGTGCGTTTGATCGAGTACGCGAGGGAAAACCTTGACCCAGAAATAGAGAAGCTTAAGGAGAATGAAAGATGAAATCCCTTTGTTACATGCTTTCCGTCACTATTCTGATGTCGCTCTCCGCCGTGGCTTTCGGCCAGTCTGATGCGCAAAAGCCCCAGTCTGACGCGCAAAAGGCTTTCGACAAATTGAAGACTCTGGCGGGTTCCTGGGAAGCCACCATGGACGGCAAGCCCGTGCAAGTCTCGCTTCGCGTGACTTCCATGGGCAACGCGCTCATGCATGAGATGAAGCAAGCTGGAAGACCCGACGATCCGATCACCATGTTTCATCTGGACGGCGACCGCTTGCTCCTGAACCATTATTGTGACGCAGGAAATCAGCCTCGCATGGTCGCAACGGTTTCCCCCGACGGCAAGACCATCACTTTCAATTTTCTCGACGCCACCAACCTTCTGAGCTCGCAGGTGGGACACATGCAGCGCGTCGTCTTCAACCTCATCGACTCGGATCATCACACCGAAAACTGGGAGTTCAAGATGGCGGACGGCAAACTGATGGGTGGAGTACTCGACCTGAAGCGCACTAAATGAAACGTTTCTGCCGCCACACATGGCGACGAATCCGAGGAGGTGCAGTGGTCGATCAGATCGCTCGCTCGCGCCTCTCTCGTGAGGTTAGCCGGCCGCTCCGCTCGGGATGACACGGCGAGCACAGGCTGAAAGCCTGTGCTACACACCGGTGGTCAAGCGTAAGGCGCCGGCAATCCATGTTTCAGCCGGTGCATACGCATTTCGTCCTCGACATGAGTCTTTATGTGAAGGTCCGAGCGGGGCTTCGCGGTACAAAGCAGAACGAAGCCCGCTTCACGGTCCTGCTGGAAATAAGTCTCGGCATCGCCCGAATCGAACTCGCCGGGCTCCAGCAATTGCCCCGCACACGTCAGACAACGTCCCTGATGGCAGATTGCAGGGAGGGACACCCCGGCTGCCTGTGCCGCATCCCAAAGATGCTGATTTCTACCAGCAGATAGGGTTCGCACGCCGAGCGGGGTGCGGAGCGTCACTCGAAAAAAGTCCCGGGATCCTTCGTCGTTGCTCATGAGCGGCGTCTCGACGCAAGGTCAGCCGAAGGAAACCAGGTCTCACGGGTTGTAGAAGCCGCGATTCTTGCTGTAGGGGGCTTCTCCGGGCACGCCCCTGCGGAAGTGGCCCGAGGGGACCGATTTGCCGTCACGCTCGTGAGCCAGCAGCTCGATGAACCACGCCTCGTGCTCGATCTCTTCGTTGAGAATTCGAGCGGCCATGTCGTAGGTGCGCGGGTCTTTCCCGAGGGTCACGTCGCACACCGCGCTCCAGCTGCGGATCGCGCATCGCTCCGATTCAAGGAGCAAAGTGAGGATGTTGACCGCGGTAGGAGGATCGGGAAGCTTGGCCGCCGGACAACCCGCGAGGTCGTGGAAGGCTTTGAGGTCATTGGGCAATTGGCCGCCGAGCTCGTAGATCCGCGGCACAATCAGTTCCCAGTGGGCCCGGTCTTCGAGCCGCGCGTCTTCGCAGATTTCCTTGTAATCTTCGTGGCCGGCAAGGTTCATGCGAAGGATAGTGTAGTAGTAATAGGTGCTGGCAAATTCCGCTGCTGCGTTGGCGATCAACATCTTTATGAGTTTCTCGACGTCCACACCTCGGGCGCGAATCACTTCCACGCCCACTCGCTGAGTCACATCTCCGCGCTTCACCGAATCATTTGTAGGCATTTGAGTCCCCCCAGACTCCGAAACCAAGCGGATGCGATCGAAACGTCTATTCCGGAAGTTCCGATTTCAACTCTATCGCTGCGCAAAAAACCCTACACCTGCCGCTCTCGCGCGTCAAGTTTCGATAGACGCAGCCGGCGTCGAGTCGCATGGCGAGAAGAAACAGCCGCAGACCTCGAGCAACAGGTCTGCGCTACAAAGACGGGATGACGACCCTTCATCGGGGCGTCAGCATTTGGCGCAAAACGTACTGCAGGATGCCGCCGTGGCGATAGTAGGAGACTTCTTCGGGCGTATCGGCGCGGGCGATGGCGGTGAAGCGCCGCTCTTTCCCGCCGGTCGAGCGCGCGCGAACCGTGAGCGGCTTGCGCGGCTCGAGCAACGCGACGCCTTCGACGTCAAATACTTCCTGACCCATGATCCCGAGCGATTCGCGATTCTCTCCCGGCTGAAACTCGAGCGGAAGAACGCCCATGCCGATCAAGTTGCTGCGGTGGATGCGCTCGAAGCTTTCCGCCAAGACGGCGCGGACGCCGAGCAGGAGAGTGCCTTTGGCGGCCCAATCGCGCGAGGAGCCCGAGCCGTATTCCTTTCCGGCGATCACCAGAAGAGGGACGCGCTCGGCCTTGTACTTCATCGCCGCGTCGTAGATGGTCATCTTTTCGCCGCGGGGCAAGTGGAGGGTCCAGCCGCCCTCGGTGCCGGGAGCGAGCTGGTTACGCAAGCGGATGTTGGCGAAGGTGCCGCGCATCATGACTTCGTGGTTGCCGCGGCGGGCGCCGTAGGAATTGAACTCGTGGGGCTTGACGCCGCGCTCGATGAGATATTTTCCGGCGGGCGAATCCGCGGGGATCGAGCCGGCGGGCGAGATGTGGTCGGTGGTGACGCTATCGCCGAGCAGGGCGAGGACGCGGGCGCCACGGACGTCGGCAAGAACGGGCGGCGTCTTGGGCATATTGTCGAAGTAGGGCGGCAAGCGAATGTAGGTTGAGGACGGGTCCCACTGATAGAGATCGCCCTCGGGAGTGGGCATGGCCTTCCAGCGGGCGTCGCCCTCGAAAACTTCGCCGTACTCCTTGCGGAACATTTCGGTGGAGACGGCTGCGCGGACCGTGCTCTCGACTTCCTGCGGCGTGGGCCAGATATCGCGGAGAAAAACGGGCTTTCCGGCGGAATCCGCGCCAAGAGGTTCCGTTGCGAGGTCCACATCCATACGACCGGCAAGGGCGTAAGCGACCACGAGCGGCGGCGAGGCCAGATAGTTGGCGCGGACCAGCGGATGGATGCGTCCTTCGAAATTGCGATTACCGGAGAGAACCGCGACGGCGACGAGATTATTTTCTTTGATGGCGGCGCCGATGGGTTCAGAGAGAGGGCCGCTATTGCCGATGCAGGTGGTGCATCCGTAGCCCACGAGATGAAAACGCAGCTTTTCGAGATAGGGCGTGAGGCCGGCCTTGTCCAGGTAATCGGTGACGACCTTGGAGCCGGGCGCGAGGCTGGTCTTCACCCAGGGCTTGGTCGCAAGGCCGCGCTCGACCGCTTTTTTCGCCAGCAGGCCGGCGCCGAGCATCAGCGAGGGATTGGAGGTGTTGGTGCAGCTCGTGATCGCGGCGATGACCACCGAGCCGCTCGAGAGATCGAAACGGTCGCCATTGTTTTGCACGCTGACGGCTTGGCGCGGCGCGCTCTCGATGGACTTGAGGAAAGACGCTTTGGCCTCACGCAGCAGGACGCGATCCTGCGGGCGCTTGGGGCCGGCGACGGTGGGCTCAACCTCGGCGAGGTTTAGCTCGAGCGTGTCGCTGAATGACGGATCGGGGGTGGCGTCGGTGCGGAAGAGGCCCTGCTCCTTTGTGTAGGCTTCGACCAGCGCGACTTGCTCGTCGGAGCGGCCGGTGAAGCGCAGATAGGCGAGCGTCTCACCGTCCACGGGGAAGAAACCCATCGTGGCGCCGTATTCGGGAGCCATGTTGGCGATGGTGGCGCGGTCGGGCAGCGTGAGGCTCGAGAGGCCGGTGCCGTAGAACTCGACGAACTTGCCGACCACGCCCTTCTGGCGAAGCATTTCCGTCACGGTGAGGACGAGATCGGTGGCGGTGGCTCCCGCGCGCAGGCGGCCGTGCAGCTTGAAGCCGACAACTTGCGGCACCAGCATCGAGAAGGGCTGGCCGAGCATGGCGGCCTCCGCTTCAATGCCCCCCACGCCCCAGCCGAAAACGCCCAGGCCGTTGATCATGGTCGTGTGCGAATCGGTGCCGACGAGCGAATCGGGATACGCGAGCGTCGTTCTGCCAGAAGGCACGGCGCAGACCACGCGCGCCAGGTATTCGAGGTTCACCTGATGGCAGATGCCCGTATCGGGCGGAACCACTTTGAAATTGCGAAACGCACGCTGGCCCCAGCGGAGGAAGGCGTAGCGCTCGACATTGCGCTGGAACTCGAGCTCGGCGTTCAGGCCGAAGGCATTGACGCTGCCGAAACTATCCACCTGGACCGAATGGTCGATCACCAGCTCGGCGGGAAAGAGCGGATTGATGCGGCGCGGATCGCCGCCCATGCGCTGGATGGCTTCGCGCATCGCGGCCAGGTCCACCACGGCGGGGACGCCGGTGAAGTCCTGCAGGAGCACGCGGGCCGGCATGAAGGCGATCTCTTTCTGCGCCACGCCGGGCTTCCAGGAAGCGAGCATGCGGATATCGTCGGCGCGGACGAAGCCGCCGTCTTCCTGGCGGAGAAGGTTTTCCAGAAGAATGCGGAGAGAGAACGGCAAGAGCTCCACGCGGCCGACGCCCTGTTTTTCGAGGGCTTCGAAGCGGTAGATTTCAAAGCTTTGCGCGCCCAGGCGGAGCGTGTCGCGGGCGCCAAAGGAATTCGCGGTGGCAGTGGGCATTCGAGGTCCTCTTCAGCGTTTCGCAGAACTCTCTATGATAGATGAAAAGATGCCGGGCCGGTTATGGACGTGACCGGGCCCGGGCAGCCGCGGCGGTCCGGTGTTCGTTTACAATGGAGCGGGGGAGTATTGCGTGGGAATCAAGCTCGTGCTGATTTCGACGTACGAGCTGGGGCGGCAGCCGTTTGGGCTGGCGTCGCCGGCGGCATGGCTGCGCGCGCGCGGGCATGAGGTGCGCTGCCTGGACTTGTCGCTAGAGCCGCTCGACGAGGCGGCAGTGAAAGCGGCGGATTTCGTTGCTTTTTACGTGCCGATGCATACGGCGACGCGGCTCGCGGCGCAACTGGTCGAGCCGGTGCGGCGGATGAACCCGCAGGCGCATCTTTGTTTCTATGGTCTTTACGCGCCGATGAATGTGGAGTATCTGCGCGGCTTGGGCGTGGGGACGATTCTGGGCGGCGAGTTTGAGGCCGGTTTAGCGCGTTTGGCGGAGGGGCTGAGCAACGGCGATGGCGCGGCAGCGGCGTTCCAGGCGGAGCCGATCGTTTCGCTCGAGCGGCTGAAATTTCAGGTGCCGGACCGCGCGGGCCTAGCGCCGCTCGAGAAGTACGCGCACCTGGTGATCCCCGGAGACGGCCACCGCGTGGTGGGTTCGACCGAGGCAAGCCGCGGATGCAAGCATCTTTGCCGGCACTGCCCGATCGTGCCCGTGTACCGGGGCGTGTTCCGCATCGTCAGCCGCGACGTGGTGCTCGAAGACATCCGGCAACAGGTTGCGGCGGGCGCGCAGCACATCACCTTCGGCGATCCGGACTTTTTCAACGGCATCCGGCACGCGCTCGAGATCGTCGCGGCGGTGCACCGCGAATTTCCGCTGGTGACGTACGACGTGACCATCAAGATCGAGCATCTCCGCAAGCACGAAGAGCACTTGCCCGCGCTGCGTGATACGGGATGCCTGTTCGTCACCAGCGCCGTTGAGTCGCTCGATGACGCAGTGCTGGATCGCCTCGAGAAAGGGCACACGCGCGAGGATTTTCTGCACGTGGCGAGGAAATTCCGCGAGCTGGGGATGATTTTGCACCCTACCTTCGTGCCCTTCACGCCGTGGACGACCATGGAGAGCTATCTCGACTTGCTGCGCGTGCTGCGCGAAGAGGCGCTGGTCGAGAATGCCGCGCCGGTGCAGCTTGGAATCCGGCTGCTGATCCCGGCGGGCTCGCGGCTGCTCGAGCTGGAAGAAGTGCGCCGATTGGTCGGGCCATTCAGCCGGGAAGCGCTGTTCTTCCCTTGGACGCACGCCGATCCGCGCATGGACGTGTTGAGCGAAGAGGTGCAGGGAATCGCGGCCGCGAGCGAGCAACTCAAGCTCTCGCGCAGCGCGAGTTTCGTGCGCATCTGGGAGGCGGCGCATCGGGCAGCGGGCCATCCCGCAATGGCCGAGGGACAGGCCGCGGAGGCCAATGCAGCGCCGGCGGCTGCGGTGCCCTTCATGAGCGAGCCTTGGTACTGCTGCGCCGAGCCCACGCGCGACCAATTCGTTTCCATCGCCTCGGTGAAAGAGCCGGCGCAGCCGGCGGTGAGTCGCGCCGAGGGATTCGTGTGAGGGCCATGGGAGTTCCAAGCAGATCGTGTCCCTTCCGGAGCAGAATCTACATGGTGGGCATAAACCGCTGCGTGGACGTGCCCGCCGGGGCCTGCGGAGACCTGGGAGAAGGAAGATACCCGGCGGTGCGAGGAATCGCGGGCGGACTGCCGGTGCGCGCGACGCTGGTGCCGCGCGGGAAGGGGAAGTACCGGCTCTTTCTCCACAGCCGCATTTGGAAGAGGCTCCGGGTGGACGACGGGGATTTCGTCGAGCTGTATTTGGAGAGCGATCCGGAATCGCGCGAGGTTGCGCCTCCGAAAGAGTTGCTCGCCGCGCTGGCGACCTATCGCGGCGCGCTCGCGGCATTCCAGAGCGCAACCGAAGGGCTTCGCCGTGAATTCGTGAATTGGGTGCAGAACGCGAAGAAACCGGAAACGCGCGAGCGGCGGCTTCGCATCGGGATTTCTCACTTGATCGAAAGGGCGCAGCGGATGCGTGAGCGGCTCGAGCGTCTTGCCGCCCCTTCTTCGAAGAGAAAGCGCGGCCACGCGAAATGACGGCGGAGCCGATGGCGGAAGGCAAACGGCTGCTGATTCTGGCGAGCAAGCTGGGCTACCAGACGAGGAGCTTTGCCGATGCTGCGCGCAAGCTCGGCGTACAAGTGTTCTTTGCGACCGACCGATGCGACCGGCTGGAAGATCCCTGGGGTGACTTGGCCATCCCCACGCACTTCGAAAAGCCGCAGGAAGCTGCGAGGGCGATCTTGGAAGCGCTGCCAGCCGTGACGGGCGGCTCCCTCTCTGCAGTGCTAGCCCTCGGGGATAAGCCGACGGTCGCTGCAGCGTACGTCGCGCGGGCCTTAGGTTTGGCGGGGAATCACCCGCTGGCAGTGGCGGCTTGCCGGAGCAAGCTGCGGCAAAGGGAAGTTCTACAGGCGGCGGGGCTGAGGGTGCCGTGTTTCCGCGCGTTTCCCTTGCATCCGACGCCCGATCCGGCGCTCGCCGGCATTGATTTCCCGTGCGTCGTGAAGCCACTGGGGCTTTCCGCGAGCCAGGGAGTGATCCGCGCGAACGACTGTGAAGAATTTCGCGCCGCGGTCGAGCGCATCGCCAGGCTCGTGGAATCGCCGGAACTCCAAGCGAGGCGCGAGGCGGGGCTCGACATTGTCCTGGTGGAAGGGTACATCCCGGGAAGGGAAGTGGCCGTGGAAGGCCTGCTCAACGAGGGCCGTCTGCGCGTGCTCGCGATTTGCGATAAACCCGACCCGCTGGAGGGTCCGTTTTTTGAGGAAACGATTTACGTGACGCCGTCGCGGCTCACGGAAGCGCAACAGCGCGAGATCGAGCGCGCCGCGGCGGACGCCGTGCGCGGGCTCGGACTCGAACATGGTCCGGTGCACGCCGAATTCCGCATCAACGAGGAGGGCGTCTGGCCGATCGAAGTGTCGGCAAGGCCGATTGGGGGACTTTGCTCGCGAGCGCTGCGGTTCGCTCCTGACGAGCTTGGCGAAAGAATCCTTCTTGAGGAGTTGTTGGTGCGCCACGCCCTGGGGATGTCGGGGGCGGACTGGCCGCGCGAGACGGACGCATCGGGCGTGATGATGATTCCGGTGCCTTGCAGCGGCGTGCTCCAAAAGGTGGAGGGAGAGGAGGCTGCGCTCGCAACGCCGGGAATCACCGAGCTGCACGTCACCGCCAGGCTGCAGGACGCGATTTCGGCCTGGCCAGAGGGGTCCAGTTATCTGGGGTTTCTATTTGCGCGTGGCAAGACGCCGGGCGAGGTCGAACGCGTCCTGCGCGATGCACATGCGAAACTGCGATTTGTGATCTCCCCGCAGCTACCGGTGGTGTACGCCGCGGCGAACCGAGCGCCTGGGCATTGACAGGAGTTCGTGCGCTGCCGGAGAAAACCTATCCCTTGGCTTTCGGCGCAACGTAGCCTTCCGGCAAGCGCGCGCCTTCGCCAAAAAAGAACTGCTCCATTTGCTCTTCCATGACTTTTTGCGAGTTTGGGTCCAGCGGGTTGAGCCGGTACTCGTTCATGATCATCTTGGAGTACTCGAGCCACATTTTCCAAGCATCCTTGGAGACGTTTTCGAAGATGCGCTTGCCGATCTCGCCCTTCCAGGGAAGCCGCTCGAGGCCGGGCATCTCCCGGCCAAACTTGACGCACTTCACCATGCGCGTTCCCGGCTTGATCGGTTCTTGGGCGGCTGGCGTCGGCCCGCCGCAACTGTCGTCGGCCATGAAGGTCCTCCAGAATCTCCGACTTGATTCTCTCACGACCTCGGACATCCGCGAAAGCCCGGAAGTCGCCTGGTGCCCACTGCTGGCCTCATCTACTGGGCTTGAGTCCGAGGGGACTTCGATGGCCGGACGGAGAACCCGCTGCTTTGCTGGCCGAATTCCGAGGTTGGCCGCAGCCGTTTTGAGGAGAGAGTCTGTCCGTTTCCAGATGTTGAGATTTGCAGGAACTGGCGGACCCGATTCTTCTGGGTCGCACCGAACCTGGCCGAGGCTGACCGTGTTGAAGCGTTTGACTCGGCGTTCAAGCTTACTCTTGCCGCAGGATGATGTTGGGATCGACCCTCGAGGCCCGTCGTGCCGGGAGATAAGCGCCCAGCGCGGCCATGGCCAGAAGAGCAAGTGTGACCAGCGCGACGAGAGGCCAATGGAACCCGTGGCCACCGACCAGGGCCGCCACCGGTTTGCCCGCCGCCAGGCTTAGCAGCAGACCGATCAGGACTCCGCTGCCGGCCAGCACCATGCCTTGTTTCAGCACCATGCGGACCACGACGCCCTGACCAGCTCCGACGGACATGCGGATTCCGATCTCGCGCTGCCGCAAGCTCACCGAATAGGTCATCAGCCCGTAGAGTCCGATCAAGGCCAGGGCCAGCCCAAGCACCGCAAGACCGGCGATGGACTGGATCAGCAGGCCGAATGTCCTGGTCACACGCACGTCGAAGAATTCTTCAATGGACCGAATGCCATAAATCGGCTGGCGCGAGTCCAGCCGTTTCACCATATCGCGCAGCGGCACGGTCACTCCGGCCGAAGGTCCTTCGGTCTGGAGCATCAGGGTCATCGCTTCGGTGGGGTTCTGGGCGAGCGGCAGGTAAAGGTATTCCATGGGCGATTCGATCGGGAATATGTAGGTACTCTGCTTCGCTACGCCGACAATCTCGGCGAACGGTCCGTCCGGGCCATCCAATCGGAGCCGTTTCCCGATCACGCTTTGATTTGGATAGTACTTGCGGGCGAACTGCTCATTGACGATCACTACGCGTCCGGAATTCTCCCGATCGGTCAACTGGAATTCGCGACCTTCAACCAGGGGCACGCCAAAGGTGGCGAAGTAGCCGTCGCTGACGACGTTCGAAAACACGCTGACCGCCTCGGTCCCGCTGGGTAACTGCACACCTTCCGGGATGACCCGGGTGGCACCGGATGTCGGAACCATGGGCATGGCATGTGACAGGGCTGCCGACTTCACGCCCGGGAGATTCCGCGCCTCGTCCTCCAAGCGCCGGAAGAATTCCTTGGTCTGCTCCGCCGAGTCCCGAGCCAGTTTGGGATCAAAACTGGCCGTGAGAAGGTGGTCCGTGCGGAAACCGGGAGAGGAGGAAATAATGATCCGCGCCCCGCGATAAGCCTGGGTTGCGAAGACCAGCAACACGAGCGAACCCGCCACCTGCGCAATCACCAGCGCATTCCTCCCCAGGAATCGCCGCCGCTTGTCGGGAGCGGCCCCTCCGCTCTTCAAAGCCGGAACCAGATCAGGCTTCGTGCTTTGGAGCGCCGGAGCCAATCCAAACAGGATGACGCTCGCCACTGAAACCGCGAGCGCGAACAGCAGCACCTCAAGGTTGAGTTTCACATCGATCACGACGGGAACGTCGACCGGGACGCGGATTTGTGAAAAGAGATTCGCGCCCGCTTGAGCCAGAAGGAGTCCCAGCCCTCCACCCAGGATCGCGATCACCAGGCTCTCCGTCAACAGTTGCCGGACCAGCCGGCCCCGTCCCGCGCCGATGGCCAGCCGCACGGCGATCTCGCGCGAACGGGCGGAGGCACGGCTCAGCATCAGGTTCATGACGTTGGCGCAGGCGATGAGCAGCACCACTGCGGCCAGTCCCGACATGAAAAGAACAAGCGTTGTGGCCGGCAAGATCATTTGGGATTGCCGGTAGGTCATAACCACCAACGAGCAGGTGCGGTTCGTCTTGGGATACGCCTGGGCGAGTTGCTGGCTGATAACCCTAGCCTCGGCCGCGGCCTGCCCGATACTGACCCCTGGCTTCAGTCGTCCCAGTACGAGCATCCCTCGAGATTCGCGCATTTCGAACTCATTCCGCGGCGACCCGCCTGCCAGCGCGGGCTGCATTGCCAGAGGGACGTACAGGTCGGCGCGGACCCACAGATTCGGCCCTTTGAACGATTTCGGTGCCACGCCAACCACAGTAAAGGGAAGGCCATTGAGAAGGATGCTCTTCCCGATGACGTCAGGAGCCGACGCAAACTCAGTTTCCCAGAGATCGTGGCCGAGGACGACCACCGCGTCACGCCCAGGTACTTTGTCCTCGTCGGGACGGAAGCTGCGCCCCAGTTCGGGATGCAGGTCCAGGACGCTGAAGAAATTGCCGCTCACCAGCGTCCCGAATTTCATCTGGGGCTGCGCCGCCTTATCGGGCGCGAAGCCAAACTGAAAGTATTGGAAGGCGGTCAAGCCGGCGAAGGAATTGCTTTCTTTCCGGAGATCATCGAAATCCGGGTAGGACACCCACGAGTAGTGGAAGATGTTTCCGAGGCTTTCGCCGCGCAATTGCGACTGCACGACCATGATTGCGGAAGGGTTAGGTACGGCCAGGCGTGGAAGCAGAAGATAATCCGCCAGACTGAAGATGGCCGCGTTGACCCCAATCCCCAAAGCGAGCGAAACGATAGCGACGATGGCGAATCCGGGATTGTGCCGCAGCGTGCGCAGGGCGTAGCGCAGGTCTTGAATCATGATTCCTGGTCCTCTTGCTCTTGATGACGGCACGTATAGTGCCAAGCCGCGTGGTCTGTATCTTACTGGAAATGCACAATCTGCCTAGGCGTAGCGAGGGCGATGGCTGTGTGGCTGTCCGCTTTCGGACAGAGACCTGTCCGGGACCGAGACTCCCTGGAAGGGTTAAGAACTCACTGCCCAGCTCAGATGCTCAGGGGCGGCAGGCCCTCGCGATTGCCTCAGCATTTTTGGGCCAACCGAGTTTCCGCCCGAGTCACGGCGCATTCGGAAGTAATCCACTTGTATGTGTAACGCGCTTCCCGGAGAACGGCCCACAACCGGGCGCCCAGCGCCTACAGCAGGGCCGCTGGGAATTGTGGGATGACGCCTTGCGCAGGATGAGCGAATCTGAGAGAAATGGGGCTCGCAGGTGGACAGGGGACATTCTCCAGGAGATCACTTGGCCCTTCCGTATCAGGTCGTGTCTGCGGGTCGCCTCGAACAGGCGTACGCGGCCGAGTTGAAGCGGCTGCGCGCGGAGAAGGCCGTCGAGCGGCTCTGGGCGAAAGACACGACCTTATGGCCCACGGATGAATCCCACGCAGAGTCGATCGAGAATCGGCTCGGATGGATCGGCCTCCCGGACCGGATGCGCCAGGAGGCGGCTGAAATTGAGGTCTTCACAGCGGAGGTCGAGGATGCCGGCCTACGAGACATCGTGTTGGTCGGCACGGGCGAATCTACCCTCGCGGCAGAAGTGTTCACTAAGACGTTTCCCGCTCCCGAGGGAAGGCGCTTATTCCTGCTGGACAGTACCGATCCGGACACGATTCGCACGCTCTCACGCGAACTCGAGTTGGAGCGCACTCTGTTTCTGGTGGCCAGCAAGTCTGGCAAGGCAATCGAGACCATCTCGCAGTTCCTGTATTTCCTGGACTTGGCTAAAACCGCCGGCATCGGCCCGCCGGGTCCGCATTTTGCGGGGATCACCGACGAGGGAACCTTTCTCAGCCGCCTCGGGCCGCCTTACGGCTTTCGCAGGATGTTCTTGGAGGCGCAGGACATCGGCGGGCGGTATTCCGCGCTCTCCTATTTTGGGCTCGTTCCTGCGGCGCTGTGGGGAGTATCGCTCGAGCCGGTGCTGGATCGCTCCATCGAGATGCGCGAGGCGTGCGGGCCGGACGCCAAGGGGCCGAATCCTGCGGGGGAGCTTGCCGCGTTGCTGGCCACGGCCGAGGTGCAGGGACACGACCGCTTGGTGCTTCTCGCGACGCCGAGCCTGGTTCCGCTCAGTCACTGGATCGAACAACTCGTCGCCGGAAGCCTGGGAAAAGAGAGAAGAGGAATCGTGCCGGTGGCGGGAGAAGTGCCGCTGACGCTCCCGGCGTACGAAGAGGGATGCATCGTGGCCGTGTTGCGGCAGCAGATCGAGGATGCGGCGGCCATCACGGACGCGGCCCGCGAACTGAACGCGCGCGGCGCGCCCGTCGTGGATATCAAACTCGCCAGCCCTCACGACTTGGGCGCAGAGTTCTTCAGATGGGAAGCGGCCGCGGCGCTGGCCGCAGCGATGCTGGGCGTCAACCCATTCGACGAGCCGGATGAGCAAGAGAGCAGGGAACGCACGTTGCGGATGCTCGATGAATTGGGTAAGAAGGGCGCCCTTCCTTCCGCAACCGTGCGGCTCAGCGAGGCGGGAATCAGCCTGTATGCCGAGGGCCGAACTCGCCAGGAGATCTCCACGCTCCGGCTGGCGGACGCGCTGCAGACGTTTTTCGAATTGCGGCGCAAAGAAGGTTACCTCGCGCTGCTGGCATTTATCGAGTGGAACGTGGAGAATTATCAAATGCTGGGGCGCATCCGCGCGAGGCTGACGGAAGCGCTGGGCATCCCGGTGCTGCTGGAATGCGGTCCGCGCTATCTGCATTCCCTCGGGCAGCTTCTCAAAGCAGGGCCGCCGACCGGGATGTATCTGATCATCACCGCGGCGCACCAGGAAGACGTCGCAGTGCCCGGCGCGCCATACTCCTTCGGGCAGTTGCTCATGGCCCAGGCGCTGGGTGACCTCGAGTCGCTGCAACGACGCGATAAGTTGGTGCTGCGGCTTCATTTGCAGGACGGCGCGGCGAAGGGGCTGGCGCATCTGGTTCCGGCGGTCGAACAAGCCGCGGTGAAGGTGCGCGCGAGGGGGTGAGGACCGGCGGACGCGGCAGCGCAAGGGGAGATTCGATGAACGGAGAAACGGCGACGTTGGAGATGACGGCGAATGCGGCATGGAGCCTTCCGGCCGAGCCCTGCGCGATCGTGCTGTTCGGTGCCTCGGGCGACCTGGCGCGAAGGAAGGTTGTGCCGGCGCTCTATAGCCTCGCCGCGCAAAACTCGCTTGCTCAGCGCTACACGCTGGTCGGTTTTGCCCGCACATCCATGACCGACGACGCGTTCCGCTCAGCTGTCGCCGAAGCGGCCAAGACGATTTCCGAAGTCAGCGCGATTGATGAGGCCAAGTGGCGTGAGTTCGTGGCGAACCTGCATTACGTGACCGGAGACTACAACGATCCGGAAGCCTACCGGAACTTGGGGAAACGGCTGGCAGAACTGGGCCGCGAGAAGGAGCTCGGGGATAACCGCCTCTTCTACCTGGCCACGCCGCCCGATGTCTATCCCCACATCGTGAAACAGCTCGGGCGAGCGGCGCTGGCGCGGCCGGTTTCGCCGCAGTCCTGGACGCGGATCATCATTGAAAAGCCGTTCGGCCGGGACCTGGCGTCGGCGCGTGAACTCAACCGCATCGTGCTGAGCGTATTCGAGGAATCGCAGGTCTACCGCATCGACCACTACCTGGGCAAAGACACGGTCCAGAATCTGCTGGTTCTGCGCTTCGGGAACGGCATCTTCGAGCCGCTGTGGAACCGCAATTACGTGGACCACGTGCAGATCACCGCGGCGGAGACCCTGGGGGTCGAACGCCGCGCCGCGTTTTATGAGAATACCGGCGCGCTGCGGGACATGATCCAGAGCCACATGCTGCAATTGACGTCGCTCGTCGCGCTCGAACCGCCCGCAGCCTTTGACGCGACCGCCGTGCGCAACGAAAAGATCAAGGTCCTGCAGTCCATCCGCCCGTTCAGCCTGAAAACGGTGAAGCAATCGGTGGTCCGCGCGCAGTACGGCCCCGGGCAGGTAGATGGCAAAGCGGTGCCCGGCTATCGCCAAGAACCCGGAGTGAAGCCCGATTCGTGCACGGAAACCTTCGTCGCCGCGAAACTAATGATCGATAACTGGCGCTGGGCCGACGTGCCGTTCTATCTGCGCACGGGCAAGCGCCTCGCCAACCGGTCGACCGAGATCCTCATCCAGTTCAAGCGGGCTCCGCACGTGGTCTTCCGCGGGCGAGAAACCGAGGCGAACCGCCTGGTTCTGAATATCCAGCCTGACGAAGGCATCTCGATCTCATTCGGCGCAAAGAAGCCCGGAACCGAAATGAATATCGGCACGGTAACCATGGATTTTTCCTACCGCGAAGGATTTGGCGGCGCCTTGCGTATCGCTTACGCGACGCTCCTGAACGACTGCCTGCGAGGGGATGCTACACTGTTCGATCGCGGCGATAGCGTCGAAGCAGCCTGGGCGCTGGTCGGCCCGATTTTGGACGCCTGGGGCGCCAGCAAGGCCGAAATCATTCCGAGCTATGCGGCGGGAAGCTGGGGCCCGCGCGAAGCCGCCCAAATTCTGGAGAGTGATGGAAGACACTGGGCCCAACCCTAGTTTTTTGCCCGAGGAAATACAGCCGGGCGTCATGGTATGCCCGGAGGCCGAAGAGGTGGCCCGCGCGGCGGCGCGGATGTTTGTCGAGTGGGCCTGGCAATCGATTGCGGCGGAGGGCGCGTTTTGTGTGGCGCTCTCCGGCGGATCCACCCCGCGCGTCATGCTCCAAGCACTAGCGGGCGAGACCTTCCGCAGCCAAGTGGACTGGGCGAAGGTGCAGCTCTTCTGGAGTGATGAGCGCTGCGTGCCGCCGGACGATCCTGAGAGCAACTATGGACTGGCGCGCAGGGAGCTGCTGATTCGCGTGCCCATTCCCGATGCGAACGTGCACCGCATGGAAGCGGAGCGTGAAGACCTGGGGCGCGTGGCTCAGGAGTACGAAGAGCTGCTGCGGCGGTACCTGGAGCACGATGCGCACGGCCTCCCGCGCTTCGACTTGATTTATCTCGGTATCGGCCTGGACGGGCATACAGCCTCGCTCTTCCCCGGCGCACGCGGGCTGCGCGCGACTTCACGCTGGGTGAGCACGCCGCTCGCGCCGGCGTCGGGAAAGCGGCGAATGACGCTGACGCTGCCGGTGCTCAACGCAGCGAAGCGGGTCCTGTTCCTCGTCGAGGGCTCGGCGAAAGCGGAGATTTTGCGGACCGTACTGGAAAGTAATGTTGAGCCACCGCTGCCGGCGCAACTCGTGGCGCCGGTTGACGGGCAACGGTGGTTTCTGCTGGACCAGGCGGCCGCGGCGCTGCTCTCGAGGCAGCCAATCGCCACCGATCCGAAGGAACCGGGATCGAGTGGACAGACGGAACATACAGGAGAGGAATGGTGATACTGGCAGGGGACATCGGCGGCACGAAATGCAATCTGGCGCTCTATCGGGAGAAGAGTGGGCAGCTTGAGCCCTTCCTGGAACGGAGGTTCGAGAGCAAGCAGTACGCTGGTTTTCACGTAATCGTCACGGAGTTCCTGCAACTGGCGGCGAGCCAGTGTTCGCCAGACCGGATTGCTGTGGCCGGCTTCGGCGTCGCGGGGCCGGTCGTGGAAAACCGGGTGAAGGTCACAAATCTTCCGTGGGTGCTGGATGGCGAGGCCCTCGCGGAAAAGACGGGCCTGCGGAGAGTGGTGCTTCTCAACGACTTCGCAGCGACGGCGAACAGCCTGGATCACTTGTCGGCGGAGGATTTCTGCGTGTTGAACAAGGGAGAGGTGGCGCCGGGCGGGGCGATGGCCCTGATCGGCGCGGGAACTGGATTGGGGCAAGTCAATCTTTTCTGGGATGGGGCGAAGTACCGCGTCGCGGGAGCGGAAGCGGGGCATGCAGACTTCTCGCCGCACGATGAGGAGCAACTCGATCTGCTGCGGTTCATCCTGAAGAAGGGCTTGCCGCCGAGCGCCGAAACCATCCTCTCCGGGCACGGCATCTTGTTGGTGCACGAGTTTCTCGATCCTGCCGCCCATCATCCCATTTTCGACGTTCCAGGCGCGGACCCGGCGCCGGAGATCTCCCGCTGCGGATTGGACGGGTCGTGTCCGGTGTGCGTTGAGACGCTCGATTTCTGGACCAAGATTTACGGTTCGGAGACCGGAAACCTGGCGCTTCGAGGACTGGCGACGGGCGGCGTGTATGTCGCGGGCGGGATTGCCCCGAAAATTCTCCCGAAGATGGCGGACGGGCGATTCCTGCGCGCGTTCCGCGATAAATCGAAAATGGAGGACCTGCTCGGGCGCGTTCCGCTCTCGATCGTGCTCAACGAGAAGGCGCCCTTGATCGGCGCGGGCTATCAGGCTCTCGATGAGTCACGCAGCCTGGCGCGGGCCGGTTGACCGGAAGGATCTGGCGCCGCCCCTGTAGGCCCATGAGCGGCGGTGGTAGGATGCCTGCGTGGAGCTCCCCTGGCCGAGACCCAATGAAGAATGGCGCGCGGTTTCGCGCGTCGCGCTCATCGGCTGGCTCGTCTTCTACGCGCTCTTCCTTCTTTATGCCGCGCTCGACCAGAGCAAGTTCCTGCTGATCGACAACGTCAACCTGATGATCCACGAGGCCGGGCATCTCCTGTTCAGTTGGCTCGGGTACACGGTGATGATTCTGGGCGGCACGCTGGGCGAGCTTCTCGCGCCGCTCCTGCTCGCGGTGTACTTTTGGTGGCAACGGCATACCACGGGTCTCGCTTTCTGCGCTTTCTGGTTCTTCGAAAACTTCCTCTACATCGGAAACTACATGGCGGACGCGCGCGCGCGGGCGCTTCCCCTGATCGGTTCGGGCGAGCATGATTGGGAAATCCTGTTCAACCAGTGGGGTCTGCTGGCGCGAGACACGACGATCGGCGGCGCGACCCGGGCGATCGGCTGGCTCGGCATGTTGGCGGTCGTGGCCTGGCTCGCCTGGCGCGGCCGGCCTGCCAGGAAGGGAACGTAGCGAGGGACCGCGGGGCTTCTCGCTTGCCGGCGTTGTCGCCCCAGGGGTATGCGGTATATCCTCCCCATGTGCCGCGCTCCACTTCACATGGCCGTTCTCCTACCACGGGACTCCTGCTCGGCCTGATCATCACCCTTGCGGCGGTGGTGGCCTACTCCTGGTACATCACGCGGCAAATCTCCGGTCTGAGGAAGCTGCAGAGCGATTTGGTCGATCGCAACCGGAAGGACTCCAACCAACTGCTGAGAATTCAGAACGACCTCAACTCCCTGGCGATCGCCATGCGCGACATGCTCGATGCCGATGAGCCCTATCCACTCACCGCTTGGACGGCTCAATTTGACCGCATCCGGGGCGACCTGGAAGATGCGATGCGCCTGGAGGAGAAGCTCGGGGTGGCCAACAGGACCCCGGAACAAAGCCAGTACCTGGGAAATTCGATGGCGCAGTTTTGGGACGCGGTGGGCAGGACCTTTGCGCTAGCCCGCGACGGCAAGAATCGGGAGGCGCGCGAGCAGATCCGGCTGTCGTTGCAGGCGCGGCAGGCGGCCCTGAGCAGCGCCGTCGCACGGCTGTTGGTGGCGAACAACGAAAGCGAAGAGCAGGCGGCGCAGCGCATCGGCATGATCTACGACGGCGTTCAGCGGCAAGTATATTGGTTCCTGACGGCCACGCTCACCGCCATCGTGCTCACCAGCCTGTATCTGATTTATTCGAACCGCCGGCTATTCGCCCGCCTGGAGACTCTCTCGCAACAGCGCAGCGAGCTTGCCCAGAAGCTGATATCGACGCAGGAATCCACGCTGCGGCACATCTCGCGCGAGCTGCACGACGAGTTCGGCCAAATCCTGACGGCCATGGGTTCCATGCTCGACCGCGCCGGCCATCACGCGCCCGAAGGATCCGCGCTGCGCGCCGAGATTCGCGAGGTCTGCGAGATTGCGCAGGGAACGCTGGACAGGGTTCGCGGCCTCTCGCAGGCGCTGCACCCGGCAATCTTGGACCAGGCCGGACTCGAAAGCACGCTCGCCTGGTATCTTCCCGCCCTGGAAAGGCAAACCGGCATGGTCATATCCTATGAAAAATCCGGAACATCGTTCCCCGTGGATGGCAACGCCTCGATCCACGTGTACCGCGTGTTGCAGGAAGCGCTCAATAACGTGGTACGGCATTCCGGAGCCAGCCGGGCCTGGGTGCGGATGCGATTTACGGACGACGCTCTGGAGTTGGAAGTCGAGGATCATGGCAAGGGCGTGGGGGCGCAGCCGTCGCGGCACGGGATTGGGGTGGTGGCCATGCGCGAACGCGCCGAGCTGCTCGGCGGGAGCCTCCAGTTCTTGCGGCCCGCGGAGGGCGGCACGCTGCTGCGGCTGAAGATTCCCAGGGAGAAAGCCGGGTCACATGCCGAATAAGCCGAATAGGCTGACGGTCTTGCTGGTGGACGATCACAGACTCGTGCGCCAGGGGTTCCGCCGGATGCTGGAGGATGATCCCGGTATTACCGTGGTGGGCGAGGCGAGCGACGGCGAAGAGGCCGTCCTCCTGGCCGGCAAGCTGCGCCCCGCAGTCATCGTGATGGACTGCGCGATGCCGGGCACGAGCGGCTTGGACGCTACGAGGCGGATCCTCGAATCCTCCCCGGACATCGCGATCCTCATGCTGAGCATGCATTCGGAGGACACTCTGGTTCGCCAGGCGCTGGAAGCCGGGGCACGAGGGTATGTCCTCAAGAATGCGGTGGACCTCGAACTCGCCGCGGCCATCCGTCGGGTGGCAGCCGGGGAGACCGTGCTCGATCCTCAAGTGTCCTCCCGCGAGGTCTTGAAGGGTGAGCGAGACAGCGGGCTCACCCAGCGCGAGCTCGAGATTCTGCAGTTGATCGTCAACGGGGGATCGAACAAAGAGATCGCCGCACGTCTGGAACTCAGCGTGAACACCGTGGCAGTCCACCGCGCGAATATCATGAATGCTCTCAGGATTCACAAGACGGCCGACTTGGTCGTCTATGCCATCCGCAACGGCCTGGTCAGCCTTCCGTGAACCGCCGTCTGTTTTTATCCCGGCTGCTCGGCGCGGGAATCACCGCTTCGGTTTTACCATCTGCCTTTGCGAGACCTTCCTCCCCGCTGGACTTCCGCTTCGTGGACGTCACCTCGCGCGCCGGCATTCAGTTTCGCCACAATAGCGGCGCTTTCGGCGGGAAGTATCTGCCCGAAACCATGGGCTCCGGTTGCGCGTTCCTCGACTATGACCGGGACGGCTGGCAGGATATCCTCCTCATCAACGGGATGGACTGGCCGGGGCACAAGCGCCAGCGCTCCACCCTGCACCTCTACCGCAACAACCGTAACGGCACGTTTACCGATGTCACACGCAGCGCCGGCCTGGATGTGGAGATGTACGGCATGGGCGTTGCCGTGGGCGATTACAACAACGATGGTTTCCCCGACATCCTGGTTACCTGCGTCGGGCAGAACCGGCTATTCCAAAACACGGGGAAGGGTACCTTCCTCGATGTGACGCGCAAGAGCGGTCTCGGCGCTAGGCAAGGCTTCGGCGCTTCGGCGCTCTGGTTCGACTACGACCGCGACGGTTTGCTCGATCTGTTCGTCACCAACTATGTGCGGTGGTCTCCGGAGCATGACGTTTTCTGCAGCCTGGACGGCAAACACAAGTCCTATTGCACGCCGGAAGCCTATCGGGGCGAAACGTGCTGGCTTTTTCATAACCGGGGCAACGGCACGTTTGAAGATGTCACGGCCACCAGCGGAATCTTCGACACGAGTTCGAAGTCGCTTGGTGTCGCGATGCTCGATTACGATCAGGACGGCTGGCCCGATCTCCTGGTCGCGAACGATACGCAGCCCAACAAACTCTACAAAAACCTGCGCGACGGTACCTTCAAGGATGTCGCCGTTGAAGCCGGACTGGCCTTCAGCACCGAGGGCAAGGCCCGAGCCGGCATGGGCGTGGATGCGGCAGACTTCGACAATTCCGGCAGGCCCGGCGTGGTCATCACCAATTTTGATAACGAGATGATCGGGCTATACCGTACTCCCTCGAAAGGCCAGTATTTGTATGATGACGTGGCCATGCGGGCCGGAGTCGGGATGGCGTCGCGGACGACCTTGGGATTCGGCTGCGCGTTTTTCGACGTGAACCTCGATGGGAATCTCGACTTAGTCGTTGCCAATGGCCACATCGACGAAACCGTGCGAAACATCCGCGGCAACGTGGGCTACGCCCAGCCCGCTCAGTTGTTCCTGAACAGCGCCAAGGGGGTTTTTCATGACGTCGCGTCAGAGGTCGGCGGCGGGTTCGACCGGCCGCGCGTCGGCCGCGGCTTGGCTTATGGCGACTTTGACCGCGATGGCGACCTCGACGTTCTCATGACCACGAACAACGGCCCGGCTGTCCTCTTTCGCAACGATCAGCTTGTGCGGAACCACAGCATTCGCTTTCACTTGGTCGGCGCCAAGTCGAACCGCGATGCCATCGGCACCTCCGTGCGAGTCTTCCAGAATGGCATTGTCCAGTCGCGTCTGGTAAAAGGCGGATCGAGTTACCTCTCACAATCAGAGCTTCCGGTCACATTTGGGCTGGGAAGGAGCGACAGAATCGAACGAGTGGTGCTCGATTGGCCAAGCGGCCGGACCGAAGAGTACAAAGACATCGAGGCCGGCAAGGCATTCGAATGCATTGAAACCAAAGGAATTACACCAATCTACAGCTTCTAATATCTTTGCATTATTGCGCTCAGGCACTGGTCGCGATTAGATGGTCCTAGTTCACCCCTGAGTTTCGGGAGCCGGATGATGCGCAGCCGAGCGGTCACCGGCTCCCCGATTTTTTGGCCTTACTTCCTGCCGTTGTCGAACCCCGTTCAGCGTGCGAGCGCGATCCCGGACAATCGAAGACTACTCACGTGAGGGTCTTTGTGGGGCGGGTGAGCTTCTCGGTTGCGAATCACAGGGGAGCGGAAGCGCCAGGACGGCGCCTCCGCCTCTAGTAGGCAATCGCTCAGGAGCGCCAAGTGCGCGGACGGAGTGTGTAAGAGCTGAGGACGCGCATGTAGTTGCCGCGCTCGAGCGCCCCGGGGTTCGGCACCGCGCGGTGACTCATGCTGCCGAGCATTTGTTTGACGGATTCGTACTCGTGCTCTTCCATCCAGTGGGAGAGTTCCTTGAGCACGCGCGTGGCGTGGCCGACGCCGTTTTCCAGCAGCGCCGAGGTCATCATGGCCGCGTCCGCTCCGGCCATAATCGACTTGAGAACGTCTTCGGAGCTGTGTACGCCTCCGGTAATCCCGAGACTCGCCTTGACGTGCCCGTAGATGATGGCGGTCCAGTGCAGGCGCAGGAGCAGCTCCTGGGGTTGGCTCAGTTGCAGCCGGGGCACGACCTCGAATGTTTCGATGTCGAAATCCGGCTGGTAGAAGCGGTTGAAAAGCACCAGCCCGTCAGCCTTGACTTTGTCCAGGCGCCTGGCCATGTGAAGAATGGCGCTGAAGAAGGGCGAGAGTTTTACGATCACGGGGACGTGCACGCTCGACTTGACCAGGCGGACGAGTTCGCAGAAGCCTTCCTCCACTTCCTGGCCGCTGCGGCCCTGGTCGGTCTCGACCGAATAGAGGTTCAGCTCGATGGCATCGGCTCCCGCTTGCTGCATCTCCTTCGCATAGCGAATCCAGCCGCCCGGCGTGCTTCCGTTCAGGCTGGCAATGACGGGGATGGCCACGCTGCGCTTGGCCCGCTGGATCAGCTCCAGGTAGCCCGCTGGTCCCGTGTTGTAGGTCAGCAGGTCGGGGAAGTAGGTGATGGCTTCGGGAAACTCATCCGTGCCTCGCGCGAGGTCCTGATCGAGCGCCTCGCTCTCGAGCGTCAGTTGTTCTTCGAAGAGGGAAGGAAGCACGACGGCCGCAACGCCCGCATCCTCCAAGCGGCGGAGATTGTCCACCGACTCCGTCAGCGGTGACGCGGACACAACCAGCGGGTTCTTCAGCTTGAGGCCGACGAAGTGGGTCGTGAGGTCAATCATTCGCCATCTCCTTCTCCGGAGCCGGTTTTGGCAACCGGCTGGGGCTGGACCTGGGCAGCACCCTCCTCGGGTTTTCCCTGGCCGGGCATGGCCGCGCGATTGGAATAAACGCGCCACTGCCGGTCGACGTCATCCTGGGCTTCAAGCAGGAGTTCCGCTGCGGCCTCCGGGTTGCTCCGAGCCAGCATGGTGTAACGCGCTTCCTGATAGGCGTATTGCTTGAGCGGGATGCTCGGCGCCCTCGAATCGAGCTGGAAGGGGTTCTTGCCCTCCAGGCGCAGCGCCGGATTGTAACGGATCAGCGGCCAGTAGCCGGAAAGAACCGCGGACTTCTGCTGGTTCAATCCGAATACCATGTCGTAGCCGTGCGCGATGCAATGGCTGTAGGCAATAATGAGCGAGGGTCCGTTGTGGGCCTCGGCTTCGAGGAAGGCTTTCAGGGTGTGCATGTCGCCGCCTCCCATCGCGACCCGCGCGACGTAGACGCTTCCATAGCTGATGGCCTCCATCGCCAGATCCTTCTTGCTGGTCTGCTTTCCGCCCATGGCGAACTTCGCCACCGCGCCGCGCGGAGTTGCCTTCGACATCTGGCCGCCGGTATTGGAATAGACTTCCGTGTCCAGCACCAACACGTTCACGTTCGCGCCGGAACCCAACACGTGGTCGAGCCCGCCGAATCCGATGTCGTAAGCCCACCCGTCGCCGCCGAGGATCCACACGCTCTTGCGTACCAGGTTATCGGCAATGGCGAGGAGGTCGCGCGCCTCGGCCGTCTTCAGCGGGCTCAGCCTGCGCTTCAGCTCGGCCACTCGCTCGCGTTGCGCGTTGATACCGCTCTCCTTCGTTTGATCGGCGCCCAAGAGACCCTTCGCCAATTCGTCGCCGAGCTGGCTGGAAAGCCGCTCGACCAGGAGGTGCGCATACTCGGCCTGATGGTTCACCGCCAAGCGCATCCCCATGCCGAATTCGGCGTTATCTTCGAAGAGCGAGTTCGACCACGCCGGTCCGCGGCCCTGTGTGTTCGCCGTGTAAGGTGTGGTCGGCAGATTCCCGCCGTAAATGGATGAGCACCCCGTGGCGTTGGCGATCAGCAGACGATCGCCGAAGAGTTGCGTCAGCAGCTTGATGTAGGGCGTCTCGCCGCACCCCGCGCACGCCCCGGAGAACTCGAACAGCGGATCGAGCAATTGCACGTCTTTCACCTGGCTGAGCGAGAGCCGCTCCCGTGAAAGCTCCGGCAATCCCAGGAAGAATTCCCAGTTCTTGCTCTCCGGCTGGCGCAGAGGCGCTTGCAGAGCCATGTTGATGGCCTTGTGTTTCACTTCGCTCTTGCTCTTCGCCGGGCAAATGTCGACGCAGAGCGCGCAGCCGGTGCAGTCCTCCGGCGCCACCTGCAGCGTGTACTTCAAGGTGTCGAGTTCCCGCCAGCGTGGCTTGGCCGACTTAAAAGTTGCGGGTGCGTTGGCGAGCGAACTGCTGTCGTAAACCTTCGCGCGGATCACCGCATGCGGGCACACCATGACGCACTTCCCGCACTGGATGCAGAGCACTTCGTCCCAGACGGGGATTTCCAGGGCGATGTTGCGCTTCTCCCATTGCGCCGTACCGGTGGGGAATGTGCCGTCTTTGGGCATGGCGCTGACCGGCAGTTCGTCGCCCTCTCCAGCGACGATCTTTCCAAGCACGGTGCGCACGAACTCCGGGGCGCGGTCTGACACCGGCGGCAGGACATCAAACACCGCCGTCGCCTTGGCAGGCACTTTCACTTCGTGCAGATGCGCCAGGGTCTGATCCACGGCGGCGTAGTTCTTTTGCAGAACGGCCTCGCCCCGCTTGCCGTAGGTCTGTTCGATGGCGTGTTTGATGGCGGCAATGGCTTCATCCCGGGGAAGGACGCCGCTGATGGCGAAGAAGCAGGTCTGCATGATGGTGTTGATGCGGCGGCCCATCCCGGTGTCTTTGGCCACCGAGTAACCGTCGATCACGTAGAACCGCAGTTTCTTGTCAATGATCTGCTGCTGGACCTTCTTGGGAAGATGATCCCAAACCTCTTCCGGCCCGAAGGGCGCGTTCAGCAAGAAGGTCGCTCCGGGCTCGGCGCGCGAGAGCACGTCCGTGCGTTCGAGGAAAGGATACTGGTGGCAACCGACGAAATTCGCCCTGTCGATCAGGTAGGAAGAACGGATGGGCTCCGGCCCAAAGCGCAGGTGCGAGACCGTGACTGAGCCGGCCTTCTTCGAGTCGTAGACAAAGTAGCCCTGCGCGTAGTTCGGCGTGTCCTGCCCGATGATCTTGATGGAGTTCTTGTTTGCGCCGACGGTGCCGTCCGAGCCGAGGCCGTAGAAGAGTGCCCGCACCGTCTTGGGACTCTCCGTCGAGAAGCTGGGGTCGTATTCGAGGCTGGTGTGAGTGACGTCATCCTTGATGCCCACCGTGAAATGATTCTGCGGCTGGCTCTTCTTCAGTTCATCGAGCACGGCCTTGACCATGGTCGGCGTGAATTCCTTGGAGGAAAGTCCGTACCGGCCGCCGATGACCTTTGCCGTCCGTCCCGCTTCCACGAGTGCGGTGACCACGTCCTGGTAGAGCGGCTCGCCGATACCGCCCGGCTCTTTCGTGCGATCGAGCACCGCGATGCTCTTAACGCTCTTCGGCAAGGCTCCAATGAACGCATCGATCGCGAACGGACGGAATAACCGTACCTTGAGCAGCCCGACCTTCTCGCCGCGGGCCGCCAACAATTCCACAGCCTCTTCCGCAGCTCCCACGCCCGATCCCATCAGCACGACGACGCGCTCGGCGTCCTGCGCTCCGAGATAGTCGAACAGGTGATAGCTTCGCCCGGTTTGCTTCGTGAAGCGGTCCATCACGTCTTGCACGATGGCCGGGCAGGCTCGGTAGTAAGGATTGATGGCCTCCCGCGCTTGGAAGAAAACGTCGGGGTTCTGCGCGGAGCCACGCAGGGCGGGCCGGTCGGGGCTCAGGGCTCGCTCCCGGTGCTGCCGCACGCAAGCGGCGTCCACCATGGCCCGCAGGTCATCATCGGAGAGCGGGAGAATCTTGTTTACTTCATGCGAGGTTCGGAAGCCGTCGAAGAAGTGCAGGAAGGGAATGCGTGATTCGAGCGTGGCGGCGTGCGCCACGCACGCGAGATCGTGGGCCTCTTGCACCGAGTTCGAAGCGAGGAGCGCGAAGCCAGTCTGCCGCGTCGCCATTGCGTCGCTGTGATCGCCGAAAATCGAAAGGGCGTGGGTGGCGAGCGTCCGCGCCGCCACATGGATCACCGCAGCCGTCAGCTCCCCGGCGATCTTGTACATATTGGGGATCATCAGCAGGAGGCCCTGAGACGCCGTGAACGTGGTTCCGAGCGAGCCTGCCTGGAGCGCACCGTGCAGCGCTCCAGCCGCGCCGCCCTCGCTCTGCATCTCCACCACTTGCGGCACCGCTCCCCAGATGTTCTTCTGTTTTTCCACCATCCATTGGTCAGCGAACTCGCCCATCGGCGAGGACGGCGTGATCGGGTAAATCGCAATCACCTCGCTCAGCCGATAGGCCACCGAAGCCGCGGCTTCGTTTCCATCGAGAATCACCATCTTCTGTGTCATTACGGTCTCCTGCGTTCAAATTGTCCGAATCTCGTTCGTAATCCGGGCCCGGCGGCTTCCGAGAGGGGTGGGAGGGCGGCCTGTCGATGGGACGCTTCCTTGGTTTCCAACCCGGCAGATTCTCCTGAAAGGGACGCGCATCCGAGGCTTTCGCCGGCATCCCTGCGGCAATCTGCCCAAACGCCATGTTCCAATTCGGGTTTTGCAATCAACAGCCGGCTCCACGGGGCCCTGTATCTTCTCCCAGACTGCAGCAAGGTGCAACCGCCTCGCGGGCCAGCCACTTGCCGGCCGGCAGATGTAAACTCGCCGGATTCCGGCCTTCGATAAGGTCCAACGCGAACCCCTTCCTGGAATCGTGTCCCCACTTGTAGGGTACAAGAGGCCGCACCCCAAGGCCTGTGACTTAAATCACAATTCGGTGTGATGTGCGTCACGGCTGGGTTCGCGGACTTCCTCAATCATTTCAGTGTAGGAGGCGGATCATGAAAGGGGGTGGCTCATGAAAATCATGGACGCCCGCACAAGGATCCAGCTCAAGAACATCCTTTTTGCCACCGATTTTTCTCCTGCTTCCACTGCCGCGTTGCCTGTTGCTGCCGAGATCGCGCGCCGCTACGGCGCAACGCTCTACACATTGCACGTGACGCCGGCCAGCACGTACGCCATGGCGCCGCCGGAAACTTGGTCGGCGCTCGCCGAGGCCGCGGTGACACAGACTCGCCAACAGATGACGCTTCTGCACAAGGACCTGCAAGGAGTGGAGTGCCAATCGCTGTTTGGGGACGGGGAGGTCTGGCCCGTCGTCGCAAAAGCCATCCAGGAGGAAAGGATCAACCTGGTGGTCGTCGGCACCAGGGGGCGCTCGGGGTTGGGAAGGGCAGTTCTCGGCTCGGAGGCCGAGCGGATTCTGCGGATGGCGCCGTGTCCTGTCCTGACGGTGGGTCCGCACTCACATGGCGAGACACACTCTAGTGGCGAGTTGATGGAAATCCTGTATGCTACTGACTTCGGGCCGGCGTCGGACGCCGGGGCGGCATACGCCCTATCACTGACGCAGGAGCATCTAGCGCGGCTGACGCTTCTGCACGTGGTCGAGCATCCCAGCAAGGGCGACTTGGTTCGATCAGGGCAGCTCAGCGCGCAGGCGCTCGATCGCCTGCGTGGATTGGCGCCTTCCGAGGCGGGGCTGTGGTGCGCGCCTCGATATGTGGTTGAGGAAGGCAAGCCCGCGGAGAAGATTCTCGAGGTGGCCGTGGCCCGGAAGGCTGACTTGATCGTCCTCGGCGTCCACCGGCCGGCAAGTCTTTCTGGCGCGGTCACGCATCTGCCGATGGCCACGGCCTACAAAGTGGTGGCGCACGCGACGTGTCCGGTGCTTACGGTGCGTGGCTAGAGCTGCCTACAGCTGGAATTCTGCATGGGCTCTGACGAGCGCGTGCGACGAATGGGGAGAGTTTCATGACCACAGTGACGACTACCAGTTCCTTTGATATCGCTCCGCGCCCGTCTCTCGACAGTTTCTTTTCTCCTCAGACGGTTGCGCTGGTCGGCGCCACCGACCGGGAGGGAAGCGTCGGGCGCACCGTTCTCCACAACCTTTTGCGCTCCCCGTTTACCGGCCAGATCTTTGCGGTGAACCCGAAGCGCACGGAGATCATGGGTGTGCGTTCCTATCCGGACCTGCGCGCCCTGCCGGGTCCGATGGACCTTGTGGTCGTGGTCACACCGGCAGGCAGCGTGCCCGCCGTGGTGCGCGAGTGCGTGGATGCGGGCGCGCGCTCGTGCATCGTGATCTCGGCCGGGTTCAAAGAACATGGAGCGCAGGGCGCGCAGCTCGAGCGTCAGATTCAGATGGAACTGCGCCGCGGCTCGATGCGCCTGGTCGGTCCCAACTGCCTCGGCATGATGAATCCGTGGATCGGTCTCGACGCCACGTTTGCCCAGGCGATGGCCCGCCCGGGGAACGTCGCCTTCCTGAGCCAGAGCGGAGCCCTGCTGACGGCTGTTCTCGACTGGAGCCTGCGCGAGCAGGTCGGTTTCAGCGGAATCGTTTCTACCGGGTCCATGCTCGACGTCGGCTGGGGCGATCTGATCTCCTTCTTCGGGGATGACCCGCAGACGCAAAGCATTCTGATGTACATGGAGTCGGTCGGGGACGCCCGCTCGTTCCTTTCGGCGGCGCGTGAAGTCGCGCTGAACAAGCCCATCATCGTGATCAAGGCCGGGCGGACCGCGGCGGCTTCGAAGGCCGCTTCTTCCCACACCGGGGCGCTCACCGGGAGCGACGAGGTCTTCGAGGCGGCGGTGCGGCGCTGTGGAGTGCTGCGGGTGCAGAACATTTCTGACCTCTTCTACATGGCGGAAGTCCTCGGGAAGCAGCCACGCCCGAATGGTCCCCACCTGACCGTCTTGACGAATGCTGGCGGTCCAGGCGTGCTGGCCACCGATGCGCTGATTGCCAATGGTGGTGAGTTGACTGCCCTCTCCGAAGAGACGATGAAATCCCTCGACAGCTTCCTCCCTGCGCCCTGGAGTCATGGGAACCCGGTCGACGTTCTCGGCGACGCGGACCCGGAGCGCTACGCGCACGCGCTGGAAGTGGCCATGGCCGATCCTTCGAGCGACGGCCTGCTTGTGATTCTCACGCCGCAGGGGATGACCGACCCCGCCAGCGTTGCAGACCGGCTGAAGATCTACGCCAAAGGCAGCGGCAAGCCGGTGCTGGCCAGTTGGATGGGTGCGGACGAAGTGGCCAAGGGAGAAGCGATTCTGAACGAGGCCGGCATTCCCACCTTCTCCTATCCCGACACCGCGGCGCGCGCGTTTGATTACATGTGGCGGTATTCCTACAATCTGCGCAGCCTGTATGAGATCCCGGCGATTGCGGATTCGCCGTTGGATGCCGAAGTGCGATCCCGCCAAGCCAATCAGCTTCTCGACCGCGTGCTCTCCCGGGGACGTACACTCCTCACCGAAGCGGAATCCAAAGAACTGCTCGCCATCTATGATATTCCCACGGTTCCGACGCGCGTGGCGCAGAGCGCAGACGAAGCGGCAAGGGTCGCGGGCGAATTGGGGTACCCGTCTGTCCTGAAGTTGTTTTCCGAAACCATTACCCACAAGACCGACGTGGGCGGCGTGAAACTGAATCTGGCCGACGCCTCCGCCGTCCGGCAAGCCTATCAAGCGATTGAATCCTCGGTCACCCAAAAGGCGGGAAAGAACGCGTTCCAGGGAGTCACGGTCCAGCCGATGGTGCGCCTGGAGGGTTACGAACTGATCTTGGGAAGCAGCGTGGACACGGTGTTCGGCCCGGTGATGTTGTTTGGTTCCGGGGGCCAGCTCGTGGAAGTGTATCGGGACCGCGCCCTGGCATTGCCCCCGTTGAACACGACTCTGGCGCAGCGAATGATGGAACAGACGCGGGTTTACAAGGCGCTGCTGGGCGTCCGGGGACGCGCCGCCGTGGATCTGGTCGCGCTCGAGAGGGTCTTGGTGCGGTTCAGTCAGATGATCGTGGAATTGCGGCGCGTTTCCGAAGTGGACATCAATCCGCTGGTGGCCTCGCCCAAAGGCATTATGGCGCTGGACGCACGCGTGGTCCTCGCTGACCCCAAGACCAAGGAGGAGGACCTTCCCCGGCCTGCCATCCGGCCATACCCGGCACAATATATTTCCCGTTGGCAGACGAAGAACGGCACGGATGTCCTCATTCGGCCCATCCGGCCTGAGGATGAACCTTTGATGGTGAAGTTCCACGGGACGCTTTCCGAACAGACCGTTTATTTGCGCTTCTTCCATATGGCCAACCTCAGCGCGCGCATTGCTCACGGGCGGCTTCTGCGGAAGTGCTACATTGACTACGATCGCGAGATGGCTTTGGTGGTGGAGCACGTCGGGCCCAGCGGCGAGCCCGCGATTATCGGCGTGGGCCGCTTGACGCGCATGCACGCTCCCCGGTCGGCGGAGATTGCCATCCTCATCACCGACGATTTCCAGCGCCAGGGACTCGGGGGCGAACTCATCCGGCGGCTGCTGGATATTGCGCGCATCGAGAAACTCGGCCGCATTGTGGCTCACATTCTCCCGGAGAATGCCGTCACGCGTGCCTTCTCCGACCGCTTCGGCTTCACCGTAGAACCCGCCGGGGACCAGAATCATCTGCGGGCGGTCAAGAACCTCGACTTGTAGCCGAACGGGCCCGACACCCGGCGCCCTCCTCGTGGCCATCCAGCCGAATGGTGTTCTATTCGTGTAGAGACAGTGTCTCCGCGCAGCCGGAGTGGCGCTACTCCACGTCTCCATGATCCAGGGTTGTCTCGGGAGGCCGGAAAATGAAACCCCGCCGGCCGGGGGGGAAGAAGGAGAACTGCCGGCCGGCGGGATACTGGAGGGACTCGAAGCCGCTGCTGGTTGCTATCGCTCTTTTCGAGCCGTCAACCTGATCCAGAGCGGCAATATCTTTGTGTGACCTCCTTCTACGTCACCCACAACAGAACCCCTGTATCCACTCAGGCTTTTTGCGCAGAGGCAGCCGGGGCCCCGCTGTCCGGCTGCCTCGTATGCGCCGCCTGCCCGAGCGCCCTCTCACGCTCGAGCTGCTGAATCGTCGTCACGAGCCAGCCGGTGAGGGCTTGCTCAGCCTCGCGTTGCGTGCCCCAGCGGTACAGGGCGTCCAGCGTCTCGCCCGCGGCGCTCAATGGAATCAGCCGGCAGGCGAACCTTTCATGACGAAACTCTTCCGGCACAAGCTGCATCAGCACGCATTCATGACAGGGCGCCGGATGAGCCTTGCTGTCATAGTTCATGCAGGTCGGCGAGTCCTCAAAGAAGAACTGCGGCCGCCAAGGCTCCCGCGGGGAACGTCCGTAACCGTTAGACTTCAGGTACTGGAGTTCGGACTTCAGAACCTCCAGTATGTCCCGGTCATCCCCCCGCACAACGCACCTCCAGGTGCAAAGCCAGTCTGGAACAGAGCCCGCGACTTCGCCGTGACCGTGGTCACCCTGTGATGTGACCCAAATCACAGCCCTTCGGCCTCGCCTCCGCAACACTAGGGGTGGTGCACCGGATGTCCAGACCGGCGGGGTGTGAAAGGAGGGTGGAACCGTGACGAACCGTTTCCGGTTGGTTGCTCCCTCAAGACGCCGTATAATGAAAGTCGTGGCGCGGGCACCAAACCCTTACGGCCTGGAAATCATTGAGAGTTGCTTGAATTGTCCTCACCGGGAGGAACGCCTCTTTTGCAACCTTTCCCAGGCCGCTGTGGAGCGGCTGGCCAACATCACTTCGCCCGCCTCCTATCCCAAGGGCGCCACGCTGTTCGTCGAAGGCCAGACGCCGCGTGGGGTGTTCATTGTCTGCGAAGGGCACGTCAAGCTCTCCACTTCCTCGTCCGATGGAAAGACGTTGATCTTGAGGATTGCCGAGCCGGGCGATGTTCTCGGATTGCCGGGGACGATTTCCGGGAAGCCTTACGAAGTCACCGCCGAGGTCCTTGACCCGGTGCAGGCCAATTTCATCGCCCGCCAGAGTTTCCTCACTTTTCTTCAGGAACACAGCGATGCTGCGGTCCGCGTGGCCGAGCAATTGAGCGAAACCTACCACTCCGCTTTCGCCGAGATGCGCACGATCGGCCTGTCCCATTCAGCCGAGGAGAAGTTCGCGCGGTTCCTCCTGGACTGGTCGTCCGATCACACGCGGGAAAGAGGCCCGGTCCGGCTGAAGCTCCCTCTGACCCACGAGGAAATCGCGCAAATGATCGGCGCCTCACGCGAGACGGTCACCCGACTCTTCGCCGAGTTGAAGAGGAGACGCATCCTCCAGGTGAAGGGCTCGACTCTCGTGATCACGGATCGCGGAGAGCTTGAAAAACTGGTGGGTTCATAGCACTATTCCTTCTGCCGGTCGGGCCCTGGGGATGCCCGGCCTTTCGTTTGTGACCTATGTCACATATAGGCATGACGCGGGTCACATACTTTGGTCTCCAAGGCATTGCACGATGCAAACGCATTGGGTCCCTGGGTCTCGACGTTGGGGGGGCGTTTTCACTTCTGGAGGGAGACACATGGAACATTGGGGGAGATCCCGTGCAACCCCGCTTTTTGCCGCCCTGGTTCTGACCGTTTCGCTGCTGTTCCTGTGTCAGGTCGCAAGATCGCAAACTCAGACTGCCGCGCCCGCGCCAGCGAAGCCGTCGAAGGATTCCGGGTACGTGGGTGCGGAGACCTGCAAGACGTGTCACGAAGAGATCTACAACGGCTGGGAGAAGAGCCCTCACTGGAAGCAGACATACAAAGAGGGCGGCATCGCGAAGCACGGCTGCGAGGATTGCCACGGTCCCGGTTCAGCTCACGTCGAGAGCGGTGGGGACATCACCAAGATTTTCGTCTTTAACGATCACTCGGCCAAGGAGATCAACGACCGCTGCCTCACCTGCCACGCGGGCGGTTCGCAGCACATGAATGCGATCAACTCGATTCACTCGGCCAGCGATGTGAGTTGCATCTCCTGCCACTCCCCGCACCACGCGGAGACGAATGAGTTCCTCCTGAAGAAATCGCAGCCCCAGCTTTGCTTCTCGTGCCATCTCCAGCAAAAAGCCCAGTTCGACATGCCGTTCCATCATCGGGTGAACGAAGGGCTGGTCCAGTGCACCGACTGTCACAATCCGCACGGCACAGTCAAGCCCAAGCAGGTGCAGACTTCCTCCACGCAGAATGCGGTCTGCTTCAAGTGTCACACGGACAAGCAGGGGCCTTTTGTGTTCGAGCATGCGCCCGTAAAGATCGATGGATGCCAGTCGTGCCACCTGACGCACGGTGGACCAAATCCCCACATGTTGAAACTGAGCAACGTCAACCTGCTCTGCCTGCAGTGCCACACGACTTCGTCCTTCAGCTCCGCGCCGGGAGCTCCTTCGTTCCACAACCAGGCGAGCTTTTTTCAGTCGTGCGTGCTGTGTCACTCGCAAATTCACGGCTCCAACTTCGATGCAACCTTCTTCAAATAGAAGGCGCCATAAACTCTTTTTCAATTATGGAGAAGGCAGGCAAGCCAAACAGACGGTAAGCCGGGAATGATATTTTTGAACGGGGGAGAGAAAAGCTATGAAAAACCGCCTGGGGGTTCACTCGATTCCTTCCGTCGTCTTTATCGTGGCGCTCTTCCTTTCGCCTGTTGCCCGCGCCCAAGACAACCCCGGAGAATCGAAAGGAATTAATTCGGGCGATTACAATATCCACTCGTCAATCGAATTCGGCTATCGACTGAGCGAAATCAACGGCAACATAAACACCTACAATACGTTCGAGAACCTCGGTTCCGGCCTCCGCCTCTTCGACTTTTCCCTGGACATGCGCTCTTTGAACCACCAGGGAATCTTCTTCGACAGCCTGAGTTTCAGCAACTTCGGATATGGCGGCGATCCAAACGACGTGACGCGCCTGCGCGTCGAAAAGAATAAATGGTACGACTTTCGCTCGCTATTCCGCCGCGACAAGAACTTTTGGGACTATAACCTGTGGGCCAACCCGTTGAACCCGGCCAGATTGAACCCGGCGGGGTCTTTGACGACCGGCTGCTACGTGGGTCCGCCTACGACGGCTTTCCCACAGGGCGCTCCGGCATTCTGCTCGAACCCTGCCGTGGCGCAAAGCAATTCACTTCACGCACTGGATCTTGTGCGCCGCATGCAGGACTACGATCTCACGCTGCTTCCGAATTCGGCGGTGCGATTCCGACTGGGGTATTCCCGTAACCGCGACGAGGGACCCGGTTCCTTCACCACGGATGCGGGGACGATATCGGCCTTCAATGAGATCTATAGCTACACGACGAATGCCTATCGCGCCGGAGTCGATTTCCGCGTCCTGCCCCGAACGACGCTTTCCTTTGACGAGTTCCTCAGTTACTACAAGCAGGACAACGTCATTGCCGATAACCCCGCTGTCAATCCGCAGAATTTCGGATTCGTCCTCGCAAACCCTTCGGGGCTGGGCACGCCGAACGGCACCCTCGTAGACCTGGGAAACATTTGGAGTACGCAAACACCCGCCGAGGCCCTCCCCTGCGCGACTCCGATCGTGGCCGGCACGGCCAACACCGCCACCCCCACGTGCAACGGATTCTTGTCCTATAGTCAGGTAGGCAATCCGCGGAACTTCATGCCCACGGAGCGATTCCGCTTCCAATCGAACTATTTCAAGAACTTCGAAATGTCCGGCTCGGCAGGTTACAGCTCAAGCGACTATGCATACTCTGACCTCTCAGAGGTCGTGAACAGTTGGACCTCCCGGACTGCGGCGCGTGGAAGTACGGCGGGAGGACCGGTAAAAAGCAAGCGTGTTTCGGTGAACGCGGATTGGTCCGGTGTGTATTCCATAAATGGCAAGCTCCGGATCCTCGATTTCTTCCGGTATGACAACTGGCGCACCCCGGGAATGTGGGCGCTCGACGAAACGAATATCTTTGGCACCGGCTATGCGGGTCTGGCCGGCTTGCAACAGAGTCAGGCAGTCTTCAACACGACCAATTGCCCTCCGGGCTCCAATGCGCTGACTTGCCCGCAGCACGCGGCAAACTCGGCCGCCGATGTGATCACCGGTCTGGCCTCATCGTTTCTGGGCCAGAACCTGAAATCAAACACTCTAGAGCTCCAATACGACTTCAACAGGCGCCTGGGCGCCCATATCGGCTACCTCTACACGAACCGAACCATCGCCCAGTTCAGCGATACGAACGACTCGGGGCTGATCTATTTCCCGGGTGGCACAACCGCGACGGCGGCGAATGATTACCTCGCCGCGCGCGGTAGTTGCGCCATGGTTGCTGGCGCTCTGCCCGCCGGGTGCACGCTCAATGCAGACGGGTCGGTGACTTTTGCCGCTCCTGCGGCGGCGAGCCCAACTCGCAGTCTCACAGCCATCAATGAGAATGCGTTGCTGCTGGGGGTCGTCGCGCGTCCCCTGAATGCCCTGCGCATCACCGCCGACCTGGAGTTCGGTTACAATGACGCCTCCTATGCGCGGATCGATCCCCGGGAAGTGCAGTCCTACAAGATCCATGCGAATTACAAACCGCACCCGTGGGCCACGCTCGATGGCGCGGTTGAGATTCATGAAAACCGCGACAACGTCTCGACAGTGGACGACCTGGAGCACGACCGCTCGTACAGCTTCGCCACGATATTGACGGCGAATCCGCGCCTGTCCGTCGACTTCGGATACAACTACTGGAACGTCTACAGCCAGTCGTTAATCTGTTTCGCGTACTCCACTTCCTCTGCAAACCCGGCGCCCCCGCCCGCCACTCTGCCTGTGTCCACGTTCCCGCCCGGTGCGCCGATGCTGCCGACGGGGCCGGCGTGCCCGATTACAGGTGCGTCGTCGCCCCTGGGAACGCTTTCGACATATGGCAGCACGGATCATTTCGCCCATGCCGCCGTGATGTGGAAACCCATGAAGCGGGTGACGGCGATGGCGGGTTATGGCGGCAGCTTTGTCCGCGGCAACACGATTTTCCTGAACCCTCTCACGCCTTCCGGCACACTTGATTTCAACTATCAAAGACCGTACGCGTCGATTGCCATCGATGTCTATCGAGGCCTCACCTACAAGGTGTCTTGGAATTATTACGGGTTCAACGAGGCGGGAAACGCGAACCCATTTGGACTTGCGGCGATTCAGTTGCCGGACTTTAACGGCAGCAATGCCACATTCTCGTTCCGGTATTCGTTTTGAGTTCAGGTGAGATGCGAGGAGGGGAATGTGTGCTATCTTTGGCCGGTTCCTTGGGGAGGACAGTGATGAATCAGAGAGTGTTTCGGGCGGGTTCTATCTTGCTATCGATGGTTTCCATTCTGTTTCTCTTTGCAGTGTCAGTCCGCGCGCAGGGCGATGGGGCGACTGTCTACAAGACGAAGTGCGCCATGTGCCACGGGCCCGATGGAAGCGCCAGTACGCCCATGGCCAAGTCCCTCAAGATCCGAGACTTTCGCTTGCCCGAAGTTCAAAAGCAGACCAATGCCGAGCTGACCCAGATCATTACGAAGGGCAAGGGGAAGATGCCCGCCTTTGAAAGCAAGGTGAGCAAAGAGCAGATCGAGCAGTTAGTAGCTTACGTTCGGGAGCTGGGCAAGAAGCACTGAGTTCCTGGCGGCATTCGCCAGCACAGCACGCCACTATGCAGATTCCGGAATCCCCCCGGGTGCAGCCGGAGCGGCGCCGCTTGGTGGAGATCTTATTGGGCGGCGGGCTCGTTGCCTCGGTTGCGTCTTTTCTCTACCCAGTCCTGCGCTATCTGGTTCCGCCTGCAGTCCCGGAGCTTGGCGGGGACGAGGTGGTGGCCGCGAAGGTCGGTGAGTTGAAGCTGAACGGCTCGAAAATCTTCCGTTTTGGCAATCGTCCCGGCATATTGATCCTGACAGCAGAAGGGGAATACCAGGCCCTGTCAGCCACCTGTACCCATCTAGGCTGCACGGTACAGTTCCGCAGCGACCTGCACGAAATCTGGTGCGCCTGCCACAACGGTCTTTACGACCTGAATGGACGCAACATCTCGGGCCCGCCTCCGCGTCCGCTGGAGGCCTTCCAAGTCCAGGTGCGCGGCGATGAAGTGGTCGTCCGCCGCAAGCGGGAGGCCTGAGGTGGGCCTGCTGATCCGCGCCCGCGACTGGCTCGATGAACGCTTTTCCTGGGCGGAACTGATTGCGCCGCTGCGCGAGAAGACGGTTCCCGTCCACCGGCTTTCCTATTGGTACTTCCTCGGCGGCATCACGCTCTTCCTTTTTATCGTCCAGGTGTGCACCGGGATCCTGCTGCTCCTTTACTACCGGCCGAGCGCCGACGGGGCGTTTGAAAGCGTGCAGTTCATCATGACGCGCGTGCAGTTTGGCTGGCTGGTGCGGTCCATTCATTCCTGGTCCGCCAACCTGATGATCTTCACCGCACTGGCGCACATGTTCAGCGTGCTGTTCTTGCGCTCCTACCGCAAGCCGCGAGAGCTGACCTGGGTCAGCGGCATGTTGCTGCTGTTTCTGGTGCTGGGCTTCGGCTTCAGCGGATACCTGCTGCCCTGGAACACGCTGGCGTTTTTTGCCACCAAAGTGGGGACGCAGATCGTCGGCCAAGTGCCGCTCGTGGGTCACTGGCTGATGATTTTTCTGCGCGGCGGCGAAGACGTGACCGGCGCCACGCTGACGCGCTTCTTCGGGTTCCACGTGGCTGTCCTGCCCGGACTGGCCACCCTGCTGATCGCGCTGCACCTTCTGTTGGTCCAGCGCCTCGGAATCAGTGTCCCGCCCAGAGTGGAAAGGCAGTGGCAGATACACCCCGAGCAGGCCCGTGAGATGAAATTCTTTCCCAGCTTTTTTCTGCGCGAACTGATGGCGTGGTATATCGCGCTGGGCGTGCTCGGCGCGCTGGCTGCCCTGTCACCCTGGGGACTCGGCGTGAAGGCCGATCCCTTTTCTCCGGCTCCGGCCGGGATCAAGCCGGAGTGGTATTTCCTGTTCATGTTCCAGACGCTGAAGTTGATCCCAGCCAGGCTGTGGTTCGTGGACGGAGAGGTTCTCGGCATCTTCGTCTTTGGCCTCGCGGGACTCATCTGGCTCCTGCTTCCGTTTTTCGATCATCTCGGTCAGGGACGCGGCCGGAGGCTGATCCTGGGCGGGGGCATTTTCGCGCTCGCCTATATGGCGGCGATGACCATCTATGGCTATGTGGCGAAATAGGCTGCTGAGCGGATTCCCGGGGCCATTCCTGGCGGTGTGGTTCCTCGCGGGAGTGGCCTATGGACAAGCGCCAAACACTTGCGTGGACTGCCACTCCGCTCTGGATCCGCCGTACCAGGTGACGCAGGAGCAGTTCTCCCACGATATCCACGCGCAAAAAGGATTGACCTGCGCCAGTTGCCACGGCGGCGACCCCAGCAAGGCCGACATGGACGCCATGAGCAAGGCCGCAGGGTTCCGTGGCAAGATCGAGCGGCAGCAGGTTCCGTCCCTGTGCGGCCGCTGCCATTCCGACGCCGCCTACATGCGCCAATTCAATCCCTCGCTGCGCACCGACCAGTACAGCCAATACCTGACCAGCGTTCATGGCAAACGGCTCGCCAAGGGAGACCAGAAGGTCGCCGTCTGCACCGATTGCCACGGCCTGCACGACATTCGTCCGCCCAGCGACACCCGGTCCGGGGTCCATCCTCTCAACGTCGCCCAGACCTGCGCCCGCTGCCATGCGGACGCGTCCTATATGAAGGGGTATTCCATTCCGACCGATCAGTTCGCCGACTACAGCGCCAGCGTGCACCATGAGGCACTGGCCGTGCGCGGCGATCTAAGCGCTCCGACCTGTTCCACCTGCCACGGTAATCACGGCGCCGCGCCCCCGGGAGTTGGCACCGTCCAGAATGTCTGCTCCACCTGCCACGTCTTTCAGGCGCAATTGTTTGAGTCCAGTCCGCACAAAGCGGCCTTTCAAGCCGCGTCGCTGCCGGGGTGCGTCGTGTGTCATGGCAATCATCGTGTGAGCCGCACCTCCGATGCGATGCTCGGCGCTGGCCCTCAGTCGGTCTGCCTCCAGTGTCACATCGAGGGCGATCCTGGCCACCAGGTGGCCGGCGAAATGCACCAGCGTTTGACTGCCCTGGAAGTCGCAATCACGAGTGGCGACCAATTGCTTGCCCGTGCGGAGTCCTCTGGCATGGAAGTCGGCCAGGCCCGCCTGGAGCAAGATCAAGCCCGGGACGCGTTGATCAAAGCTCGCGTGACGATTCACACGTCCCAGGTTGCTCGCGTGGACGAGGATGTCCAAGGCGGCCTGAAAATCGCCGCGAAGGCTTATCAGGGAGGACAGAACGCACTGGCTGAGCGCAACTATCGGCGCAAGGGGCTGGGATTGTCTTTGCTCACCATCGTCATTGTATTGATAGCCCTGTTCCTCATGATCCGGCAAATCGAGCGCAAGCCGAGTTGATCGTGCAGCCTGGCCGCTCGATATCGTGTAGCCAGGGGCTTGACCTGAAGGGTCGGCGAGAATTGCCAGGGTTGTTCCGTGAGGCGAACCGGGGCGGCAGTGACTGGTTTCTGCCGCAGATTTTTGGGTCAAATCCGGCTACACTATCCGTGCCGTATGCATTCCCAGGGGCGGTGTGGATTCACCCCGCACCGCGCCGACAATCCAATCTCGGAGGGAAACATGTTCAAGAGCTGGGCTGGAAAGCTGGCGATGAGCGCGCTGGCGGCAGCGACCCTTTGTTTGTTGAGCTTGCCGGCGCGTGCGCAGAGCGGAGGGGAAAAGACCTATAAGACGAAGTGCGCCATGTGCCACAGCCCCGACGGGAGCGGTAGTTCGCCGACCGGCAAGGCCCTCAAGGTGCGCCCGTTCTGCTCTGCTGAAGTGAAGAAAGAAACGGACGCGGAGTTGACCGAGATCATCGTCAAGGGCAAGAACAAGATGCCCTCCTACGACAAGAAGCTCACCGAAACCGAGGTCAAGGACGTCGTCGCCTACATCCGGGGCTTGTGCAAGTAGGCGGCAATCATGAAACCGGGCTCATGAATCTTCCGCCTCGCCGCGGTCCGCAGCTTGGCCCGTTGACAAATGGGGAAGGAAAGAAGGAGACCTACTGCTCCGTCCGATGAGTATTCGTGAGCCCGTGCGGGATTGGCTTCGTCTCCTCTATTACTTGGGGCAGAACGTAACTTCGCTTGTGGGTGCGGTGCTGACCACCAGCAGCGCGCTCACCATGATTGCCTTTTGGTTCTACGACGTTTTTCTTCCCGGGCCCCCGCATCCCTACATCGGCATCCTGATTTATCTCCTCCTGCCCGGCGTTTTCGTCTTCGGGCTCGCGCTGATGCCCATTGGAATCTGGTTACGCCGCCGGTCTTTGCTCGCGATCGACAGGCTGCCCACGATTTTCCCCGCCATCGATCTCCGCCAGCCGATGGTCCGGCACGGAATCTGGCTGGTATCGGCGGCGACTCTGCTGAATTTGGTGATCTTCGGCACCGCTTCCTATCGCGGCGTGAACTACATGGACTCGACGCAGTTCTGCGGCCAGACCTGCCACACGGTCATGCAGCCGGAATTTACCGCGTACCAGAATTCGCCGCACTCGCACGTGGCCTGCGTCGATTGCCACATCGGACCCGGAGCGTCCTGGTTTGTGCGCTCCAAACTCTCCGGAGTGCGCCAGATCATCGCGGTGACTTTTCACACTTACTCAAGGCCCATTCCTTCTCCGGTCAAGTATCTGCGTCCCGCGCGCGAGACCTGCGAGCAATGTCATTGGCCTCAGCGTTTTTCGAGCGACAAGTTCGAAGTGCTCACCAAGTTCAAGGACGACGAAAAGAACACGCGTCTGACCACCGTGCTGGTCGTGAAGATTGGGGGCCACGCCTGGCAAGGGGGGCTGGGCATCCACGGCCGGCATCTCGATCAAGGGTCGCGCATCCGTTACATCTCGAGCGACGCGCAACGCCAGGTGATCCCGGTGGTTGATTACACCGATGATTCGGGCAAGACCGTCGAGTACGTCTCGACCGACGTTGCGGTCACCAAGGAACAGCTTGCCGCGAGTGAACACCGCACGATGGATTGCGTGGATTGCCACAACCGGCCCACTCACGCCTTCGAATTGCCGGAAAACGCCGTGGACAAACGGATGGCGCAAGGGGCGATCAATCCCGAACTGCCATTTATCAAGAAGAAGGCAGTCGAGCTGCTCAAGGCTGATTACCCCGACCGCAGCACTGCCCGGCAGCGAATTGCGGGCGGACTCGAGGATTTCTACCGCACCAGCTATCCCCAGGTTTACCAGGCGCGCCGCGGCGTGATTCAGCAGTCAGGCCAAGAAATCACGGCGATTTACCTGCGCAACGTCTTCCCCACAATGCGTCTGGCCTGGGGCACACACCCCAACAACATCGGCCATACCGATTCCCTGGGCTGTTTCCGCTGCCACGATGGGAGCCACGTCAGCGCCGACGGCCGGATGATCACCAACGATTGCTCGGCGTGTCACAATCTACTGGCCATGGAAGAGGAAAACCCCAAGGTCCTTGCGGACCTCGGAATGAAGTAGAGGGCGCGGGGAGTCTCATGTTTCTGCCGGCAAATGTGCAGCGCGGCGTGCGACAACGAGCGTTCTTCGCGGGGCTGTTGGCGTGTTTTGTCTCGGCGCTCGTTCCCACGTTTTCCGCAGCCCAAAGCAGCAAGGCCCAGCCGCTCAAGCAGGATGAAACCTGCCTCGCCTGTCATGGCCAGCCGGGATTCAAGTCCGGCGCCGGCAAGAATATTTCCGTCGATCCCGCAAAGCACTCGGCGAGTGCGCACGGCAGCCTGGCTTGCCAGGACTGCCACACAACGATCAAGGACTATCCTCATCCGGCGAAGATTCCCCGCGTCGAGTGCGCCTCCTGCCATGCCGGCGAAGCAGCCGATTTGCCAAACAGCATTCACGCTGTACTCGGCGACCAACCTTGCCAATCGTGCCATGGCAACCCGCACGAAGTCCGGCCCGGGGCGCAAATCGCGCTAACGAAGTGCGCCGAATGCCACGCGCAAGAAGTGAAGGAATTCCAGGACAGCGTCCACGGACAAGCCGTCAAAGCGGGCGACCCGTTCGCTCCCATCTGTGCTTCCTGCCACGGCCCCGCGCACAAGATTCAGGCGTCGAGCGATCCTGCCTCGATGGTGGCCCGCAAGAATCTCGCCGATACCTGCGCCGCCTGCCACAGCAACAAGGATTTTCTAGCTCGCCACCACTTTCCGGTGGCGCACCCGGTGGAACAGTACAAGCAGAGCGTCCACGCGCGAGCCGTCGCGGCGGGAAAAGAGGCCGCCACCTGTTCGAGTTGCCACGGCAGCCATGCGATTTTTCCGGCCCGGGATTCGCGCGCGAAGATCAATCACTGGAACCTCGCCGCCACCTGCGGCCAGTGCCACGGCGAGATCGCCAAGACGTATCTCTCGAGCGTGCACGGGCAGGCCATGGAGGCCGGCGTGCGCGACGCTCCGGTCTGTTCGGATTGCCATGGCGAGCACCTGATCCTCGCGCCGGCCGAGCTGGGATCGCCCGTCAATCCCTCGCAGGTTTCCGCCGCCACCTGCGGCCGCTGCCACGGCGATCAGCAGCTCATGGAGCGATACAACATCCCGGCGGATCGCGTGCCTTCTTATGCCGATAGCTTTCACGGCCTGGCGATGCGCGAAGGCTCGCAGACCGTCGCCAATTGCGCCTCCTGCCACGGCGTGCACAACATCTTTCCGTCGAGCGACCCCCGCTCGACGGTCTATTCCGCCAATCTTGCTAACACCTGCGGCAAATGCCACTCGGGTGCGGGTACGCACTTCGCCATCGGCCCGGTCCACGTGCAGGTCACGGCCGGCCCCGCGCATCCCACGGTCAAGGTAATCCGCTTGCTCTACTGGTTTCTGATTCCGCTGGTCCTCGGGTTCATGATTCTGCACAACGTCGTGGATTTCGTAGCCAAACTCATCCGCCGCCGTCGCATGTTCGCGAAACCCCCGCAGATCGAGCGCATGGACCTCACCTTCCGCATCTTCCATTGGATCGTGATGCTCAGTTTTCCCATCCTGGTGATCACCGGCTTCGGCCTGCGGTATCCGGACCAGTGGTGGGCGCGCCCGATGGTCCTCATCGAATCGCACTACGCGTTCCGCGGCGCGCTGCATCGCGCGGCGGGGGTCCTGCTCCTCGTCGCCATGACCTATCACGTCGTCCACTTGGCGCTAAACCCGCGCGACCGCAAGTTTGTCCGCTACATGTTGTTGCGCTCCGGCGATCTCCGCGACATCTTTCATGTCGTCCGCTACAACCTCGGCTTCACCAAGGTGCGTCCGGAGTTCGGCAGGTTCAACTACGCGGAAAAAATCGAGTACTGGTCGTTCGTCTGGGGCACGATCATCATGAGCCTCTCGGGCTTCCTGCTCTGGTTCAATAGTTTTACGTTGCGGCATTTCCCCAAGTGGGCGCTCGACGCCGCCACCGCCGTCCACCTTTACGAAGCGGTGCTGGCCGCGCTCTCCATTTTGATCTGGCACTTCTACATGGTGATTTTCGACCCGGACATCTATCCAACCGACCTTGCTTGGCTCACCGGCAAAGTTCCCGTCGAGCACTACATCCACACGCGTCCCGCTTATGTGCAAGAGGAACTTGCAGACGAAGCCGCGCAGGCGCCGAAGGAAGACGGAAGCGCTCCGAAGCCGCCCGCCGCCCCGGCCTCAGGCCCAGCCGCGCCGGCGCCGGCTAAGAGTGAAGCTCCTCCTGCCGCGCCCTCACCCGAAGCGCCAAAGGACCGCGCCAGAGGTACGAGTCCCCCCGAGACACCTCCCGAGCACAAGTAGCGGCGACTTTAGGCTGCCGTGTGTGAAGTCGTACTGGCTGCCTGCTGTTCCTAGAGGCCAGCTTTACGTGGGCAGCTTCCTCTTTGTACTGGCCGCCCTTCGCGCCTCAGGAAGCCCAGCTTCACAATAGGCGGAAAAGTTCGACGCTTTGCCGATCGCGCCTTTAGGCGCGACGCAAAGCCAATCTACATTCCTCCACCTTGCCGCTTGCCCTGTTTGTCCCGAGTGATTCTCACGAGGGGAGCGTAGTCGAAGGGCGCGCCGCGGTTGGAGTCTATCCCGACTGTGCTCGTCGGGGCGTCCCGACTGCCTTTGTCGGGAAGCGCCATCTTTTCTCTCGCTGCGCGCGCTCCGCTTGCATTCTCGGCTGAATCCGCAATGCTCGTGCGACAATTGCCGGCACCGTTGCGAGACGCACTTGTCGCTGACGGAACCGGGTGACGTGCAGTTGACTCAACAGGACAGGTGACGTAACGCGCACCAAGCGGGAAATTGAGAACGATGCCACGATGCTCGGTCAATTCCCGGAATTCCACTTCGCTTAAGGCTGCTTTGTAAGTTGCCGGTGGTACTGCGAGATGCCTCTCGGAAGATCTCGAAGCTCCCCGATCGCTGTTGCGGAATTCCCTTATCTCTTTGCTGGAGAAGGACCGTTGCAGCAAATCTGCGCGTTCGCCTGCGAGGCCGCGCGCGGAGATTGGTGGTAAAGTATAGTCCGATTCAGATTCCCGTCGAAGTCATGATGATCACCATTTCCAAAGAGAACTATCTTAAGGCCATTGCAGAGGCTGAGGCGGAAGGCAAGACCGTGATCTCCGCGCTCCTTGCGCATTGGCTTTCCGTGACACCACCGGCGGTAACCGCCGCCCTAAAGCGACTGAGAAGAGACGGCCTGGTCACGATTGAGAACGGCCGTATTCGGCTGACTTCCGGAGGGCGGAAGGTCGCGGAGCGAACCATTCTTCGCCATCACCTGATCGAGCGCATGCTCTCCGAGATTTTCGGCATGGGATGGGTTGAAGTGCACGACGAAGCAGAGCGTCTCGAGCATGCCGTTTCTCCGGCATTTGAGAAGAAACTCGTCAAAATGCTGGGGCCTAGAGAAACCTGCCCTCACGGGAATGGTCTGGTTGTTATGAACCCCGAGCGACGGCGAAAAAAGGGTCAGCGCTTGCTCAGCGAAGCCGAGGCGGGCTCAAGATACCGAGTGTGCAGCGTATACGAAAGGGACCGCAAGCTGCTGGAATTCCTGCAAGAAAGAGGAATCCGTCCGGGCACTCGTCTGAAAGTCGAATCTCAGAACTACGATGGGACTGCCATTCTAGAGATTAAGAGAAAGCGCATCGCGCTGGGTTCTCCGGTGGCGGAGCGGATCTGGGTAGCACGAGAGCACGAACGGAACTTCCGTTAATCCCAGTTAATAAAATCTGGTACAATGCGGTTTATTGCGTGGGGATGCATCGGTATGTCCCGAGCACGGCGATGAAGAAGGTGCCGGGGAATCGAAGGGCACTGCGAGGGAACCGCTTATGGGCGTAGGACCTCTGTCCAGGGTGACGGCGCAAGTCGTCACCCAAGGGGACGTCGCGATCACCCACGAGGATGTCGATCGTGCGCATGACCGGGTGCGTGTGTCCGCGGCGCGCGCCCAGCGGGGCGTCTTTTCCGGGTTCCGTCTGCTGTGGCTGCTCGTCGGACCTGGAATTCTCGTCATGCTGGGAGAGAACGACGGCCCTAGTATGCTTTCCTACGCCGCGACGGGCGCACGGTTTGGAATTGGATTCTTCATACCCTTCGTTGTGCTCACCTTCTGCATGGCGGTCGTCGTACAAGAGATGACCATGCGTCTGGGTTCCGCCACTCATCGCGGTCACGCGGAATTGATCTTTGACCGCTTTGGGCCGTTTTGGGGCTGGTTCTCAATGATCGACCTGGGCATCGGCAATTTCCTGACGCTGATCACTGAGTTTATTGCCATCCGCGCAGGCCTGGGATTTTTTGGCGTGCCCGCGTGGGCTGCCGTCGTCAGTGCGCTCGTGTTCTTGTTCTTGGCCGTCATAACGCACCGTTATTGGACATGGGAACGAACCCTGCTCGCTATCGCCGTATTCAATCTCGTTTTCGTTCCTGTTGCCCTGCTCACATACCCGAATTGGCACTCTGTCGGTCGTGCGCTCATCACCTGGCAGCCGCTCCCTGGCGGTTTGAGCAAAGACACTCTGATCATCGTGCTGGCTGACATCGGCGCCACTGTGACCCCGTGGATGCTTTTCTTTCAACAGAGCGCAACGGTTGACAAGGGACTCACCAGAAAAGACATCCATCTTGGCCGCATCGATACGGTCGTAGGGGCTGCTTTGGCCGCGATAGCTGCGGTCGCAACGATGCTTGCAACAGCGCCCTTGTTCGCTCACCACATGACTGCCGAGAACTTTCAGGCAGCTGAATTCGCGCAAGCACTCCAGCCTTTGATCGGGCGATTCGGCGCGGTATTGTTCGCGCTCGGTATCGTGGAAGCCGGGATGGTTGCGTTAGTCACGATTTCCAGTTCCGCCGCCTATGCGTTCGGAGAGGTAGCGCGCAGGCCTCATAGCCTGAACCTGCCTATGGCGGAAGGCAAGGCTTTCTACTCTGTGTTGTTCCTCTGCGCGGCGGCCGCCGGAGCAATCGTCTTAATCCCTGGGCTTCCACTGGTATATGTGGTTCTGCTGGTCAACGTGGTCGCAGTGCTGGCGATGCCGCCCGCACTCGTGTTCCTCTTCATGCTCGCGAATGACCGGGAAGTCATGGGCGATCTTGTGAGTCCGAGGTGGGCGAACGTACTTGCTACGAGCGTAGTCGTTTTTCTGACACTTGCTGGCGTGCTCTTCGGCATCAGTGTGATTGCGCCGAACATCTTTGCGTTTCTAGGCGGGACGTAGGAGGACCGAAGGATGCCCTCAAAAGACAAAGGACACAGTGCGATCACCTCCTCCGATCAAGAACTGGTTCTGTCGTCGCTCGAGCCGGAACAACTCGCCGGGCTGAAGAAACATCTTATTCCCCGGCGCCACCTGAGGGGGCTTGAGAAGTTCGTCGTGTGGTCTCTTCGAATCTATCTGGTGTTCATGATGGCGGTCGTTCTATACCAGGTGTGGACCAGTCTGCATTAGAACGGGAAGGGAAGCCAGCCTGGGGAAGTTGCCGTCAGAATTCCCCGCCCATCCCCCAAAAGGCCTGTTGATAACTATACCGTTCATATTGCAGTATGGTAACTATAGTGCTACAATAGCTCGTGAAAAGTCGCTCCAACCGCGCCAACTCCTTCAGAACGCACTCTTACGAAAAAAGCGCCTGTAAGTCCCGTGGATCTCACTCTTACGAAATCATTGGACTTAAAATGCCCTCGAATCACACTCTTGCGAGAAGAGGGGGTGTCCCTCCACTTTCCCACATGACCCCAAGCGCTCCGCTGCGTCGCCCAAAGCCAACTACGTCCCCTGTCCTTTTTGTTTGGTCGTGGATCTGCGCGCTCGTGCATTGGCCTACCAAAGGAAGGGAATCAAACGGTAGCGGACGCGCTGGGTGTACGCGGCGTAGCCCGCGAGTTCACGCTTCAAGAATCGTTCCTCGACATGGATGCGCAGGACGAGCATTCCGACCGGGACGATTGCGAACAATGCAGCGGCGTAGGATTCCAGCCACAACGCCATGCCGACAGCGAGGGCGACGCAGCCCGAATACAGCGGATGCCGCACCACACCGTACACGCCGGTATCCACCACGATCTGTTGCCGTTCGGCTTGATGCTTCACGACCGGCGCGGCGAAAGCATTCTCGCGAAAGGCCAGGGAGACGATCAGCCAGCCCACAAGAAACAGAACCAGTCCCAACGACGAAACCACTCCTCCGGGCTGGCGCATCAGGTGGAAGTGAAATACGTCCAGCGGAATGAAAACAATCACGCCGTAGAGCGCAGCCACGTAAAAGACCACGACGATCTTGTCCGCGAGGGGCTGCCCCTTCTGGATGAGCGGTTTGAAGCGCTCGTTGAGGAGGTCCGGGCGGCTGGCGAAGACGCCAACCATCGTCGCGATCGAAACCGTGATGATCACCCCGAGGAACACCCAGGCGCGCCACCAACTCAACGTCCACGCGGGCAGAAAAAGGAAGCCGCCGAAGATGAGCAGCTCCATGACGAGGCCCGCGATCAATTTACGGACGAACATGCACGGCTAACGCTTGGCGACCCAGAGAAGCAGTCCGAAGATGACCACCGGGATCAGCGCCAGCAGGATGTAGAAAAGGATGCGGCGCAGTACCGGCGAGCGGCGCTGCTTCCAGTCGCGCAATTCGGGACGGTCGGCCACGCCGACCTTCTCGGGGTGCTCGAGGTCCATGGCCATCTCGTGGGCGTTGGCGTAACGGTTTCGCCGGTCGCGTTCGATGGCGCGATAGATGATTTCCTGAAGCTCGGGAGAAATATTGGGATCGAGTTCGCGCGGCGGAGTCGGATTGTTCAGCAGCCGATCGTTCATGATGGCGAAAGGACTCGGCCCTTTGAACGGCACCTCGCCGGTGAGCATTTCGTAGAGCATCACGCCCAGGGCGTAGATGTCGCTGCGTCCGTCGCCGCGCTTTCCCTTGACCTGCTCGGGAGAGATGTAATCGGGCGTGCCCATGGCTTGCGTCAGCTTCGCAAAGGTCAAACGGCGCGCGCCCGCCTTGCCCGCGATGCCGAAGTCGATGAGCTTGATGCGGTCCTGATCGTCGACCATGACGTTTTCGGGCTTGAGGTCGCGATGGACCACGCCGTGGCTGTGAATGTAGTCGAGCGCGGAGCAGATTCCCAGGGCGATGCGCACGGCGCGGTCCGGTGGAAGCTTCTTCTGATCGTTGAGGATCTTCCGCAACAGGCGTCCATCCACCCACTCCATCACCATGTAAACGCGGCCGCGGTCGTCGTCCTTGAAAACCTTCATGACGCCCGGGTGATCGAGCGTGCTGCCGATGTCTTCCTCGCGGCGGAAGCGGTCGAAGAAGAGCGGGTCGCCCTCCATCTCGGGGTGCGGGATCTTTATGGCCACGGACCGGCCGTTGCGTGTGTCCGTGCCGCGGTAGATCGAGGCCATGCCGCTGCGGGCGACAAGCTTCTCAATGCGGTAGTGGTCGAGTTGATCGCCGGAAAAGAGTGAAGTCATCCGCAGCGCGCGTCAGCGGCGAGGAACCGCGGGCGAATCATGGTTCAGCGAAGCTTGTACGGGCGCCCGCGGTACATGCCCACGCGTTCGACGCCTCGAACGCGGATTAGCTGGACGCTGATATTATCGTTGCCGTCCCACTCGTTGGCAAGCTCGACCAGACTTTGCGCGGCCATCTCTAAGTTCGAGGAGCGGCCGACGACGCTAGCCATTTCGGCCCCGCCCACCGAGCCGTGCAGGCCGTCGGAGCAGAGCAGCAGGATGTCGCCCGTGAGAATGAGGTGCTCGCTGGTCTCGGGCTTGACGAAGAGATTGCCGCCGAGCGAGCGGCTGAGCACGTGGCGCGTGTCCGTCTCCGCCGCTTCGCGTGAGGAAAGGATGCCCAGGCGGACGTGCTCGTTGGCGATGGTGTGATCGCGCGTGAGCTGCGAAGCGTGTCCCCGGCGAATCAAGTAGCAGCGCGAATCGCCGACGTGCGCGACGACCACGCGGTCGAAGCGCAAGATGCAGGCCACGAGCGTGGTGGCCATGGCGACTCCGCCGGGTCCCATTCCCATCCCGGCTTCGTACACCTTGTGATTGGCCGCTTGTACGAGGCGCGTTAGCTGCGCGGAGAGTTGCTCACCAGGGGGCGCCGCGCGAAAGCCGGCGAGCATGCTTTCCACCGCAGTCCGCGAGGCGATTTCGCCGCTTTCCTGGCCGCCCACGCCGTCCGCGAGGGCAAAAAGCCACCCGTGGCTGCGCCCCTTGGCCGGCGTCTCGGGAAGAACGCGCCCGAGATAGTCCTCGTTATGCTCGCGGACTTTTCCACAGTGGGTAAGCTCCGCGCATTCCACTTCCATCGTGGAACTTTGCGGCGGGCTGTGCCGGGCAGGAATGCTGGCCGTTCCTCCTCGATGCGCATTTTGATGCGTGCGGAACATGATAGGCCCCCGCGGAAAGCAGGGCGGGCTTGCGCCCGCCCTCCTTCACGTTACTCAGACAACCGTGTGTGTATAGCCCGGAGTACGCTTCTCTATGAAAGTAGTCCGTCCAGTACTCTTGCTGCTGCGGATGAAGTAGATTCCGCCGTAGATGGCCCATACGGCAGCCACACCCAGGGCCAGCAGCGGCTCCATTTTCGTTCCATACCCCATAAAGGGGCCGATGAGGTAGAAGGCCATGCAAGCCAGGTTCGCAAGCAGGCCGAACACGGGAATAAACAGGTGCTTCAGAAAGTTGAACTTCGGATGGCCGTGATAGCCGACGATGCAGACCACGCAGCTCAGGCCGTAGAGCAGAAACGTGCCGAAGTTCGAGGCCAGGGTCACCGTCAACAGTGTGTTCGGCATGGCCGCCTGCTTGTCGTGGCTGAGATAACCGAAGCTGGACCAGAAGCCATGCGGAAGCGCGGCGATGGCCGTGTCCGCCATGGCGCTGGCGTCGCCGGTCCAGAACAGCAGGGCGATACAGGCAAAGACGATGGAAACAATCGCCAGCGTCCAAATGGAACGGTGCGGGGTGAGGTTCTTGCCATGCAGCATGCCGAAGTGCTCGGGCACTTCCTGGTCCTTGCCCATGGCGTAAGTGACGCGCGCGCCGGTGTTCATGCAGGCGAGTGTGGTGCCGATCAGCGCCAGGAAGACGGTGAAGGCTTCGATGAACATGAAGGTGCGCCCGTGTCCCGGGCCGATGATGGCGTCGCCGACCATGATCATCATGTCTCCGATGGGCGCCGCTGAAGTCGAGGCGTAGCCCATCGGGTAGCCGCTACTTAAGAAGTAATTCGCGCAAAAATATTCGATGAGATAGCAGAAGGCTCCTTGAATCAAGAGTGAGGCAATCACCGCAATGGGGATATGGCGCTTGGGGTCCTTGGCTTCGCCGCCCAGCGACGTACACGATTCAAATCCGACGAGAATCAGGATGGCGACGGTTGCTTGGACGAAGACCCAGCCCCAGTTGTGCGCGCCGAGCACGGAACCCGCCGAGGGGTGAGAGACGAAGGCGCCGCTGCTGTCTTGATACGGATACGAGACGTGGAAGGGAACGTTGCTGCCAGCCGCATCTTTTAGCGGCTGTGGGATGCCGCTCGAATCGCGGATGATCGTCGTGGTTGTCTGGCCATTTGCGGTCGCCGAGGTGGTGGCAAACTCGTAGGGGTACGCCTCACCCGATGCGGCATCCCACTGCCAACCCACGCTTCCGGGCGGATGGTTCATGCGGTAGCCCAACGCCAACACGGAGAAGACGAGCAGGGCGCTGATCTGGATGATGTTGATGGCGATGCTCACGCCGGTGGAACCGACCACGCCACGATAGGCGATGTACGCCACGCCAAAGGCGAACAGGATCGCAACGAGGATCATGAACATTAGCCCGGGGTTCGCCGCGCTCATGAAATTCGGCCAGAGCGAACCAGTCACATAACCGATGAAAATGCCGGTGACGGCCACCATGACGCCTGGGTAAATCCAGTAGTAAAGGTGCGAGCCCCAGCCGACGATGAACTTCGCAAGGCGGGCGTATCTCCAAGCCTTTTCGTGGTTCAAGAAGGATTGCTCGGCGAAGAAGTAGGAGCTACCTGGCCCCGGGTAGAGCTTGGCCAGTTCCGCGTAGGAGACCGCGGTGGCCAGACAAAGCAAGAGCGCGACAAAGATGCCGAGCCACATCGCCGGCGAAGTCGTGCCCGTGGTTGCCTGGATGTAAAACGTAAGCCAGAGGAAGGCGCCGGGGGCGATCAGCGCCATGGCGTTCATCGTCAAACCGGTAAGGCCCAGGGTGGGTTTCAGCTCAGGTCCGGTATTCTCGGGCATCTACACTCCCTCCAGAAGTGGGATAGATTGCTAGGGCGTAGTGTTGCGTGGGAGAGGTCAGCAAGTACAACGCAAAATTTCCATCTCTTAGATAAACGTTTTGTATCACCGGCCGGGGGACAAACAGCGCGCTGGGCATGCTGAGTCGCTCGCTACATCGCACTGATTCAGAAAGGGATGAGGTATGGCCACGCACGGACGAGCCACAGGAGTTCCAGGACCAGACCCCGTGCGCGGCTGCGACGTCCACGCCTGTCGGCAGTTCTTGGTCGCCCGACCTAAGTCTTATTGTTGGGTGAACTCGTCGGTGTGCGTGACGAATTCGGGGTAGGCGCTGGAGCCGAGTTCGTACAAGTCGAGACCCTGGCGTTCTCCCTCAACAGGCACGCGCTGCGGCAAGAGTTTATTCAGCAGCCAGTTCAAGCCGAAGGTCAAAGGGAGAACAAATCCCAGCAGGGTAGCGACACCCACGAGTTGGGCGAGGAATTGTCCGGAATCGCCGGGGGCAGGCAAGGCCGGCGCGAGGCTCACATTTGCGACGGGCCCGGGAATCTGGGCGAAAATCCCGAGGGCGAGCAGACCCCAAATCCCCGCAAGCGCGTGGACCGATATCGATCCACCGGGGTCGTCAATGGACAAGTGCAGCTCGAGCCACTCGACTGTCAGCGCCACCAGCACACCGGCGAACAGGCCGATAACGACGGCCGCCGCCGGAGCCACGAACGGTGCAGAGGCGCTTGCCGCGACGAGGCCACCGACCCAGCCGTTAGCAGCGATCGAAACGTCCGGCCGGCCGAACCGCCAGCGAGTGGTTGCAGCGGCGGCGAGCCCGGCGGATCCCGCTCCCAATAGTGTATTGATGAGAACCAGCGGCAAGCGGGCCGGAGCGGCACCCGTGAAGAGGATGGCTCCGGCGCAATTGAGGCCGGTCCAGCCGACCAGGGCCAGCAGGCAACCGAGCGACACGTAGATGGCGTTGTGGCCGGGGATCACCGCAGGCATGCCTTCGGTCAGGTACTTGCCGTGCCGCGGTCCCAGAATCCAGACGATGGAGAGCGCCGTGAGTCCGCCGACGGTCTGAATGGTTCCGGCGCCGCCGGCATCGAGGAAACCGTGTCCCAGGCCATAGTTCACGCCCAATTGCGCGAGCCAGCCGCCGCCCCAAACCCAATGCGCGAATAAAGGAAAGGTCACTCCTGCAAGCAGTGCCGAGGAAGCGCATGCCGCACCGAGCCGCCAGCGGTCACTACCGCTGCCGAGAGGGATGAGCGCCGTCAATCCGACGCTGAATACCCCCAGGCATGCGGCCAGGGATGCGGACGAGCCGCCCCAGTCATGACCTCGAAGGAACAGGGGCTCTGCTGCAAGCCAGCTCCAGGTCTTGCCGCCTACGGTGAAGGAATGTGCGGGCCCGCCGATGAAACCCTGCCAAGCAAACCCGCAGACAAAGTACGCGCCCGCAGCTGCCGCGACAACGCAGAGCGAAGTCAGCATGGCATGAGCGGCGCTGCGCGACCGGCCCAGGCCCGTATTGATGAGCGACAGCCCGGCACCAGCGAGCGGCACGAGCAGAATCAGAAAGACGCACAGGGCAGTGCGGATTTCCTGCGAATTCCCAATGGCCGGAGGCGTCACTCTTTTTCCCCCCGCAGGATCAGATGGGCGCGCACTGCGAGCACCATGCCGAGTATCTCAACACCAACGCCTGCCGCGATGAACCCTGCCCGGACCGCTGCGCCGGGCAAGAGCACGATCGCGGTCAGAACGATCGCCCATCCCGCCAGGAGCAGTAGAAACCCGAGCAACTTCATGGTGAAGCTCCGATCCGTAGAGACACGCTTCCCCTTCGGAATTTTCTTGCCGCCTAAGATACCACAATCAATCCGCCCATTTCCGCGTTAACAACCACGACCAGGGCAACACTGCAATTTTGAAGGTTCAAACAAGGCGGCAGATGTCGTAGGCTACTGGGTCGCACCGGGGAAACAGTGCCGGACGCGGCCGGGTCAGCCACCGCGCGAACCTGGAAGTGTGAAACACTCAAGAAGGAGGCATTTTGGAGGCGGAGCGAGAACGGCGGCTGCGAGCCGCCCGGCGGCTGGTCATCAAGCTCGGCACGAACACGGTCACCGAGCCGGAGGGAGATTTCTGCGCGGAGCGCGTCGAGCCGCTGGTGCGCTCGATTGCCGGATTGTGGAGGGCCGGCCGGCAAGTCGTGCTGGTATCCTCGGGCGCGGTGGGCTTGGGCCGGGGCTGGCTCGGTCTGCACCGCTCGCGTTTGGGCGACTTGGTGACCAAGCAGGCGTGCGCCGCGGTGGGCCAAAGCCTGCTCATGGATGCTTACAAACGGCTGTTTTCCGCGTGGGAGATCAAGGTCGCGCAGGTCCTGCTGACCGAAGAAGATTTCACCGCGTGGCGGCGCTTCTCGAATCTGCGCCACACCATCGAGAAGCTGCTGCAGTTCGGCGTCATTCCCATCATCAATGAGAACGACACGGTTTCGACGGCCGAGCTCGCTACCGTCGAAACCGGCCCGCGAGCCGTTCCTTTCAGCGATAACGACCGCTTGGCGGCGCTGGTGATGAGCGGGCTCGAGGCCGATGCGCTGGTGTTGTTGACGAACGTGAACGGCTTCATCCGCACGGGGCCTCCGGGAGCCGCAACGTCTGCGAACGGCGCCGCGGAGGAGATCGTCCCGCTGATTCATGAAATCACGCCGGAGTTGCGGGCGCTGGCCGCCGGTCCTTCCGCGAGCGGGCGCGGCGGAATGTCCACCAAGCTCGAAGCCGCGGAGATTGCCATGAGCTGCGGCGGAACTGCGGTGATCGCCAACGGTCAAGTCCCCGGCATCCTGGAACGCATCTTCGCCGGCGAACGCGTGGGCACGGCGTTCCTGGCCTCCAAGCGCATGCGCGGAAAGCGCCGCTGGATCGCCTTTGCGGCCGATGTGCAAGGCCGGATCGTGGTGGACCCGGGAGCGCAACGGGCGCTCGCGCAAGGCAAAGCAAGCCTGCTGGCGTCGGGCGTCGTCCGCATCGAAGGCCATTTCAGCGCGAAGGACGTAGTGAGCATCGTGGATCGTGAGGGGCGCGAGTTTGCGCGCGGAATCGCCGACTGCGCTAGCCACGAGGCGGAAGAACGGCTCGGCAAGAAGGGCGCGACTGCGGGCAAGGCACGCGGCGCAGCCGCTGCGCGCATCCTCGTTCGTCGTGATAACATTGTTTTGTTGCAAAAATGACTACGACTCCACAGAAGCTGGCTGCTGAATTCGAAGAATCGTCGCAGGAACGCGTCGCCCGCGTGGCGAGCCGCGCCAGGGCGGCGTCGCGTTCGCTCGCCAAGCTCCCGCACGAGAGCCGGAATGAAGTTTTGATTGCGGTGGCGAAGGCGATCGAGACGAACGCGCGGGCCATCCTTGAGGCCAACGCGCGCGATTGCGGCGACGCGAAGATTTCGGTGGAAGGCGGAAGAATGTCTTCCGCGATGTTCAAGCGGCTGCAGGTGAATGGGCGCGGGATCGAGGAGATGGCAGAGCGAGTGCGCGACGTGGTTCGCCTGGCGGACCCTTTAGGGCGGCGGCTGGCGGCGACCGAACTCGACGATGGGCTGGTCCTCTATAAGGAGTCGTGCCCGCTGGGCGTCGTCGGCATCATCTTTGAGGCGAGGCCCGAGGTGATCCCGCAGGTGGCCTCGTTGACGCTGAAGTCGGGCAACGCCGTGATTTTCAAGGGGGGCGTTCAGGCGGCCCACACGAACGAAGCGCTCGTGTCCATCTGGCGCGAATGCCTGGAAAAGTTTCCGGCGGTGCCTGCGGACTCGATCCAGTTGCTGCAGACCCGCGCCGACGTGGCGGAGCTGCTGAAGCTAAACCACGACGTGGATTTGATGATTCCGCGGGGCTCGCGCGAACTGGTCGAGTACGTGATGGAACACAGCCGCATACCCGTGCTCGGGCACGGCGAAGGAATCTGCCACGTTTACGTGGACCGCGCCGCGGACATCGAGAAGGCGCTGGCGGTCACGCTGGATTCCAAGACGGAGTATCCCGCAGTGTGCAACGCGGCAGAGACGCTGCTGGTTCATCGAGACATCGCGCCAAGTTTCCTGCCGAAGGCGTTCGCGAAGCTGAGAGGGGCGGGTGTGGAAGTGCGCGGCTGCCCTCGCACGATCGCGCTGCTGGCGACGCCCGAAGTGGTGCCGGCGACGGAGAAGGATTGGGCCACCGAGTATGGCGATCTGATCCTTTCGGTCAAAATCGTGAGTAATGTGGACGAGGCCATCGCCCACGTCAATCGCTACGGCACGCGGCACACGGAGACCATCGTCACCGAGGACGCGGAAGCGGCGAAGAAGTTCATGGATGAAGTGGACGCCGCCGGAGTTTTCCAGAATGCCTCGACGCGGTTTTCCGATGGTTTCCGCTACGGTTTCGGCGCCGAAATCGGCATCAGCAACGGCAAGCTGCACGCGCGCGGACCGGTCGGCCTCGACGGCCTCACCACCTACAAGTACAAGCTCTACGGCAACGGCCACACCGTGGCCGATTACAGCACGGGAGTGAAGCACTTCAAGCACCGCCCACTCCAGTGACGTCAGCGGATCCGCTCGATTTCACATTTGAAGAATGGGCAGGCAGAGAGGCGCCTGGACGTTGAAATCCAGGCCGGCGATTTCCTCGAGCGCCTGATCGAGCAGCGCAGTGCTGCACGGTTCCAGGGTCATGACGAAGGGGAGAGTAGTGTGAGGATAGCCCGGCTTCTGGAGCACCGCGTCAATGCTGATATCGAACTTTGACAACACCGTGCCCAGCGCGGCGATGATTCCCGGCCGGTCCTTGACGACGAAGCGAAGATAATGCGGCACGGTGAAGTCACCGCTGACGGCATCCGGAACTTCCGCGGCGGATGCGGACGAAGCGAGCGGCGCGCCGGCGCTTCGCGCAATGGAGTAGAGGTCGGAAACGACGGCCACCGCCGTTGGGTCACCCCCGGCTCCGAAACCGGAAAACACCGTCTGCTCCGAGAACTCCCCCGTCGCCACGACCATATTCTTGTTTCTCTCCACGTGCGCCATCAAGCAGGATGCCGGAATCAGGGCCGGCTGAACGGCGGCGGAAAGGCGCAGGCCATCCGAGGTGTCCTTCCTGGCCAGGGAAATCTGCCGGATCGTGCAGTTGAGATCGTGCGCGTAAACAAAGTCCACCGCATCGATGGTGGAAATCGGCCGGCAGGGGATCTGCTCGGTGCGCACCTCGGTGCGCAAACCCGCCTGCGTCAGAATGACCAGCTTCGCGCGGGCGTCGAAGCCTTCCACGTCGGCAGTGGGGTCGGCCTCGGCGAAGCCCAGTTTCTGCGCTTCCTTCAAGGCCGCCTGGAAAGTGGTTCCGTTGGCTTCCATTTTCGTGAGAATGAAATTGCAGGTGCCGTTCAGAATGCCGGCAATCTCGTAGAGACGGTCGCCGGCCAATCCCTCCTGGATTCCGATGATCACCGGGATCCCCCCGGCAACCGAGGCGCCAAACTCGATTCGTTTACCCACTTCATCCGCCAACTTCTGCAGCTCGGTGCCGCATTCGGCGATGAGCATCTTGTTGGCCGTGACCACCGACTTGCCGGCGCGCAGAGCTTTCCGGATCCAGTCGCCGGCAGGTTTCAGGCCGCCGATCAGCTCGACGACAACGTCCACGTCAGAGGCGAGCACTGCGTTGAAGCTTGAGGGCCAGTGCATCTGCTTCGGCACCCACTCGATTTCTCGTTTTGACAGATCGCGATCGAGGATGTGGGTCAGTTGCAGCGGCCCATCGGCACTGCGGCACAGAATCTTGGCGACGGAAGTTCCCACCGTGCCCATGCCGAGGAGCGCTATCTTCAGGTTCTTGACGGCGCGCGGGGCGGCCTTCTTCGGCGCGGGTTTGCTCTTCTTGTGAGACTTCGAAGAAATGCGTTTGGCCACGGCTTCATCCCCTCGCTTCCATTTCGATGAGCTGAGTTCGTCCTACCGGCTGCCGCGCTATTCTCGATCTCTCAATTTGAGCTTGCTCTTGTTTTCTTCGAGAAACGCACGGAGCGCGTCGACGGAATCGAGCAGGCGCACCCACTGCTCGTAGTAGAGTGTCACCGGAAAGCGGCCGAGCCCATAGACGCTGACGCCGCCCTTCTCTCCGACCCTGAATTCCAGGCTGCCTTTCTTCCTGGGGCCAACCTGCTTCTCGAGTTCCGCGATGCGGGCCAGCAGCTCTTCTTTGCTTGGTTCCGACATGGTCTTTCACTCCTGGCAGAGATTATCGAACTTTCTTCGGTTCTGGTGGATGCCTCTACACGGTCTTCTCTTTGGAATAGCAAATGCGCTCGAGGTTGCACTCGGCGCACTTCGGCTTCCGCGCCTGGCACACGCGCCGCCCGTGCCAGATGATCTGGTGCGAAAAAAGGATCCACTTTCCTTGAGGGATCACGCGCATCAGGTCCTGCTCGACTTTCTTCGGATCCGTGTTGGGGCTCAAATCGAGCCGCTTCGAAAGCCGCAACACGTGCGTATCGACCACGATCCCCGACGAAATCCCGTACGCGGTTCCGAGCACGACGTTCGCCGTTTTTCGCGCCACCCCCGGCAGCGTCAGCATCTCTTCCATCGTGCGCGGCACCTTGCCACCGAATTGCTCGACGATCGCCTTGCTCGCGCCCATGATGGACTTCGTCTTGTTGCGGAAAAAACCGGTAGGCCGCACGTCCTGTTCGAGCTCGCGCGGGTTGGCGTAGGCGAAAGCCGCCGGTGTGGGATATTTTTTGTATAGAGTTTCGGTCACCTGATTGACGCGCGCATCCGTGCACTGCGCTGAGAGAATCGTCGAGATGAGAAGCTGAAACGGGTTGTCGTGCGTCAATTCACAGGACGCCTGGGGATAAGCGTCGTCCAGTTTGGCGAGAATCGCCGCGACCCGCTTTGGGTCAGTCTTCGCCGCGGGTCCCATCACCTTTGCGGCTCGTTTTCCCTTGGCGGGGGCGCGGGCCCCGGCGACTTTCTTCGTAGGTTTCCTTTTGCTGGCCATCGGCGGGAAAACTATAGCATAGCTGGCGCAGTTGCTCCGCCACACGGAGGGGCGCCCGGCCTCCTTCGGGCGGGCTGCGCCCCTTCGCATATCAAGTTGCGGCGACGAAGCCGAGGAGCTTCCTGAACGCTCTTCCGCGATGGCTATATTGGTTCTTTTCGCCGGCGCAAAGCTCGGCGAAAGTCTTTCCCGCCGGCTCGAAGAAAAATACCGGATCGTATCCGAACCCGCCCTCGCCGCGCGGCGCTTCGACGATGCGTCCATCCACGCGATCGCTAAAGAGGGCCCTTGCGCGTCCGGCCTCGGCGAGCGCGATGGTGCAGACGAAATGAGCTGCGCGTTCCACGCCTTGTTTTCCGTGCAGCGCGTCCAGGAGCTTTTGGATGCGCTGCAGGTTGGTAGCGCTCGCCCCCGCGTACCGCGCCGATTGCACCCCTGGCGCGCCTCCGAGCGAGGGCACGATGAGCCCCGAATCGTCCGCGAACACGAGCCCCGCAGCGAGTCGCGAGTAGTAGAGGGCTTTGCCAAGCGCGTTCTCGGCAAACGTGGACGCATCTTCCTCGAAAGAGGGTAGGGCATCGAATCCCGGAATCAATTCGATCTGAAATGAGGAGGAATTTACGGCCGCCGCGATCGCACGAAACTCGCGCAGTTTCGCGGCGTTCGACGAGGCCAGAAAAAGTTTAGCGGACGCGGGCACCGAAGTTGTATTGAACGAGCGCGCGCTGGTGTTCGGTGAGCCGGCGAATGCCGGCGGCCGCGAGCGCCAGCAAGTCCTGCATTTCGCTTCCGCTGAACGGACGGCCTTCGGCCGTCGCCTGGATTTCCACGAATCGCCCGCTCCCGGTCATCACCACGTTCATGTCCACTTCGGCGCGCGAGTCTTCGTCGTAAGCCAGATCGAGCAGCGCGCGCCCGTCCACCAACCCCACGCTCGTGGCTGCCACAGAATCCTCGAGCGGAAAATGTTTCAGAATGCCCGCCGCCACCAGCCGTTCCATCGCCAGCCCCAGCGCCACGAACGCCCCGGTGACGGAAGCCGTGCGCGTCCCGCCATCCGCCTGGATGACGTCGCAATCGATCCACACGGTGCGCTCCCCGAGCGCTTCCTGATTGATCACGGCGCGCAGCGAGCGGCCGATGAGCCGCTGAATCTCGAGCGTGCGGCCGGACTGTTTTCCCCGGGTAGCCTCGCGCTGCGTGCGTTGCTCGGTGGCGCGCGGCAACATCCCGTATTCGCTCGTGACCCATCCCTTGCCCGAGCCTTTCATGAACGAGGGCACGCCGTCGTTCACCGTGGCCGTGCAGATCACGCGGGTCTGCCCGATTTCGATGAGCACGCTGCCTTCCGCCGTGGAGACGAAGTCCGGCGTGATTTTCACCGGCCGAATCTGGTCTGCGGCGCGACCGTCGTTCCGCACGCGTCCTCCATTTTCAGGGGTTCCAGGCAGTTCCGGCTCTCGGGGTTTCAATTCCTAGGGGCCGGTGGGTTCAGTTTGCCGGGTGCCGCTCCGGGTGTCAACTTGTCCGCTCTGGAGGTTTCGACCGGTTCAGGTCGTGTGGCCAAGGAGTCGTCGAGAGTCGGCCCCTAAACCGGAAGGTTACATTGCTCTTTTGGCGGTCAGGTAGACAACCCAGGCCATAAGCAGCCAAGCCATGACATTCAAGAACAGTACGAGTGTGGGCCGGGGCATCTTTTTTCGTAAGCGACAGATCGAATAGGATCCCAACCCTTGCAAGAGAAGGAATGTTCCTCCTGCGGCCAGAACGATTCTCCTGTTGTGTGAGGTGACGAGAAAAAAGCATGCCACGGCCAAGAACATAAGGATAAGAATGGGAAGGAAACGAACCTTAGGCTTTACCAGTGCGACTGGGCAATACGCTACCAGCGCAGTCTTCAATTCTTCAAACCCACTGACCTCCGTAGGGATCGCTATTTTTTGGTGGAGCTCGCCACCTTTGACGAGCAACCAGCCAGCAGTCTGATGGAGCGAAGCGATCTGCGCCAAAGGAATCTCGACAGTTTGGTTCCCTTCGCGTGTCTGACTTAGCCTTCCATCCGACAGCTCGAACTGGTAGCTCTCCTTGAGTTTCCTTACGTTCGCTCTTGAAACTAGCCCTGTGCCGACCACAATCACCGATACCATGAGCGCCATCGTGGCCCATCCGAGCAGTTCTCTTCCTGAATCTCCGATATCTATCGGGTCGTATAGTGAGAAGATCAGAATTCCGACCAGAAGCAGGACCGTGCCCCAGGCCAGAATTCGGAAGGGGCGCCAGTTCTCGGAGCGGCGCGGAACACGATAGAGTGACATCGGCAAGGAGTATATAGCAAGAATAACGAGTGGATTCGTAGATGTCTTCGCACGCTAGCGATACGCCGTCCACATATCGTCAATGAACGTGTACTGAGGGAACTCGCCCTGGAGCCAATATCGCGTTTGGCCCTGCCGCTCCCAGTCCTGGCTGTAATCAAAGCCGGATTGCGCCTTGATTTCGGCGACAGCCTGAGCATCGTTTTCAGTCATCCAGCGATCCACATAGTCGAAGAATGCGGGGTAATCCCAAACGCTTTCCGCATGGAGGAGATGGATCGCGAGCGCCTCACCCACCCAAGAGACGGACGTGCAACACCTGCGATACGCCTCACCGAGTTGCTCGTTGCCGTTTATCAGAGGCCAATTGGCCGGCTGCAGTTGTTCATAGGGGCCGTATAAGCCGGGGCTGACCGGCTGGCCGGTCGTGGTCACGCCATAGTGGCCGCCGTAAATCACGGTTGCGCCCTGCCAAGCCTGCTGATAGGTCCCGGCGGGAGGAATCTGGTTTACGTAGACCGTCTGCATATCCTCGCCGAACTGGTTTGGATGCGCCGCCGATGCATTCTTCATGGCGTCGTTATCCAGCAAAATCCCGGCGAAAATGATGGGCAGTTTTCTGCCGCTGCGGTGTCCGCCGAACGCCGGCCATCCGTAACCGGCCTGCAAGCAGCCGTACAAATCGATGCCGTATTGCACGAAGTAGTTCGTGAGGCTGAGCTTTTGGTCGGCGGGGAAATTCAGCATCAGAAGCAGAGAAGCGTAGGAATCGGCGAAGGCAATGTGCTGGCCGTAGCTGGGCATGTATTCGGCCGGCGCATCGAAAAGGAACGCGTTCGTATCGATCCAGGGTCTCCGATACCAGGACTCGAATTGCGCGAGTGTCGGCGTGCCCGAAGGATTCGGCGGTGCGAGAGAAGGCAAAAGGTTTCTCTGCAATGAGTCAGCGTGATAGATCGTCTGGCTTCGGTCGCAGTAAGACGGCCGGAAGGCGTCGGCAGAAGGCGCCACTGCGAGCACGGTGAGCACGGAGACCGTGCGCACTGGGCTGGCACTCATGTCGGAGGCGCGCATCACCTCCGGAAGCGAGTGAATCTGGGCCAGGCTGATGGAGGACACCAGCGCGTCCCCGGGCTTCAAGGTGATCGGGGGATAGGCCCGCAGCGTGGCATCAAACCACCACGATTCGTCTGTCCCGTCGTTGAGCCTCGAATCGAAACCGCTCTTGCCGTCCGCCGTGGGCAGATTCAGCACGGACCCGTTCAAATAAGGTGAGGAAGTTGTCGGGGGAGGGTCAATGCCGGTAATGGTGACCGCGCCCACGACGTAGTAATCGCCGGTGACGAATTGCCCCACCGAAACAGGCTGGCTAAAGGTCCAGGTGATGCCATCTTTCGTGACCGAAGACGCAGTTCCAGGGGGGGGCGGTAAAGCGGTGACCGTCACGATTGCTTTGGCCGACTTCGTGCTGTCCGCCGAACTCGTGGCAGTGACGCTGAAGCTGCCGGCAGTGTTCCCCGCGGTGTAGAGGCCGGAGGTCGAAACCGTCCCGCCAGTAGCCGTCCAAGTGACGCTGGTGTTCGACGATCCGGTAACGGTGGCAGAAAACGGCTGTGTGCCTCCCACTTGAACCGACGCAGAAACCGGGTTGATTTTGACCACGACGCCCGGCGGATTCGAAGGATTTGGGGAACCAGCGAAGCTTCCGCAACCTTCGAGGCCCAACATCGCCAGCGGAAGCGAAAGGAGTGCGATCGCTATCCAGGCTGGGTAACGATTCTGTCGGCCAGGGGCCGCTATGTTCGTTGAAGCAAGCAAGCGTTCCCGCATAGTTTTCAGTTTCAGACACATAGGCTAGCGACCCGGCACTCCCAGCGTCTACTGGTCTGAGGGACAGACTTGGCACAGTCTGTGGGGCCATTTGCCAAGAGTTGGGCGCGGCAAGGATCGCGCTCAGGCGCGTATCGGTTAGTGCGGAGATTGGCCCGCTGGCGGTGTCGGCGCAGGATTCTTCGCTGGCCCGGGGGTTTGCGGATTCGGCGCGGGTGCGGGCGGGGCCTGCGTTGGGCCTGGAGCGGCCCCAGACGGTGATGGTTGCGCAGCCGCTGGCCCGCCACTTGGCGTGGCGGCAGGCGCTGTAGGCGCAGACACGGGCGCAGGCGTTCCTAGGAAGTACACGGGGAAGTAGCCGGTCAAATCGAGGTGTCCTGCCAGGGTTTCCACTTCTTGGCCGTGAATCAGAATCTTCAGCCGTCGCACCTGCGGCACGTTCGCCTGGAGCGTACGTTCGATGGATTCCACCGCCAGCTCTTCGCTCTGGATACCCGAGGGCATCGAGCTCGATAGCGCCTCGGAAAAATCGGCGATGCCGGTGCCGTCCGGCAGGAGGTAGAACTCGATCAACGCAGCGTCGGCCGGCAGCGTGCGCAGTTCGACGTCCACCGGTCCCGCGAGCAGCGTATTGAGTACTTGTTTGGCCCGCAGCGCCGGGTCTTTCGAAAGGGGCAGCTCGATGACGACGGGCGCAAGCGCCCAGGGCTCGTCCTCCGCCGCCCAGAATAGCTTGGCTTTTGTCTTGACGTCGCTCGGCGTCACGATCACGGGCTGGGTCAGTTCACGCTGGGCCTGTTCCTCCGTGCGCCGCGCGTTCTGCTGCAGTTCTCGCTCGCGGCGCCGCAGCCGGAGCAGGCTGATCGCCGCAAACACCACGGCCACCGCCAGCACGAAGACCGTCCATCGCATCCACCGCGGCATCAGCGCATCCCTCCCGCCGCCGCGGCCGGCGATGCGTCGTACACCGGCCGAAATGCCGCCACCGCGCGTTCGATGCACGCCGCCAACCCCGGCGCCATGCGATCAAGTATCGAGCGGTCTTCCGTCGTCACGCTGGAGATCTCGATGGCGATCGCCGGAGCCGCCACCGAGCGCAATTGCCGCACCGCCGCGGTCTGCGCCGAGTTTGGCGAGCCCTTGAACTGCAGCGCGAGCTGTCCCTGGGCGATGTCGGCGAGCTTCCGGCTCAGCGTCAGATAGGGGGCCTGTGCCCGGTCCCAGGGGATCAACCCGCTCGCAGCGCCCGGCCCGGCTCCTGCAGAGCTGGACAGAAACGGCGCGTCGGGCAAGGTGTAAACCCGCACCGTGCCCGGCAGCCCCGTTGACCCGACGTGCAGTGAGATGAAAATCGCGCCGCGCTGCGCGTTCACTAAAGCGGAGCGGTCGTCAAACGTCGGATCTTCGTTGCCTTGCCGCGTCAACAAAACGCGCAGACCATCTTTCTCGAGTTCGGTGCGGATTTGGGCCGCGAAATCGAGCACCAGATCGCTTTCGCGTACCCCGCCCACGCCCCGCGCGCCCGGATCGGTCCCGCCATGCGCCGGATCAAGCACGACGACGCCGAGCGGCGCGCGCACAGGGGGCTGGAGTTGCGGTGCGGAAACAATTGCCTGTGCGCCCGTGACCGGCGCCGGCACGGAAGGAGGAGGTGACTGCGCTTGCGGCGGTGTCGGATTCGCGGGAGCCGCGGATTGTGCTGTGGAGCGCTCCCAAGCCGCGCCGGCAAGCGTGCCCGCCAGCAGGGTCAACACGAACAAAAACGACGTTCGCACGCCAAGGAGGATACCAGAAAAAGGAGGTAACGCCGCCGCGGGGGTTCGGCTTAAGCACTGCCTTCGAACATCAAAGGCGCTTGGTGGCCGGGCGCGTTACGCCGGTGAGACTCTTACTGATTGCCAGCTCGCTGCAATGAAGCGTCCAGCTTCTGCGAATCGATATTCATGGCTTTCAGTTCTCTCGCGACATCCTTCCATTCTTTTTCGTTCATTGCCTTTCTGAGAATCACCAGGGAATGTGGCGCGTCGGCGTCCTTCTTTTGTGCAAGCCGCAAATACAATAGGAACGCGGCAGGCCGATCCACTGCTCCGCCCTCGCCAGCCGCGTACATTCTTGCCAGCGCTTTCATCGCAGCAACATTCCCTCGGGCCGCGGCCTGCTGGTACCAAAGCCTGGCTTTTACCTGATCCTTCTTCGCGCCTAACCCAAACTCGTACGCCTGCCCCAGGGCATTCATGCAGTCACACGCACGGTTCTCAGAGTGCTGTTTCCGAACTTCGTTGCACCAGTACTCTGCCTGGTAAAGATCTAGCGGCACTCCTAGGCCGGCAATGGACCTGATCGCCAATGCCGCCTGGGCCTCATCGTCGCCTTCTTCGGCCGCTTTCCACCACCACCGTGCGGCTTCAGCCTGGTCTTGCTGCAGTACGTCGCCCTTTTCATAGATCTTCGCGATTTCCTTCCATCCTCTAAGAATGACAATGGGCTTGAGTTCTGCGTCGGCTCTCTTGAGCGCCTCCACCGCACCCTCGCTACCTGCTTGCTTTGCTAGCGTGAACCAGGCGTACGCTGCCGCGTCGTCGATATCCACTCCATCACCGTTGTAGTATGCAGTCCCGAGGCTGTACATGGCGTCAGCATGATTCTGACGCGCGGCTTTGCGATACCATTTGAGCGCCTCGGCTTTGTCTTGCGCCACACAATCGCCGTTCCGGTACATCGTGCCGAGGGCATACTGGGCATCTGCATTTCCTCCTTCGGCAGCCATGCGAATCCACTTTGTTGCCACGGCGTCGTCCTGTGAAACGCCGTCGCCATTGGCATATGCTTTTCCGAGTTCCAATTGTGCTTTGGCATCACCCGCTTCGGCCTTGGCTTGCAGTTCAACGAACTGAGACCGAGTCAGCTCTTTTGCGGGCGCCGCGGGCTGATTGGGGTTCTGCTGGGCGACGGAGCCTGAGGGGAGGGCAAGGGAGAGGACTAACGCGACTAGTACCTGGGTGAACATAGTGCGCCGAGTATAACTCCAAATGAGCGCAATTCCAGGCGCGCAACAGAGCTATATCTCACCTAGCTCGCCCCCAGGAGCGGGTTAGGCCGTCGTGAGTACCGTTTTGAAAAACCTTGGCGTCCTACTGCTGAGGAGGCGCGCCTTCGCCTTCGTGATGGCCGTGGTGCTCGCCCCACTCCTCTTGCCGTTCCTTCTGTTGCTCTTTCCAGGCCTTGCGCTGGTCGGGTGTCAGAAGGGCCTCGATCTGCTTATTGGAATCCTGACGGATCTGGCGCATCTTCTCCATTTTGTCTTCGCGCGAGAGTGAAGAATTATTCCGCAGGTCCTGCATTTGAGAGCGCGTGGTGTCGAGGATCTTGGTGATTTGCGTTTTCTGATCGTCGCTGAGGTTCAGTTTCGGGTCGTTCAGGTCGGGACCACGGTCTCCGTGTCGTTCTGGACCGGCCTGCGTTTTCCCTTGGTCTTGCGGTGGTGCTGCCGGCGGGCCCTGCGCGCGGCTGGCGACGGCCCCGCCGCTCGCCAGAAACAGCAATGCCAATAGTGCCTGTGTCAGTCGTCTCATCCTGTGCATCTCCTTGGGTTCTTTTCCCATTGTTCTCATTGAGCTGGGCTACATCCCATTGGACTCGCGGCAGCGGCGCGCGGTTTCACCTAGTTGCGGGCATCTCCGCGCGCCCGCGATCCCTTTCCGAGTTCGCGCGGCTACTTCAAATGCTCGCGCAGAAACGCGGTTGTCCGCTCCCAGGCATCCTTGGTGGCTTCTGGGCGATAACCGTCTTTGTTGTTCGGGTTTTCGAACGCGTGCCCCGCGCCGTCGTAGATCTTCACGTCGATGGACTTCCCCGCCGCATTCATTGCCGTTCCAAACGCCTTGACCGCCTCGGGAGTAATGCCGCGGTCCTCCGCGCCGAAGTTCCCGAGCACGGCCGCGTGGATCGCCTGGATGGCCGTGGAATCGGTGGGCATCGCGCCGTAGTTGACCACGGACGCCGCGAGGCGCGGCTCCGCAACGGCGAGTTGCAGCGAGTATCCGCCGCCCATGCACCATCCGTCCGAGGCAATCTTTCGCGGATTCACGTCCGGCCGCGACGCGAGATAGTCAAACGCCGCCTTCAAGTCCCGCACGCCGCGATCCTGCGGCAAGCCGCGCATCAGCTCGTGGGCTTCCTCGGGAGTCGCTGCGGTCTTGCCGCGATAGAGGTCCACCGCCAGCGCTACGTACCCTTGTTCGGCGAATTTCTGCGCCTGCTCCTTCACCCAGTCGTTCAATCCCCACCATTCGTGAATCACGATCACCGCCGGATGTTTGTTTACCCCGGCCTGGCCGGGGCCGCCTGCTTCCGGCAGCGCCAGGTACGCCGTTACGTTCTCGTCTCCACTCCTGTAGCTGATCATCTGCGTCTTCACCAGCCTGGCCTCGAGAACGAACACCAAGCCCAGCCCCGCCAGGATCGTGAGCATGAAAATCCACTTACGGTTCATCGGTCGCCTCCTCATTCGAAAGTGATCTCAATGCGCGCAGCACGACCTTTCGGCCGCGCGCGTTCTCCTGCCTGTTCCTGTTTGGAGTGAGAGTTATTTCGCCGCGTTGCCCTGCAGCTCCGCGAGCGCCGCCAGCACTTCTTCGCTGTGCTTGGTGGGGTTCACTCCGATGAACGTTTTCGCGATCACGCCCTTCGGATTGATGAGGAAGGTGTTTCGCGCCGCCAGCGTCATCCCGTTATATTGCATCACCGATCCGTACTTCGACGAGACCTCGTGGTCGGTGTCCGCCAGCAGCTTGAAGTTCAGCCCTTCCTTGGTGCAGAACGCCTTGTGCGAATCCGCTGTGTCGACGCTCACGCCGAGAATCACCGCGTTCTTCTGCTCGTACTGCGCGAGGTCGCGCTGGAAATTATGCGCCTCGACCGTGCACCCGCTCGTGAAATCCTTGGGATAGAAGTAGAGCACCACCCACTTCCCCCGGTACTCTTGCAGATTCACGGCCGCGCCTTCCTGCGAGTTCAGCTTGAAGTCCGGCGCGACGCTTCCCGCGGCGGGCGGCTTTTCGTCAGCGCGTGCGGTACCGAAACCTGCTGCGAGAGCGAACGCCGCCGCGCCAAACAAAGCAATCATGAGCACTTGCATGCATGGATTTCCCGCGATTTGTGTCGTTTTCATCTTCCCCCTCCTCCCCTATGATGCCCTAACTCGCGCCCAGTTGCTCGCACAATCGTCCCGCGCCCCCGCCGCACCGAGGCCCAATCGCCGTCGTGGGGAGTCTGCCACCGGCGCGGAGCGGTGCAGCAGAGGGCAGGTGACCCGCCCGGAGCAGCCCGAAAGGAATTCACAGGCTATTGATATTTGTGGCGAGACTTTTTAGCCATCTGGGAGTATAGTCCCCCCACCCTTGGGAGGTGAGGTCAGGTGCTCACACTCCTCAAAGAGCATCGGTATCGTGTCCAGATTGGTGCGGAAGCCCGGACTCTCCTCGTTGAGGAGCATATCTCGGGAATGACGGGGTGGGCTGGCAAGTTCAGGACCATGATCCCCAGTGATTCCACCGGGGAATCCAGAACCATCTACGGATCAAGCGATCAGGAAGTGGCCTATCTGGCCGCGGAGTATTTGAACCTTCGAAGACGCGATGCCGCGTAAGTCGTTCCTTCGATGCTCGGCTTTCGATCCCGAATGAAGCAGGAGATGTGTACTCATCAACTGTGCTGTTGCAGTGCTCGCCAGCCGGAAAGTCTTTCCCCCAAGCCAGAGAATTGCCGTGATCGAGCAGGCGTGTCCTGATGCTCTGTGGAGGTGATTCTTGCGACTCAGAACGGCCCAGTGTGCTTTGATTGCTTCAATTCTCTGCCCTGCGGCATGCCTTGTTTCTCAATCGACTCCTGAACAACCTCAGCGGGTCATGGTTGATTGGCAAACAGAAAGAGCTCTGCTGATCGCCGCCGATACTCCCAGGTATCCGCCCCTGGCTCGAGCGGCTCAGCTTGAGGGAGCCGTTCGGGTTGACCTTGTCGTTGCCAGGGACGGCTCAACGAAAGAGGCCAAGGTTCTCTCTGGGCCTCCCCTATTCATGCAGGTTGCATTAGATGCGATTCGTACCTGGCGCTTCAAGCCGACCTTCGTTGCGGGTGCAGCAGTCGAAGTGAGAACCATCGCGGTGGTGCCTTTCTTCCTGCCCGGCCGTGATGCCTCCATGTACCTCTCTCCGTACCGGAAGGCTGTGGAGAAGCATCGCAACGATCCGAGGGCCCACGTGGTTCTGGGGACAGAATTGCTGAACATGGGTGAAGCGGAGGAAGCGGCGGCTGAATTTCGCCGCGCAATTTCGCTTGATCCGAACGATCCCAGCGCGCACTTTGGCTTGGGGGATGCCCTCGGCACAAAAGGCGACCTCGATCCGGCGATCAAGGCGTATCGCCATGGGCTTTCGCTGAATCCTGAGGCGACGGACGCTCGCTTTGTTCTGGCCGGCCTGCTGTGGCGGAGCGGCCAGTTGGACAGTGCAATAGCGGAGTACCGGTCCGCACTGCAATTAAGGCCGAAAGATGGCCTGCAACACCACGACTTCGGGATGCTCTTAATGAATAAAGGTGACGTGGACGCCGCGATCAATGAATTCAAGCTGGCAATACAGTATGGGGCAGGTAGTCCATCCACTCACTACGAATTGGGCCGCGCATTGGAGCAGAAGGGTGACATTGCTGCTGCGCGGAATGAATATCGAAAGGCGACCAGACAAGCAGGCAGTCCGCAAGAATAGGAATGAGTTCTCTGTTGCCGGTGGTCACTTGCGCAAAGGGGAGTCCGTCCAGATTCCCTCTTGTCCGTTTTCTGCTAGGGTAGTATTAGTACGATCAGTCGAATTTCAGGTCTCCAGCGCAAAGCTGTAGCGGATTTCGCTGAAGCCGGGCGTGTGGAATTCTCCGCAAAACATCGCCGAACGCGGCGATCAGGGGGCTTAACGTGAAACTGATATCAGCATGTCTCGCGATGGCTGGATTGGCCGGCCTGTTGGCAGCGTCGGCGCTCGGGCAGGCGCCTCCGCAAGCGGATGCGAAGAAGCAGGAATCGAGCCCGCTCTATCGCATTACTGTGGTCGCGCGCACGACCAAGGCCATCAACTACCGCCACCTCAGTGGGCCAACCAAGATCGATTTCAAGGGCACAGTCCTGCTCCCGCTGGCTCGTGGCCAAGCCAAGGTGGAGAGCAAGCGCGGGGCCGTGCGCATCCAGGCGCAGTTCGAGAAGCTCGAGCCCGCGTCGCGTTTCGGCCCGGAATTTCTCACTTACGTGCTCTGGGCCATCTCCCCGGAGGGCCGGGCCAATAATCTGGGCGAGGTGCAGCTGCAAGGGCAGAAGAGCAAGTTGGACGTCACCGCACAGTTCCAGGCCTTTGCGCTGATCGTGACCGCCGAGCCCTATTTTGCCGTCATCCAGCCGAGTGAAGTGGTGGTGCTCGAAAACATGGTGCGGCCCGATACCATCGGCAGCGTCCAGGAGATGGATGCCAAACTTGACCTGCTGCAGCGCGGGCAATACTCGGTCGTGCAAGGCGGTTTCGAGGCCGCGGTGCAAGACCCGCGCATCCCGCTCAGTCTCTTGGAAGCCCGGAACGCCGTGCAGATCGCCAAGGCCGCAGGCGCGGAAAACTACGCGCCCGACAGTCTGAAGAAGGCCGCGCAGCTCCTCCAAGACGCCGAGAACGGCCAGGCGCACAAGCGCGATAAGAAATCGATCGAGATGTCGGCGCGCGAAGCGGTTCAGACCGCAGAAGACGCCCGCGCGATCACCGTCAAGCGCCTTGACGAGGAACGAGTGGAGAAGGAACGGCGGGCCGCCGCCGAGCGCGAGGCGCAAGCCAAAGCGCAGGCCGAAGCCGCGGAACGCGCCAAGCTGGAAGCGCAGTTGGCCTCGGAACGCGCCGCTCGGGAAAAGGCCGAAGCGGAAACAGCTCGCGCGGCCGCTTTGGCACAGCAGCAGGCCGCTCAGGAACAAGCGGATAAGGCGCGCCTGGATTCCGAGCGCGCGGCCCGTGAAAAGGCCGAGGCGGACAAAGCCCGTGACGCGGCTCAGGCACAGCAACTGGCGGCTCAGGCGGAGGCGGACCGCGCGCGCAGTCAGGCGGAAGCGGCTGAACGCGCCCGGCAACAGGCCGAGGCGGAGAAAGCGGAACTCCGCAAACGCCTTCTGGACCAGTTGAATTCCATCCTGCAAACGCGCGATACCGCGCGGGGTTTAATCGTCAACATGTCGGACGTGCTCTTCGACTTCGGCAAGTACACACTGAAGCCCGGCGCCCGGGAAAAATTGGCCAAGATTTCCGGGATTGTCCTGGCCCATCCCGGTTTGAAGCTGCAGGTCGAGGGTCACACCGATAGCGTCGGCAGCGATCAGTTCAACCAAGTGCTCTCCGAACAGCGCGCTGCTTCGGTGCGCGACTTCCTCGTGGAACAGGGAGTAGCGGCGGGCTCGGTCAGCGCGCGCGGGTTCGGCAAGACTCAGCCGGTGGCCTCCAACGATACGCCCGAAGGAAGGCAGAGAAATCGCCGCGTGGAGCTTGTGGTTACCGGCGAAGCCATCGGCGCGGCCGGCTCGGACACCGTTCCTCAGTAGGGCCAAGGGTAGCTGCTTACGCACCCTCGTGTGTTGGGGACGGAGAGGAAGGAGTAGCGCTCTTCTTTTCCCGCCCGCTCTGAAGCGTCTTCACTAGGACGTAGAGCACCGGGATGAAGACCAAGTTGAGGAAAGTCGAGGCGATCATCCCGCCGAAGACCGTCGTGCCGACCGATCGGCGGCTGATGTGTCCCGCGCCGGTCGCCAGCACGAGCGGCAAGACTCCCAGGATGAATGCCAGCGAGGTCATCAGGATCGGCCGCAGGCGTATGCGGGCCGCTTCGATCGCGGCATCTACAATCGAGAGGCCCTTTTCGCGCAGTTGCTCCGCAAACTCCACGATCAGAATCGCGTTCTTGCTCGCCAGGCCGATGAGCATGACGAGCCCCACCTGGCAGTACACGTCGTTCTCCTGTCCACGCAGAGCTTGCGCGCCGATTGCTCCCAGCAAAGCCATCGGAACGGCCAGTAGGACGATGAAGGGCAGCGAGAAGCTTTCGTACTGCGCCGCCAGCGTCAGATACACAACGAGCAGGCCGAGGCCAAACAACAGGAACGCTTGCCCGCCGGATTGAATCTCTTCCAATGAAATCCCCGTCCACTCGTAGGCGAAGCCCGGGGGCAACACCTTCTTCGCCACGGCCTCCATGGCGGCTATCCCCTCGCCCGAGCTGCGTCCCGGCGCGGCCGAGCCGTCGATTTCCGAGGACCGGAAGAGATTGTAGTGGCTGATGATTTGCGGCGATGCTGTTTGCGTCACCGCCACCAGGTTTTCCAGCGGAATCATCGTGCCGCGGTCGGAGCGCACGTAATATTGGCGAATGTCCCGCGGCTGCGCGCGGAACTCCTTGTCCGCCTGCACGTACACGCGGTAGGAGCGGTTGTTGAAGTCAAAATCGTTCACGTACACGGAGCCCATGTACACCTGGAGCGCGTCGGTGATCTGGTTCAGCGGCACTTGCAGCCCTTTGGACTTCTCGCGATCGATCGTGACCAGGAATTGTGGATCGTTGACGCTGAAGCTGCTGAACAAGCCGGTGAGTTCGCGGCTGCCATAACCTGCCTGGACGGTTCCTTGCGTGACGTCGGCAAGTTGTTGGAGTGAAGTGCCTCGCAGATCCTCGACGACGAATTGGAATCCGCCGAAAGTGCCCAGGCCCTCCACCGCAGGTGGCGCGAAGGGAATCACCAGCGCGCCGGAGATTCCCGCGAAGGCTCCGCGCAGGCGATTGATGACCGCGCCGGCAGAATGCTCATCACCCTTGCGCTTATCGTAATCCTGCAAAGAAGCGAACAGAATGCCCCGATTCGGCGCCGCCCCCCCGAAGCTGAATCCGGCGACGGCAAATGCCCCTTGGATCTCGGGGACCTTGCTCATGACCGCTTCCGTCTGCCCCAAAATGTTCGTCGTGTACTCGAGGGACGCGCCAGGCGGCGCCTGCACTAGGACCATGAAGTACCCGGCGTCCTCCTGCGGAACGAAAGCCTTCGGGACGATCCGATAGACCCAGTAGGTCAATCCCAGGCCGGCCAAAAAGAGGGCCAGGGCAACGATCTTGTGCCGCAAGATGCCGCGGAGGCTGGCCTGGTAGCCGCGGGTGAAGCTGGCCAATCCCCGGTTGACTCCGCTGAATACGCGGCTCTTCCGCTTGTGGCGGGTATGCCCCAGGAACAGCGCGGAAAGCGAGGGCGTCAGCGTCAATGCGTTGAACGCGGAGATGGAGATGGAAAACGCGATCGTCAGCGCAAATTGCCGGAAGAGAATTCCCGTGGTGCCGGGGAACAAGGCGACCGGAAGAAAAACCGCCACCAGAACCAGCGACGTGGCGATCACCGCGCCCGTCACTTCCTTCATGGCCGCCGACGCTGCGTTGTGCGGCTCGCTGATGCCTTCGGCGATGTGGCGCTGCACGTTTTCGATCACCACGATGGCGTCGTCAACGACCAGCCCGGTGGCCAGCGTAATGCCGAACAGCGTCAGCGTGTTGATGGAGAATCCGAAAAGCTTCACAAAGGCGAACGTCCCGATCAGCGAGACCGGAATCGTGACCGCCGGGATGAAGGTGCTTCGCCAATCCTGCAGGAAAATGAAGATCACCAGGATGACGAGAAGGATGGCTTGGATCAAAGTGATGAGAACTTCGCGGATGGATTCGCCGACCACGGTGGTCGTGTCGAAGGCCATCGCGTATTTCATTCCGGGCGGGAAGCGCTTCGAGAGACGCTCCAGTTCAGCCTTCGCCGCTTGGTCCACCGCCAGCGCGTTCGCGCCCGGCAACTGCGTCACGGCGAAACCGGTGGCGTCATGCCCATTGAAGCGCAAGTTCGCGCTGTAGTCTTCGGCGCCCAACTCGGCGCGGCCCACGTCCCTTAGCCGGACGAGCGTGCCGTCCGAGCCCGTCTTCAAGACGATGTTTTCAAACTCCGCCGGCTCCACTAGGCGTCCGATCGCCCGCACGCTGATCTGGACCATCTGGCCCGGTTGTGTGGGAGGCTGGCCGATCTGGCCCGCGGCGACTTGCACGTTTTGTTCCTGCAAAGCGGCCAAAACGTCGGTCGCAGTCAAGCCGCGCGAAGCCATGCGCAGGGGATCGAGCCACAGGCGCATCGAGTACTTTCTTTCGCCGAAAATGAAGACGTCGGCCACGCCGGGAACCCGTTTAAGCGCATCCCGAACGTAGAGATCCAGATAGTTGCTGAGAAAGAGGCTGTCGTATTCGCCGTGCTCGGCATACACGCCGACACCGAACACGAACCCGGCCCCAGACTTGGAAATGTAGATTCCCGTCGTTTTGACTTCGTTGGGAAGTCTGCCGAGAGCGGCGTTCACCCGGTTTTGCACGTCCACGGCCGCCAGGTCCACGTTTCGAGTGATGTCGAACGTAACGTTGATCGAGCTCGAGCCGTCGTTGCCGCTCGAGGAGGTCATATACTTCATGCCCTCGACGCCGTTGATCTGCTGCTCGATCACCGTGGTCACCGACGTCTCGACAGTTTGTGCGTTCGCTCCGTTATAAAAGCTGTTCACAGAAACTACTGGCGGCGCCAGGGTGGGGAATTCAGCCACGGGCAGATTGGGGATGGCGATGGCTCCCGCGAGAATGATCAGCAGCGCGCAGACGGTGGCGAAGATGGGGCGCCGTATGAAAAAATCTACGAACACTCTTCGATCGACCTTTCCAAAGCAACTGCGGTAAACCGACAGCCTTCAGGAGATCAGGAAGAAGGTTTTCCACCTGAATCGGCGGGCATCTCCGTGACGGGCATCCCATCGACAAGGATTTGCGTGCCTTCCACGATGACACGGTCGCCTTCTTTGAGGCCGGCCAGCACCGGGTACTGGTTGTCCGTCAATTCCCCGAGCTGCACTCTCTTCTGGCGCGCCACAAGCGATTTTCCCTGGGTCTCGGCAACGAACACGAAGAACTCGCCGTTGATTCGCGATGCGGCCAACACCGGAATCACGGGCCCCGGACGCGCTCCCCAGATCACCCGGGCGCGAGCGAACTGAGACGTCCGCAGCGCTCCCGAGCTGTTTTTCACGATGGCTTTCGCAAGGACCGATTGCGTGCCGTTGTCCACCTCGGGAGAAACAAAACTGATGCGGCTCTCCGCCAGGGCATTGCCCGCGGTGTCGAGGAGTTGAACCGTCTGCCCCAGTTTCAGGCTCTTCGAATGCTCGACGGGGATGTTGACGTACAGTTCGAGGTTCCCGAGTTCATCGACGGTGGTGAGCAGCGTGGAGGTCGTCACCCGGTCGCCCACGCGCACGGGAATATCGCCCACCATGCCGTCGCTCGGCGCGACGACGCGGTAATAGTGCAACTGCACCTGCTGTTCGCTGACTTGCGCGTCCAGGGACTTGAGCTGCTGCTGGGCCGTGTCGATGCTCGTCTGCGCCTGATCGAACTCCTGCTTGCTGACAACCCCTGCCTCGTACAGTTTTTTCGTGCGGTCCCACTGGATCTGCGCGTACTGCACGTTCGCCACCTGGGCGGCGCGCGCGGCTTCCTGGCTGTGCACCGTGGCTTGTTGCTTCAGCGGGTCGATCTCCAGGAGCGGCGTGCCCGCGGCCACCCGGTCCCCCGACTTCACGAAAATCTGCGTGATCTGTCCTTCGACCTGCGGATTCAGAACGCTGGAATGCCTGGATTTCAATGTCGCCAGGTATTCCGAGGACTCCGCAACCGGAACCGACCGGACCACGGAGGTCCTCACCGGCATCGCCGGAGGACCCTGATTGCCACCCGGATCCTTGGCCTTGCACCCACCGCCGAGCGCAGCAAGCCCGCAGAGAAACGCGAGCACTCGAAGTGGACTGCCTTTAACTTCCAAGAACCGGACGAGGTGCCGATTCTCGCGACTGGGTCGGTTCATGGCGATCATCTGCTCCGGCAATACAATCCTACATTCTACGGGATGCCCGGCTACTTTCCAACCGTGAGGCATCCGAATGCCGGCCAAGGGCCGGGACGGAAACCCGTGTCTTAGCGGGTACTCAAAGGGGCGGCCAATGCGGCCTGTTTCAGCGCGGTGAGCCGGGTGAACCAGGTTGGTCATGCCGCGCTGGATACCGTCTTGACAAGTCGGGTGGGAAACCCTTACGGTCGAGTGTTCTTCAGGGGCCCACGTTGCACATCGTGGATGCAAGTCACTCCACACGGATTCAAATGGATGGGAGCACAATGCGAAAACATTTATCGACCTGCGCAGTTCTGTCACTTCTCGTTTTGAGCGTGATCCCAGCTCTGGCGCAGGCTCCCGCCCGCGCTAAGGAGCAGACCGACATGCCTTCAAGCCAAGCACTCGCCTCCGCGGATATCGAGCGCCGCGTAGATTCCATCCTCGGCCAGATGACGCTCGAGGAGAAGGTGGACCTCATTGGAGGGGTAGACGGCTTCTACATTCGTGACGTGCCGAGGCTCGGCGTGCCGCGCCTGAAAATGACCGACGGCCCGATTGGCGTGCGCAACTACGGGCCGGCCACGGTGATGGCGGGCGGGATTTCGCTGGCCGCCACTTGGAATCCGGCGCTGGCCCAGCGCGTGGGCGCCCAGATCGCCCGGGACGCCCGCGCCAAGGGCGTTCATTTCCTGCTGGGGCCGGGCGTGAACATCTACCGCGCGCCGATGAACGGGCGCAATTTCGAGTATTTCGGCGAGGACCCATTTCTGGCCTCGCGCATCGCCGTGGGTTACATCGAAGGCGTGCAAAGCCAGGGCGTGAGCGCCACGATCAAACACTTCATGGGCAACAACTCCGAGTTCCTGCGGCACGACAGCGACTCCATCATTGGCGAACGCGCCATGCGCGAGATTTACCTGCCGGTGTTCGAGGCGGCCGTGAAGGAAGCGCACGTCGGCGCCATCATGGATTCCTACAACCTGACCAACGGCCAGCACATGACGCAGAACGGTTATCTGAACACGGACGTCGTGAAAAACGATTGGGGTTTCCGCGGCATCATCATGTCCGATTGGGACGCCACCTACGACGGTGTGGCCGCTGCGAATGGCGGCCTGGATTTGGAGATGCCCTCCGGCAAATTCATGAATCGCGCGGCGTTGCTGCCCGCCATCCAAGAGGGCAAAGTTTCGGTGGACACAATTGACGACAAGGTGCGGCGGATCTTGCGCACGGCCATCGAATTCGGCTGGTTCGACCGCGAGCAGACCGACTTCTCCATCCCGCGTTACAGCGAGCAGGGACGCGAAGCAGCCCTCCAGGCGGCGCGCGAAGGCATGGTCTTGCTGAAGAATGACGGCAATTTGCTGCCGCTGGCCAAGACGAAGATCAAGTCCATCGCGGTCATCGGGCCCGACGCCTATCCTGCCCAGCCCGTCGGAGGAGGCAGCGCCCAGGCGCGCCCGTTTGCTGCATTGAGCTTCCTCGAAGGACTGAGCAATTATTTCGGCACGAAGATTCCCACGTACTATGCGCGCGGCGTACCGGCCTTGGGTGATCTTGCCCAGGCCACCGAGTTCTCAACCGCCGCGACAAACGGACAGCCGGGCTTACGGGTGGAAGTCTTCGACAACGCGGACTTGTCCGGCACGCCGGTGGCCACCCACATCGACCGGCACGTCAATCTGCCGGGTGGATTCGCCCCGGCGGACTACACCTCGGGAAGCGTCGATTTCAGCTCTTTCTCCACTCCGAAGCTGACCTCGGCGCGCTGGAGTGGTTACTACACTCCGGAAGCCGCCGGCACGTATAGCGTCATCGTTCAGGGCGGGGGAGAGCGCGGAGGCTACCGTCTCTACCTGGACGACATGCTGGTTGTTGATGCCTGGCAGGTGGCCAAGCAGTTGGTCAGCGAAATCAGCGTTTCACTCACTGCGGCGCCACACAAGATCTTGCTCGAGCAGTACCGTACCCGGAGCTTTGGCCTGCCTCGCCTGCGGCTCGCCATCGCGCGGCAGGGCAGTCTGGTTGAGCCGGACGCCAGGGCCATGGCCGCGAAGGCGGATGTCGTCGTTGTCGCGGCCGGCTTTGACCCGGACACCGAGAGCGAAGGTTCAGACCGCACGTTCCAGCTTCCTCCCGGTCAGGACGAGCTAATCCGCGAGATGGCTGCGGTAAACAAGAACACGATTGTGGTGGTGACCTCCGGAGGAAGCGTGGACATGAATGGCTGGCTCGACCGGGTCCCCGCGCTGATCGAGGCGTGGTTTCCAGGGCAGGAAGGCGGCACCGCGCTGGCCGAGATTCTTTTCGGTGACGTGAATCCCGCGGGCCGCTTGCCGGTCACGTTCGAACGCCGGTGGGAAGACAACCCGGTCCACGACAGCTACTATCTCGAGCCGGGCAGCAATCGGGTCGTGTACAAAGAAGGCATATTCGTGGGTTATCGCGGCTACGAGCATAACGACACGAAGCCGCTGTTCCCCTTCGGCTACGGGCTATCCTATACCTCGTTCAAGTACGGCAATCTGGCCGTCACGCCTGCCAGCACCGCCAACGGAAACGTGAGCGTGTCGTTCGACGTGACCAACACCGGCGCCCGCGAAGGCGCCGATGTCGCGCAGGTCTATGTGCGAAACAAGCACGCCAAGGTGCCGGTGCCGCCCAAGGAGCTGAAGGGTTTTCAGAAAGTGAGCCTGCGGCCCGGCGAGACGCGGCGAGTGACGGTGGCCTTGAATCGCCGGTCGCTCTCTTACTACGACACGGAGGCCAAGCAGTGGCGCGCCGATCCCGGCGATTTCGAGGTGCTTGTCGGCCGTTCCAGCGAGCAGATCGAATTGCATGCCACGCTCACGCTGACAGCCGCGCCAGCGTCTGCCAGCAAGTAAGCGCGAAAGACGCTAAGGATGCGCTAGGTCCTACCTCTTCTGGAAGATATCGACCGAGGCGCGCGTGGTTTCCCACTCCAAGCGCAGCTCGCAAACGTCGTTGCTCGGGTGAAACGAGATCGTGAGGTTTTCGACCGGCGCCGCGAGCTTTTCCACTTTCATGTCCACACGGGCGAAGTCATCCCCTGCGCCCGGATAAGGGATGCCCCACTCACCGGTCTTCTTGCTGATGATCAGGGTCCACTTGTCTTCGTTGGGGATGGTGAAGAGGGTGTAGCTCCCCGCAGGAACGGCTTTACCACCGACGATCAGGTCGGCGCCGGTCACGAACGTAGTCGCCTCGTTCGCGCCCGCGCGCCACACCTGCCCGTAGGGCACCAGTCCACCGTAAATCTTTCGACCCTTCATGCGCGGACTGGAGTAGTCCACTGTAATCGTCTTGCCGCTAGCCAACTTGCATTCGGCTTTGGCCGGCGGGCTCGCACGCTTGCTCTTGTCCATCTGGGCCAGGCCCGCTGTGGTCAGGACCGCGAGGCCCAGAAGAAGCCCGGTACAAAACGCAACGATTCGCTTCTGCATATTCTCTCCTCAGTTAGAGTTGCGAAGTGATTCGCTTGCAGGCGGCCATACGCCGGCCACCTGTCCCTTGCATCTTACGCCCTCTCCGCGCCATTGGCGCCAGTGGCATCGAGAAAAGCGGCGAGCGCGGGCAGCCCGTCATCGTCAGTCCCCGGAACGGTCGCGCGCAGCCGGCACTACTTGTTTCTGATCGCCGCAGCAAAATCAAACCGCCCCAGGTAGACCGGCTTCGACACGGGCGGCGCCGACTTGCTGAAATCAACGGGGTAGGGCGAAGGATCCGACGTCGGGAATCCCCACACGTCTCCCGTCTTCATGTTCACCATGACCTTGCCCAGGACCTGGGAATCGCCTCCCGGCGAACGCAGCATCCACGTTCCCGGCTCGATGTAGAAGTCGTAACGGTACGACTCCTGCGCCTCCACCTTCTGCGCCGTCACATACGGCCGCACCGCAATGATCCCGAGCAGCACTGCGATCGCAATGAGTATCGCCTTCGTACTCCGGTCAATGGTCATGGTTCCCCCCTCGTGGCTCGCCAATCAGAATGTTGCAGTAAAGAGATCTCACAGGCGTTGGCTCCGCCAACAACTATATTACTTCGAAAGATTCGGCCTGGAGAATTGTAGGGCCCGGATCCCCCACGTTCGCAAGAACGCCCGAAATTACTTTTGTGGGCATGCTCTTTTTGTGAAGATGGCCGACTTCTCAAAAGGAAAAACCTGCTTGGAACATCTGGACTCTCTTAATTGGCAGCTAAGCGGTTGCTGCGCTTTTCCTTCCGCCTGAAAAGAGTGAGTGGAACGGCGATCCCTTCGCAAACTTTGTATCTAGTTGGAGATGAGCGGACAGCGCCGTGAGGGGTGCGAGCGGCAGGTGTAGAATTGCGCGGGTATGAGCGAGATACGGATTGGGACGAGCGCGTTTACGGCGGCGGGTTGGGAAGGGACGTTCTACCCGAAGGGCCTTCCGCCGCGGGAGCAGCTTTCCTACTACGCGACGCAGTTCGACACCGTGGAACTGGATAATACGTTTTACCGGACGCCGGCGACTTCCACGGTGAAAGGCTGGTACGCGAAGACGCCGCCGGGGTTTCTGTTTGCGGCGAAGGTGCCGCAGGTGATCACGCATGAAAAAGTGCTGGTGGATTGCGAGGCGGACCTGAAGCACTTCCTGGAGACGATGGACGAGCTGAAGGAGAAGTTGGGGCCGCTGCTGTTTCAGTTCGGGTACTTCAATACATCTAAATTCAAGAGCGGGACGGAATTCCTGGCACGGTTGAAGCCGTTCCTGAAAACACTGCCGAAGGGCTATCGGTTTGCGGTGGAAATCCGGAACAAGACTTGGCTGGATGCGCGGTTTGCGGAGACGCTGCGCGAGCGCGGCGTGGCGCTGGCGCTGATCGACCAGAACTGGATGCCACGCCCGTGGGAGATGAAGGACAAGTTTGACCCGATCACGGCGGACTTCACCTACGTGCGGTGGCTGGGCGACCGCAAGGGCATCGAAGAACAAACGAAAACGTGGGATAGGACGATCGTCGACCGGCGCGGGGACCTGGCGAATTGGGCGGAGCTGTTCCGGGAGTTCGTGCGGCGGAATTTGAAGGTTTTGGCCTATGCAAACAATCACTATGCGGGACACGCGCCGGACACGGTGAAATTGTTCCGGGAGTTGTACGAAAAGAGGAAGTAGTCTTTCTGCATTGGCTTTGCAAGGGCGAAGACAATGCGGTCCTGGAGATCCTCGATGATGAAGAAAGTCGTTTTGTTCCTAATCGTGTTCTCCGCCGCTCTGGCGGCTGGCGCTCAGGTTCAGCCCATCGCTGCCACGGTTGACGCCACCAAGACCCGCGCCCCGATTTCGAAATACGTTTACGGGCAGTTCATCGAGCACCTCGGCGGCATCATCAATCACGGCTTGTGGGCTGAAATGCTGGATGACCGGAAATTCTACTATCCGGTGAGTTCACAGGCGCCGGCAGCCGAAACTGCTCCAAGGTTTGGCGAGGCCCCGCGGCGGTGGACACCCGTCGGCTCGGACGAAACCGTGTCCATGGATACGATCCGTCCGTACGTCGGTGAACACACCCCTCTCGTAAAGCTGAACGGGGCCGAAGCGCGCGGCATCCAGCAGGCAGGACTGGCGGTGCGCAAAGGCAAGTCCTACATCGGACGCGTCGTGCTCGCGGGCGATTCCGGCGCGAACGTGGTTGTCCGTTTGGTCTGGGGAACGAATGCGAACGAGCGCCAGACCGTCGCGGTGGGCAAACTCAGTGCCGAATATGCGAAGTTTCCACTGAGCTTCCAGGCGCAGGCGGACAGCGACAATGCCCGGCTGGAGATTGTCGGGACGGGCACGGGCACTTTTCACGTTGGCGCCGTTTCGTTGATGCCCGCGGACAATACGCACGGTTTTCGCGCCGAAGTCATCGCCGCGCTCAAGCAATTGCATTCGGGCGTTTATCGTTTTCCGGGCGGCAACTTTGTTTCGGCGCACGAATGGCGCGACGCCATTGGCGATCTGGACAAGCGTCCGCCGACGCTGGATCCCGCCTGGAACGCGGTTCAGCCGAACGATGTCGGCACGGACGAGTTCATGGCGCTTTGCCGCCTGCTGGACGTCGAGCCATACATCACCGTCAATGCCGGCTTCGGCGACGCATGGTCCGCGGCGCAATACGTCGAATATGCCAATGGCGCGGTGACCACCCCGATGGGCCGCTTGCGCGCGGCGAACGGGCATCCGCAGCCGTACGGCGTGAAATTCTGGGGCATCGGCAACGAAATGTGGGGCGAATGGTCATTCGGCGTCATGCCGCTGCAGCAGTTTGAAATCAAGCACAATTTGTTCGCCAAGGCCATGCGGCGAGTGGATCCGACGATCAAGCTGGTTGCCAGCGGTGCCATGCCCGACGCGATGACCGGCTCGAAACAGGCGAAGCGCATCAGCGGCAAGGTGGTGCCCGATTACGGCTCGCCTGCGGATTGGAGCGGGGGGATGCTCGCCAACTGCCTGGAGAACATGGACCTGCTCAGCGAGCACTTCTATTCCTACAGCGACCAGCGTTTCGATATCGAGAAGGGCGATCGGGTGAGCGTGGGTCCGGGCGAGCCGCTGGTGGAATGGGAGCGCCAGCCGGCTACGCAGGTTCGCGTGAAATACGAACATTACCAGGAATACTTGGCGCGCATCCCCGCGCTCAAGGCAAAGCCGGTGCCCATCAGTCTCGACGAATGGGCGTACGTCGGCGTCCCGGCGAACTCCTACAAGATCGTCCCCGCCTATGCCTGGGCGTTCCACGAAATGTTCCGTCACTCGGACCTCTACCAGATGGCAGGTTTTACCTTCGCCACCTCTCTCCTCAGCGCCAACCGCACCGAGGCTGTGTTGAATCCGGCCGGCCTGCTCTTCAAACTCTACCGCGATCATTTCGGCACGATCCCGGTCGAAGTGTCCGGCAATTCACCCCAGCCGAAACCGAGGTATCCAGCCGGGGGCGACCAGCCGCGGGTCAACCCGGGCAGCGACACCTACCCACTGGATCTGGCCGCGGCGCTCAGCAGCGACCGGAAAACGCTCACCATAGCCGTGGTGAATCCGACCGCATCGGAACAGCAGCTCAATTTCTCCATCAAGGGCGTGGAGCTTTCAGGCAAAGGACGGCTGTGGCGCATGGCGCCTTCGAGTGTTGACGCGACAATCGTCGTGGGGCAAAAGCCCGGAGTCGAAGTCGAGGAACACGCGCTCGGTGCGGCGCCCAGCACCGCAACCATCGCTCCCTTTAGCGTGAACATCTACGCGTTTGAGACGAGGTAACACGCGCTCGAAGCGGCGCCCAGCACCGCAACCATTGCTCCCTTTAGCGTGAACATCTACGCGTTTGAGACGAGGTAACACGCGCTCGAAGCGGCGCCCAGCACCGCAACCATTGCTCCCTTTAGCGTGATCATCTACGCGTTTGAGACGAGGTAACACGCGACTCTGACTTTTCCGGTCGAGGGGTACAGGCGCACTCACATCAATGTTCTAAAGGCGAACAAGTTCGCCGTAGCCGGTTCTTGGGCTAAGGTCAATTGAGGATGTAGCAGAAGTACACCGGGATGCCCAGAAGCGCCCCTCGACTCGTCCCGACAGAAACAGTCGGGACTCGCTCGGGACACCATATCCTCATCGGATATGGTGGAGGCGGGGGGAGTCGAACCCCCGTCCGAAAAGCGCTACGGCCCGAAGCCTACATGCTTATCTCAATTCAGGAGCGGCCCAGCCCGTGAGGGCCTGCCGCATGTTCGCCCGCCACGCTCAGAATGAGCAAGAAACGCAGCCGGCTAGTCCGATGAATCTCGCCCGGGAATCACGGACCGAGACCCCCGAGCCAGCTCACTGTGTGACGCCTCTTGCCGGGCCCGTGAGCAAAGCCCGGGGAGACGTTGCGCCTAATTTAATTAGGCAGCAAGAGCCAATTGTGTATTGGCATTTCTAGTTTTCCACCCGATTGCGGGCAGGTGGCGCCCGGCATGCCTTCGGGTCGCGACTGCTTCCGTCGAAACCGTGTCGCCCCCGTGTAGCACCACCATTGTATGCCTTCGCGATGGCTCCGGGCAAAGGCCGGTTTCCGCAGCCAACAAAAGAGAGCGACGGTCAACGCTTAACTCGTTGCCAGGCGGGGTTTTGTTTCATCCGCCCACAATAGGACACGAAAGCCTTGCTAGACGGTTGACATCCGGCGTAGCCCCTTCCAATATTCAAAGGCAGGGAATTTCGGGCAAAACACCTATGAAAGCCGGCAAGGTGCAGGAGCACACTACGATCGAGCAGGCGGTCTCGCGCGCGTTGCGCGATAATCTGGAAAGTCTCCAGCGCTCGTCCAACGAATTGCACCACGCCATCGCCGACGTCGTTGCGGCCTGCTCCAGCAGCAAGCCGACTCACGCCCTGCCTCCCATGCTTCGCGCGCAGACCGCGGCCGCTTCGCTCTCCGCGGCCTTGGAAGTCTTGTCGCGCTTCATCACCGCGGCGCTCCAGCCGGCCCAACGCACTCCGCTGGAAGCTGAGGTTGCGCGTCTCGTGGGTCTTCCCGCCGCTGAAACGGAGCCCGCGCCCTCCCCGGAGCTCGTCCCCGCCCCCCCAAGCGACGAGACGGCCGAATCGCTCGTTGAGCCCGAGCCGATTCCTCCGGAAGAAGAGATCTTCGACGTCTCGCGCCTTTCCCACGAGGAGCAAGAGATGCACCGGCGCGCGAATCGCGTCGCAAAAGTTTCCATGCAAGACATCAAGATGTTGCGCCCGGAGCAGGTGCGGCTGGGCCGCGAACAAGGCGATATCTGCATCCGGCTACGTGATGACATTGAGAAAGCTTACAAGGAATATCACCGGCGGTTCCGGCCGATCCTGGATCATCCCGTGGATTATTTCTACTACTGGATGGTCGAGATTCTGGCTGGGGGCGACGCTCAGGCGCTCGGCGAATATCCGTACGCGTCTCCGGTACGTCAATCGTAATCGCTTGTCGAAAGGCCACGTCGGGTCCGTAGATTGCGGCGAGAGCTGCGCTGCGCGCCCGCGTCGTGCGGGTTTCCTATTCGGCTTGGTCTGTGCTGTCGCGCTTGTCTTTCTCTGTGCCACGCAGCCTATTTTCGCGCAGACCGGCCTCCGTGCTCGCCACGGGAGCCGTTCCTCGTCATCGGGCACAGGAAGAAGGACCGCCCGCAAGACCCCACCCTGCCGTTCAGCCGATTGCCGCCCCTCGATCGACGGCCCCGCGCAGGAAGGCGCTTCGCCCGAAGACGCCGCCGCCCAGAGCGAGCTGGCCCCCCTTGCCCGCGCCATGCACAACGGTTCGCTCGCGGCCTACATGCAGGTCGGCGCGTTCGCCGATAAGCACGCCTCCGACGTTTGGGGCGCGCGCGCCGCGCTGGCGCTGGCCTATTTCGATAGCACGAATAGTCACGCCCAGCAAAGCCTGACCAGGTTCGAGAAGGCTGAGCGGGATCCGCTCCTCCGCGAATATGTTCTCTACTGGCGCGCCCAAGCCAAGCGCTCTCTTGGCAGGGAAGCGGAGGCTCTCGCCGATTTCGAGACCCTTCGCGCTGATTTCCCCGAGAGCGTTATGAGCGAACAGACCGTCGAGGCTCTCGCGGCCACCGCCGTAAACATCGGCAAGGCTCGCCAGGCCATCGCCGCACTGGACGACTATCCCGGTACCGCAAGCAAGCCGCCTCTTCTTTCCGAACGAGCGCGCGCGCGGCAGGTGGCCGGCGAGCTCGACAAGGCGGCCGCCGACTACCAGACGATCTACTATCGTTATCCGCTGAGCGATGAAGCGCAGTCGGTGGGGGGCATCCTTCAGTTGCTCGCCCGCAAAATGGGCGGCGCATTCCCCCATGCCGCACCCGACCAGCAAGAAAAACGCGCCGAGACCTTCTTCGACGCGCGCAAGTGGCGCGAGGCCCGCGTCGAGTACGAAAAGCTTCTCGCGACGATTGGCAAGTCCGATGCGTCGCCCCAGGCGCAGCGCGCGCATCTCCGCGTCGCGCAAGCTCGCTTCCAGCTTGGCGGCTCGCCGAAGCTCATCGAAGCCGTCCGCACTCCGGATCCCGCCGTGGATGCCGAGCGTCTCTACTCGCTTTCGCAAGCGTGGCGCCCCAAGCCTCGCGAAGCCCCGCGGCATGAAAGGGATATGTTCGCGGCCCTGGCCGCGCTCGATGCCAAATACACGGACTCTCGCGCGAATGAAGACGGTCTGTACGCCGCGGCGAATTACTTCTGGGCCCAGCTCGACCGCAAGCGTGCGGCTGACGGCTACCGGAAACTCCTGACAAAATTTCCCGGCGGACGCTACGCGCAGACGGCCGATTGGCGCGTCGCCTGGATCGCCCATCTCAACCGCCAGCCCGAGGCCAAAACGCTGTTCGAGGAGTTCGTCGGCAAGTATCCCGGCTCGGCTTATATTGCCAACGCTCTTTATTGGCTCGGCCGCATTGCCGAGCGCGATGGCGACGCCGCTCGCGCCCGCGGAATCTACCTCAAGGCCGAGGACCGTTTCCCGGAAACCTACTTCGGCATGCAGGCTTCGTCGCGGATTTTAGCCCTCGGCCGCGAGCCTGTGAATTCCCCCGAGTTTTTGGAGAAGATTGCTGCGCCCCCGCCGCTTCGCCGCCTCGATGAGCCTATTCCGGCAGCGGCCATCGAGCGCTGGACCCGCGCGCAGGTGTTGCGCACGCTTGCATTTGACGCTTCGGCCGAGCTCGAACTTCGCGCCGCCTACTTCGCCTCCTCGAACCCGCGCCGGATGCTCGAGGCTGCGCAGGCTGCCCTCGATCAAGGCCATTACGGAGTAGCCATGGCCCTCGGCCGCATCGCCGTGCCCAACTTCGAAGCGCGGCACATCGACGAAGTCCCCATGGACGCTTGGAAGACTCTCTTCCCGCTGCCGTACGAATCGGCGCTGCGCGACGCGGCGGAAAAGAACGGCGTTGACGCCATGCTCGCTGCGGGACTCATGCGCCAGGAGTCCACGTTTCAGCCGGACGCCGTCTCGAAGGCCGGCGCGGTCGGCCTCATGCAGGTGTTGCCGAAGACCGGACGCCTGGTCTCCCGCCAGGTTCACGTCCGTTATGCCAGGGCGAAACTCAACGATCCCGAGTACAATCTTCTGCTTGGCATGCGCTACTTCGCCGATCTTCTGCGCACGCAGGGCAGCCCCGAAGCCGCGCTCGGCGCCTTCAACGCCGGCGAGGACCGGGTGGCGAGTTGGCAGGCGGAGCGCCACTACGATGAGTTGCCGGAATTCGTTGAGTCGATCCCGTTCACGGAGACGCGCGAGTACATCCAAATCGTTCTGCGCAATGCGGCGGTGTACCGCATGATTTACGGCGGAAAAGCGACGGCGGGAAGCAGCCGGTGAGCGCGCCCGAAATCAGTCCAAAATCCGAAGCGGTTTCCGCGGGGAAAACCGCTCGCCGCATGCTCTCCACGAAGGCGGAGCGCTTCACCGAATCGGTCATCCGCGAAATGACGCGTCTGGCGATGCGCTACGACGCTGTCAATCTGGCCCAGGGTTTTCCCGATTTCGCCGCGCCCGCCGAAGTGAAGGAAGCCGCGCGCAAAGCCATCGCCGAGGACATCAATCAGTACGCGATCACCTGGGGCGCGAAATCGCTCCGCGACGCCATCGTGGAAAAGTTCGCCCGCACCCAGGGCGTGCGGGTGGACCCCGAGCGCGAGATTACTGTCTGCTGCGGCTCAACCGAAGCGATGATGTCGTCGATGATGGCGGTCATCAATCCCGGCGATGAGGTCGTGGTCCTCGAGCCTTTTTACGAGAATTACGGTCCGGACGCCATCCTCTCGGGCGCCACGCCCCGCTTCGTGAAACTGCGGCCGCCGGACTGGACCTTCGACGAAAAGGAGCTGTCCGCCGCCTTTGGCCCGCACACCAAGGCCATCATCCTGAATACGCCCAACAATCCCACGGGAAAGGTCTTCACGCGCGCCGAGCTGGAGTTCATCCGCGATCTCTGCGTCCGCTGGAACGCGTTCTGCATCACCGACGAGATTTACGAGCACATCCTTTACGACGGCGCCGAGCACATCTCCATGGCGCGCATCGAAGGCATGCGCGATCGCACCATCACCATCAACGGCATGTCCAAGACCTACAGCGTCACGGGATGGCGCGTCGGCTGGGCCATTGCCGCGCCGGAACCCACCACCGCCATCCGCAAGGTCCACGACTTTCTCACCGTCGGCGCTGCCGCGCCGCTGCAGGAAGCCGGAGCGCTCGCTCTCCGCCTCCCGCAAAGCTATTACGAGAAACTGGCCGCCGATTATTCTGCGCGCCGCGCGCGCATGCTCGCGATCCTCGAGCGCGCGGGCTTCGGCGTCTTCAAGCCGCGCGGCGCCTACTACATCATGACCGACATCTCGCGCTTCGGTTATCCCGACGACGTCAGCTTCTCGACCTTTCTGGTGGAGAAAATCGGCGTCGCAGTGGTTCCCGGCTCCAGCTTCTACAACGATCCGCGCGACGGCGCACGCCAAGTGCGCTTCACCTTCTGCAAGACCGAGAAAACCCTCGCCGCCGCCGAAGAGCGGCTCGGACGCTTATCGCCAAAGTAGCTGAGCTTGCCCTCGTGGAAGCGCTGCGCCCGGTCCCCGGAAAGCGAGGTATGTTAGAATCCGCGCGACAAACACCATGAACGTCGAGATCATTCCGGCGAATACGCGCCTCGAACAGAACGGCGACGGCGTAGCATTTGACATTTCTTCCAGCGCCACGCGGACGTTCCTGTGCACGCTGGTGATCGCCGAGCAGATCGAGCAGGAATCTCTCGACGTTTCCATCTGGGGATCGCCCGACGGCGAGAACTGGGGAACGAAACCTCTGTTGAAGCTTCCGCAGAGTTTTTATCGCGGCGAAGCGAGGATGGTGCTCGATCTTTCGCTCAAGCCGCAAGTGAAATTCATTCGCGCGAAGTGGGAATTGAATCGCTGGGGGCGCGTTACGCCGGCGCCGATGTTCGTGGCCGGATGCCTGCTGCGGGAGATCCCGCCCATGTCGCGCGAGACGCCCACCAGGCGCGCTCTCGCCAAGCCATAGGCTTGCGGTCGGAGCGCCTCCGCGGGAAAATCCTCCAGCTTGCCGGCAAGGAATGTGAGAAGGGGTAGGAAGCTGACGGTCGGTTGCCCTGTGGTGGTCGCTTCCTACCCCGCGAGTGGTCTTATCCACATAGACGCAGACAAGCCACGAAAGGTTTCGCCTCTCACCGAAAATTAATTTCGCCCTTCTTGGCGCGCCCTGGAAGGAAGGCTGTTCATGATTATGGACGGCATCCGCTCCGCGCGCGCTCAGACGGTGAGCGAGACGGTCAGAAGATACTGCGCAACGTCAATCGGCCAGTGGAACTGAGCCTCCGCGGCCGATTTCAGCGCCGCAGCCGCATCGGGCTCGCCATGGATGACGAAAGTCTTCCGCGGCGGCGCGGAGAATCCGGCGAGCCAGCGCAGCAGTTCGCTTTTCCCTGCGTGCGCTGAAAGTTGGCGTAGTTCAACGATTTCCGCGCAGACAGGAACCTGCTGGCCGTGAATGCTCAGCGTCTTCGCGCCTTCGAGCAGAGCGCGGCCGCGCGTGCCTTCGGCCTGGAAGCCGGCAAGCACCACGGCATTGCGCGAATCGGGCAAGCGTCGCGCGAGATGAAACAGGACGCGCCCGCCGGCGGCCATGCCGCTCGCGGAGAGAATGATGCAGGGAGTCGCGACGTTGCTGATCTGCTTCGATTCCTCCGCCGAGCGGGTGAGATGGAATTCGTGCGTGTTCAGGGGGTCGCGCGTGCCGCTGGTCTCTTCGCGGAGGAATTGCACGTCGTGGTCTTCTCGGTGGCGGAGATAAAGATCGGTGGCGCTGACGGCCATCGGGCTATCGATGTAAACCGGAACGTGAGGGATGCGGTGGTAATCCTCGAGTTGGCGTAGCAGGTACATCAGGGTTTGGGTGCGGCCGACGGCAAACGAGGGAACCACAATCGAGCCGCCGCGCTTGACCACGCGGTTGACGATATCCGCGAGCGCATCGAGCGCCGAGCCGCCGGGATGTTCGCGGTCGCCGTAGGTCGATTCGCAGAGAAGAAAATCGGCCCGCGGAGGCGTCACCGGATCTTTCAGGATAGGCTGGTCGTAACGGCCGACATCGCCGGAAAAAACCACGACAAACGACTTGCCGCCTTCGGAGACGGTGAGTTCGAGGCTGGACGAGCCGAGAATGTGTCCCGCGTCGTAGGAGCGCACCGCGAATTCCGGGCTGATGGTAAAGGAACCGTCGCGCGGAACCGGCTTCATGAGTTTCAGCACGGGATCGACGTCTTCGCTTTTGTACAAGGGAAGCGGCACGGCGTGGCGAGTGTACTTGCCCTGGGCGGCGTGCTCGGCGTCTTCTTCCTGCAGGTGCGCGGAATCGCGGAGAAGAATCTCGGCCAGCTCGATGGTGGCGGCGTCGGCGAATATCGGTCCGTGAAAGCCGGCGCGCACGAGACACGGCAACCAGCCAGTGTGATCCAGGTGGGCGTGCGTGAGCACGACCCAGTTGATGGTCTTGGGATCGATGGGCAGTGGCTGCCAGTTGCGGTCCTTGAGCTCGTGTCCGCCCTGGAAGAGGCCGCAGTCGATCAGCAGCCGCTTGCCGTTCGCTTCGACGAGATGCTTCGAGCCGGTGACGCAGCCTGCCGCGCCAAGAAATGTGAGTTGTGCCATAGGAACAGTATTGTAAACGAATCAGGCCCGTCTCGTAGCGGCCAGCTTCAGTGTGCGGTGCCACAACATCCTTTACAGTGGGAGGCGCTCCATGGTCCTAGGCAATCAGCCTCCTGGCCGTGTGGGGCGCGGCGTGATTGCGTCTTGCGGGGGCGTGGGATCGGACTTAGCATCTCGGGGGGAGACGAACGATGAGAAAAGAGCAGATTGACAGGCGGGAATTCATGAAGGTAGTCAGCGGGTCGGTGGCGGTGATGTCGGCGCTGCCGGAGCCGATTCTCAGTTTAGGAGGGAACGCGCGCAGCATGCGTGCGGCGGGGAGCGAGCCGAGAACGGAGGAGACCCCGAAGACTCCGCCAAAGATCAAGTTCGCGGTGATCGGCCTGAACCACTATCACATCTATAGCCAGGTGGGAGCCGTGCTGCGGGGCGGTGGGGAACTGGTTTCGGTTTATGCGCAGGAGCCCGACTTCGCTGACGCGTTCCTGAAACGCTTTCCGCAAGCAAGACTTGCCCGCAGCGAGAATGAGATTCTCGAGGATGGCGCGATACAGCTCGTCCTGAGCGCGGCAATTCCCGACGAGCGCGCGCCGCTCGGCGTCAGAGTGATGCAGCACGGCAAGGACTACATGGCCGACAAGCCGGGGATCACCACGCTCGAACAACTCGCGGAAGTGCGCCGTGTCCAAGCGCAGACGCGGCGCATCTATTCGATCATGTACAGCGAGCGGATGGAGAACCGCGCGACGGTGAAAGCCGGAGAGTTGGTGAAGGCTGGGGCGATTGGCCGCGTGGTCCAGACGATCGGGCTGGGACCGCACCGCATGAGCCCGAAACAACGTCCGGCGTGGTTCTTCGATAAAAAGAGGTACGGCGGAATCCTCTGCGATATCGGGTCGCACCAAGCCGATCAGTTTCTCTATTTCACCGGCTCGACCCGCGCCGAGGTCGTGGCTGCGCAGGCTGGGAACGTGCACAACCAGCAGTACCCGAACTTCGAGGATTTCGGCGACGTTTTGCTGCGAGGCGACAGCGGAACCGGTTACATCCGGGTGGATTGGTTCACGCCGGACGGGCTGGCGACTTGGGGCGACGGGCGGCTGACCATCCTCGGGACGGACGGGTTTATCGAAGTCCGCAAGAACATCGACATCGCAGGGCGGCCTGGCGAGAGCCATCTTTTTTTGGTGGACCAGAAGCAGGCGCAGTACATCGACTGCAGCAACCAGCCGCTGCCGTACGGCGAACAGCTCGTCTCCGACGTTGTGAACCGGACCGAAACGGCGATGCCGCAGGAACACTGCTTTCTCGCGACGGAGCTGGTGTTGAAAGCTCAAAAGCAAGCGCAGAGGTTGAGTTTCAAGGCGTGATTGAGGCGATGCTCGGACAAAGGATCGTGCCATGACAAACAAACGCAAAGAAGGTACAGCGCGGCGGGAGTTCATTAAGACGGCGGTCGCCGGGATGGGCGTCGCATCGCTTTCTCTGAGGGGATTCCCCACGATCGTGCCGGCCTCGGTGATGGGGAAATTGGCGCCGAGTAACCGCATCAACGTCGGCGCCATCGGCACGGGGCGAATCTCTCGGATTCACGACCTGCCGGGAGTGTGGAAGTACGACAATGCCCGGATCATGGCCGTCTGCGACCTGGACAGCAAAAGGATGGAAGACGCCAAGAGTTTGGTGAACGGATATTACAGCCAGAAGACCGCGAAGACGTACGACGGCGTTGCGGGGTACCTGGATTACCGCGAACTCCTCAAGAACAAGGATGTGGATGCGGTGCTGGTGAGCACGCCGGATCACTGGCATGCGCTGATCAGCATCGCCGCGGTCGAGGCGGGCAAGGACGTGTACCAGCAGAAGCCTGCTTCGCTCACGATCGTGGAAGGCAGGGCGCTGAGCGACGCGGTGCACCGTAGCGGGCGCATCTTCCAGATGGGGAGCCAGCAGCGGTCTTCGGTGCAGTTCCGTTATGCGGCGGAGTTGATTCGCAACGGGCGGATCGGGCAGTTGAAAACCGTGCAGGTGGGCCTCCCGGTGGATCCGTCCGGGGACGAAGAACCGGAAATGCCGGTTCCGAAGAACTTGAATTACGAGATGTGGCTGGGCTCGACGCCCTACGTGTACTACACGGAAAAGCGCGTCCATCCGCAGAAGGATTACGACCGTCCCGGTTGGTTGCGGTGCGAGCAGTTTGGCGCGGGGATGATCACCGGCTGGGGCTCTCATCACATCGACTGCGCCCACTGGGCCATGAACACGGAGTACACCGGACCGGTCGAGGTGTGGGGCACGGCGGAGTTTCCCACGAAGGGATTGTGGGACGTCCACGGCAAGTTCAGAACCGAAGCGCTCTACGCCAATGGCGTGCGCATGAGCGTCAGCGACAGCTTCCCGAATGGCATCCGTTTCGCGGGAACCGAAGGATGGGTGTTCGTCTCGCGCGGGAATGAATCGGTGACCGAAAGCGATCCGGTGGCGAAACTGAAGGACAGTCAGGCGCTCGCCGCCAGCGATCCGAAGATCATCACTTCGGTCATCGGGCCTGACGAGATACACCTGTACGAGAGCAAAGATCAGCACGGCAACTGGCTCGAATGCGTGAGGACGCGGCAGCAGCCCATCGCGCCCGTGGAAGTGGGGCACAGGTCGTGCTCGGCGTGCTTGGTCCATCACATCGTGATGAAATTGAAGCGGAAGGTGTATTGGGATCCGGGCAGGGAACGATTCAAGAATGACGACGAGGCCAACGCCATGCTCTCCCGGGCGCAACGCTGGCCTTACACCATCAGCGCAATCGAAAGCTGATTCGTTTTCATCCTTCAGCAGAACGAGGACAGGGACAATGATCACACGCCGAGATATCGTTGTCGGTCTGATCGTGGCAAGCGCGACTTTGTGCGTGGTTGCTCTCGCTCAGCAGCGAGCGCCTATCCTGCAGTCGTCGGTCTTCGATTGGAACGCGATTCCTGCCAAGGAAACGAATGTCGGAGCGGTGCGGCAGTTCTTCAAGGGCCCGACCGCCACCCTGGACGAATTGGAGCTGCACGTGACCACGCTCAACCCGGGGGCGACCTCGCATGCGCCGCACAAGCATGCGAATGAGGAGTTGGTGATCGTGAAAGAAGGGACGGTTGAAGCGCTGGTGAACGGTGAGTGGAAAAGGGTAGGGCCGGGGTCAGTGATCTTCAACGCCTCGAATCAATTGCACGGGATCAGAAACGTCGGCTCCATGTCGGCCACCTATCATGTGATCAACTGGACTTCGCCGGGGACTTTGGTAAAGAAGGCGCAGCCGTAGGCCCATGCTTGTCCCAGTGTCCCTACTGACACCCTGTGTCCTGGCGCATACGATCGGCCTGTTTTGGGCTGGCGCAATCCTCCATCTTTTCAATCGATTGAGTTCTTGCCGAGCTGCTAATCTTGGGCCAGCCAATTGCATGCCCCTGCGCAGGATTGCCGAAAAGGAGTTTCTATGATCAAGCGCATAGTTGCTTTGGCAGTCATATTCGTTTGCACCTCCGTCGCCTGGGTCGTTCTCGGAGTCACGATCTTCGTTCGGACCGAGTCACCGCTATCTGACGAACTCCGCTCGCGCGTTGCGTCCAGTTGGGGCACGGCCCAGACGCAGACGCCGCCGACAGCCACCTACCAACGGGAGGTCGTGCGGCTGGTCGAAGTGGAGAAGAAATCAAAGGTCGTGAAGAAGAATGAAGCCGTTCCCCTGGCACTCGAAGCGAGCAAGGTGGACGTATCCTTCGATCTTGTGCATCGGCAAAAAGGATTGCTGTGGTACAGCACGTATACCATCGTGTTCGGCGGAGATTACAGTTTCCCGAATCCGGCTGGACAGGACCAGGTCGTGACGTTCCGGCTCGAGTTTCCCTCCCGGCAGGCGATTTACGATGACCTGACGATGACTGTGGATGGTCATCCGCTTACCGTCAAGAACGAGAGCAACAACGCAGTTGGGTCGGTACTAGTCGCGGCTGGGAAGACAGTGATTCTGCACGCTGGCTATCGCTCGCAGGGTCTCGATTCGTGGCGCTACAGTTTTGGCGAAGGCATCTCCCAAATCCGCGACTTCACTTTGAATATGCACACGAACTTCAAAGGCATCGATTTCCCCGAGCGCACACTCTCGCCGACCACGAAATCGGAAACCGCTCTAGGATGGGACCTGAAATGGACCTACAAGAATCTGGTCTCCGGCTATGACATTGGAATGAAGATGCCTGAGAAGCTGCAACCCGGTCCCTTGGCGGGGAAGATCAGTCTCTTTGCTCCGGTGTCGCTCTTCTTCTTTTTCTTCCTGATGTTCATCATCACGACGGTCCGCGGCATCGACTTGCACCCGATGAACTACTTCTTCCTGGCTGCCGCGTTCTTCTCCTTCCACCTCTTGCTGGCGTATTTGGTGGACCACATCTCGATTCACTTGGCATTTGCGATCTGCTCGCTGGTCTCTATTTTCCTGGTAATCAGCTATCTGCGTCTCGTCGCCGGAATCCGGTTTGCGGCTGTCGAAGCGGGTCTCACGCAATTGGTGTACCTCGTTTTCTTTTCCTATGCGTTCTTCTTCAAGGGCTTTACAGGACTTGCGGTCACGATCGGTTCGATTGTGACGCTGTTCGTGGTGATGCAAATGACTGGGCGGATCAAGTGGGAGGAGAAGTTTGCCAAGTTCAAGCCATGAGAGGCAGTAAAGAACGCCTAGACCCCTCGGTTCCGCTCGGGATAGGTTCCGGCGGATCCACGAGGAAGAGAGATGCCGCCCTTGGATCGACATGCGAAAGGGTTTGCGTCGATGGCGCCGCGTGGCTAAGATTCGCCTAGCTTCACTTGCGGAGGCACATATGCGTCGGCTCGTCACTTTTCTCCTCGTTCTGATGATCGCGATGGTATTGGGGTACGCAACACCTGCCAAAGCACAGATCGGCAAGGACGTGCGGATTTCTGCGGGTTCGCCGGAAGACAAGGCGCTGACCGAAATCTCCAGCACTGCCGATGCGGCCCAGAAGCTCGACCTAATTCAGAAGTTCCAGGCCGACTACGGTCAGGGTGACATGGCGGTGGTGGCCTACGAGCAGTTCGTCAACTACTACTTGCAGCAAAAGGACTACGACAAAGTCTTCGAATACGGAGAAAAACTATTCCAGGTGGACCCGAATAACCTCGCCAACGGCGTCAACCTGGTGCGGGCGGCGCAAGAGAGGGGCGACACAGCGAAACTGTTCGATTACGGCGAAAGAGTTGGCGCCATTGTCACCCGGTACAAAGCGCAAGGACCGCTGGAAGGGGTGGCCGACGCCGAGTGGAACGCGACGAAGGCGAAAGCCCTCGAGCAAACTGCGGACAATCGAACCTACGTCGAGCAAACCCTGTTTGTGACCGCATACCATGCGCAGGACCCCGCGGCGCGCGCCGGATTACTGGCGCGGTTCGCGAGCTCGTTTCCCGATTCCAGCTACGCCAACCAGGCATGGGAGATCGCCGCAACCTCCTATCAGCAGGCTCAGAACTATCCGAAGATGCTCGAGGTAGCGAATGGAGTTTTGGCGAAGGACCCCAATTCCTTGGGCGTGCTGATCTTGCTCGCCGATTACTACAGCGGGAAGGGCGAGGAGCTGGACAAGGGGGAGGCCGATGCAAACAAGGCTCTCGACGTGCTGGCAACCGCCAAGAAGCCGGATGGGGTGACCGACGAGCAATGGCAGCAGCAGACTTCTTTGCAGAAGGGATTGGCGCTAAGTTCCCTGGGGCAGGTGGATATCTGGCGGAAGAAGAACGTCGAGGCGATCGGACAGTTCAAGGTTGCCGCTCCTTTGCTGAAGCCGAATGCGCTGCTCTATGCGAAGAACCAGTACCTGATGGGACTCGCGCTCCTCAATCTGAAGCGTGTGGCCGAGGCGGAGACCGCGCTGACCGAGGCGGCCGCGGCGGATACTCCATACAAAGCGCTGGCGCAGGAAAAACTGAATGGCCTCGCGGCGGCGCCGCGGAGGAGGCCGTAAGAAGACTGAGCACCGCGGAGTAACCTTGCTGCATCTAAAGGGCGGGCAACCACCTGGACTCAGGCGGGCGGAACACTCCCGGAGCGAAAGATGGCAGACAAGGCAACGTTCGGTGCAGGATGCTTTTGGGGTATTGAAGCGGCATTTCGCCGCGTGCCCGGAGTGATGGATACGGCCGCCGGCTATGCGGGTGGGCATTTCCCGAATCCCACCTACCGGGATGTGTGCACGGACGAAACGGGTCATGCCGAAGCGGTGGAAGTGACCTACGACCCGGTGGAATTGAGCTACGACGAGCTCTTGAACGTTTTCTGGCAGGTCCATGATCCCACTCAGGTCAACCGGCAGGGGCCGGACGTGGGGACGCAATATCGCTCGGTAATTTTCTTCCACACCCCGGAGCAGGAAGCGGCAGCGCGGAAATCAAAGGCGGCGCTGGAGGCTTCAGGCCGGTTCCAGAAGCCGATCGCGACCGAGATTCTCCCGGCGGGGTCGTTCTACCGCGCGGAGGAGTACCACCAGCGCTACCTCGAGAAGCGCGGCGCTGCCTCATGCCACCTCTAACGCTCACTTTGATCTGCTACTCACTTCCTATACGGAGAGAGTGGGATTCGAACGTGAGGCGCTTTGCGGGCGTTGCTCGAAAAACGCTCGTTCGCAACATGTTGTGAAGTCCAGCTTTAACGCCCGGCTTTGACGCGGCTGGCGGGGAGAGCGTGATCCTCCCCCGGCTTGAACGCGACACCTGCAAGCACATTGCTGAAATCGGGAATCGTCTGCTAGGCTAACAAGAGCGACCGCGCTGCGGAGAGGTGTCTGAGCGGTTGAAAGAGCTCGCCTCGAAAGCGAGTGTAGGGGAACCCTACCGTGGGTTCGAATCCCACCCTCTCCGCCATCACCCTTCTCGCGACGGGTTCGTCAAAAACCGGAACAAAATCCCTGTGTCTTATCGCCGGGTGGCGAAAAACGATTGGAGGATGGCCGCGCACTCTTCGGCGAGAACTCCGGAAGCGACTTCGACGCGGTGGTTGAGCTGTGGGTGAGATAGGACATCGAAGCAAGAGTGTACCGCGCCGCCCTTGGGATCATCGCATCCGTAGACAAGGCGGGCCATTCGCGCTTGGATCATGGCGCCGGCGCACATGGCGCAAGGCTCGATGGTGACGTAGAGGGAAGAGCCGGCGAGGCGGTAGTTGCCGAGGACGCGGGCAGCCTCCCGCAAAACGACGATTTCGGCGTGCGCCGTGGGATCGCCATCGCGAATGGTGCGGTTGCCGGAACGGGCCAGGATCTGGCCGTCGCGGACGATGACCGCGCCGACGGGCACTTCCCCGGCCGCGGCCGCAGCGCTAGCCTCCTCCAGCGCCGCCCGCATGAACTGGACGTCAGCCTCCATCACCGGCCAAGAATAGCATGGACGAAGGTGTGGACCGCGGGTAGCGGGTCATTCCCGCGAGCAGCTAGCTCTTGGTACAAGGAAATAACGCAGGTCGCCGGGTACGCCATCATCCAGAATCAAGCACGGTCGGCAGAGGGCGTAAATTCCCAGAACGGAACTTCTGGGGAGTCAGCGAGATTTCACTTCTCCGAGTGCCGCGTTAATCAGCACTTGCCCATTCCACGTGCCGTTGAAGAACCCACCCCGATCACAAACATAGGAATACTGCTTTCCGGAAATACTTCTTCGGTGCCGTCTGAGGATTTGAGGATGGCTCGCTCGTGTAGTTGAGCGAAAAGCTCTGCGCGAGCGAATTGATCCGCCGCGTCCGCCACCCGTTCACGGGCCTCGACGTGCAATTTCAGCTCTCTGCCTGACCCTTATTCTTTACTGTTTGCATCACCTTACTCCGGTCCGAGTTGACTGAGCCGCCGCAAGCGAGGCATGGCAGGCGTCGAAGAAATCGAGCTCCGCTTGGTGGACGTGCGTGCGCACGCTCACCGGATCGCCAAAGTCGAGCACGTTGTCGTCGGCTGGATCGTAGGCCGGCCACTTTGGCAATCCCGCGCCATTCGGATCGCCGGTCTTCGCGAAGTTCGTCCAGTAGCTCATGATCGTCTCCGAAAGCTTCCGATCCGTGTCGTCCCAGGGAAACGGGTAGATCATGAAATTGCCGAATACATGCGCGAGATCGAGCGCATGAAACGCGCCCAGTCGCTCGCCCTCCGGTCCGGGCGGCCGGTGGCTGAAGTAGTAACGATACGCCGGGCGGTGCCCCGTTTTCGTCTGCATGCGCGCCCAATAACGCATTTCCCATGATCTCTTGTCGCAGTACGACGCGTAAGCCGACTCGAGCGCCTGCGGGTCCGAATCCGCAGGGTAGGCCTTCAAAAACTGGCCGGCCATGTCTCCATAGCGCTGCTTCACGGCCGCGACAAACAACGCCGCGCTGATTTCTTGCGGAGCACAGGGGCTAGTTCTTGCTGGGCTTTTTCGGAGTCAGATCGCAAGCCTGCTTCACCCGGGCGAGATCGAGGCCAGCGGGCGAGAATTCCGCGATTTCGGGGCCGTTTCGGCCACGGATTTCCACCTTGAAGACATGAGCTCCGATCAACTCGCGCGTGGTGCCTTTGTCCATGGAGAGGAAACGGCCACGAATCCAGTTCCAGCCGTGATAGCTGTGCGTGTCGTCGACGCGGACCATGACCTCCATCTGGGGCTGTCCCCAAAAGCCGGGACGGTTGGGCGGGCCCAGCCGGATGCCGGGATTGAAGTCGGCGTAGGTGTACTTGCCATTGGTGCAGACGAGTTCGATTCGCGGCTTGTAATCCGGGTCTTCGCTCAGGTAGTTGTCCGACAGAAGCTCGAAGCGGACCTTCTTGGCGGCGGTCATCTTATCCTCGGAATGGAACTCGATCCACTTTCCGCCGACGTTGACGCCGTCACTTTCGTCCTGAGAAGGGCTCCTGACACCGCTCCTCTGGGCGCTGGCCGACAGCGCCGCCGCGCAAACCACTGCCAAGCCTGCAAAGAAGGCCTTCGTGGCCAAGGCCCGACGGTTTCCTCTAGGAAAGAATTGCGACGATTTCAAGGTCTCCTCCATACGGGACATTGTTACCTATTGAACCCGGAAAACCAACAGAAGTTGCACTGCTCGCTCCAGGAAATCAATCGCCTAGGAATTTTCGAGTTTCCTTTGTGCCACGGCCATTTCTGGTCTTGTCGCGGTCTGCAGCCTCCGTCATATGCTCCTCCTGGCTTGTCATTCCCTATCACACAGAAGTTCCTCTTCTCGGATTATGCCAGCACTTTCGGCGGCCCTACTTTCAGCCTAAAGGGTTTTTCCGCCAGTTTCTCCACAAGGCCGTGAATCGCTAAAGGGCCAGCTGCCCCAACGGATGACAACCTCCGCCTCGCTCCTCACACGCGGGCTCCCACGTTTTGCGCACCGCATGCTACTATCACCGCGAAGCCATGAAAACGCCGCGCACCTTTCTAGCCTTCGTTCTCACGCTTCTCTCCTGCGCGCCACTCGCCGCGCAATCAACGCAGCCCCATCCTGCGCCAAGCGCGCACGCAATCGTCCTTCACGCCGCGCGCCTGCTCGACGTCGAATCCGGACACATCACCACCCCCGGCGAAATCCTGGTCTATGGCGGCGCCATAGCCGAAGTCGGCGCGAAAGTCACCCGCCCCTCCGGCGCCGAAATCATTGATCTCGGCGATACCACTCTTCTCCCCGGCCTTATCGACGCGCACGTCCACCTCTTCCTTCACCCCGGTGCGGAAGATCTTCAAACCGTCCAGGAATCCGTCCCCCAGCGCACCATCATGGCCACCCTCGCCGCTCGCGACGACCTCATGGCCGGATTCACTGCTGAGCGCGACATGGGCACCGAAGGCGCAGGCTCCGCCGACACAGCCGTCCGCAACGCCATCAATCAGGGCCAGATTCCCGGCCCGCGCCTGCGCATCAGCGGCAATGCCATCAACATTCTCGGCGGCCACGAAGACGCCATCGGCTACAACCCTGAGCAGCACGTGCTTCCCAACGCTACCTACGCCAACAACGCCGCCGAGCTCGTTACCGTCATCCGCGAGCAAATCAAGGAAGGCGCGGACTTCATCAAGATTTACGAGACCGGCGGGGACTCGCTCGTGAACGGCCGTCTCTCCACTCCATTCCAGTACACCGAGGACGAACTCGTCGCCGCCGTGCGCGAGGCCGCGCGCACAGGCAATCGCGTCGCGGTCCACGCCACCGGTGAACCCGGAGCACTCTACGCAGCTCGCGCTGGCGTCGAATCCATCGAGCATGCCTATCAACTTAGCGATGAGACCATGCGCATCATGCGCGAAAAGCAAATCTTCGCCCTCCCCACTTTTACCATCGCCGAATATTTCGCGGACCACGCTGCCACCCCAGAAGCCGCCGCCCGTGAACGCCAGTTGCTCGACCTACACGCCGGCGAATTCAAGAGGCAGCTCGCTGCCGGCGTTCCCATCGCAATGGGTTCTGACGTCGGCCCATTTCCGCACGGCACGCAAGCGCGCGAGTTCGTCTTGATGGTGAAATTCGGAATGTCGCCGCTGGCTGCCATCCAGGCCGGCACCGTGAACGGCGCAAAATTATTGGGCTGGCAGGATAAAATCGGCGTCCTCAAGCCCGGCTACGCCGCCGATGTAGTCGCCGTCCCCGGCAGCCCCCTCGACGACATCACCGCCCTGCAGAAAGTTTCCTTCGTAATGAAAAACGGCGCCATCTACCGCAAGTAACCCGTCTCCTTGTTTTCCGCGAAGCGCCTAGCGCCAGCAGCCAGTATCCCGCCCCCACACTTGTGGCGGCGAAGCATTCGACTCGCATAGTGCTCTGCATCGGTGAAAGTGATGCTAATGCGGATTCTCAGCGGATGGGTTCAATGAATTTTGCAGGTCAACTCACTGGAATGGGTCCGCTGTCAGAACCCGTTCCAGAAGTTCGACGCACATTTGCCGTTTTCGATGTCCAAAAGGAAATCCGCGCTTAGACCATTCCTAACTGCCGCCCGCCTTATCGAACAGCGGCGTGCATGGCACGAGGCGCGCTTGCGTGCCATCGTGGACTGCATAGTGCACGCGTCTGCCGTTTGCGGTCATGGCCCACAGCGAGCTGGCGCCGTGCTCACCATCCTTGTTGATCGCGTAGAATTGAATGTGAAATGCCTTCAGCCGCTCGGGGAACGGCTTGTAGTTGCGTGCCACCCGGTGAAGTGCCTCAAGGCAGGCCTCGGTGGGCAGCTTTCCCTGGCGCATCATTTCGACGATCGTGTGTCCGCCCGAAATCTTGATGTTTTCTTCTCCGCGCCCGGTTGATCCCGCCGCGCCGACGTCATTGTCCACATAGAGGCCCGCGCCGATCAGAGGTGAATCTCCCACACGCCCGGCAATCTTCCATGCGAGGCCTGAAGTAGTCGTCGTGCCGGAAATGTCTCCTTTCGAGTTGACGGCGAGGCAGTTGATCGTCCCGGTCGGCGGATACATTACGACCTCCTCGACCCACGAGCGCAGGGCCAGATCCTCGGGAGTGTCGAGGGCTTGCGCGAGCTTCTCCTTCCATTCCGGACTGTCAAGCCCTGGCCTCCAGTTTTCCGCTGTCGCTGCCTTCCACGCCAGCCATGCCCTGCGTGATTCGTCCGTGAGGAGATTCATGGTTTGAAACCCCTCATCCTCTGCGAACCGTCTAGCGCCCGCGCCGACGATGAATGTGTGATTGGTCTTCTCCATCACGACCTTGGCAACCAGCGAAGGGTTCTTGATCCCTTGAATCGAGCCCACCGCGCCGCAGCGGCGCGTTGGTCCGTGCATGACGCTGGCATCGAGTTCCACCACGCCATCTTCGTTCGGGAGGCCGCCGTAGCCCACTGAATGATCGTTCGGATCGTCCTCCACCTTGGTCACCACCGCGAGCACCGCGTCGAGCGTGTCACCTCCGGACTTGAGGATGGCCATCCCGCCCTCGAGATGCCGCAGCCCGTTCGCGGCGGAGATGATCAGCGGGCGTACTCCCTGTGCCGGCGCTCCACCCGAATCAATAAGCTGCCGGGCGAGTCCGTCCGCGGAGGGCCTTGCGGCACCCCACAGAGACCGCGAACTTGCTGCGATGGTTCCCGCTAGTGTCGAGAGGAAGAACTTTCTTCGCGTCCATTTTTCCATTTCGGGCCTCACCGGTGAGTGTTGGATTCGAACGCAGCATAGTTCCGCCAAAGGACATCGACAAGTGGAGATTTCCGCTTAAAGGGAAGCGTCACTGACGGTGCAGAGGCCAGCCGCCGCTGCTTCTACCGGAGACGAGAACACGGGACCGTCCAAAGACAATTGAGATGGAGCGCGATTGTTCGCTAGTGCGTTGGTCTTCCGCGCCAGTAACGGCGATTCTCACGCTAGGCTCTGTGCTGCCATTTGCGATGGTTTTCCACGACCGATGGAAGCAGAGCGGCCTTTGGGAAAGGATAGACGGCCTTTTGGAGGAAGCCGCAGCCTTGCATGCGGCCCTGGAACATATGGAGTTCACCCCGGCGTTGCCGCAGGACTTTGAGTACCTTGGCGGCGAGGACCCCGGCTTCTTCAAACGGACAAACGCTGGCCGCCGAAGTTAAGAGCCACCGCCGAGTAGCTTCGCATGCGGTTATTTCGGGAACCCGATTATTTTTCGACGATGAGAACGGGTTAGCGCTGCGCGGCGTGCTCCTGCGTCACCTCGTGATGCCGGGAGGCATCGCCGGTACCCGGGGGATCAGGGAGTGGGTGGCGCGAGAGTTGAGTCCCGGCACTTTCGTTAATCTAATGGCACAGTATCGTCTGGACGGAAAGGTGTCGCGCAAGGAGTATGTTGAGATCGACCGCTGCATCAGCGACAATGAATTCCAGGAAGCGATAGAAGACGCCCGCACTGCGGAACTCACTAACGTTTGGGCGGGCAATCGTGATGTGGTCTGAGAGCACAACGCGCCGCGTTCGTGGGGCCTAGAGGGTCCGGCAGATCGGTCTTATGCGGGCACACAGGGGGAAACTCCTTTCCCGCGCCGAAGACGTCGCTGGTTCGCTTCGCGAAGCACGGAACGACCGTGGGGAGTTCTTAGGCCAGATCAATCAGGCTCTCGATGAACCGTTGCATCCGCCGATAATGTGAGCCTTTCCAATAAATGCGGTCGCATGCCGGACAGATGCAGAACTCGTCGTAGTATTGTTTCGTCTCCGGCTGGAGCCGATCGCTCACGGATTCCTTCCGAGTTGGCTGTAACAAAGCGTTGCAGTGTACGCATCTTTGGAAGGGTGAGATCGAACCTAGCAGATCGAACCGTTGAAGCACTTCTGCTAGCTGCTCTCGGGGATTCGTCGCCCGTACGTAGCAGCCGCGGGTCACTGTGTTTCGTTTCAACAGCCCTCGGTCCTTCGTCAACAGAATCCGCTTCTCGTTCGAGGAGATCGCAGCCAGCTCCTCGTCCTGATAGTCGCGGCGATACACGGCGTCGAAGCCGACCATCCGAAGATACGCTGTCAGCCGGCCGAGATGGGTGTCTGCGACAAAACGCAAGTCACGGAGCGGTTGGGGTCGGAGCCGTATGAGGGGCGATATGTCAATGGCTTCGAACACTGGGTAGACGCTGATTCTGTCGCCATGTTGCACGCGGTAAGAGAAATCCACCGAGTTGCCGTTCGCCACGACGAGGTCGACCTCCGTGTGCGGCACCCCGAGGGCTTCGATCATGTCTTTGACTGACCCGCTCACCTCGAAGGCGTACCAGGTCGTCCGTCTTCTCCTCCCCGGCGGGAGGAAGTCATTCAATTCCGCATAAAAGCGAACGTCGGCCCGCTTCATCTATCGGCCCACTCCAGCTTGGCCTAGACCCGTCGAGTGTTGGGACACCTCCAGTATCGTCTGCTAGCTGGGCGTCAGTTAGCAATGCGGAATTCGTGCCCGGGAAACTGGTGGTGGCCAGCCTTCGATAGGGAAAGGAAACGGCCCCAGCCTGAGCCCAGCATCCGAGCATGAAGAACGGCGGGAAGTATCGGCCCTGGCTGGTGAGGTCTCAGACTCAGGTGAGTAAAATCCTGCAATCGGAATAGGGCTCGATCTCTGCCTCGCCTACCCGCTCGCACGCGGCGATCTCGCGCATGAGCTCGAACGGAATGTCCTGGAGGTAGTAGGTGGGAACCCGGGAGATTGCTTCGGCCAGTCCGCGAGACTAGAATTCAGCCGGAAGGTGGAGGCATGGAGGGAGGTTCCTATGCCCCAGTACGAATACCTTTGCCTGGCGTGCAAGACGAAGTTTTCGTCGGTCCTTACCCTTGCTGAACACGAGAAGGGCAAGGTCAAGTGCCCCAAGTGCGGCAGCACGAAAGTGGAACAGCAGTGGGCCGCCTTCTATCCTACCACCTCGAAGAAGAGCTGAACCGGCGGACTTGTGCCTTCACCACGGCGGGCTGGGTTTGCCGACTGGCCCAGGCACGCTGGTTGCCGCAAGCCACCGGTCAGGGGCTTGCCTCAACACTGGGCCTGAAAATCGATTCGCCGTCCGTGCGTGAGGTACAATGCGGGTGTTTTGTCCGATTGTATGGTCGTCCGGACGCAAGGAGAGCTGCCATGCAAGAGAAGATCGGCACCGCTGCTGGGCTTATCTGGGAGGCTCTCAACAGGAAAGGCGAGTTGTCGCTGGGGCAACTCAAGAGAGAGGTGAAGGGCAAGACACCCATCTTCGATTGGGCCATCGGTTGGCTGGCGCGCGAAGAGAAGATTCTGGTCAAGCCAGAGAAGCGCTCTTTCCGTTTCCGCCTAAGAGAGCCAAACGTAAAATCGGAAGGTGTCTCTTAAGGTTGGCTCTTACTCTATCAAGCACCGACCCTCTGAACCCGCCGCGTTTATCAGGCACTGCCGAAAGTCCAAACCTGCGGCTACGGCCAATCAATGGAATATACTGCAAGAGTCCTGATCGTTGGAGCGAGCAATGAGCATCACGACGCAGTGGCGCAACCCGACAGGCTGGCTCGGCAGATTGATGCTGCGGGGAATGAACATCACGCATTCCGGACTGACCGACTGGGGTCTGACGCATGTCGTGATCGGCAAGTGCGATGCGATTCTGGACGTGGGCTGCGGTGGGGGGAGGACCGTTCACAAGCTCGCGGGAATCGCTACCAGCGGCAGGGTCCACGGTATCGATTCCTCCGAGGCGAGTGTCATGGTATCCCGTAGGGCCAACAAGCAGTTCATCGAGGCGGGCCGGGTCGAGATTCGGCACGGTTCCGTGTCTTCTTTGCCGTTCTCGGATTCCGAGTTCGATCTCGTCACTGCTGTCAATTCCCACTGCCACTGGCCGGACCTCGTAGCCGACATGAAGGAGGTCTTGCGCGTACTGAAGCCCGGCGGCACGCTGATGATCCTGGCAGGAGCCTACAAAGGCGGGAGGCACAGTGCCCGAAACCAGAGATTCGCGCAGCTAATAAACGTCGCCTGCCAAAGCCGCGATGAACTCGGGGGACTCTTCGCTGCGGCAGGCTATTCAGATGTTCAGGTCTTCGAGGACGATCGCAGGGGTTGGATCTGTGGCGTAGGCAGAAGACCCAGTCAATTCAATCAAGGGGTGAGAACATAGCGGAGCGGAATATGCCCCCTGGGGCGCCGGTATCGGCCACCTTGCTCCCAGTACCCACTTGTCCGGTAAGCGCGCGTTTATCAGGACTTGTCCCGCCATGCTCAAATTGTAAGGCCCCCGCGTTCGCATAGAATCCTACCTGAACAAACGGATTGTATATGGGGATCCACATTCGTCTTGCGGCGTTGCTACTTCTAGCAACCGTCCCGGTATCTGCTCAGACCACGTCCGCTCCCGCCCAGACTCTTCTCGGGCAAGGCTGGGGCGTTGATCACGTCGGTGTTGGAGTGCGTGACCTCGCCCGAGCCCAACACGACTACGAACAGCTTGGGTTCAAAGTTGGCAAGGGTGGCCACTTCCCCGGAGGTATCTCCAACGCCATCGCCAGCCTTCAAAACAACAGCTATCTCGAACTCCTTTCGGTCAGCGGAAGCCCGTCGACCGTGCAAGGCTTTGACTCCGAGACTGCTGATATCTTGGAGAAGCACGAGGGTGCGATGTTCCTTGGCATTGACGTTTCTTCTGCCAAAGCAGCGGCGGACTACCTGAAAGCTCGCAACTTCGATGTGAATGACCCCGACCCCGGCAGCATCATGAAGGAGGGCGAGACCACACCGCCTCCCCCGATGTGGTACAGCGTGAGCCCCGCTGACAAGCCAGCAGCAGACAAAAAGGCAATGACCTTACCCATTTTCTGGATCGAATACGTTTCCGCCGAACGGCGGGAAAAGCGTCGTGCTGAGGGGCAGATGGAACATCCCAACACGGCTATAGGCATTCACGCGGTATGGTTTGCCGTGCACGACGCGGAAGCACAATCACGCACGCTCCGCGATGCTGGTCTTGAAGACGGTGAATCCCGCGAGGTGAAGTTCCTCGGTGCTCACGGACGGGAAGTGAAGGCTGGACAGGGAGCGCTGGCGCTTCTGGAGTCGAGCGACAAGAACAGTCTGCTTACAAAATTTCTATCCGATCATGACGAAGGAATAATCGGGCTCAGCATCGAAGTGGCCGATTTGGGAAAGGCCCGCCGATTGGCTGAGTCCGGCACGGGAAGAAAGCTGGAAACCTACAAAGGCTTCTATGGCACGAGTTTTCTGCTACCCCCAGAAGTTACGCACGGGGTGTGGATCGAAATGTTCCAAGTCGATCACTAGCGCTCAAATATGTACTGATCGCATCTCCTGAAATCCAACTACAAAAAGAGCCAAGCCTGAATCTGTGCAAGTTTCACGCGTGCGGAGCGGACAGCAGCGACCGCCGATGCCTGATTGGTCCTGCCAGCCCAACCGGTGCCATAAACCTCGACGCCTTGTTTGATCAGGCCCGGCAAGTTCAGACTGCTAGGTGTGTAGTCGAGATTCGGATATGACCAGGAACTGAGGAGGGTCATCATGCACCGCATCCGTGTTTTGTTGGTTGTTTTGGTAGCCTGCTTTGCCACGACCGTGCAGGCTCAGAAACCGGACCCCGAGGTCAAGAAGCTGCACGCCTACCTGGGCCATTGGACGTACGAAGGAAAGGCCAAGCCGGGACCGGGCTGCCTGGGTGGCAAGTTTACCGGCGAAAAGACCTGTCAGATGATTCTAGGAGGGTCCTTTCTCCAGTGCCGGTTTACGGAAAAGGAGCCTGATGGAGAGTTTCGGGGTTTTAGTATTGCCGGGTACGACCCAGTGAACAAGAACTTCACCAGTGACGGCTACGCTGAGGGCGGAATCAGAGGCTCCAATATACTGAGCATTTCTGGGAACAAATGGACCTATGCAGGGAGGTGGGTCAGCGAAGGAAAGCAGTATCAATACAAAGGGACCTTCACATTTGCGCCCGGTTTGGAGGGCGGGACCTTCACGGACGAACTTTCACTCGATGGCAAGACATGGACGACTTGCGAGGAGTCTAAATATACCAAGGTCAAGCCTCCTCCAAAAAAGTAGCTCTAGCTCACAAACGAGCGTACCAAGAGTGACCTGAAAAGATCGATTGGGCGGTTAGTCGGCTTACCGGTTCGTACTGGAACCTACGGAGTACTCGCCATCTGGGGCAGGTCGCTATTGTAGATTTCCCAAAGAATCTTCCATGACCCGTCTGTCTGACGCTGATAAACCACAATCCATTTCTCCTTGTCGCGGACGGAGTTGCCACCCTTCTTTGGCGCTGTGCTGGCTTCTTGCGTTCCCCTCGCAACTGCAAGATTCCCGGAGACACGAATATCCTCCATACGGGTGCGATTCTCTTCTTTGAACTGCTCAAAGTCTTTTTTGCACGAAAGGCGCATACCGTTTATACCGACAGAAGCAGGCGTGTTTGGCGGCATCGCTACGGCATCAGGAGTGTAGAGCGATGCAAGCATTTCACAATCTCCACCGTTCCAAGCCTTATCCCATGCCGCAATGGCGTCTTTGACCGCCTGCACGTCGGCCGCATTGTTCTCACGTCGCCGACAACCAGAAGACAACGCAAGCAGGAGGCAAGCTATGATTGCGTACTTGGGTCTCATTTCACTCCTCCGAAATTGGCCAGTGTAGTGTTCGCACGAGCAGTGGCAGCGGTCGGGTTCGGAGCTCGTTGCGTTGATTGCAGCTTACACCCGAACAGTCCATCAACTCCTGATAAGTCGGCTTACCGGACAAGTGGCTTTAGCTGGCCACAAACGGGGTTCTGGGAGATCGGTGCGTGAGCAGCATTCAGCAGCACCACACTTCCTCGAACGGAACCTTTGGGGAGTCAGGTGTTGCACGTCATTAAGTAGCGCGCCATCATCTGCCGACAATGCGAATTGTGTTCCGCGGAGGCTTGGACCACAATCCGCTTATTGCCGTTTCCCATGCGCAATCGACAAAGGTTGGGCGATTGATCGCGAGCGGTTCCAGCAATTGACAGTTGCGTGGCGTTGTGTCGAACCGGTTTCGAGCATACGCTGGTGGCGTCGGCAGGATAGTCCTGTGAGGGGAGAATTCTCATGAACTGGACACAACTCTTGAAGAAAGAGATTGAAACCACCTACGCAACCACCGCTAAGCTTCTGGACAAAGTAGATCCGGACAGCTTCGATTGGAAGCCCAAGAGCGGCAGCAACTGGATGACTGTCGGCCAACTCGTGAGGCACATCACCGATGCCTGTGGCTCTGGTTGCAGAGGATTCGTCACCGGTGACTGGGGGCTCCCGGCAGGCAAGACGTGGAAAGACCTCTCCTCGGAGGAAGTGATGCCGCTTGCCGAAAAACTGCCCTCGATTGAGAGCCTGGAAAAGGCCAAGGATCTACTCGCAAAGGACAAGACCATTGCCCTTCAGATGATCGACCAAGCCGGTGAGAATGACCTGGCCAATAAAGAGATCGCTGCTCCTTGGGCTCCTGGCGCGGCATTCGTCCTCGGCTTCCATCTGCTTAAGATGATTCAGCATCTCGAACGGCACGAAGGCCAACTCTTCTACTATTTGAAGCTTCAAGGTAAGCCGGTCAATACCGTGGACCTCTGGGGCCAGTGGTGAACGGATTGTGCGCTCGCCGAACGGTCCGATGGCCCTCCAGACGGATATGCATCGCCCGTTTAGGAAACTGCCCAGAAACGGCGTTCGAGGAAAGCGGAGCACTGGCATAGCTGAACAGCAGCACGCTTCCTCGGACAGGACTTCGGGGGAGTCTGGGAGATTTTACTTTCCCGAGTAATGCGTTTATCAGGACTTGGGAACTTCAGACTAGAAAGCGTCAAAAGGTCGCCACGATCAACGGTCTCTTTTGTAGAACGCGTTTTAAGCCTCTTGCGCTACTGAGGAGATTCGTTCGAGCATCGGGAACAATTGAACTGCCGCTGTTCGGTGCGGTTACGCTTGTATGACTCGCGCGTGTTCTGTGCTATTTCGCGTCATGGGGCACAAGGATATACCCCGCTATATTGGCGGTGGCTTGCTGCCGATACTGTTTTCAAAGTTTGGACCGAGACGCAGAAATCCCCGGCCAGGTCATTAGTCTCTGACGCAACTCGTTCGTCCGTTATCTGTAGAGCGATGCTCTCCCTTTGGACATGGTGCGGTCTGATCTTGTCGGGCCTGATCTCCGTCCCGGCCCCGATCTCTGTCCTGGCCCCGATCCCTGTCTTGGCCCCGATCCCTGTCTTGGCCCCGATCCCTGTCATGGCCCGTCGCGCCTTGTTGTCCAGGCTGTCCCTGCGGTCCAGCTGGTCCTGGGGTCGCGTTGCACCCGGCAACAAGTAGCGCTAGCAGGAACGCGCCCATAATTAGCGATGACTTCATTTTGGTTCTCCTTTGTGATGCCGCTCGACGCAAAACGCTGCCACAGCAAACAATTGTATAGAGCGAGGATAGTACCCACAGTGCACCGATGGGCGCTGTTCCAATTCGCACAGCAGTCAAACAACGTCGAGGGTGGGACCGGAAGTCTTGGTCGACAACCTACCGCAGCTTCAGCTTGACCGGCCCGAAACGTGCGCGCCGTCCTTGCGCAGACTCACCCAGGTAATCGTGGGTTCCCAGAACGGGACTCGCTTCAAAGTCCCGCCGCCAAGTGTCGCATCCACTGTTGTGCAGTAATCAGCAGGTTCTTTCCAAGCATGGTCAAGCTCAAGTGTAGCGCCGCAAGTACCAGGTCACCTGCCGTCAATCGTGGTCTCTACTCGGAGCGCAAGGCTTGCATGGGATCAACCGTGGTGGCCCAGCGCGCAGGTATATAGGCCGCCACTGCGGCTACGACTGCAAGGAGAGCCGTCAACAGAGCGAAGATGGGCGGTTCAATCCGAATCACGCCGTACAAGACGGCGGAAACAGCGTGAGTCAAAAGCATGGACACACCAAAGCCAAAGGTCAACCCGACGACAGCCATCTTGAGAGCCGACGCCATCACCAGGCGAAGAACGTCGAAGCGGCGAGCACCTAGCGCCATGCGAATGCCGATTTCGTGAGTGCGCTGAGTCACCGAGTATGCCATTACCGCAAAGATGCCGGTCGCAGCCAACGCCAAGGCGACAAAGCCGAAGATGAGCATCATGCGCGCAGAAGACTCCACACCGCTCACGTTGTCGGAAACAACTTGTTGCAGCGTGCGGACGTCGTACGCCGGTGTACTGGGATCGATGCTGCGCAATTGCTCGGTCACGCTCGAGGCCAGGCTCAAAGGATTTGACGAAGTGCGCACTACGACGGCCGACGAGCCTTGTGGCATCTGGGCGAAGGGCACATACGTGGTCGGGTCAGGCTTCGGATCAAACGCAGAGGAGCGAATATCGCGCACGACCCCGACGACCCGCCGCTCCGGCTCCGAACTCTCGGGACGCCCCAACTTCACATGTTTTCCGATTGGATCCTGACCTGGCCAGTTAGCGTTTGCCATGCTTTCGCTGATAACGGCTACGGGTGGAGCGTCGGGACCGTCTGTGCGAGAAATGAAACGTCCCCTGACCAGAGGCACGCGCAAACTTGCCCAAAAATCGGGTGTAACGATTTGCGACACGGTGGAAGGTACTTCTCCCCGGGAGGCAGGAGGGCGACCTTCGGCAGTGTATTCGGTCCAATTCCAGCTCCATCCAGAAGGCAAGCTGGTTACGCAAGCCACGGAATCCACCGAGGGCAAGGATTGGATCTGACCGAGCACGCGATCGTAATAGCTCAGGATTTCGTCCTTTTTCTGGTACTTCTCCGCGGGCAAGGCAACGTGAAAAGTAAGCACGTGAGCGCGGTCGAATCCCATTTCCACGGCAATCAGTTTGCGGAAGCCGCTCACCATGAGACCCGCTCCCACGAGCAGAACCAGAGCGAGCGCGATTTCGAAAACGACCAACACGTCGCGGAGACGTCCAGCATAGTGGCCGGGACTGGCGCAGCGAGTGCTTTCCTTTAGCGCATCGTTGAGCTCGGACCCGGAGAAACGCAAAGCTGGTGCGAGCCCTGCCAGGATTCCACTGATCACAGCAACCGCCAGAGTGAACAATAGCACCTGGGAATCGACCGCGACGTGCTTGAGGCCTGGGACGTGCGCCAGGATGAACGGTGGGATATCGCGCTGCAGAAGCTTCATCCCCCAGCTCGCCAGCACGACTCCAGCAGCCGCTCCCATAATTGCCAACATCGTGCTTTCGACCAGCAACTGCTGGATCAGTCGCCATCGACTCGCACCCATACCAGACCGAATCGCCATTTCTTTTTGCCGGCTTTCCGCCCGGGCCAGTTGCAGGTTCGCTACGTTCACACAGGCGAGCAATAAAACAAAGACGGCACAACCCATCAACACCATCACGAACTGCCGCGTCCCATTCGTGGCATCCTCAACCAAGCGCACCACCCGGACTCCATGGCCGCCGTTTGTGTCTGGAAATTGTTGCGCGAGGCGGCCGGCCACGGCTTGAAGGTCAGCGGCAGCACTCGACGCCGAGGCATTCTTGCTGAGGCGGCCGAGTACAAGGAGGTAGTGGTTTTCACGATCAATGATCTCGATGGTCCTGAGGTCGAGCGGAGTCCAGACTTGAGCGCCTGCCGGGAAGTCAAGATCGGGGCCGGCCACGCCGATTACAGTGAATTTCCGGCCATTCAGGAGCAGGCTTTTGCCGACAACACTTTGATCGCCACCCAGATGACGCTGCCAGAATCCATGACTGAGAATGACGACGGCTGCCGCTCCCTGTTGGAAGTCGACGCTGGCGATCTGTCGGCCGAGCTCCATTGGAACGCCAAGAAGCGGAAAGAAGTTGCTCGTGACTTGATAGCCTTCCACTCGTTCTGCAACGCCCTCACCGGTCAAGTTTGCATCCCATCCGTGACTGGCTGCCAAATACTCGAATGACCTGCTTTGCTCGATCCAATCGCGGAAGTTCGCCGGTGCGGCTTTGACGCTGTATGCATCCTCCTTAGGAACGGTTTCCCAGATGGCTACGACGCGGTCAAGGTCCGGGAGAGAAAACGGGCGGAGGACCAGAGCATTGACATCGCTGAAGATTGCCGTATTTGCGCCGATTCCGAGAGCCAGGGTGAGGACGGCGACGATGGTGAACCCGGGGTTCTTGCGGAGCTGTCGAACACCGTAACGGCAATCGGAGATCACGGAGTGCAGCCCATTGCCAGTGCGCTTTTGGCGAACCCGTTCTTTCACCTGTTCGATGCCGCCAAGTTCGATCCGCGCGGCACGCTGCGCTTCCTTCGGTGACATGCCCGCACGAATGTGTTCCTCGGTCAGCATTTCGAGGTGGGAATGAACTTCTTCGTCGAGGTCTGCCTCCACACGGCGAGTTGAAAAGAGATTTCGCAGGAAACTTCGCACTTTCACAAAGAGCGGCATGCTGAACACCTCTCTAAGACGCTTCCAAAGCTTGCGCGATAGCCCAAGAAATGCGGCCCCATCGCTTGGTTTCGACTTCGAGTTGCATCCGTCCAGGCTTGGTCAAGCGGTAGTATTTCGCGCGGCGGTTGTTTGCGGACTCTCCCCAAAAGGAGGAAATCCAACCCTCTTCCTCCATTCGGTGAAGGGCGGGAAAGAGCGAGCCTGGCTTAACGTCAAATGTACCGCCGGTAATCTGCTGGATTCGACGGGAGATTCCCAAGCCGTGCATCTCGCCAGCGATAAGGGATTTCAAGATCAGCAGGTCCAAAGTCCCTTGCAACAGGGTTGTTGGTTCAGAGTCCAAGACGTATCTCCTATCGGCACTCTATAGGAATAATACTGATCGACATACAGACTGTCAATAGGAAGCGAGCATGCCAGTGGACGAGAGGTCGCGACATCGGACAAGCGTCTGACCCACCTTATGGTCCAGAAACGGCGTTCGAGGACATCAGAGCGCGAGCAGCATCCACCAGCACCACACTTCCTCGAACGGGACTTCTGGCCCGGAATAGCTTCCGAGTTCGCCGTCAATCTCCAGGAAAGTCTACAAATAAAACTTGCGGACTATCGGCCCACGTGGGTGCGGGGGCGTTCGCAAGCCCCCAGACGTTTATGCGAGGAATGGCGGCTCTACGGAAACCGCGCCGGGGGCATTCAAGGCCAATCCAACGATGTCAGCAGGAATTGAGACTCATCGGCTCATAATCCGTTGGTCCCAGGTTCAAATCCTGGCGGGCCCACCAACTGTTTTCTAAGCCCTGTCAACACAATCAGTTGACCTGCCCGTTTTTCGCGCTCGGTACGAGAAAACTGGACGTGAATCCCTGCCACAGGGACAGAGACTGCAAACAACCGCTATTCCTACGTAGTCTCCAATCGTTCATCATCTAGCGAAGAAGCCGTGTTTCCCGCCGGAGTCGCGGGACTAAACTCACTTCCGCCTCTGCTCCTCAACCTGCCTTCGAATTGCCGCCTGCGCTTTGTCAATGAAGTTCCAGTAGCCTTCCGGATCAACAAAGGGATTGTGGCTGGGGTCGTTTCCTCTCGCTTGAATTTTCCGTCGCAAGCCGAAGTCCCAACTATGCAAAGAGAGAAAGACATCACACGGCAAGGCCCGCAGCTTGGCGAACGTCGCCTCAAAATCCGCAATCATCTCGGGATACTGCGGGTTATCCACCAGCCGATAGTCTGGGGCCGTGAGGCTGCACGCAATGACCACGCGATAGGGCCGTCCTCCCTCTTGGATCGTTGCTGTCCACGATGTGCAACCCTTCGTGTGCCCCGGTGTGAAGTGCGCGGTCAGAATAGTGCCGCCCAAGCCGACCTCCTCTCCATCCCGCAGTAATCCATCGGGCGTCACCGGCGGATATGGGTAAGAATCTTTGAACGCGAAGTCACCCTTGCCACCACGCGAGAGCAGCGGGACCTCCGCGGGGTTCGCCAGCAAGCGTGCCTTCGTTCGCGCCTTGATCTCAGCCATTCCGCCCACGTGGTCATAATGGCCATGGCTGGTCAGCAGTAAGCGGACATCTTCCATCCGGAACCCAAGCTTCTTGAGGTTCGCCTCAATGATCGGGACCGTTTCCCGGAAACCGCTATCCACGAGGATGTGCCCCTCGGGTGTCGTGATCAGATACGAAGAAACGTCAGAAGCTCCGACATAATAGAGATTGCCCACAATCCGGAACGGTTCGATGGGCCGGTTCCACTCCGGTCTGCCCGGAGCATACTGGGCGTGCGCTGGCATCCACGCCGCAATGAAGAGAAGAACGGCAGCAGTGCGAATCATGCTGTCACGAGACTGTCGCATTTCCTGCCACAGGGTATTCATGGCGTTGACCTCGATTCATTCAAGAAGACATTTCGTTAGAGACACGAACGCTACTCATACCTCAGCGCCACCATAGGATCGACTTTGGCCGCTCGGCGCGCGGGAAAGTAAATGGCCAGAGCAGCCACGAGCCCGAGCAAGCAGACCGACGCAATATAGACCAACGGGTCAAGAGCCTTGACTTCGAATAGCTGGCTCTCAAGGAAGCGCGCCAGAGCAAACGCACCAGTCAGACCAACCACGATGCCCATGATTGATGGTTTCATCCCTCCTCTTAGAACCAGCCGCATGATGTCGCGGCGTCGCGCTCCAAGAGCGGTGCGAATGCAGAGTTCGCGGGCTCGCTGACCAATTGCATAGGACATCACGCCGTATATGCCGATGCACGCGAGGCCGATTGCGACCGTCGCAAACAAGCCCAATAAGATCAGCGTCGTGCGTCTGGCCGCCAGCGACTTGTCGACAGCCTGTTCCAGGGTTCGAACGTTGGCGATGGGCTGATCGGGGTCTGCTTCAAGTACGGTCTTTCGAACTGTCTCCGCGAGTGATAAGGGCGGCAGTGTGGTCCGAATGACGATGCTGGGTGCAGTGGGAATCTGAGCTTGAGCGGCATACACTCTTGGGCGAGGATCATGCTCGATGTCCCGCTGACGAACTGGCCCAACGATGCCCACAATCTCACATGACTTGCCCAATAAATCCAGATGCTGGCCAATGGGGTTCTCGTTGGGGTAGAGGTCCTGTGCGACGCGACTATCAATTACCAGAACCGGCGGCGCAGTCGGGATGTTGTCCGCTTCCGTGATAACGCGTCCGCGCCGCAGCTTGATTCCCATGGTTGAAAAATAATCACCATCCACACTATCGACCCCGGCAAGATATTGCGTGGGTGATTGAGGTTTGTCCGTCCGACTAAGGTATTCACCCCGTTCCCTGCCGCTCAGCGGCAACGTGGAAATCGTACCGACCGATTCAACTCCCGGCAGACTCCGGATGCGCCCGGTCAAGTCGTTGGTAAAGCGCAGGCGGTCTTCATCGTGCGGGTATTTTGCCCCGGGAAACGAGAGGTCGAATGCGAGGGTGTGTCTGGGATTGAAACCGGGGTCGATCTCCATCAGTCGAATGAAGCTGCGAAGGAACAAGCCCGCACCGATTAGCAATACCAGGGTGAACGCAAACTCGGACACCACCAGGAAGGATTGCGACCGTCTTTTTGAGCGCGACGCCGCTCCGCGTTCGGTTTCCTTTAAGGCGTGGTTCACATCCGCTTTAGCCGCGCGCCACGCAGGGAGGATTCCAAACAGAAGCGCACAAGCACACGCGACGAGAATTGAAAACAACAGGACACCTATATCGAGTTGAGGATGCAGGATCTGGGGAAGCTGCTCTGCCACCATCCGCGTCAATAACGTGATGCCGAATGTCGCAAGCAACAAGCCAAGCGCGCATCCTGACATTGCGAGCAAAATGCTCTCGGTCAGCATTTGCCTCACGATCCGCCACGAGGGAGCGCCCAGCGCAATCCGAACAGCCATCTCTCTCGAACGAGCGTTGCCACGAGCCAACAGCAAATTAGAAACATTCGCGCAGGCGATCAATAGGACCAGGGCCACCGCGCCGAAGATGAGGACGAGCATCGGACGGGTACCTCCCACAAAGATCTCCTGGAGAGGGGTTACCGCGACACTCCAGTCTTTCTTGAACGCCGGATATTCCGTTGTAAGTTGTTGCTTGATTCCCCGAAGCTCAACCTGCGCCTCGGACGCGGTGATTCCCGGCAATAGGCGTCCAACCACCCGCCGCCAGTGACCGGCGCGCCCCCAATTAACGCCGGGAGCATCAATAACCTCGGGAATAAGAAATTGGACTTCATCCTGTAACAGCGCGCGCGGGGGAAGCACACCAATGACGGTGTATGGAATTTGGTCGAGTGAGACCATCTTGCCAGCAACTCCTGCGTCCCCACCGTAATGGCTTTGCCAGAACTGATGTGTCAACAAGATGACATGATTGTTGCCGCCTACGGTAGCTTCGTTAGCAGCAAAGCCACGACCAACGGTCGGAGCGACTCCCAGCACTGACAGGAACTCGGCGGAGACCTGCAACCCGGTAACGCGCTCCGGAGTCCCCATCCCCGTCAGATTTCGGCGAATGTCTTCATAGATGCTGAGCTGGGCAAACTTGGAGCTGTGGTCGCGCCAGTCTTTGAAAGCCCCTCCCGACACGGACCCATTGGGCCGACCTTCCGGGAGCGTTTCCATAATATCCACGAGTTGTTCGGCATGAGGATATGGCAAAGGTTGGAGCAGGGCCGAGTTGATCACGCTGAAGATCGCCGTGTTTGCGCCGATGCCGAGGGCCAAAGTGAGCACAGCGACGGCCGTGAAGCCGGGAGACTTCCACAGCATGCGCAGGCCGTAGCGGACATCCTGCAGTAGCTGCTCCAGCCAGACGACACTCCAGATCTCCCGCGTCTCTTCCTTAACCCGCGTCACGTTGCCGAATTTGCGCAAAGCCGCATAGCGCGCTTCCTCCGGCGACATGCCGCGCTCGATGTTGTCCCGGGTCTCCAACTCGATGTGGTCCCGGATGTCCCGCTCGAGATCCTCCAACATGCGCCTGCGGCGCCTCATGGTTTGCCATCCTGCTCCGCCGGCCGGAGAATCCGCGCGATCGCTCCCGCCAGCTTGTCCCACTTGCTGGTCTCGACTGCTAGTTGTCGCCGGCCCTTGGCCGTCAGCCGGTAGAACTTGGCCCGGCGATTGTTCTCGGAGGTGCCCTCTTCGACCGAAATCCATCCTCGCTTGATGAGCCGGTGCAGCGCCGGGTAAAGCGACCCCTGTTCGACCTGCAACACATCGTCCGAGTTGAATTCGATCGCCTTGGCGATGGCGTGGCCGTGCGTCGGCCCCAGGAGCAGCGTGCGCAGGATCAGCAGGTCCAGGGTGCCCTGCAGCAGCTCGATACGCTCCTTCTGTTCTTTGGTAGGCATTCTAGGTGAGGATACAGAGCTTCCAGTAGAATGTCAAGGTGAGCAGGCTCCCGGTAGTGTCCTAATTTGAATTTCGACCGGTGAAGGGCGACAATCGTTGTGGTCGAGAGACTAAGGTTATGACAACCAAGATCAATCTGAACGAGAAATTTGGCTTATTCACCGAACATTGGCGACCCAAAGTCGTTGCGGCTTTGAACGGTCAGGAGGTCAAAATTGTCAAAGTGATGGGACAGTTTCCTTGGCATCATCATGAACACGAGGATGAGCTGTTCTTGGTCTGGAAGGGGAATTTTCGCGTCGAGTTCAGAGACCATGTAGTCTCAATGGGCCCGGGAGAATGCGTTGTGGTTCCTCGCGGAGTCGAGCACCGTACCTGTGCGGATGAAGAAGCCGAAGTTCTTTGCTTTGAACCGAAGGGCGTATTGAACACCGGCAATGTGAACGACGAGACATTTACGGCGCCCAACGCCGTAAAAATCTAGAAACTCAAATTAGGACACTACCAACCGCCACACGATGACTCCCGGGTGGTCGCTAGCCTTGATCGGAAACGCCTCGGCCGAGCAGTTCTCTGGAAGACGAAGAATTAAATGCGAGGCGTTTCCGATAAGGAGACTAGGAGGAAGCCGCTGGCGTTTGCGGCGGACGCGTTGA
>JBEKUY010000004.1:0-275602 GCA_049514555.1 Candidatus Acidiferrales bacterium
GCGGTCCCGCCCGCGGGGGCAGCCTGCGTCAGGGTGACGGTGCAAGCGCTCGCCGCGCCCGAGGACAACGTCGTTGGGGTGCACGCCAAAGAAGACAGACTAGGACTGCCGCCCGTGCCCGAAGAGGCAGCTCGAAAGGCCACCATCTGTGCCAGGTAGTAGTCGGCCCGGCTAAACGTAAAGGTTGCAGCAAGCGATCCCGCTGTTGTCTGCACACGATCCTCGGTGGCGGTATCCATGTTGTTGAGGACGGCTCGCCGGGTGAATCCCGTCCCGGCAGTAATCGAGCCAAAATTGCCCGAGTCGTCCATGACCGCGCCGAAGATGAGGTCGCCGTTGGCCGTGGTCGTTGCGGGAGAGCTGGTCACGCCGTTGGCTGTCTTGGTTCCAGCGGCTTGATGTTTCGCGGTTGCATCCAGCGGAGCAGCCGTGGCAACACCGCTGTACTCGCTGACGATGATCCGGCGGTAAGCATCCGCCTGTCCGAATCTGACGGTCACGGTGTTGGCCCCCGAATGAATGTTGGGGGCGTAGAAGACTGCAAGTCCCTGGCGATTGTTGGAGTCAAAGTCGCTGGTGGCCAAAAAGTAGGTATTGCCCCACGTGTCCGAGGCGCTGATAGACGAAGCCGGATTGTCTCCCCAACTCGCGGCGACAACGATGAGGTTCCCCCCGGCGTTGGGTGAACCAAAGGCCTGGGAGATGGACGAACCAGCAGAATCGTTTGTCGAACCCGCGGCTTGCACGAAGTTTACGGCCGCCTGCGATGTTCCTGCCCACAGCATGAGGCAAGAAGCCCCCGCGATGGCCGGAAGTGCCCGCAGGGCGATTCGGAACGCTGCCCCGATTTCTGCTAGGGGGCTCAATCTCATACAAATGACTGTTTGCTTAGACATGTGCACACACTTTCTCCCTAGGGTTTTGCTTCGTCGACTTGACTGTTGAGCAAAGATCTCCCGTTTACGGGCCGGGTGGGACGGGGAACTCCTGACTCTTCTCGCAGATTCCTCACCCGGGACTGGGGCACATCATTCGGGGAGGTGTCACGCGAGGTGGCCAACGCTGGCCATGGCCACCACCTGGTGAGAATAATCTTGCATCGGCGGCAAGGCAATTTGAGTTTCTTTGGTTTCACATTCACGTCGAAACACCATCTCGATCGGGGCGTTCCGCGGCCACGTTCACCCTACCAAGAAAGTTTCCCGCAAGACTGTATAGAAGAGAACAACTCGCGCTCTTTTAACCGAATGTCTAGGGAGGAATGACGTTCCGTACAAGTTCGGTCCAACTTAGGGAGAGAATTCAGGAGAGAGAATCCGTCAGCGACGCCCAACGGAAGTGACTCGCGACCCTTGAAAATCGACCCTCGAGGAAGCGTTGAAGCAAAGCTGAAAGGGCTGGTATTGTCCCTCACGCGCCGGGTGTGCACCTCCTAAGGCCGAACGAGTGCAGGCAAACCGCATCGTCCTGAACAGCCTTGGGCGGCAATGGCAAGATGGCGGATGAATTGCTCTCGTCCGCCGGAAAGCCTCCAGCAGCGGCGCCGAAACGTTTTCAAACGGCCGCTGTATCTACGACACCGTGAAGCCCCGCCGGATCAATGGAACGCGGCGGCAAGCGAGGCCCACCAGGACACTGGACCGCCGGAAGTTGTCCAACTGAACGTCTCCGGACTCGTATCCGAGTTGTAGTTGTGCGCGAACCCGTTATTTTGATCCACCGGACTGACCGCAATCGTCGGCAATGTCGTGGCAGAATCAAAAAGCCCCGGAGATACTCCCACGATCGTGTTCGACTCGACGGTGACGTCTGCAATGACCAGACCGCCTGCACTCCCCGGCGTCACCGAAGCCGAACTGAAATCGCCAGACACGGTCTGCTGACCAACGAGTGTGCCGATCTTGTCGAAAGGCGACGCGGAGGCTCCCGTCACATCGTAGAGGACCACGGTCGAGCCCCCCGAATCATTCAGTCCCGCCATGGTGTAGGTCTGCACGAGCGTGGTGGAAGAAGATGCGCTTCTCGCGTAGAACATTTGCGCTTCTCCCGATGCTCCCGTTCCATGCACCGACGGACCGGTCGACGTATATGTGTTCGCGCCGTCATTTACGCCCGAAATCGTGTATCCGCTGATCCCGTGGAACACCGAGACGATCAGGTTCCCCGAACATGGGAACTGAATCGTGATGGGCGTCGGGCCAAAGCTCTGTGGAATGGAATTGTGCTGGATATGCACGATGCGAATCCCAGCCGGAGGCGCATTCCCCGCGCTTGCCGACTTCAGGGCGATGGCGATCGAGTTCCAATTGTTCGACGGCGACATCGTGAGCGCGGGGTTGATCGAGCCGTGTGCGGCCTGCACTTGATATTGCGCCACGGTGCTGTCCAGGATGTCCGCGCTGAGCAAGGTCCAGGGGGCCGATCCTTGCGTCCACGAGGTGATGGCATTCGAAGAGGTATCCTGCACCGCATACTGATAGATCAAGTCGCCATCGTTCGCCGTTGAGAGGCTCCCCGCCGCCACACTCGTGCCCGTCCCGCTGTTCGCGCTGTCGCCGTCGTCGGCGCTCGAGGTGGCCACGTTGTAGAACTCCGAGGCGGCGGCAGCGACGTGAGTGGGCGATCCTCCGGTGAAGGTGATGGTGATCTGGCGCGTTCCCGACGCCACGTCCAGAGCGCGGGCGAGCGCAACGAACTGGTTGCCGTCGTCCTTGCTCGTGACGATGGAGTAGGCGTTGCTTTTGTCGTCGCTGACCGTTGGCGTAGCACCGTAGCCGCTGCTGAAGGTGAATCCCACGACGATGCAGTTCCTCATCTGTGTGCCGTTCGGAAGCTGGAAGGTGTAACTGCTGGCGACGTTGCCTACAGTGCTGGAGTTGCTTGTGTGTTGGACGAGAATGGGCGTCGCACCTTGCTGGGCCTGAATCGTATAGGTGGCCGCGGCCACAGCGCTGTTCGTAAACCCGCTGGCCACAGCGATGGCTTCAATCGTTTCCGTCGAGGAGACCTGAATTGCCGCCGTGTACATCGCGGATGATGTAGTCGGCGTGCTGCCATCAGTCGTGTAATGGATCGCCGCTCCCGGAGTCGTGTCCGTAATGGTCACGGATTGCGCCGCTGGGTAGGTGCCTGCCAGCGGACTGAAAACCGGTGTGGCGGCTTGCCCTTGCGAAGGCGGTGGCGGAGCAGGGTTGGAACCCCCGCCACATCCACCGGCGAAATGCAGCGCCATCGTTGCCAAAACACCAAGCATCATGCGGTTTTTCAGGCATGCCCTCACTGGAAACGCCCCTTCGATGGCCCGTCTTGCGGCGAATACATGGCGCCTGGGGTGCGGCGGGCGCCACAGGGAGAATTGCTGCGGCCGATCAGCACCAGGGCCACATCCACCTTGTCCGTGTTGACCTTCAAATCTTGCTCCCCAATCGGCCAGCTTTTCAACCAACATTTCCGTCTTAAAGTTCCGAGCCGAAGGGCGTACAAGGAAAACCCGTCGAAGAGACCCCGGCGATCGCAAAGAACCGGGCCTATGTCAGCCGGGACTGCGGAGCAACTGGCCGAGCACCTCGCAGACCTCGTCCATCTGTGCGTCGCTCATCCGGTTGAAGAAGGGCAAGGCCAATGTGCGCGCCGCGCTGCACTCGGTGACGGAAAGTTCGTGTCTCCGATAAACATCCGATTGGTAGATGGGCTGCAAGTGAATGGGCGCGAAATACCGGCCGCAGCCGATTCCCCGGGAAATCATCCCCTCTCGAATCCAGTCGCGCCGGTCTTGAGGAAGATGAGCGGCCAAGCGCACGACGTAGACAAACCAACCGATTCGGCGGCGCGGCAGGCTCAGTGGGGGCAGAATGAGATGGGGGTCGCCGCTCAAACGCTCGTGGTAGCCGCGGGCAATCGCCTCCCGGCGGGTCAGAATGCCGCCGATCCGCTTGAGTTGTTCGATTCCCAACGCAGCATGCATTTCTGAAAGGCGGTAGTTGTAGCCGAGGTGCGAATGCTCGAACCAATCCTCGGAATCGCCGCGCCCCTGATTGCGCAGCGAGCGGACCAACGCGGCGACGACGGGGTTTCGGGTCACAACAGCTCCGCCCTCTCCGGTGGTGATTTGCTTGTTCGGATAGAAGCCGAGGACCCCCACATCTCCGAGAGCTCCGACCTTGTGCCCGTCGTACTCCGCACCGATCGCTTCGCAGGCGTCTTCGATAACGAACAGGCTGTGTTTGCGGGCAATGCGGATGATTTCCGCGAGTTCGGCAGGACATCCGAAGGTATGTACGACGAGGATGGCGCGAGTCTTCGGGGTGATCGCGGCTTCGATCGTGGCAGGATCGAGATTGAGGGTTCCTGATTCAATGTCCACGAAGACCGGAAGCGCTCGTTCGTACCGCACAGCGTTGGCTACGGCGACGAAGGCAAACGAGGGAACGATTACTTCGTCTCCTTCGCCAATGCCCAGCGCGCGAATGCATAGGTGGAGAGCGCCGGTGCCGGAACTGACCGCAACTGCATGAGGAACTCCGATGTATTCGGCCAGCCCGCGCTCAAACTCCTCGAGCTTCGGCCCCAGACTCAAACGGGGGGTGCGAAGAACGCCGGCCACCGCGGCGATGTCCGATTCGTGGATATCGGGAGCGGCGAGCGGTATTCGCATTGCCGGCGTCATCTCAGCCGGCCTTCGCCGCAACGGGCAAGCTGACGGCACGCTTCATGAACAGGTCCTGTCCCAAGGGAACGCTCGTCAGCACACGCACGATCGTTTCCGCGGCGCGGCCGTCCCCATACGGATTGGTCATGCCTTCGAGAGAGCGGCGGAATTCGCCGCTCCTTACCAACCGGATTTTTTCCAGGATCGAGCCGACGTCCGCCGCAGCGTCCACGACGTTGAGGGCGCGTTCGCGGCCCTGTTGGCGCAGGCCGACATTCACGGTGGGCAGCGCGAAGGAGGGCGTCTCCATGATTCCGCTGCTCGAGTTGCCCACGAACACGTCCACGTGCCTGAGGAGGCTCCAATAGGTCAGCGCGTCCAGATTGACGAACACGCGTCCGCGCGGGTGGGCCGACAGGAAGGACTTGGTGCGTTCGACGAGAGACCGGCTTCCGGCGTCGGCGTTGGGGTAGCAGAACAGAATCTGCTCCGGGAGGGCGCCGAGCGCGGCAATCAAGGCGTCCGCTTCTTGAGCCGGGTCGCGCAGGACGGTCACGGGATGGTACGAAACAAGAATCGTCGGCTGGTCGAGACGCATCCCCAGTCGGCCTTCCAATTCTTCGCGGGAGTACAGGGTTCGGCGGCGCAGGTGGTCGAGAGACGGGGCGCCCGCTCGATGCACGCGCCACTCCTCTTCTCCCATGGCGATGATGCGGCGGCGCGCTTCGTGAGTGGAGGTGAAGTGCACGTGGCTCATCTTCGTGAGCGCGTTCCGAACGGCATCATCAATGGCGCCCTCGCTGATCTCTCCTCCTTCGATGTGCGCGATGGGAATGCGCAGCGCGAGCGCCACCGAAGCGGGAGCCAGCATTTCGTAACGGTCGGCAATCAGCAGGAGCAGGTCGGGGCGCATTTGGCCCAGCGCATCGGCGAGACCCAGTGCGGCCACGCCGATGGTCTTGGCCATGCCCACGTCGGTGTCGGAACTCAGCAGGCACTCGATGCGGGCATCGATCCGGAAGCCGTCTTTCTCGATCTCCTGAATGGTGTTGCCGAACTCGGGCGAGAGATGCGACCCGAGGGCGAGAATCCTCAGGTCCACGTCCGGATGCTCCGAGAGGTCTTTCAGCGGCCAGTAGAGGTGGCTGTAATCGGCGCGCGACGTGGTGATGACGGCGATCTTGCGTTTCATGCCTTTCGCGCTCCAGCCAAGGAGATACTCAACTGCTCGAGCACGGCGCGGCTTGGCTGATATTTAGGCACCATGCGCCGGATGGTGTCCAGGAGAGCCGCAAGATCGCGGCGGCATACAGCCCCGGCAAGCTCCCTCATGGCAGCTTCCAACGTGTCTCGCGGGATTCCTAGGCCGCTGACTCGGTGAATACTACCATCGGTGCCGGGTCCGAGAGATTCTCTTTCGGAAATGAGATCTTCCGTCATCTTGTCTCCGGGACGAAGCCCGGTAAACGCAACGGAAATCTCTTGTGACGGCGCGGAGCCCGCGTTCCGAATCAAGTAGTTGGCCAGGTCCACGATCTTGATGGGACTGCCCATTTCCGGGACGAAGATGCCGTCCTCGTTCTCCAGCGAGGCGACCTTCAGTATCACCTCAACCGACTCGAGCAGTGTGACGAGGTACCTGCGCACCCGCGGGTGCGTGACGGTCACCGGTCCGCCCCGGGCAATCTGCCCGAGGAACAGCGGAACGACGCTGCCTTGCGTACCCACGACATTCCCCATCCGGACGGCGCTCATGCGCGTTCCCCGGTTATTCAAAGCCAGCAGGATGAGTTCGGCGATCCGCTTTGACGCTCCCATCACACTGTGCGGATTGACCGCCTTGTCCGTGGAAATCATGATCATTCGCGGAGTCTGGTGTTCCATTGCCGCGGTCGCCAGGCGGTAGGTTCCCATGGAATTGTTTCGCACGGCCGCGAAGGGATTGATTTCCATGAGCGGAACATGCTTGAAAGCCGCCGCATGGAAAATGGTGTCGGGGCGATACTCTTCAAGCACTTCGGCAAGCAACGGGGCGTCGCAAACATCGCCAAGAAACGAAATGAACGGCGCTCGGTTTGAGGCGGCCGCGAGGACGTTCTGGATCCCATGGAGATTGTGATCGGAATGATCGAGAAGGATCAGCAACCGGGGGCCAGACGCAAGAATTGCCTTGGCCAGTGCAGAGCCAATCGAGCCGCCCGCACCCGTCAACAGGATAGTTTTGCCAGCGTTGGCCCCACTCAGCCGAACAACATCGGTGTCGAGGAGCGGCCGGTGGAAAAGTTCTCTCCAACGGAAATCGTCTGGTTCTCTGCGCATGGACAAGTCTCCGCAGCATTATAGGGGAAAGGCCGTGGTCATGCCTTTGGCCAAGCGAGCCTGGCTCGGAAGATGAGCCTGTCGGGGTGTAATGCCCCAAAGGGACGGACCTCAGTTGCTCGGCATGTACCTAACTCGAGGAGCGCAGGTCCGAATCCGAAAGCTTCGACGGCCAGCCGCCCGATCCGATGCGAGGCCCATTCAGAGCGCATGCCAACAGGCGTACGCCGGGACAGGGACACAACTTAGCTGGGGGGAACGGTGGCGCGCGGGCGGTAGGGAATCGCGGTGACCGGTTCCGCTGGCGCGAACAGTTAAGGTGCGGCTGTGACCAGGCGAAGCATAAGCGTGCTCTAGGGCCGGGGAGGAGGACTCATCGGCGTTCGCAGACGACTGAAGGGCGGGTATTCAGGAAGTGCGCAGATCGGCGGTGCGAAGCGGCAACTGGCGGATGCGTCTCCCGGTGGCGGCAAATATGGCATTTAAGACAGCCGGGGCGATCGTGGGGACGCCGAGTTCGCCCACGCCACCGGGTTGCGCGCTGCTGGGAACAAGATACGTTTCCACGGCCGGCATCTCCCCGATGCGCAGAACATCGTAATCATGGAAATTACTTTGCAGGACGCGGCCCTTATCGATGGTAATTTCACCTTTGAGCGCCGCCCCCAACCCGAATGCCATGCCTCCCTCGAGTTGCGCCTCAACCGTTTTCGGGTTCACGATTAGGCCGCAATCGGCAGCGCAGACCACGCGAGGAACGCGCAACGTGCCGTCTTTCTCAATGGCGACCTCGGCGACTTGCGCGGCAATGCTGTCATAGAACGCAAGCATGGCGATCCCTATCCCTTGCCCGCGAGGCAACGGCTTCCCCCAACCCACTTTCCGAGCCGCCAGTTCGAGCACGGCACGGTGTCGCGGCAAATGGCGCAGCAATTCCAGCCGCAAAGAAAGAGGGTCACGGTGCGCAGCGGCAGCCAACTCGTCTATGAAACACTCCCTCGCCAGGATGTTGAACGTGAGGCTCACGGAGCGCCAGTTCCCGACGGGAACCGGGATCTCCGGGTTGATGTAATCGATCAACAGATTGGGGATGTCGTACAGGACCTCCGGCGCGCCTTCGTAGGCCATGTCGTCGAGTCCGCCCTTGAGCGGGCCGAACCGCGCTCGGATGGATGGGGAAATCACGCGATGCATCCAGGTGGTCGGCCGGCCGGCGGAATCCAGGCCAGCGCGCATGCGCAGATGAGCCGCGGCGCGATAGTAGTCGTGCCGGATATCATCTTCGCGGGTCCAGACGACTTGGACGGGCCGGCCCACGGCCCGGGAGAGTTCGATCGGGTCGGCGAGGACGTCCGACTCGAGCCGCCTGCCGTCGCCGCCTCCCGCGAGTGTTGAATGCAAAGCCACTCGGCGGGTCGGGAGCCGGCACAGACGCGCTGCCTCCTGGCGAAAACGCTCTGGATGCTGTGTGGGCACCCAGACTTCACAGCGGTCCCAATGTACGTCCGCCGTGCAATTCATGGGCTCCATCGTGCCATGCGCGAGATAGGGCACACGGTAAACGGCGTCGAGTCGCTGTGCCGCCATGGCAAATGCTTCCTCAGGGTTTCCCTCGCGACGCACCAAAGCTGCCAGGTGATCTTCAAGCTGTTCGAGAAGACGTTCGATACCCTGAGTAGAAAGCCCAGCGTGCGGACCTTCGTCCCACTTCGCGTCGAGCGCGCGTTGACCTTCGAACGCGGCCCAAGTGGAATCGGCAACCACGCCGATGCCGGAGCGGATCTTCAGAACCGCACGCACGCCAGGCACTTGCTTGGCCTTCGTGGTGTCGACACTCTCCAGTTTTCCGCCCATGACGGGGCAGCGTAAAACAGTGGCGAAAAACATTCCCGGGAGCCGCACATCGGTTCCAAAAACACCGGTCCCGTTCACCTTGGAAGGCGAATCCACCCGTGGGACAGGTCTGCCAATCAGGCGGAAGTCCTTAGGGTCCTTGAGCCGCACATTGAAGGGGACGGAGCGGCGGGAAGCCGCCGCAGCAAGCTCGCCGTACGACAGCTTCTGTCCCGTGTGGGTGTGAATGACAAAGCTGTTCTCGGCGCGACAAACGCCCATACTGGCGCCCCAGTTTTCGGCGGCCGCTTCGACGAGCATGTGGCGGGCAGTCGCACCGGCAAGCCGCAAAGGCTCCCAGGAAGTTCGCACGCTTTGGCTGCCCTGCGTTTCCTGATTGCCAAATGCCAGATTCGTCGGGGCCTGTTCAACTCGAACCTTCTCCCAGTCGGCTTCGAGTTCTTCGGCGACTAACATAGGGAGAGAAGTCCGCACCCCCTGGCCCATCTCGGTTCTGGCGACCCAAATCGTGATGGTCCCATCCGTCGCGACTTGTAGCCAAACATTCGGGGCAAAAGAGCCTTTGCGCGGAGAGGCGGGCTCATCCAACCGAGTCCGGAAGTGAACGGCTAACAGAAGTCCGGCGCCAGTCGCCGCGCCGCCAATCATAAAGTGGCGCCGAGATACCTTATGGATGATGGCCATCGCACACCGATTCTACGCGCTGCAGGATCGCGCGTCGAGGCGAGTGCGACCCCTTGTACTTCAGACAATAAACGCAGCGCCTTCAACCAAACGGAACCAGGAGGAGAATTGCTCTGAATCCGCCCGAGAGGTCACTTCGACTCGGCGTTCACCTTGGACGACGTACTCAGTATGGGTTGGTTGGGAATGAAGAGCTTACGGAGTGTCACGGCGGCCGTGATTAGGACCACCCCTAAAAGAGCTAGCTTGCCAGTTTCGGGCAGGCCGCCAAGAAGCAAGAGGGCTATTTTCACGCTGCTGAGAGGAGCAGTACTTGTGCCAAACGGCCGTTCGCGTAACAACTGTAGAATCAGCGTGTTGAGAGGTTATGGAGAAACTCTAGTGACATCGGATGGAAAAAGAGTGGCAAAGTCGTGCAGGGTTCTTCCCTGGTCGATCCGTGCGCTGCACGTTCAACCTGAAGGATGGCGGGTAGGTCTCCGCCACCTGCCCATGGGCCGGCCTGTCTGAGTGAAAGGGAAAAGGTTGGCCGGCGCGAGTAGGGCCCGGCGCAGCCAGGTCATGTTCCATTTCCCGGGCGATTCGTACTGGATCACACTGAAACCGAGCGCGGGCGTGATGGATGAATGAGCTTCCGCGCGCCGTATGTCAAAGCGCCGGTCAACTCACCGACGAACTCCTTGCGGCTCCAAATGATTCGCCGGCCTTCAAATCCGTAGATGCGGAGTTTCTCAGAAACCGGGAGGGGCGCACGCCACACCGAGCGGAGGTTGGCACCGAGATGCACCCAGTTCCGCAGAAAGACCTTCTCGCGCTTCCGTGGATCATAGAACGCCATCACGTCCGAATTGCTCTTCAGCGCGCTGGAGGCTTCCTCGTGCATGCGGCGGTAAAAGAACGCGTCGGGGATCTCATAGAATTTGCCGTACAGCGACATCTCTGCAATCAGGGGGAAATCGCCTCCGGAGTAGTTACGCATCAAGCCCGTCTTGCGGAATTTTTCGGCGCGGTTCAACCCATAGTGCAGATTACCCAAGCGAATATTGCGCAACACACCCTTCCAGCGCTCGCTGGCCCGGTCGTCCATGAGAAGCAGCCGCTCCTCAAAATCCCCGATGATTTTGCCTTCGGCGTCGATGAGTTTTGTCCGGGGATATGCGACGAAGATCGAAGGATCGCGATCCAGCGCTTCCACGGCGCGCTCGAGAAGATTTGGACTCACGAGGTCGTCGGAGGGAGTCCAGCGGAAGTACTCCCCGGAAGAAAGCTCGAAGCAGCGGCGGTAGTTGCCCGCGGCGCCGAGGTTCTGCGGATTCCGAAAATACTGGACGCGGGGATCCCGAGCGGCGTAAGCGCGGCAGATTTCCTCGCTGCCGTCAGTGGAAGCATTATCGGTGAGGATTAGCTCGAAATCGCCGAAGGTCTGGTTCAGGTGCGCTTCGATGGAGGCGCCCACATACTTTTCGCGGTTATAGACCGGCATCCCGATGCTCACGCGCGGCCTGCGCACCCCGTTGTTCATGGCTGACCTCCGAACGAGCGGCGAGCTTGTATCCCCCTACGGTTCGAGCACCAACTTCCGCGAATAAAACGCCTCAGCGTACTTTCCGGGGGAATTCGCCTCGATGCCCCGCAATCGCATCAGTCCCTGGAACGTATCCTTCGTGAACCAGTGCTTATCCCGTTGGGTCCCAAAGCAATCCATCAAGAACCGCACTTTTCGGTCGCAGATTCTCCGGCCAAAGGGCACAAAGAAATTGGGCGCGCCGAGGTCCCCATCGTACTTGGGAATCTCGTACTCGAGGATGAGGTGATTGCGCCAGGTATTCCAGGTGAGCTCATTGATGAGGCGATGGTCCTGGTGCAAATCATGCCGGGTATGCGTGAAGATCAGATCGGGGGAGAGTTCCTGCTTCAGCTCCTCGAAGTACTCCTTGATGTCGGTGCCTTGAAACGGGAAAAAACTGTTGCGGAAATCGAGAATGGCGACGTTCTGACGCCTCGCGCCGCGAAGAAACAGACCGGCACTGCGGCGCGCCTCGCGCGCGCGATCGGACCCGGAACTGAACACCACCCAGTGAAAATCGAGATGGCGACGGGCGCGGAGCAATTCGAGGATCGTGCCCCCACAACCGATCTCGATATCGTCACAATGGGCGCCGAGACAAAGGATCTGGCACGCGCCGCGAACGGATTTTGCCAATTGGAGTGGGAGCATGCGAGGGCGCTCAGTGGCCGTTGGCGTTTTTCCAGACCTCCCACGGAGCCGCGCCCTTGGCGTAAAGGTCGTCGAGGTATTGTTTATCCTTGAAGGTATCCATGGAAGCCCAGAAGCCATCGTAAGGATAGGCGAGGAGCTGCTGTTCGGCCACGAGGCGGCGGAAAGGCTCGTGGACGAGTTCTTCTCCTTCCTTGATGTAGCGGAAGATGTCCTTCTTCATGATGAAGTAGCCGCCATTGATGCGGATGTCGCTCTTGTTCATGTCCTGGATGTTGGACACCATGCCGCCCCCGTTGAGCGAAACCAGATGGTAGCTTAGATTGGGGCGCACGCAAAGAAAGCTGGCAATTTTGTCGTTCTTGCGGAAGTGCTCGATTTGCTCGGGGAGGCGCAAATCGGTCACGCCGTCGCTGTAGTTGGCAAGAAACACGTCCTCGCCTTCGAGGTATTTTTCGACAGCCTTCAACCGCTGGCCGACATTCGCGTTGATGCCGGTGTCGGCGAAGGTGATCTTCCAATCGTGAATGTCCCGGTTGATCAGGTCGATGTTCTTCCCGCCGGCAGAGAGGACGAAGTCGTTGGAGACATATTCGTCGTAATGGACGAAGTAATTCTTGATCGTGTCGGCGCGGTGGCCCAAGCAGAGGATAAAGTCCTTGTGGCCGAAGTGAGCGTAGTACTTCATCACGTGCCAGAGGATCGGGCGGTAACCAATCGTCGCCATGGGTTTGGCGATGTTCTCGGCGTAATCGCGCAGGCGCAAACCGAGTCCTCCGCAAAAAAGAACAACTTTCATGGCTGACCTCGCTTCTTCCTTCTCCCCATCCGAAGCAGTTTCATGACACGCCTAGAGGCCGATGCCTTCGTAACGGGCAAAGGTGGTCTTATCGAGCATGCGCCGGCCGTCCACGAAGAGCGCTTGTGGCGAGTGTAGGCGCAGCATCTCCGGAACCCGCCGGAATTCCTCCCAGCGGGTGACGAGCACAACGGCGTCGGTATCGCGCAGAGTCTCGGTGAGATCGTCGCAAATACGCACCGAACCATCGCGAAACAGTTGGCGCGCCTCCTCCCGTGCCGCCGGATCATAGGCTTTGAGCCTCGCGCCCTGCTCCGCGAGTTTGCGGAGAATGGGAATGGCCGGGGATTCGCGCATGTCGTTCGTGTCCGGCCGGAAGGAAAGACCGAGCACCGAAACGCGCACGCCGGCGAGCGACGGATGCTGCTTCTTGAGCAATGCAACGATGCGCTCCGGCTGCGACTCGTTTACCTGAATCACCGAATCGAGGAGTTGCATGGGCTGGCCTGCCTTGCGGCCGTGGGCGACGATCGCCTTGACGTCCTTCGGCAGACAACTCCCGCCAAAACCGCATCCCGCGGCAAGAAACGAAACGATGCCCGGCATCTTGCGGCTGCCGTCCGGCATCGGGAGGCTGAGATAGTTGCTCAGATGAACGCCGCGCATGACGTCGAGCGTATCAATGCCGCCCAGCGCCGCGCCAAGATTGGCGAGTTCATTGGAGAAGGAGATCATCGTGGCGAGCAGAGCGTTCGAGGCGTACTTGATCATCTCCGCAGTCCTGGGATTCGTGCGAATCACCGGCACGCCCTCGAAGCCGGCATACAGTTCACCGAGTTTCTCGACGCTTCGCTCATCAATCCCGCCGAGCACGATGCGGTCGGGGTTCATGAAGTCATGAACCGCTTCACCCTCGGTGAGAAACTCGGGGTTCATCCCCACGCCGAAGTCCCTGCCGGCTTTCTTGCCGGAAGCCTCTTCCAGAATCGGGAGCACGGTGTTTTCCGTAGTGCCGGGGACGACCGTGCTTTTCACGACGACCACGTGGCAGCCAGCCTTGTCCCGCAATGCCTCGCCAACCTGGCGGGCAACTTCGCGGATGAAGCGCAGATCGATCTCGCTGCCGGAAAAGGGTGTGCCGACAGCGATGAGAGAAAGCTCAGTGTCGAGCACGGCACGGCGCAGGTCCGTGGTGGGCCGCAGGCGGCCGCCGATGTGCTTCTGCAGCAGGGGCTCGAGATCGCGCTCGAAAATCGGGGGAATCCCCCGGCAGATACTGTCAACCTTGGACGCGTCGGAGTCCACGCAGACGACTTCGTGGCCCTTTTCGGCCAGGCAGACGCCGCTGACCAAACCCACGTAGCCGGTACCGATAACGGAGACTCTCATTACGCCTCTTCCGCGACTCGATTGCCGCCGTACCAGAGCAGCGCACGTTTCAAGCCCTCGTCGATTTCAACGCCCGGGTTGTAGCCGAGTTCACGGCGCGCTTTCTCAATGATGGGGCAGCGGCGATTGGGGTTGTCGAGCAAGTAGTCTTTGTCGGTACTCTGCTGACGAATGACCCTGCCACGATAGCCGAACAGCTCGCGGGCTTGGGCAGCGACTTTCTCGGCCAGCTCGAGCATCGGAATCTCCGGCTTCTCGACGCCGATGTTGTAGGCCTCGCCGGGGCGGCCATTCGCCAGAATCTTGTAGTAGCCGCAAATGGCATCGGCGACGTAGCAGAAGGTGCGCTTGGGCGACCCATCCGAGAGCATGATGATGTCGCGCCCGTTCAAGACATCCCGCGCAAAATCCGGAAGGACGCGCCGGTCGGTAATCTTAAGACCGGGGCCGTAATTGTTAAACGGCCGCGCCGCCTTCACCGGAACGCCGTACTGGAGCGCAAAGTTGACGCACAGCGTTTCGCCATAGCGCTTGGCCTCGTCGTAACAGGCGCGCGGGCCGGTGCAGGAGACCAATCCTCGATACGTCTCGGGGGTGGGAATATTCTCGGGCGACGGGTCGCCGTAGATTTCGCTACTCGAATAAAAGAGGAAACCCTCGAACGGCTTGCCTGCATTCTTGCGCGCGAGCGCGTAATCGAGAAGATTGCGCAGACCGTTGACGTTGGCATCCATGGTGCCGATGGGGTCCTTGCGGTAATAGGTGGGCGAAGCAATCGAGGCGGCGTGAATGATGTACTGAAACTCGCCCATTGCCGCCGGGAGCGGCTCGGCGAGGTTGTGTTTCTCCAGTTGCAAGTGCGGCTCGCCCTCGAGCTTCTTCAACCAATCAGGCACGCCGCGGATGTAGCTGTCGAAGACGGTCACGTCAATGGGGGCGCCGCCACGGGTGCGGTTCCAATAGAGCGCGGACTGCACCAGATAATGGCCCAAGAAACCCGCGCCGCCCGTGATGAGCAAACTGCGGCCCTGCAGGCGCGGGAATTCTTCCGCCAGATTCGCGGCCATGTATTCGAGATCGTTCTCCACAACCCGTTGAGCGGCGAGTCGATCGCTTTGTTCGGTCATGCTGGAAGAAATCATGCTCTGAGATTGTCCCTTACGCCCGGACCGGGGCGTAGAAATGCTGGTTCTGTTCGGCACGGAGCTTATCGCAGAGCCGGCCCTCAGGCAGGAAGACATCTCCATTGCTGATGGCCTGATCTTTGGGGACATCCCTCTTCAGGCGGCATCCCTCGGACAGGCCCATGGGCAGCAGATCTTCGCGCTGCGCAGCTTCCGAAACATCCATGACACCATAGCACGTGAAGCCGCCGATGCCATCGAGAGTCTCTCCGGCACGCAGGTCACGCTTCGCCATGGTTAGCACGTCACAAACGGGCTTGCCGATCGGCGTAGCGGTGGCATCGTGGAAGAGAGCGGCGCGGGCGAGGGTGGTCAGGGCCTGAACTTGAGGCAGGTGGAATGGCACATAGAAAACGTAGAGCGGACCGTCGCCCATCTTGAAGAAACTCATGTACTGCTTCTTGATGGGGTGGTCGTTGTAGCCGAGGACGAAGACGCCGGTGCCGGGTTCGGCTCCAAGCAGGAAGTCCACCAGGCCTCCGTTCAGGAGCTGGTCCATCGGAAACAGGTTGACGGCTTCGCGCACGTGCGCGCACTTGGGGCCGTACATGCCGCGCTTGCCCGCTTTGAGGCCGGTAGCATTCGCGAGGATGGTGCATTCCATGGCCAGCTTCGTGCCGTCGGCAAACGAAGTGATCATCTCCGGGGTCTGCTTCACACGCTCGGCAAAAGCGCGCTGCGTCTCGGGCGTGCGGTAGTGATCGAGCAAGCCTTTGAGATTGCCCGCCGCGACGGGCTGATATCCGATCGTCTTGACGAAGCGGAAGAGATTGACGGCCACGCCGGGCTCATCCCCGTCGATGTAGGTGATGATGACGTTATGGCGGTCGGCGTAGGTCTTGAGAATAGGCCCGACGGTGGCATCGAGAACGGCATTCAGTAGCACGGTATGTTTGCCGTTCTGCAGGGCGTTGAGGACGAGCCGGGCGCCGAATTCGGTGTCGCTGGTGGCGTCGACGACGACGTCGACGTTACCGGCGCGGCAGAGGAGCGCCGGGTCATCCGTGACAGCAATTTTGCCTCGGGAGACAGCCTGTTCGAACGACGGGACGTCTTGGACGACGACGAAATCCTCGGTACCCATGTCGTGGAGCGCGCTCTGGGCTGCAGGCACGCGCCGACTGGCGAATGCGGCCAATCGAAGGCCCGGCTTCTTGTCCAACAACTGAAGGGCGATGCCGCGGCCCATGTAGCCGGCGCCGTAGATGCCAACTCGGACGGGCTTTCCTTCCTGTTCTCTCTTCTCCAAAGCCGTGTCAACGATAATCATGAGGTCTCCGTGCTGCGAAAGCCGCAACGCTAACCTTTGAAGTCCGGCCAGGCACGATCTGCATCCGAAATGACGCCGACAGGCAGCGGCCAGAAGATGCCGAATGCGGGATCGTCGAAGCGCACGCCCTGCGCCGATTCTGGCGCATAAAAAGCCGTGGTCAAATACTCGATTTCGCTCTCATCCACGAGAGTTTGATAGCCGTGAGCGCAGCCCTCGGGGATATAGAGCATGCGGTGATTGTCAGCGCTCAGCTCCACGCCGGCCCATTGTTTGTAGGTCGGGGAATCGGGCCGCAAATCCACGACGACATCGAAGACCACGCCCTTCGTACAACGAACCGTCTTGGCTTCTTCGTGTGGCGCCACTTGATAATGCATGCCACGCACGCCAGCTCGTTTCGCCGTGTAACCCACGTTGATCTGAACAATCCCCGGATTGAGATGCTGGGCTCTGAATTCATTCTCGCAGAAGGAGCGCGCAAAGAAACCGCGATGATCCTCGCGGCGTTCCAGATCGATAATGCGTGAACCTTGGACTTTTGTCTCTGTGAATCGCATTGCCGGCGGCGCCTAAGCGGCGCGCGTCCCTTCGCCGGGCGGCACGCCGATCAGTGCGAATACGGAGTCGTACTGCTTGTCGAGCGCCTGGCGCAGCGGAGCCATGCGTTCCGCAATTTGCTTCTTAATGGCCGCCGCGTTGGCTTCCATCGCTTGGAAGCGCTCGATCAGTTCTTCGGCCGTAAACTCCTCGATATTGAGAACGTAATCGCCCTGCCCGGCCTGGGCCAGCAGCGCACGGCTCTTCTCGTGATAGGCGACGCCCAGCACGGGCTTATTCATCATCAGCGAGATCAAGATGCCGTGATAGCGGTTGGCCACGACGAGATCGGCCCGGGAGATTTCGGAGACCAGATCTTCGAGTGTGCGAATCGGCTGGTCGGGCAGCAGATTGGGAGAGCTGCCGGAGCCATTCATGGCCTGGCGAATATCGGCGATGGTCAGGACGTCCGCGCGCACTTGCGTGGGGAAGAAGAGGACCGCGTGACCGCTCTTGTCCAACCATTCGGCGAACCGCGCAAATTTGTTCACGTAGTCCTGATAGCGCGCCGGGTCGGGCGTGGGCCAGTAGCGGCCGTCGAAGAAAGGAACCGGGTTGGCGCCAACAACCACGCGGATTGCGCCGGCGGGTACCGACCGGGGAGGAGGCAGTTGCAGGCTGTAAACCAGATCGGGGAAAACCGGGTGGCTGCCCTTCACGCCTATGCTTTCCATCATGCGGCTCGAAATGGCGTCGCGATAGGAGCGGTAATTCACCATCTTCAGGACGTGCTTGAAGAAAAACTTGCTGAGCGGGGAGTTGATCGGGCCGGCACCGACGCTGAGGATCGCGACCTTAGTACCACTGAGTTTCGACAAGAGCGTCCACTTGAAAAGCGTAAAGGGAAAGCCCCAAGGACCGCCGTAACCGTCATTCAGTTGCTGCGAGCCGGCCACCAGGAGCAGATCCACACCACCCAGGCGGCGGTAAGAAACGAAGAGGAATTTCGGTTCGGTAAGAATGGCCACGGCGTAATGCGCGAAGCGCCGCGCGGCAAAGACCAGGGAACGCAAGCCCGGCACGGCTTTGAAAGCAGTCCGGATTCTTTCCGCCGCACCGGTGCTTGCCCCTGTTGATAAAGCGCCGCCCTCTTCCCCGACGACCGAGGCGGGAGAAGCCGGCGGTTCAAGAGGAGCGCCCTTCCCCGGGCGACGTATGGGGAAGCAAGGGACACCGTGCCGCTGGCGCGTATCATCGGGATTGATGGTGAAACCAATGATCTCGGCCCCCGGGACACGCGCACGCACATTTTGGATCACGGTGGCTAGAAGTGCCTCGTCGCCGAGGTTCTTCGTGCCACCGTGGCTGAAAATGCCGATTTTCTTTTGGGGTTTGGATCCCGACATGAACGGTGATCTCCGGGAGACTGATCGCCTCCATTGCACACGTTAAGCTTTCTTCTGGGCGAGCACAATCATTTGCCACCCAAATCCGACCCGCTCCTTCCATTCGTTGAGTTTCTGCTGGGGCACGACTGTGCTGGCCCAGTGATTCAATTTGTATGAATTAACCAAGCGCAGAATTCCGCGCTGGCCGTGTGGAATGATGGTGAAGGCGTCGAGGACTTCAAACCGCGGGCGCAGCATCCGCTTGAGGTCGCCGCGGCTGAGTTGATGCGCGATATGCTGCGGCGGTTGAACGTTCCAACCAACGTCGCCCAGGCGGTTCATCACGTACTTATTCCCCGTCGTAACGATGAAATAGCCACCCACCTTGAGAACATCGGCCGCCACATTCACGTACCTCTGTTGGTCTTCCACGTGGGCAATCACCTCTTGAGAAACCACGACGTCGAAATACCCCTGCGGAAGCGGCGCTTCATAAACGTTTCCAGCAAGATAGGTGATGTCGGGACGCCGGGCGCGAGCGGCGGCAATTCCCTCCTCAGAAAGATCAATCCCGTGGGCCTCGCCAATATCAGCGAGGAGCTCTGTAAACCAGCCCCGTCCGCATCCCAAGTCCAGGATGCGCGGCTGCTTAAGCGGTAGGGTCCAGATCAAACGGAGTATCTCTTTGGCCCGGCGCTCCGTCCACTCGTTCAGGACTTTGCGCTCCTCCCAATGCTCCCAGTGCCAGTCCCAAAAACGGCGCTGGGCCTCAATCGTTGGTAGCTGCTGAGTGCCCATTCTTCCCCCCAGTTTTATTTTTGCTTTTGCCACAACGGTTCTGCAATTCTCGGGCTGCTCCTGGACCCGGTCAAAGTGTCAACCGATGAATCCCGCGTAAATGATTGGCGCAGCCTACGTCACTCTTTCACGCTGCCTTTACGCAAGGGGCTCTAGAATCCACAATTCATCGCGAAACAATATTGGCGAACAGCGCCTAGGGAGCACGGCAGATGCCAAAAGGAGGGCTCCTGCATATGCACTATCTTATTGGCATTATGAGACTTAGGAAAATGCGTGGGGCATTTCCCTAGGCTTGCTTGTCGGAGGCCGATACAGCGGTTTTCCCAATAGTGGTATCGGCTTACATAGCGGCCAGGGGGCAGGGCTTGGGGGAGGTCTGGGCAGGCCTCACGAACGGACGTAAGTCCTTGTCTCTCAAATGATTCCTCCCAGTCTTGGTTGGCCATAAACGTGCCGCGCAATAAGACCGCTGAGCGGGTCCCCGGATAGTCATGTCTACAAACATAACTGAGCTGCCGCCCGTGGAGCAAAAAGTGGGCGCCAAGAGTCGAGTGGTGCGAAACGTCCTGTCTAATTGGGGCGCCTACGTCATCGCGATGGGGGTGAACTTCTTCCTTTCCCCCTACGTGGTACATCACCTGGGCAATGTAGGTTACGGAGTCTGGACCCTGATTCTCTCCCTGACCGGTTATCTGGGGCTGCTCGATCTTGGGGTCCGCGGGGCGGTCACGCGTTACGTCGCCAAGTTCTATACGGAAGCCGATCACAAGAAGTCCAGCGAGGTGGCGTCCTCGGCGATCGTGATTTTCGCTAGCGCCGGCGTCATTGCGATTCTGATTTCGATCATCTTCGCGGCGTTCGTGATTGGCCACATGCACGTGCCGTCTCAATTCTTGAACGCCGCACGACTCGTGCTCATTCTGACGGGATTTAGCATAGCGATTTCACTCGTAAACGGTGTTTTTGGCGGAATCCTGGTGGGACTGCAACGTTTCGATCTCACCAACAGCATCGAGGTGGGCATTAACGTTCTCCGAGCGGCCGCGATCGTCGCCGTCCTGCACTTGGGCTTCGGGATTGTGACACTGGCTTGTGTTCAGCTTGCCTTCACACTGGCCCGCTGGGTAGCTAACGTGGCGCTCGCCCGCGCTCTCTATCCCGAACTCCGGATTCGCCTTTCCGAAGCGGATCGCGCGGGTGTGAGACTCATTTTCTCTTTTAGCGCGTTTTCATTCCTTCTGCACGTGAGCGGCAGCCTGATTTACGCGAGCGACAATGTCGTCATTGGGGCGTATTTGCCCGTGGCGGCGGTCACGTTTTACGTGATTGGCGGGAACTTGGTGGAATACACGCGCACGCTCGTGAGCGGCATTTCCCAGACCATGACGCCGCTGGCGAGCTCGCTCGAGGCGAAAAGAGACCCGGCGGCGCTGCAGAGACTGGTTCTACTGAGCAGCCGTTCGGCCTCGATGGTGATCCTGCCGATCATCTGCACCTTCCTATTGCGCGGCAGCACATTTATTGGTTTGTGGATGGGGCCTCAGTACGCCGACCGATCGGGGAAGGTGCTCTGGCTGCTGTCGCTAACGGTGATGTTCTGGGCCGGGAACTCCGCCATCGGGGGAATTTTCCTCGGGCTGAGCAAACACAAACCTCTTGTTCCGGCTCTGCTGGCAGAAGGGGTCTGCAATCTCGCGCTGAGCATATATTTGGTGCAGAGAATTGGGATTCTCGGCGTGGCCTGGGGCACGGTAATACCGAGCCTCGGGAGCAGCTTGATCTTTTGGCCGTGGTACATCCGGCGAACCCTCGGCATTCAACCCTACACATACATAGTTTCGTCCTGGATTCGTCCATGGATTTCACTGCTGCCATTCCTCGCGGGAACATACGCCATGAAAATGTATTGGCCGGCCACCGGACTATTGCTGTTCTTTATCCAGGTCACAATAGTATTGCCCCTCGTCCTCCCGGGGTACTGGCTGATCTGTCTGGACCAGAGCCAGCGCGAACTGTGCTCCAGTAAAATCTCGCAAACCTTGAAGCGCGTTTTTGCGCGCGGCTGAAGGCCGGAGCCGGTGCACGGTGTGAAACAACGGGCCGGCGCCGGTGGACCGAGAAATCTTCTCCCCTCGTCGTGAAGCAGAGACTCACCGATGGATAGATGGCCGGCCTTTAGCGGAGAACAAACCGCGAGAAGCTTAGACGTTTTCGACGAAGACACCCAAGGGACAAAACTCAAATTCGCGAAGCAGTTTGCGGAACTTGCCAGGAGCGCTCCGGAGCCCCAGATAGTGCCTGATCCGGGAGGTGAGGCTGCCGGACATCCGCGGCTGCTCGGGATCGAGCTCCCACGGATGGAGATAAACACATACGGGCTGACTCTCCCGTCGATTGAGGAAGCGAATGCCCCAGCGTGTGTACCAGTAGGGCAGGAGCCGAAAATAGGCTCCGCCGCCAAACGGTGCGCGCAGGCCGGCGAATTCGAGCGTGGTCATGGGAAACTCGATGATCGGGCCGCCGGGCGTCTGCACACGATAGGGACGGCGGGGCGCACGAGGCAGCCCGTAATTCGGATGCTTAACCGGAAAGATGCTCGAATCAAATGTGAAGCCCAACTCGGCGAGGACCTCGAGTGCCCAGAGCGAATCGCCGGTGATCGAAAAGCTGGGCGCGCGGTAGCCTAGCACCGGGGTCCCGCTGCAGTCTTCGAGCAACTGCTTCGCCTGCCGGGTGTCCTCGCGGAATTCATCACGGGTCATCTCAGAAACGATGCGGTGCCGCAGGCTGTGGCAGGCAATTTCGTGGCCCCGATCGGCGACGCGCCGGACAAGGTGCGGATGATGCTCGGCCACCCAGCCTAGCGTGAAGAAAGTACCTTTGCAGCCCGCCTGATCAAGCAGGTCAAGAAGCGCATCCGCGTTGCGCTCGACGCGGCTCTGCTGCGAGTCCCACCGGCTCTGCGGCATGTGATCGCGAAAAGCGCTGACGTGGTAGTAGTCTTCCAGATCAACGGTAAGTGCGTTTTTCATAGAAAGATTCCCATGTTACTGCCTCGCCGGGGATGTTGGAAAGCCTGCGCCGAGATGATGCTCTCCAGTCGAAGTGCTCGCGTCTTCCGGCACAGCGCGCCGCTTCAACGCAGAGCGTCCCCAAGAGAAGCCGGCCGCACATCACTCTATCGAGAGGAACGATCTCCGGGGCGCGCCGCGCTGTCCTTCCACTCGGCGATCCTCGAAGAAAGAAAGTCTTGCATTTCTCCTGCCACGACTTCCCAGGTGCGTTCCCGAGCATGCTGCGCGATCGCTTCGCGATTCCACTTCTTGGTCAGCGCGGATTCCAGCGCGGATGCGATCGCCTGCGTATTCTGGTCCACCAACAAACCCAGTTCGGGTGAAACGACGATTTCCGGCGCTCCCCACACCCGCGTGGCCAGGACGGGAGTGCCGCATGCCAGCGATTCTTGCAGGACGTTTGGCCAGCCTTCTCGCGAACTCACGAGACAACTGACATGCGCCGCGCTGAACCAGAATCGCAGCTCTTCATTCGGCACGCTGCCCATCAGAGAGACGCGGTCTTGGACTTTACATTCTCGAATCAAGGCTTCGAGCTTGGAGCGATAGTCGCCTTCGCCCAAGATGTACAGACGCAGCCCCGGAAAACGCGGCGCGATTTCCGCCAGAGCGGGAATCAGGAATTGACAGCCTTTCCGGGGCACCAAGGCCCCCACACTGACAATCACCGGTCCCGTCTCGGGCAATCGCAGATGCGCTCGGGCCTCGGAGGGAGGGACGGGCCGGAAGCGCTCCGTGTCGATTCCGTTGCCGATCACGCAGCCTCTCTCTCTCGGCAAGCCGAGGTTCAACATCACATCGAGGAGGGATGTGGATACGGCGATCGCGCCGGCGGCATGCCGCAATGTCCAGCGGATCATCGGCCGGATCAGCCGGAAGGAGGGGTATAGGTTGATGTCCGTTCCGCGCGCCGAGACAATCACGGGCACGTTCAGCATTTTTCCGAGCAGCATGGCCACGAAGCCGTCGGGATAAACGAAGTGCGCATCGATGCAGTCAAACTGCATTTCCCTCTTCAGGCGCCTGGCCAGTCGCACGGCTCCCAAGAACATCAGAAGCCCGTGGAATGGCATGGAGACTTTCGGCAGCAGCAGGTAACGCGGGTGATCGACGATCAAATCTCCGATACGCTCCTGGCGAGGCACCTGCCCTTCCTTCTGCCATCGCGTCCAGCGGAGCCACTGGGGGAAATAGGGTACGGGTGCGATCACCCGGACGTGGTTCCCCGGACGTTTTGCGAAATGAGCGACGCGTTGGAGAATGAAAATGCCCAGCACGGGCCTCGTCCGATTGGGAAACAAGCTCGCGAACGTTAAGATTCGCACCCGGAATCCTCCACACCGTGGCAGCGCATCGACAGCACGCCGCCGCTTTCGGGAAGAATGGTTTCAGGCAACCACTGTATCAACATGGTCAAGAGGGCCGGCCATCCTAACACGGCTAATTCCCCCGAGAAGGGCGCTCTCCATGCAGAACTCGAAACTCATTCCGCATTGCCGCGCAGTTCATGCCCGAAGAGACGAGTGCGTGGACGGAACAAGACCGCAAACCGCGGGTCAGCTCCCACCGCGAACACCGACTGCGCGGTACCACGCGACGAATCTCTCAATCCCTTCCTCGAAAGGAACTCTCGGGTGGTAATTCAGCAGTCGCGCGGCCTTGGAGACGTTTGCCCAGGTGATCGGGACATCTCCAGGTTGCAGCGGTCTCGGGTCGCGGACGGCTTTGTGGCCGGTAATCCGCTCCAGCAGATTCAAGAGGTCCGCCAATTTCACCGGGTGCGAGTTCCCCAGGTTGAACACCTCGAAACGGACGCCGGCACGCGGCTCTGGGACAAAGGTGAGGGCCGCCAAGATACCGTCAACGATGTCGGCCACATTGGTATAGTCGCGGCCCATCGAGCCATCGCCAAACACGGGGATGGGTTCCCCCGCCTCAATCCTCTGCGTGAACTTGAAGATTGCCAAGTCGGGGCGCTGGCGTGGTCCATAGACGGTGAAGAAGCGCAAACAGATCATGGGGATGCTGAATAGATGGGCATACGTATAGCAGAACAACTCGCCCGCGAGCTTGGTTGCGGCGTATGGCGAAATCGGCCGTCCCTCGACCTGATCCTCCGAAAAGGGCACCTTACTCGTAGCCCCGTACACGGAACTGGAGGAGCCAAAGATGAATTTCTTCACGCCGAGCTCGCGGCAAATCTCGAGCAGGTTTACCGTGCCGGATACATTGACCCGGTCGTAGAGAAGAGGCTGTTCAATGGACGGGCGCACGCCGGCGCGCGCCGCCAAATGTATGACCGTGTCGGGGCGAAAGCGTTCCATCAAGCCGCGCGTACTCGCAAAATCGCAGATGTCCAGCGGACAGAATTCGTACTGTCCCGCGGAGCGAATCTCTTCGAGATTGGCCTTCTTCCAAGCGGGTGAATAGAAATCATCCAGATTGTCCACAATGACCAGCCGGGCGCCGGCGCGGAGCAGTGCTTCCGACAAGTGCGAACCGATGAAGCCGGCCCCGCCCGTGAGCAAAATGCGCTGAGAATTCAGACTCACATTTCCTCCTCGCCAGCATCTTGAATGCAACGTTTGAAGCCTGCCGCGGTCAGGAGCGGTTTTCCCGGAAACCGCCATCCCCTTGAAACATGACCCCACAGCGCGAACATCGCGAGAAGACCGCTCTCGTTCTTGGAGATAAACTTCAGCACGGCACCGCAAATCGACGCACCACCCCATCGCGGATTCCCATGCAGCAACGCGCGGAGCATTCGATCACCGCCGTGCCCGGGCGTTGCGAATCGCGGCTTCGTAAACATTTTCGTACCGGCGTGCGAGAACGGCCCAGTCCCTATCCGCCGTAATTCTCTGGCGCGCTCGTTCGCCCAGCGTGCGCCGCAAATCCGGCTGTTCCAAAAGACGCGAGGCTTGCCGGCAGAAGTCGTCGATACTGCCCGGTTCGAACAGGTTGCCGGTCACCTCCGGCTCGATCAACTCGCGAAGACCGCCGACGCCGCTCCCCAAGACGGCCTTGCCCTGAGCCATGGCTTCGAGCGGCTTTAGAGGAGTGACAAACTCCGCGATGCGGACGCTGCGCCGGGGGTAGACAAGAACATCCATCACCGAGTAATAGCGCTCCACCTGGTCGTGCGCAACACGGCCGAGGTAGGAGACGTACGGTTCGGCGCTGCATTCCCGAATGGCGCGTTTGACCTCGGAGGCTTCCGCACCGTCTCCCACAATCAGCAACTTGAACCGCGAGCCTCTTCGGTGCAATTCCGCAGCGGCGCGGACCAACCAAGCGATTCCCTCCCAAGGGAAAAGCGTCCCGAGAAAACCGAGAGTGGGGATCCCCCCGATTCCCAGCTCCGCGTCAAGTGTAGAGTCACGAGGCAAAAACGTGAAGCGAGTTGAGTCCACGCCATTCGGAACGTGAAAGAGTTTGGCGGGGAGGATTCCGCGTGTTTCCAGGTCCTGCAAGATGCGTTGAGCGATGGACACAACGGCATCGGCGCGGCGCACAACGTAGGTTTCGAGATCTTTGCCCAAACGGTAGCGAAGGAGTTTGGCCGCGCTCTTGTTCTGGTCCAGGTCGGAGTCCTCCCAGAAGGAGCGAATCTCATACACGAAGGGCAGGCCGCGCCGGCGGACGCCCTGCAAAGCCGCAAGGCCGCAAAGCGCCGGTGAGTGAGCATGGATGATGTCGAAGGGCTCATCGACGAGAAGACGCTCAATCCGTCGTCGAAGCAAGCGCACAACCGCCCACTCGCGGAGAACAGGCCAGCGGCCATGAATCGCGCGCCCTAAGACGCCGTGGCTGACGGGAGTCCGCGAATAGCGGATTCCATCCAGCGATATTTCCGACTCGTTTGGATCGTCGGCTTGATGCAAAGGCCCGGTCAGTATGCGTGGCTCCATCCCATTCCGCGATTGCGCCGCGATCATGCTGCGGCTTCTCTGGCTGTACCCGTCCAAGACGGGCCAGGAATGATCGAGAACATGGAGGACGCGGTAAGACACGGTTCAAGACTCTTTGCCGGCCATGCGGGCGGGCGACTCCCGACGCGCAGGAGTTTCTTGGCGGATGGTCTCCCAAGTGGGAGAGAGCGAGCCGGACAGGAACTTGATCACGCCAAGCAGAGAGGCCAAGTTCACCAGACAGAAGTAGTAAGGGAGATAGAGAACTTTCGGGGCAGCCCGGTTCGTTTCCACGACCCATCCCGCCGCAGCCACCGCATAGAAAGCGGCCTGAAGAAAGAAAGTCCAGCGATAGAACGGGAGCCGCCACAGAAAGAGGCTGGCCAGAAGAGTCAGAAGCAGAAACAGCGGAACAAACCAGCGCAAAACCTTGTGAGACATCAGCGCCAGCCAATGGCGAGGCTGGGTCCAGGGCAAGAGCACCCGAGGGGCGCGACGCACGGCATTGAGACTGCGGCTGATGATGCGCACTTTGCGCCGGAACTCCTTCCCGAAGCTGTCACCGGCTTCCTCAAAACAAACGGCTGCGGGCTCGTACACACCGCGGTATCCACGAGCGATGATCTGGAGTGGATTCAAGAAGTCGTTGATATCGGTGGGGCGCAAGGGCGTGAACAGCTCGCGGCGAATGGCATAGATCGCCCCGTCGCCGCCGACGACCGAACCGAAAGAGGATTCCTTCTCCTTGAGCCAGGTCTCCAACTTCCAGTAGAGGCCCTCAGATTCGGCAGAGTGCGCCTGTCCCGCACGTTCAACATAATGGGCATGGCCGACCACATAACCCACCTGGGGATCGGAGAAATGCCTGACCAGCAACCGCACGGCATCGGGCTGATAGATGGCATTGGCGTCGGAGAAGACAAGGAGGTCACCGGTGGCCTGGGCGATGCCCAGGTTCAATCCCTCGCTCTTGCCCAAGCGCTCCGGCTGGCGCACGAGACGAACACCCTGGCCGGCGAATCCAGCGACGATCTCGTCGGTGCCGTCGTCCGAACAATCGGAAATGACAAGGATTTCGAGGCCATCTTTCGGGTAGTCCGACGAGAGCGCGTTCCGAAGCCTCTCTTCGATGACGAGCCGTTCATTGTGCGCGGAGATGAGCAGAGTAACGCGCGGGAATGGGATGTGCATGGGCATGGAACGCGAGGTCCGGCCCTGCGTCGCCACGGCAAGAAGCAAGGGATAACCTACGTACACGTAGATCAGGACCGCAACCGCAAACCAAAAAACGACCTGGAAGATTTCCATTTTCACGATAACCAAACCCCGCCGTGGAGGCCCGTCCAATGCTCCGGCGCAAACGAGGGAGCAGAGGGCCGCGGCTAATTATTCGCGGGCGCCGCTTTGCCGGTTTGGGCCGTTTCTCCTGCAGGAGTAAAACGGCCGATGGCGAGTTTCAAGGAGCGGTCCACGGGATCCGTATAGGAAAAGTACAGATTGTTGTTCGAGTCGATGTCCATGGCGCCGTCAAAGGTCGTTCCCGCAGGAGCCAGGATGAGCTGCGTTTTCCATATCGAGCCGTCCCACCAAGCGTGCTTGAGGCCCAGGATGCTCTCGTAGCCGATGTGCGGATTCCCGTCCCGGTCCAATACGATGTTGCTGCGAAAGTTCCTCCAGCCCCAAAGCGTGATCTGTGGGAAATGGTCGAGTGTCTCCAACTTCCACTTGCCGTTGACCAGGTGCGCGAATTTCAAGGATTGGCTGTCGAAATAACTGATCATGGGATTTCCCTGGCGGTCGAGGGTGATGGAGTTTCCCATTCCCCGATCCCCCCCAAGAGGGCTCAGGTCGGAAGCATCGAGCGTCGAACGAATCCAACCCTTTCCGTCATAGTGGGCGTACTTCAGCTTGCATCCCAGCAGCGAGATGTAGGAGACGTGCGGGTTGCCGTGCGCGTCCAGAATCATGGAATTGAACTTCCCCGGCGTGCCTTGAACGTCAATGTTTTGCGCGGTCCAGACACCGTCTTTCAAAATGGCGTAGCGGAGGAAGACGCCGCTTTCCACGTACCAGCTTACTTGCGGGCTGCCGTCGGCACCCACGCGGACCGAACAGTAGTAGTTCACGACACCGCCACCGGGATCGACCGCCTGCGTCGTCCAGCGGCGGCCATCGAAGGATGCGAACTTGAGAACCTTGGGCGTGTAACAGATGTAAGGATTGCCCTTCTCGTCGACCGTGATTCTCGACTGAAAATCGCCCAGCATCTGATCGAGCGACATGGTGAACCACTGCGAGCCGCCGGAGGGCAGGAAGGCGTACTTCAGCTGTGATTTCGTGAGGAAACGATAACTCACGTGGACGTTGCCATCGCGATCCACAACGAGCGAGGAGTCGGTTCCCTCCGTGTCGATAAGCTGGGTGCTCCAGGTCCACGTCTGTGCCGCAGCGGCGCCGGGAAGAAGCAGCAATGCAACAGCGGCCAGACAGCCACCGGGACCGAGGAGCTTGGCACTGCGCAGCCGACTCCAGAACATGAGCGTCTCCTTCCGTACTGGGACCACACATTCGATCAGGCCGAAGTGGCCACCGTGCTATCCAGGGCGATCACCAAGTTTTCCCCGCCGGGTTCCTCGGAAGCCAGAGCTTCCAGCTCCTGGCGAAGAAGTATCTTCAACACAACGGTGGTTCCGATCATCTGATAGATCAGATCCAAATAGACAAACCCCAGAAAGGCTCCGCTGGTCAAGAAGGCCAGCGTAGCAATCTCCACCATCAGAGTGTAGTCGACGAGCCATCCGGCGCGGGGCACCTTCCGTGCCACCGATCGCACGCGGAACAACGTCCAGAAACAGGATGCCATGAGAATCAGAAACAGCCCCAACCCAACGAAACCGTGGTCGGCCAGGAGCTGGAAGTAGATGCTGTGGGGACCCGAAGAAACCAAGCCGTCCGGCAAGGGCCGCGGCTGATAACGCTGATAAATAGCAACGTCCGGCAGCGCGTTGAAGCCGCCTCCCATGACGGGGAAGTCGTGAGCGAAGTTCCACGAGGCAGTCCAGGAGATCAAACGTTGGTTGGCGGTGGCGTCCAGATTGCCTTGGAGGAACTGGCCCATGCGATCCATCCAGGCGGGGGGCGCGAAGGACAACACCAAGAACGCAAGAAGGACAGCGCTGGCGGCGGCAAGAAGCTTATGACGGCTCCGAATCGTAAGCGCGGCCAGCACGACTGCCAGCCCCACGAAACCGCCCCGCGAATAGGTCAACAGTACGGCGACGATGCCGCAGACGAAGCAAATCCGCAGAGCGAGGCGCAACCAACGGCGCTCTTCGTGCCGGGCGAGAAGAAAGAGGATGGGCAAGCTCACGTTAATGGCCAAGCCAAATGCGTTGTTGTCCGTGAGGAAGGAATCCGGAGGGCCGAAGACGCGAAACGCGCCCTGGGTTCTGATGCCGAACAGGGTGTCCTTCACCGCGAGGAGGCCGAGACTGCCGGCACTAACAAGCAAAACCCAGTGAAGTCTCTTGCGCGTGGTGACGAGCACGATCATCACCAACGTCATCAACATGATCTTGCTGATGTGATTCATCTCATAGTCGGCTTCCGCCATATGGCCGGCGAAGAAGGGGACGCCTTGCGCATGAATGTAGGTGATGGCGTACCAGACCCACAAAGCCACCAAGAGCCAGCTCTCCACTGTTAAGAGCGAACGAAGCGACTTCTTGGCGAATATCGTGCCCACAAGCGTCGGGACGGCGACGCAGAACGCCACGGGGAAATTGTACGCAAAGCCCCAGGTGAACCGATGTGGATTGAAGTACGAAACCCAATACCACATCAGAACGCCGTAGTAGGGGCTCACGAAACAGATGGGAACCGAGCCGAGAATGATGATCAACAGAATGGCTGAGCGCATGGCATCCTTCTATCGTTCCATCCCGCGAAGTTCTTCGCGCCGCGCCTGCCGGGTAGCCGCCGCGGCGGAATCAACCGGTGATTCGGACGGGACCTCCAGGAACAGCCGACCGACGTTGAACGCGAAAGATGAAATCGAACGGCTATCGCCGATTTGAAGGCGGCGGAGCCGGTATAGACTCACACCCTTCGTGTTGCAGCCTTCCGCTGTGGTCACGGCCGAGCGATAGCCGCAGCGCCGGAGGAAATCCTCGGCGGCCAGCCCGCAGTGCTCGGGCTTGCCAAAAGGATAGGCAAAATCCTCGACCGGAGAGCCGAGACGGCTTTCGAGAAGTTGTTTCGAGGAAGCAAGCTCTTCTTCCCAGGCGCCAGGCTCAAGCTGACTGACGACGGGATGGGTCAAAGTGTGCGCGCCGAAGAAAACCCCGCCGTCGTGCATTCTGCGCACTTGTTCCCAATTGAGCATGCGTTCCTTGAGCTCTTCCCGTGGCGGGGGGATCTGGCGCTCGAGTGCTGCACAGCACGCCCGCCGGCGTGCATCGGGAATCGCCCGGAGATAACAGACGATTTCCCAAGCTGCCCGAGCACGCGCCGCTGGATTGGAAAGCTCAAACCGGCGCGGACCGTCCAGTTCCAGCTCCAGTGCTGCTCCGGGAACGGCTTGGAACGCGACGAAAATGCGATCGTACCAGGGAGTCTCGCCGGTCTCCACGCAACGACCGATCAAGTAAACGGTCGCGGGAATTTTGTACTTTTGCAGCACGGGGAAGGCGTGGGTGTAGAGATCTCGATACCCGTCATCAAACGTGATAGCCAGGGCCGGTTCCCCCGGGCCGGAATCTTGCAGTTCGCGGCACATCTGGGCAAGGGACACAAGCCGGTAGCGCTTCCGCAAATGGCGCATCTGCGCCTCGAACACCTGCGGATCCAGCTGCGAGAACAGCGGCACTCCCCCGATTCCGACGCGGTGGTAACACAGGATTCCGAACTTGGGGGCAGGGCTTCTGCGCAAGCGCGGCAAACGCGACCCTGCCACGGATTGCAGCTCGTGTGTCCGCGCAAGACGCTGAGCGGCGCGGAGCAACCCCGTGTGATACAGACCGCGCGCAACGATCCCGCGGCACACCTTCTTTATTGCCGCCGACAATCGCCGGGGGCCGAGGGCGGCGCCGTTGTCGGCGCTGGCACGCCTTGCTGTGGAATCAGATCGCATAGACGGTGCCGTGCCTGTGTTCGAGATGCCAGCGATGCCAAAGCTCGAGCGCCAGGAGATACCAAACGATCTCCCCATAAAAGTCCGGCTGCTGCCCGTGCAGACTCATCAATCGGTCGAAGAATTCAGCCCGGAAGTATCCGCGCTGGCGTGTCCTTGGGTCGTGCATGACGTCCTGCATCTTTTCGCGCATTCGCGGCTCCTGCAAGAGCCATTGTGCCAAAGGCACACCGAAACCATGCTTCTTCTTGTAGAGCACCTTGTGCGGCAGGATGTCCTTCATCGCCTGCTTAAAAATGTACCGCTTTTCAAAGCCCTTCAACTTCAGCGCTGCGGGAATGCGCCCCGATAACTCCGCCAAGCGGTCGTCCAGCAGAGGGTAGCGAACGTTGACGCCGGCGAGCTCGGCCGTGCCCGATACCTTTCGAAGGTCGTTATCGGCGAGGGTCATTTTTACATCCAGATACAGGATGCGGTTCAGCTCGCTGGTGGTTCGCGCCCTCCGGAAATGCTCCTCGGGAATGGCAAGCCAATGGTCGACGCCGGCCTGTTGGAGGAAGCCATCCTCGAAGATCTCCTCGGGCGGCCAACTGAGGAAGAGGCCGTAGGAGAGTATGCGCCGGGGATTCGGCATGTTCGCGCGACGGACGTACCTGCGAGGAAGGCTGAGTTTCCCGTCATTCTCTGGGAGCAGACCGACCAGGGGTTCAATCAGACCGCGGCGGAGCCACGCGGGAATTTCGTGATACAGAGAAAAACGTTTATCGGTTGAGTAACGCTCGTTGCCTCCAAAGAGTTCGTCACCGCCGTCGCCGGCGAGGAGAGTGTTGACGCCCGCGTCACGCGCAAGCTGCGCACAATAGTAGGAGCCGATGGCCGAAGAGTTGGCAAAAGGCTCGTCGTAGTAGGCGATGATCCGATCGAGCGCACCCGCGGCATCCTGTGGCGTGAGGAACTTCTCGTGATGATGCGTCTTGAAGGTTGCCGCCGTTGTCCGCGCAAACTGGATTTCGCTGAAGCCGGCCTCTTCAAAGGCAATCGAGAATGATTGCGCGGGATGGTTCTTTTCGCTGGCGAACGCGACCACGGAGCTGCTGTCCGTTCCACCGCTCAGGTAGCAGCCGGTCTGCGCGGCCTCGCGGTTTTCCAAATGGCGATGGACGGCGCCGCGCATACCGTCGCGCAGTTCGCGCGCCCAATCTGAAACGCTGCGATTCCCGCTCTCCGGATATTCCAGGTCCCAATACTGATGCTCCGTTAAACTGCCGGATTCGAACACGACGCAGGTACCCGGACGGAGTTTCTCTGCGCCCCGGTCGATCGCCATCGGCGCAGGTACGGCCGAAAAAAGCAGAAACTGAATGATGGCGGCTGGATCCACTTCAAAGGGGGCCTTCTGGGCCGCGCGTATGGCCCCTATGCGCGAGGCAAACAAGAGCCGCTCTCCTTCACGTCGCAAATACAGGCTCTTGATTCCCATGCGGTCGATCGCCATGAACAGCCGCTGAGCGCGCTCATCCCAGAGCGCTAATGAGAACCCGCCGTGGAGCAGCCCGAGGAAACCCATGCCGTGCTTCGCATACAGGCGGGCGATCCATTCCGCGGACGAGAGAGATGCCAACTCAGTTGCAGGCACGCGGAGTTCATTGGCCAGGGCGGCGTGATCGAGCAGATCGGCGTCGGCAGCCACAAGGAGGCCGTCCACCGAAGCCAGTTGTTGGAACGTCCATCGCCGGGCGACGCCAAAAGCGGCGGAGCGGCCGCCGCGCACAACGCGCTCGGTCTCGCCGGGCAGGGCCAGCGCGCCGATCATCGCCGTTGGAATGCTGCTGTCCAGCTCGCGTCCCGGCTCACAGATTCCGCAGATTCCGCTCATGCCGTCCTTCTACGCTCGAAACATCTGGCGCCACTTGCGAAACATCAACGTGGCCCAGAGTAATGCCGACCGGTCGTAATAGCCTTTTTGATGCTGATCCCAAATCTTCGTCAGGAAGCGCTTGTCCAGGATGCCGTCATCGGTCTCCAGAACGATCTGGCGCGTCATGTCGCGGAGCTCCCGCTTGAACCAAACGTCCAGCGGGATGGCAAAGCCTTGCTTGGGCCGGTAAAGAATGGCCGACGGAAGCACCGGTTCAAGGGCTTTTTTCAGAATGTACTTTCCCGTGGCATTGTGCAGCTTGAGCGAACTCGGAATGCCGGCCACACACTCCATGAATCGGTGGTCGAGCATCGGAGCGCGCACCTCGAGGGAGACCGCCATGCTCGCGCGATCCACCTTCGTGAGGATGTCATCCGTCAGATAGGTCTTGATGTCGACGTACTGAATTTTTGAGAGCAAGTCGTCGGTCTGTGCGCGGTCGTAATAGCGGCGAAACACGTCGATGGATTCGTATCCGCCGAGACGCTGCTGAAAGGCAGGAGTAAACAGGCGCGCTTTGTCGTCCGGCCGGAAATAGGAGATCGAATTGAAATAGCCTTCGAGCGGGGAACGCGCGAGGCTCTGAAACGTAGCTTTCCCTCGAAAAACACGCGGAGCCCAAGCCAGGGGCGGATACCATCGTCCAAGCGGGCTGAACAGAGTCCGGCGCAGAACGGCAGGGAAATAGCTCCGCAGCTGGTTCTCGAAGTGGTCGAGCTTGTAGCGCCGGTAACCTGCGAAGTTCTCATCGCCTCCGTCTCCACCCAGCGCCACCGTCACGTGAGCGCGAGCGATCTTCGAGACATAGTAGGTCGGAATCGCCGAGGAATCTGCGAACGGCTCGTCGTAATGCCAGGCGAGCTTGTCCACGATTTCAATGGCATGGGGCTCAACAGTCTCCTCATGATGGTCCGTCTGGAACAGTTTCGATACTTGTTGCGCGTACTCAGCCTCGTTGTACTTCTCTTCCTGAAAGCCGATGGAACAAGTTGTCACGGCCCGCTTCATGAGCCCGCTCATCATCGCCACAACCGAGGACGAATCAATTCCCCCGCTCAGGAAGGCACCGAGCGGGACATCGCTCATCAGGCGGATGCGCGTGGCTTCGCAGAGTTCGTGCCGGAGGAGTTCTCCCCACTCCGATACACTGCGCTGCTCGACATGGCCAAACGAGAGGTCCCAGTAACAGCTTTCGCGGACACCATTTGCTGAGGCCACGAGGTAATGGCCGGGCATCACTTTGCGCACGGTGCGGTAGATCGTCTTCGGCGCCGGGATGTACCCGAAGGAAAAGTAGTCGGAAAGCGCCTGCTCATCCATCTCGCGGGGCAAGGAGTCGGCGGCAAGCAGGGCCTTCAACTCCGACCCGAACAAAATTCGTTTGCGGTCCGCCGCGTAGAACAGGGGTTTCTTGCCGACGCGGTCCCGCGCCAGGACGAGCTTGCGATTTCGCGAATCCCACAAGGCGATGGAGAACATGCCGCGAAGCTTGGCGAAGCACTCCTCAGCATAGTCTTCATATAGGTGGACGATGGCTTCCGTGTCGGATTTGGTCGTGAACTTGTGGCCGCGCCCCAGCAGTTCGGCGCGCAGCTCAGGGTAGTTGTAGATCTCGCCGTTCAAAAGCACCCAGACGGTGCTGTCCTCGTTGGACATCGGCTGATGGCCGCCGGCCAAATCAATAATGCTCAGCCGGCGGTGTCCCAGCCCAATGCCCGGGCCGGTAAACACGCCGCCGTCGTCCGGGCCTCGGTGAATCATCGTCTGATTCATGCGGTGGACGGCCTCACTTGGGAGGTCGTCCCTGCGCTCGTATTCGAAGATGCCGCAGATCCCGCACATGGAGGGTTCGCCTAGTTCCTTCCGCCCAAGGTGCGGGCAGCAAGCTCAAAGTACAGATCGCGATAGCGCTGCATCATGCCTGCAAGGCTGAACCGTTCGAGGACCCGGCACCGTGCTGCTCGGCCGAATTCGCGCCGCTGCCCATCGTCCACCATCAAGCGCTCCAGGTGCTGCGCCAGTGCTTGCGCGTCTCGGGGAGTAAACAGCCAGCCCTCGCGGCCTTCTTCCACCAACTCGGGATTCCCACCGGCACGAGTCGCCACGACAGGAAGACCGCTGGCCATCGCCTCGAGAATCGTATTGGACATTCCCTCACAGATGGAAGGAAGGACGAACACATCCATGGCGTTGAGCATTTCCGGGATGCGGTCAGAGGCGCCCGGGAAGGAAACACGTCCGCAAAGCTCCTGCGACGCTCCCACATAAGACTGGAGTCCGGCCAACTCGAGCCCCGATCCTACCAGCAGAACATGGATGTTCCGTCCCTGGCGTATAAGGATCTCCGCAGCCCTCAGCAGAGTGGTGTAACTCTTGATGGGCACCAAGCGTCCCACGCTTCCTGCCACGAACCGGTCTGCAGGAATCGCCAGTTCTTTGCGCAGGTGTGCAGTGGCTTCAGGTCGAGCCGCAAACCGCTCCGTGTCTACCCCGTTGTGGATCACGCGGATCTTGTCTGTGCGCAGCCAGGATTGGCGCGCCTGGAAGGAGCGCAAATCCCTAGTGACAGTGAAGACGGCATCGGCCATGGAGTAAAAAACGCGGCAGAGAAGGCGCCGGCGAAAAGGCAGCCCCGCCATGATGTCAAGTTCGTAGCCATGCTCACTGTGGATGGTCACCGGCACTCCGGCCAGACGCGCTGCCGGGATCGCTTCCAAGGATCCAAAATTCCGCGAATGAACGATGTGTGGCCGGAACGTCTTCATGATACGGATCAGTCGAAACAGTGGGAACTGGAAACCCAAATCCGGCCGTCCTGCGGCGAATACCTGCGAGGCCACTTTCATGCGGCTGGCAAAGTTCGTGTCGATCCCGCGCACGGCGCAGACGCCGTGTTCGAAATCCGTCTCGCCAAGTCCGCTCATCACCTTCAAGACGCCATGTTCGGTGCCACCCATGCCCAGGTGACTCACCACATGCAGGACGCGCAGGCGCTCGGGCCGCGCAGGCGAGCGCGGCGTCTCGGCCAAGAGACTGGCACCGGCATCCGTGTCTTGGACTTGAATCGGCATGGCTGACACAGCACGTCTGCCGGTTTCGGGAGACCCGGCTTCCACGGCCTGGCGAACCTTTCTCAGGGGAACCAACGCACCACGCGCGGTCCGATCACCCGAGTCAATCCGAGCGGTACCTTCTTCCAGATGTTCGTGGCCATCTCAAACTTAGGATTCGCCGGAGAGAAATTCGGCACCGTCTTCCTTCGCACCAGCTTGACCTGGTAGTCCAGCGGCTCGATCCGCGGCTTCCACTTCTTCTTGAAGTCATAGTTGCCGGAGCCTATTTTGCTTCGGCCGAAGTCAAACTCGGTCCGGCCGGTTTCGGCGGCGGTCTTGATCATCTGCCACCAAAGAAAGTCATTCGCGGCAACGCTCTTGGCCTGCGAAGTGGCGCCCACATAGTAGGGCTGCGCGCTGTTTCGGAAGAAGAAGGTCATTCCTCCCGCGAGGGGGCTAGATGCGGAATAGATGATCTGCAGGTCCACTTGGCCGGGATACTCATGGATGAGATTCTCGAACAGGGAACGCGGAAATGCGGGGGTGCCGAGGCGGCGCAGGTTCACCGTCATCAAATCGTAAAAGACGTCCTGCTGGTCCAAGCCATGCCGGGCGGTCAATCCTGCTTTTTCGGCCCTCCGGATCATGTAACGAATATCTTTCGGGAGAGCCCTGTAAAGGGCATCCGTGTCGGCATCGAGGGGAATCGTGAATGTTGCGTAGCGCGGATTGGGATGGTAACCGGCAACCAGGCCGCCATCGCGATTGCGCAACTCGAGGTACTCAACCCGCAATTCGGCAGCTAACTGCTCCATATGTTTGAGGAGCGCCTGTTCAGTCTCCGCATCCTCGGCACAAATTCCCCCGTACACGGCGAAAGGAAGAGATATCAGACAGCGGCCGGTGATCCAGCTTGCCACAAGAAAGACCGGCGCTATCCCGGTAATCCGTCCGCCGCGCTCGCTGTAGTAGTAGAGCGGCCGGTAGCCGTAGGTCTTCTCCATGACGCGCTTCCAGGCAATCTGATGGAAGAATGTCCCCTTTGGGTCGGCGAGTACAAAACTGTCCCATGCGGGGGCGGCGCTTTCCTGGAATGGAATCACGCGCACAGGCGCAGCGTTCCCGGAAGCCCGTGCAGGCAGATGCAGCGCCGCGGGGAATTCACACGTCGCCATTGTCGGCCGCATTCTTATCCGCGGCGAGTTGTGCGTGGTCGGGAATCGGCTGGACGGAGGCCGCTTCAAAGCGCTCAAACAGCCACTCCTCGTTGGCATCGAGGTGGCTGGCCAGCAGCTTGCGCTGAGTTGCCGTGGGGTCCCGGTAGCCGTGGATGATCTTGCTGAGCACGGTTTCATCAATGCCCAACGCTTTGGCGAGCTCATTCTGGTGACTACCGCGCCGAAAGATTTGCAGCTTCAGATTTGGAAACATATCAACCCTATATCCCCATGCTGAGGGCCCGGCGTTTGCATTCACAAACCAAGAGCGGCCCCGAATTGAATTACTTTCCCTTCGGACTCACATCGTACGGCTGATAGTGATAACGGTTCGCACCGCTTTCCACGGCGTTGTAAACGACGCCAAGGAGTTTTTTCGGATCAATCTGCCCCGCGGACCTTCGCAGCACAGCCCGCTGGGCGTACCGCGCACGGACAACCATCAATACCCCATCGCATGCCGCCGCCATCAAATCGGCGTCAGCCAGATTCAACACGGGCGGCGCGTCCACTAGAATCACCTTAAAGGATTCATTGCACCAGCCGATGAAGTCCTGCCAGCGGCGGCTGGCAAAGAGCTCAGCCGGCGGCATCGAGGGCGAACCGCAACTGGCCACGTAGAGGTTTGGCATGTCCGTCACCACGATCGCTTTCGCTGCAGTGCACTGGCCTGACAGCACATCGGCAAGCCCCGGGGAGGAGGGCAAGCCAAGAGATTGGGTCAACCCGCGGGAACGGATGTCGCCGTCAATCAAGAGGACGCGCATGTCGTGCAGCTGAGCACATGACAAAGCGAGGTTCAGAGCTGTTAGCGTCTTGCCCTCACCCTGGGTGGCGCTGGTCACCATGACCGACCGCAACCCTTGCGTCGCCCGCAGGCGCAGCAAACGCGTTCGCAGAGCCCGATAGGACTCCTCGGCCGGCTCCACAGAGTCACTCCCCTTAAACTGGACGTGCAGCAGGTTCGAAGTCGGAATCCGCACCTTCCTGCACTGCTCGAGCCGCGAGCCCCCCAGGTCACTCGAAGGGGGAACTGGGGCCGTAGGTACATCCAGGAGTTCCTGAACACCGGGGAGCTTCACTGAATCCGTCGGAACTGCCGAAGTGCGGGCCTTGATTGTCTCGTCAAAGAACTTGCTCATCCTGGTTCACTCCCGCGCGGCTGCGCGACTGACTCTCATGCCCTCGATCAGGACATCTACGGCCGACTTCTGCGCCTGTCCCACGCTGGGGATCGGCACAGGAGGCGATTCTCTCTCCAAGAACAGGGTTGGATGGGAAAGGCCGAGAGAAAGGGCGACTTCCTCTACCATGTCAGGTTGAATCGTCCGCCGCTGCGTGCGAAAACCGAGCATAAGACAACCGTCGCAAACCAGATTGATCAGCCGCGGCACACCCTGAGAGAACCGCTGGATGAACTCCACCGATTGCCCTGCGAACGGGGAAGGCCCCTCCAAACCCGCGGCGTGCAAACGCTCGGCGATGTAAGCTCGCGTCTCTGGCTGGGCCAGCGAACGAAGCTGCGCTCGACCGGCAATCCGTTGTTGCAGCGCCCAAGCTTCCTTCCGACTCAGGATTCCCACGAGCTCGGGCTGACCGCACAGTACAATCTGCAGGAGCTTCTCTTGGTGCGAATCGACATTCCCGAGCAGCCGGATTTCCTCGAGTAGCTCGAACGGGAGAAGGTGCGCTTCGTCAATGAACAGGACGGACGTACCGCCGCGCTTCTGCATATTCAGCAGCATCCCATGCAGCGCGGAGAGCCGTCCCGGCTTGCTCGTGGAAGAACACGCCACTTCAAACTCATCAATGAGCCCTTCGAAAAACTCTTCCCTCGTGAGCGTGGGATTGAACAGCAGCGCGGACTTGATGGGCATCTTCTGTTTCGAGGCATCCGCGAGCACTTCCAGCGCTGCATGGATCAACGTCGTCTTGCCGGTTCCCACCAGCCCCGTGATCATCAGCAGGCCCTTGCGGTAAATAATTCCTTCGAGTAGAACCCGCAGTGCGTTCTGGTGCGGTTCCGAAAGATGCAGAAACCTCGGGTCTGGCGTCAGACGAAACGGCTCGTCCCGGAGTCGGAAGAAGTCGCGATACATCTAGAACAACCTCTCGGTGATGAAGGCGAACAGAAAGCCCAGCGCGACCGAGCCAACCACCGTTCCAGCAAGCAAACCGGTCGCGTGCCAACGTTGAGCACGCATCTCCTTGGAAGAGGTGAGGCGCGGGACGCCGCCAAGGATCGGTTTGCCGAAGATGTGCGCTGCTTCCTGTTCGGTGCGGACCGATTCATCGTTAATCTCCGCCGCCGCCGCCAGAGCAATTCCCACGAGCAACCCGCCGACCAATCCGGCGATACTGATCAAAAGGCGGTTTGGCGCCGCGGGACCGTCCGGGGTGACAGCCGCGTCCAAGACCTCGAACTTCTCACCCTTCTGATGGACTTCCAAAGCATGGGAGATCTCGGCTGCCTTCTCTTTTTCCAGCAGTCCGGTGTATTGCGTTTTCAGAATGTCGTAGTCCTGCTGCAAACGGGCGATCTGCTGCTCGAATACAGGTAGCTGTTCGAGTTTCGAAGTGTGAAAATCCATTTGTGCCTGAAGGGGTTCGAGCAGCTTGGTCTGCTCCTGTATATCTTCTTCCAGCTTCGCGATCTGCGCCTGGAGGACGGGATTCCGCCGCACTGCTCGATCCGGTTGAATCGCCGGTTTCTGGTCGATAGCAGAGCCACCAGAATCCAGAGACGCGCTCGCCGATTTTTCCATCAAGCGATTCAGTTCGTTTTGCGTCTTGCGAACATCCGGGTGGGCTGGACCGTACCTCGACCGAAGATCCGCCAGCTTGGTCTCGACTGCTTGGATTTGAGCTTGATAGGGCGGAACGCCCACGCCCGCCCGCTGATCTGTTTCGATCTCCACTGTGGGAGCCGGACCGCCCGAAGCAATCACGGATTCCAGCATCGATCTGTCACGCTGGTCCGAGGAGATTTTGTCATGAATGGTTTGGACCTGCGTGCGCAGGTTCGCCAGGGCCTCCATGTGATACGGCTTGGACTCCGGCATCTCGAGGATATTGTGCGATTTGATCCCCCGAAGTTGAGCATCCTTCTCATCCAGTTGACGTTTGGTCTCTTGAAGCTGATCCTCGAGGAATTGCGCAGTATCTTCGGTTTGATCCACGCGAGCTCTCAGGTTCTCTTCAATGAACATCTGCGCCAGCTGGTTTGCGATGCGCGCTACTTCCAGCCTTCTTCGGCCGCTGTACTCAATGCGGAAGGCGCTCAACTTTCCAGCGCCTGGGTTCACCACCTCAACGGTGATCGCCTTTTGCACCGAGCGGATCACTTGCGTCTCGGTCCTCTTCCCGGCTGGATCCGGGTACAGTCCTTCGGCTTCCACGAGCTTCTTCAGACGGGTCGGGGAAAGCACCTGCTGCTGGAGCGTCGTGAGCCGGCCGGCGATGTCCCCGGTATTAATCGTGGGCACATACTTATCGGGAACCTGCGCTGAATCCACAAGGATGACCGTCTCGGCGCGGTAGATGTCGGGCATCCGATGGGCGAGAACCGTGGCGGTGACGAACACCCCGATAGTGCTAAGGATTATCCACCACCGTCGGCGACGGCCAATCTCCAGGTAACCCTTCAAGCTGAGTTCGCCGAAAAGCCCGACACTCGGCTTCGTAGACACGGAACTCTCTGGCAAAGCAGTTTCCTCCCCGCTTTTGCTGCCAACAAGATTCTGCAAGGACAGGGTAGAGCACGTCTTCTGCCAATTCCGGAAACGCCAAGTCCAACGGCGTCAAGGAAACCTTTGTAGTATCAATATGATACAGGCGCGAGGTCTGCGCTGAGCGTGTCCGGACTCACCAACAATGGAGGGAAGGGGAAATCAATTCCACAGATTTGTCCCAGCAACGCAGCTCACTCGCTGGCTCTTCTCGGCCATACCTATCCCGCGGCAAAACACCGCATAGGTACCCTTCGCACAGGAGATTCAGGACAAACGAGGATGTCAGTGCGAACCGGCAGACGGACCAGGTCGAGGCGACTCGGCAGAAGGTGACCCGATGGCCAGGGTCGTGCCTTGCAGGCGAATCCCTAGGCCTCTTTCACTTCATGGGATGGACTGGAGGCAGCCACCGGACGCCGTACGCCACTGTGTCGCGAGTGCCCGAAAGGATCTGCGGCGTGCTGGAAGCTTGAAAACTGTGAACGTAGGTCGAGAACAGCTCAACATGAGAAAAGAGGCCGAGACTAATCCCCGACTGGGCGTATTTCCCGGTCGTGTGCGGCTCTGGCCCGATTTCTCGGAAGTAGCCGCCAGAGTTGCTCCACACGAGCCGACGGGTGATGTGGAACCCGAGAGAAGCATCCACGCGGTCCGAACGCCGCGTCGTTACATAATTGTCGAACATGACGCCGCGTGTGTACGCAAGTGCTAAACCCACTCTCTTGGAGAAGTCTTCCAGGAGGGTGAACCCTCCCGAGAAACCCCAGGGCGCCGCACCGGGACGATCGGAGTAGCTCTCATGGTCGGCTCCGAGATTGCCGGTGACCCACATCGACCGGAGGACTTGCTCGCTGTAGAACACACCCGCGGTGTTGAAACGGGCGTATACGGGAACGGTTGCCGCCGTTTCTCTTAAGACCTGATAGGACTCCATGATCCCGATCGTGCGCCGGGGCGAGAGGGCGTGGCCCAAAGTAGCCACACCTTGGTAGGTCTGCCCGTTCGCGAGGTAGTTGGGTAGATTATTGGTAGCTTGCGCATAGCGGTACATAGGAGAAATCGTAAAGTTCGTGCGCGAGCTCAGGTCATATTTCAGGGTGGCGGTCACCGTGTCTGCCAAGAAGCTTCCATTGGTATCGAGGAAGTTGTTTTGGACCACCGCACCCGCGTACGCGTCAGTTGCTAAGTAATGCTCTGGGATGAGCTGGTTGCTGTGGACCTGCAAGAATCCGTTTTGCACGGTCACGGTCATACGGGGGGTCAGGCTGAAGACCCAGCCGAACGCCACCGCGTTGTTTGCGCCTGCATTGGCGTGGAACTGGCCGTTGTAGATTGCCAGCTGTGGCAAGTACTGCAGGAATATACGATTCTTGAAGACCATGCGGTCGAACACAAGACTGGTGCGGAGAATCGAAAGGTTGGTAAGAAACGCCGGGTTCGCCCCGACAGGAACGAATTTGTCATGAATGCCGAAGTACTCAAAGCTGCCAATCGAGAAGTCTCCCCAGCGCAGTGGTGTCGTTGACGTGCCCAAAAGTGGCAGCCCCGTGCCCGCCTGCTTGATTGAGCCATCGTACTGATTGACAGGACCCTGTTCTGCGGCCGGGGCAGCCTTGGCGTCGTCATCCGTGTTCGCAGCCGGCCAGACTCCCGTGGTCCCAGCAGGCTTCGGCGGTTGACCCTGCGCCTCTTTGGAGGAGTTATCATCCTGAGCGGGCGCCGACACCGCACCAGCAAGGAACACAAGTGACATCCCCAGCCATACAATTGCCGTTCTAGCTTCCCGATTCACTGATGATTACCTCCTAGCTCCGCGCTACGGTCACAAGCCACTCAGGCACCCGGATCAAGGGACAACTACCATGTCCCCGGTTTGTAGGACGGGGTCAAGCCCCTTGCCAGACAGAGCCCTCTTGTAGTTGAACGGCATTCGCGTTTGCTTGCCAGCTTGATTCCGGAGGATGTAGATGGCTCCCGTCTTGGCAAAGGGTCCCAGCCCTCCCGCCTGCGCGATCAGTTGAAGCACGGTGAGACCGCTGCCCACAGGGTACACACCCTGTTTTGCAACTGCGCCCACGATGAAGACCCTCTGACTTTTCACAGCTTTGACGATGATGGTCACCTGCGGTTCGTTGACCAGGCCCTTGAGCTTCTCGGTCAACAGCGCCTGCATTTCATCTGTCGTCAGACCGGCAACGCGCACATCATTTAGCAGAGGAACCGTAATCATTCCGTCGGGGCGCACGACAACAGCTTGGGAGAACTCCGGCTCGTGCCACACGGAAATCATCAGCTCGTCGTCTGCGCCGATTCTGTATCCAGGTGGAGGCTGCACCGTGTCCGTTGCCACCTTCTGCTTCGGGTCATCTGCAGCACGTTGGGTGGGCTTTTTGTCCGCCGGGTCGGTTCCCTGCGCGGCTACAGCTTGCTCTGTCTTCTTGGCGGCTGGGTCTTCCTGTGCCCGAGCCGAACTAACCCTCCCAAAGAAAACGAGCATTGAAAACAAACACGTTGTAAGCGAAAAGTATCTGAGAATCCTAGACAAAACGTACTCCTTGTCGTTGATGAGCGTCCGCCGAGACTGACTAGGTGCGTAAAGCAACGTGGAGTCCACTTTGAGGCAGATTTGGCGCGGGGCTAACTATATGAAATGGGTTGACTTACAAGAGCAGGACGCGTGGGATTAGGGGGGGTCGGAAGCCATGTGCTCAAATCAAGAAAAGTCATTCACAACATTCCCGCTCAGGAGGCCGGCCTCTGGTAGGCATCTGGCACCAAGAACGAACAATGAGGCGGATCGGGGTTCAGTACCCTCCGGACCGGGAATCCAAAAGCCTGATCAGGCGATAGAGGGAGAGAACACAGGCATAGCCGAAGACCCAGGAAGCCACTAGAAGCGTGTCAAGAAGGCGCGTGCTGCGTTCGGGTGTTGAAGGTGTATGCGCCGTAGGAAGCAGCCGCCCTCCTTTTTCCTCGTTTCCTGTCGGAGCAGCGGGCCGAACAATCTTGTTCACTTCGCACCGCGGCCAGAGAGCATGACCTTTGCAGTCTCGAAGAGCACCACGAGATCCAGTATGAAGGAAAGGTGCTTGATGTAAAACAGGTCGTGCTCTAGTTTCGTCTTGGTTTCCTCCACACTGGCACCATACCGATACTTCACCTGTGCCCACCCGGTGATGCCCGGCCGAACCGAGTGGCGCAGACCGTAGAAGGGTATTTCTTCCTCGAGCATGGCGACAAAGTGTGGCCGCTCTGGACGGGGTCCCACGATGCTCATCTCGCCGCGGAGGACGTTGAGGAACTGGGGCAGCTCGTCGATACGGAACTTCCGGATCCATCGGCCCACATATGTGATGCGGTGATCGGCGGCGGCGGCCCACTGAGGGCCCTTTTGCTCAGCGTTGTTGTACATAGAACGGAACTTCAGCATCTGGAAAGTACGGCCCCGAAGACCTGTGCGTTCCTGACGAAACAGAATCGGCGAACCCGACTCGATCCAGATGGCGAAGGCAACCAAGCTCAGCAATGGGAGACAGACGATCAGAGCAAGGAGGGAAACGCAAACGTCACCCAAGTGCTTAACCCAAGTCAGCAGGGCCGACTTGCGGAAACCGTCGGAGAGGATCAGCCAACTCGGAGAAAGACGTTCGAGGACAATGCGCCCCGTCATGCGCTCGTAAAAGCTATGAGCATCTTCCACGCAAACCCCGGCGAATTTCACGTGCAGAAGTTGCCGGACTGGCATACGGCCACGGCGTTCCGTCAACGAGATCACGACATGGTCGATCTTCTCTTGTTCAACGATTGTCTCTACGTCTGCCGTGGCCCCGATAATCCCCGGATTGACGAGCGATTTGCCGATGTTCTCGCCCCTCTCGTCGAGAAACCCCACAACCTTGAGCCGCAACTCTGGGCGCGCGAGGATGTCGCGCGCAAGCGAGATTCCCGTGGGAGCTGTCCCCATGATGAGTATGCGCTCTGCCGAACCCGTCAAAGGACCCTGCTGTGCCCAAAGCAAGCGCCGACCCAGCGTAAGGCCGACAACGATCGGCGCTGCCAGTGCGGCGATTCCGCGGCCAACTCCTATATCCGGATCGATAAAGTAGCAGACCGACAGCGACAAACAGGCCACCCCGAACGCCTGCAGCATGCGTATCAGGATCTCGCTTCGCGTACTCGTCAGCCGGAAATCATACACATCGTTGAAATAAAGGGACACTTCACAGATCAGAATGACAAGGAGGAACCGGAAGAAAGTCCTCCAGCTCGCCAAGTAGAAAACCACCGGCCCATAGTCTCTCCCATAAAAACGCACCACAGTCGCCAACAGCAAACCGATGGTGATCAAAACGCAATCAGTGGCTATCAGCACCAACAAGGAAGTTGGAACCTTCTGGCCACCTATCTTCAGCATGTTGCTACCTCGGGCTCCGCTACGTTACTTGGTCCGATTGGCCGGTTTCGGCGAGCTCCCCCCAAGAACAGCCGCATTCCTGCAACCATGCAGATCGAGGAGGGGACCGTCGGCCCAGAACAAACACTAGAGTCAAAGGTACGAGGTCAGCACTTCGTGGGCCAAATCAAAGCCACTGCCGTCGACTGACGTTGTTTGTCGTTAATTTGCTGACTTTGGAGAAGTTAGGCCCAGAATGCTCATAGCTGATCACGTAGTATCTCCCAACCCCACTAGCTTCGGGTGTCGGTCTGCCAATACGCGAATTGACTCGCGGGATTCCGTTTCGCACTGCAACCCGTGAGGAACCAAGGTCCACTGGGAGTCCGTCCTCACCTGAGAACGGGCACAAGTGCGTGGATTATCAATTAGTTGCCCAAGACAAACGATTCCCGCTCGATTCTAGGTTATTCTTCGCAGCAGACGTGAAGACATTTTCCTAATTCTGGCAAGAGGGTGCTGGATTCGGGGGAGTCCTCCAGGTAGACAACGGTCAGTTCGAGAAAGGCGTGCCAAGGCCCAATAGATTCTGCGGGTTAGGTCGTGTCAGGAGCCACACTAGAGGGCCCTCTGGCAGATGGTTTGCATGTCAACGATTGTCGTATTCAGGCCGCGTGATGCCGACAGCACCTGGTGCTTTGTGTGCCCTTCGCGGTCCCGATAAAGCTGCCACGTGAACTTGTGTTGTCTAGTCTAGAATCTTTGGGTAAGGCGGCCGCTCAAGGCCATATCTGCTGAGACGAGGCTGGCTCATAGCATTGTCGATTCAAATTCGTCGCGCGGCCCTGGAATCTGACCGAGCGGAGCTCATCGAGCTCTTCCGGCGACATCTAACTCCAGATTCCGACGAGCGACGTTTCGAGTGGTTGTACCATTCGTGCCCCTTCGGGAGTGCGCGGGCCTGGGTAGCTTGCGACGCCGCAAGTGGCGCTGTGTTCGGCGCAGCTGCAGCGTTTCCGCGGAGAGTCTATTTCCAAGGAATCGAAATGTCGGCCTGGGTCCTCGGCGATTTCTGCCTGGAGGAGAAGTGCCGGAGCCTGGGCCCTGCACTCCAGCTGCAACGCGCGTGCCTCGAGGCGGTTGCATCACCCTTTGAGTTTTGCTACGACTTCCCCAGCAAGAGCATGATGGCTGTGTACAAACGACTGGGAGTTCAACAGATTGGGACGCTCGTGCGCTGGGCCAAACCGCTACGGGTGGACCGTCAGATCGAGAAGGTTGTGAGATCGAGAATCGTGGCCAGGGGGCTAGGTGCAGTTGCCAGCGTCGCCCTGACCCGGCTTGGGTGGAAGGGCGAACGGAGCGCGTGCGAACTGGTGCTCCACGAAGGTTCCTGTGGAGAAGAATTCAGCGTGCTCGATCAACAGCTCCGCACGCAACTGGGGGTGCGCACGGTGTGCGCAGCAGAGTTCTTGAATTGGCGCTACCACGCTCAACCAAACACGGCGCACCAGATTCTAAAGGCTTACCGCGCTGGTACACTGATTGGGTACGTCATCTTCACGCGGGTTGCAGCCGACGGGATGATCGAAGATATGCTGTCCGTGGAAGAGCCCGCAGTGATTGCGCGGCTCTTGAACGGAGCTGTCGATCTGCTGAGGCAGCGTGGCGTACGAACTGTGAGTCTGAACGCCGGAGATGCACACCCCTGGAGCGGTGTCTTTGCACGTGCCGGTTTCCGGCGACGCGAGGGGGCTCCCATCGTGGTTTACACGCGCCCTGGAGGGTCGATATCGCTGTCAGCCTTCCAGCGAGATTGGTGCGTGATGAAGAACGAGCGCGATAGTTGAGGCATTAGGAGAAGCTATGGAGCAGGACGGGACGACGGAGGACCGGATTCGGGAGTTCATCCTGGCGCACTTTCCACTGGCCCGGAAGAAGGGGGTCAGGCCGGACGAGAAATGGCTGGAAAGCGGCATGATCGATTCGCTCGGGATGCTCGACCTGGTCCATTTCCTCGAAGCGGAGTTTGCGCTGCAGGTTTCCGACGAGGAACTCTCGCCGGAGAACTTCGAGTCGCTGCAAGCCGTGAGCGCATTTGTGCGGGCCAAGAGAGGTTCGACGGCGACGACGAACTGAGAAAGGTGGGAATTGTAACCCATTCTCAAAAACCACTATGGACTTCCTGATCTGGCATTTGTTGCGCGAGAGCGCCCGGCGCGTCCCGGGGAAGGAGGCGCTCGTGCATGGGGAAGAGCGGCTGACCTACCGGGAGGTGGACAGGCGCACGGCGGGGCTCGCTGCCGGCTTGCGTGAAACGGGTCTTGGCCGCGGGGATCGCGTAGGAATCTATCTCGAAGCTTCGGTGCCTCAGGTTATTTCGATCTTCGGGATTTCGCGCGCCGAAGCGGTGTATGTGCCGATCAACGCGTTGCTGCACGCCGAACAAGTGATGCACATCGCGAATGACTGCGGCATGAAGGGGCTCATCGTGACGGCGGCGAAGCTCGCATCACTTGCAGAGGTCTTGCCGCAGATTGCTTCCCTCGAATTTGTGATCGTGGTGGGCGAAGATGGGCTTCCGGAAACCGGAATTCCCGTTTACCCCTTTGGGGAGTTCTGCCGGCGGGAGCAGCCAGCCACCTGGCGGGAAACGAGCATCGAGAAAGACCTTGCTGCGATTCTGTACACTTCGGGTTCGACAGGCAAACCGAAAGGCGTGATGTTGAGTCATGCGAATATAGTCGCCGGCAGCCGAATCGTTTCGGCGTATCTGGAAATCACCGAGTCCGACCGCATCCTCGCAGCACTTCCGTTCAGTTTCGACGCGGGCATGAATCAACTGATGACCGCCTTTGAAAAGGGCGGCACCCTGGTGCTGATCAATTTCATGTTTGCGCGCGAGATTGTCCAGGCATTGATCAAGGAGAAGATTACCGGCCTCGCGGGCGTGCCGACATTGTGGAGTCTGCTGGCGCAGCCGAACTCGACGCTCGCCAAGCAGCCGCTGCCGCACTTGCGTTACATTACAAACACCGGCGGTGCGATGCCGCAGGCGGTATTGAAGGTACTTCGTGAAGCGTTGCCCACGACCAAGGTATTCCTGATGTACGGCCTCACGGAGGCTTTCCGGTCCACGTACCTGCCGCCGGAAGAACTGGACCGGCGTCCCACGTCGATGGGCAAGGCCATTCCAGACACCGAGATTCTTGTGCTCAACGATCGCGGAGAACTCTGCAAACCGGGTGAAATCGGCGAGCTCGTGCATCGCGGGCCGACCGTTTCACTGGGCTACTGGAACCGTTCGGAAGACACCGCGCGCGCGCTGCGGCCGAACCCCCTGCTCCCCCGGGAGATGGGTGATTGCGAGAGGGTCTGTTATTCCGGTGACTTGGTGAAAATGGATGAAGACGGTTTTCTCTACTTCATCGGACGCCGAGACACCATGATCAAGTCATCGGGTTTTCGCATCAGTCCGACCGAGGTGGAGGAAGTGCTGTTCCAGACGGGCAAGTTACGCGGCGCAGCCGTGATCGGCATCCCGGATGAAGTGCTCGGCCAATCGATCAAGGCGTTTGTTGTGCCCCGCGAAGGCCAGACGGCTGATGCGGGAGCCCTGTTGGAGTTCTGTGCGGAGAAAATGCCTCGTTACATGGTGCCTAAGACAATCGAGGTGTTGAGCGAACTGCCAAAAACCAGCAGTGGCAAGGTGGATTATCCTGCGTTGCGGCGCCGCGAAGGATTGTGATGGATGATTTGGCTTTATCTTTGGCGAAGCAATACCACGGCGTCTCGCACGGCGAGCTGGTCGTAGGGGGGATTCCTGTCCGACTGCTGGCCGAGAAGTATGGAACACCCCTGTTTGTGTACGACATGAAGATACTGGACCGCAAGCTCGCCGCCTTGCGCGGTGCTCTGCCCGCACGCTTCCAGATTTGCTACTCGGTGAAGGCCAATCCGAACCGAACCATTCTGCGGCACTTCCTTTCGCGTGGTTGCGGCTTGGAAATCGCCTCGGCCGGGGAGTTTCACCGGGCCCTGCAGGCAGGTTGTCAGCCCGCGCGGATGCTTTTTGCGGGACCCGGAAAGACGGAAGCTGAGCTCACGCTGGTCCTTTCACGCGGCATCGGCGAAATCCACATTGAGTCTTTGACCGAAGCTCAGCGGATCGGAGACATCGGCCGGCGGCTGGGAGTAAGAGCGCGCATCGCGATTCGCGTGAATCCTGCGGGTGAAGCCGAGGGCGGGGCTATGCGCATGGGCGGCCGCCCGGCAGCCTTTGGCCTGGACGAAGAAATCCTCGACGAAGTTCTTGCCCAGGTGCTGGCCGATCAATGCCTTGTGCTTCGCGGGATTCACTTGTTCGCTGGCACACAGATTCTGGACGCGAGTATAGTGGCCAATCAGTATCGTCATGGTCTGGATGTCGCGCGGCGAGCGGCTCGGCGAATCGGCGGACCTCTGCTTACCGTGGATTTCGGCGGCGGCTTGGGAATTCCGTATTTCGCGCACGAGAAAGAACTCGATCTCGAGCAATTGCGCTCGGAACTCAAGGCGCTCTTTGGGGAGGTTGAAGCCGACGCGGCATTCCAGGGGACGCAGTTTCTGGTCGAGCCGGGACGCTTCCTGGTCGGCGAAGCGGGCGTTTATGTTGCGCGCGTGAACGATATCAAAGTCTCTCGGGGCAAGAAGTTTTTAATTCTCGATGGCGGGATGAACCATCATCTAGCGGCCTCCGGCAATCTCGGACAGACCATCAAGCGGAACTATCCGGTGGCGCTGGTGAACAAGCTTGGCGCTCCGGCACAAGAAACGGTGGACGTGGCTGGACCGCTCTGCACGCCGCTCGACACCCTGGCCCGTGGCGTCGAACTGCCGCGCGCGGAGATCGGCGACTTCTTCGGGGTTTTCCAGTCGGGAGCCTATGCGCGCTCAGCAAGTCCCTTGGGCTTCCTGAGTCACCCCACGCCGCCGGAGATTTGCGTAGACACCGGCCAGGATGTGCTCGTGTGTGCCCGCGGAGAGGCTGAGGATTTCGCATCCGCGTCATCACCGCTGGGGTGCCAAGCAGATTCGCGCTGAGGCGCCATTCAAAATTATGAAATGGGAATTCCAATCCGCATCGGGCAACTTCGAACGGCAACGTACCGCCTGGGACAGTATCAATCAGGCGCGGGGTAACCACATCCTTCTGGATTCGGGTTTCGTATCTCCGCTGTTGAAGCATTTTGGAGACGGACATGTGACGCTGGGAATCGACGCATCTGATGCCGGCATGGCCTTGCTCGTTCGGAGGGGCGCCGGGCGATGGGAAACCTTCCAGCCTTCCCAAGCGCCCATTGGCTTGTTGCTCTTTGGCCAGTCTGACCAGACCGGGGAACGACTGCAGGAGATCATCCGGGATTTGCCCAGCTACGCGGTGGAGTTGAGTGTGCTGCAGCAAGACCCTGACTACGCCTCAATTCCGCTCGAGCGGAGCCGCCGCGACCTCGAGAAGCTCGACTACATCCAGACCGCCCGGATTACGTTGCAGGGAACGTTCGATGAGTATTGGAAACAGCGCGGGGCCAACCTGCGTCATAACCTGGCCCGCCGCCGGCGGCGCTTGGCAGAAAAAGGTTACACAGGCGAGTTGGTCGCGCGCCGGTCCGCGGATGAGGTCGCGGAGGCCATGCGCGAGTACGGCCGATTGGAATCCACCGGCTGGAAAGCCAAGGACGGCACCGCAGTCAGCGAGAACAACGCCCAGGGCCGTTTCTACCGTGAGGTCTTCGAGCATTTCTGTTCTCGCGATGAGGCGATCATCTACCAATTCGTAGTGAATGAGAAAGTGACCGCCAGCGATCTTTGCCTGGTGCGCGACGGAATGATGATCGTCCTGAAAACCGCCTACGATGAGGCGATGAATGAATATTCACCGGCGTTCCAGATGCGCGAAGACATCATGAAGCAGATCTTCGCGGATGGACGCATTCGCGTGGTGGAGTTCTATGGACGGGTGATGGACTGGCACACGCGGTGGAGCAGGGAGATTCGCACTCTCTATCACATCAACTGTTTTCGTTACCGCTGGATGGCGCGCTTGCTAAGGCTCCTTGGGCGAATGAGATGAGCAATTCCGCCAGAACGTCTTTCGTGCCCAAGGAGCAATTCCCGTCCTGGGAGTTCCTGACTGCCCTTCCGCACGCGAAGGCCCTATGGAAACAAGGGACCGCGAAGCCCCACTTTTTCTTCTGGGCTCGGAATGCCATCTACTACGCGCTGAAGGCACTCGGAGTTTCTCCAGGGGCCCATGTTCTGTTGCCTGCATACCTTTGCCGGGCGGCTGTCGAGCCGTTCGAAGTTTTCGGCGCGAGTGTAGGGTTCTATGGCGTCGGGCGCGATTGCGAACCGGATTTCACCGAGATGGAAGCGAAGATCACCGCCCGCACGGAAGCGATAATGGCCGTGCACTATTTTGGGTTTCCCCAGAGGATTCAGGACTTCCGAAACGTTTGCGATCGCCGCGGATTGGCGCTCATCGAAGACTGTGCTCACGTATTGGGGAGCGCGGTGAGCGGACATTCCCTCGGCACAATGGGAGACGCCAGCGTCTTCAGTTGGCGGAAGTTCCTGCCTCTGTACGACGGCGGAGAGCTGCGTCTGAGGAAGACATCCGGCGATTTGCCGGTCGAGTGGCACAAGGAGACTCTGCCCTTTACGCTCAAGGTGACCAAGTGCCTTCTTGACCGCACTCTCGAGCAATCCGCCAGCCCAGCCGCAAAAGCCTTTTCCCGTGGAATCGAGTCCCTCAAAAGAGCTTGGCGCCACCTCACACGCACGCCGGAAAGCGCTCCGCTGTTCGAGTTGGACAGCAATCGTGCCGATTTCGATCCCCGGCTCCTGGACCAGAAGATGTCGCGCGCCTCGCGGTGGTTGTTGGTGCATTCCGATCTTGCAGCCATCTTGTCTCGGCGGCGAAAGAACTATTCCTTTCTGCTCGAGAACCTCCGAGCGGTGAGCGGCATTACCCCCCTCCACCACAAGCTGCCGGTTGACGTGTGCCCCTGGGTTTTTCCATTGTGTTTCGACGGGATGTCCGATGCACACTTACTGCTCCAGCGCGAAGGCATCCCAGCGGTCACCTGGGGCGGCGTGCGGCCGGCGGATGTCGATCCGGCAGTTTTCCCCGCTGCGGATTTCCTCTATGACAATCTGGTTTTCCTGCCAGTCCATCAGAACCTGGGCTCCGAGGCGTTAGACGCCATCGTCGCAGCGGTGAGAAGAGTCCGCGGCACTGCGGCGCCACAGGCCGCTCAAAGCGTGAGCAGACTTGCCCGGCAATGACCCAATGGCGCGAGAGATGGAAGCCGCGCCGAAGAAGGTCGTTCTGCTTGTGGCCTATCATTTCCCGCCTCAATCCGGAAGCAGTGGTCTGCTCCGCACGTTGAAGTTCTGCCGCTACCTCCCCGAGTTTGACTGGCAGCCGGTCGTGCTGACGCTTCATCCAAGGGCGTACGAATCGATCGACCCGCGCGGTAACGAATCCGTTCCCGCGGGCGTGCCGGTGATCCGCTCCTTCGCTCTGGACACCAAGAAGCATCTGAGCTTCCGCGGTTCCTACCTCGATTGGATGGCGCTTCCGGACCGCTGGACGACCTGGACACTCGGTGCGGTTCCTGCGGGCCTCCGCGCTATGCGGAGGCACGGAATCGGAGTGATCTTCTCAACGTTTCCCATTACGACGGCGATTCTGGTCGGCTATCTGCTCCATCGCCTGACAGGGAAACCGTGGGTGGTGGATCTGCGCGACTCAATGACCGAGGACAACTACCCGAAAGACCCTCGAACGAGGCGCGTGCGTCGCTGGATCGAACGGCAGGCGATGCGTCGGGCATCGCGGGTGATCTTCACGGCCGCTTCCACGCGGCGAATGTATCTGCAGCGATATCCGGAACTCACGGCGGAGAAATTTCTGCTGATTCCCAATGGGTACGATGAAGAGGACTTCACGTCGCTGACGGCGAATAAACCAGGCCCGGTCATAGCCGGGCGGCCCGTCCACCTGCTGCATACCGGTCTGCTCTATCCTGAGGAGCGTGATCCCCGGCCGTTCTTTCACGCGCTTGCTCGCCTCAAACGGGAAGGCACCGTCAGTGCGGCCGATTTGGGCGTTGCGTTCCGGGCGGCTGGGTCGGAAGGGCTTTTTCAACAAATGGTAGTCGATGCGGGAATCGCAGATCTGATCCAGTTTTTGCCGCACGTGCCTTACCGGCAGTCCCTGCAAGAGTGCGCTGATGCGGACGCCTTGCTGCTGTTTCAAGCCGCGAACTGCGATCACCAGATTCCCGCCAAGGCCTACGAGTATCTTCGCTTGCGCAAACCGGTTTTCGCGCTGACGACTCACACTGGCGACACGGCAGCGCTGCTGAAGGAAGTGGGAGGTGCGACCATCGTGAATCTCGCAGAGGAGAACGACATCTATCGTCAATTGCCCGTGTTTCTGAGCGCGCTGCGCGCCGGGACGCTTCCGCTGCCGGATGCGCAGAAGATTCAGCGCTATGCGCGGCGCAACCAGGCGAGAGAATTGGCCAAGTGTCTGGATGAACTGAAGTATGGAACGTCGGCGCCTGTGCCACAGAAAGCGGAGAGTTGTGGCCGGTAGCGCATTCCACGCTCGCACGCAACGATACGGAAAGGAACTAAGCGTTCCATGTGCGGAATTTATGGAGTAGAGGATTTCACGCGCGGCGGCGCGCCGTTCGGGGCGCTTCTCACCCGTATGGGCGGGGTGATCGAACACCGCGGTCCGGACGACCACGGTCACTACGAGGGGACTCGAGTGGGCCTGGGGATGCGCCGGCTCAGCATCATCGACGTATCCGGCGGCCACCAACCCATCTCCAATGAAGACGAAACCGTCTGGCTGGTCTTGAACGGCGAGATCTACAACTTCTTGGATTTGCGAGCCGAACTCGAAACTAAAGGCCATCGATTCCGCACACGCACGGACACCGAGGTCATCGCCCACCTCTACGAGGAAGAAGGCCTTGGGTTCTTCAAACGGCTGCGGGGAATGTACGGGGTCGCGCTTTGGGATGTCCGGCGTGAGCGCCTTATTCTCGGCCGGGATCGCATTGGTGAGAAGCCCCTCTACGTTCGGCGAGAGGCGGGCCGGCTGCTGTTTGCGTCCGAGCTGAAATCCATCCTGCAAGTCGAAGGAGTTCCGCGCCGGATAAACCCGGAGGCGCTCGAAGAGTATCTCGCGCTCGGCTATGTGCCGGCTCCCTTGACGCTCCTCGATGGCATCGAAAAACTTCTGCCGGGGCATTACCTGCTCGTCGAGAAAGGCCGGATCGAAGACTGCGAGTATTGGGATGCGCCCACAGGCGAGGTGGAGAACCGGTCCGAAGAAGAATGGCTGGAGCGCGTCCGCGCAAAGCTGCTCGAGACGGTTCGTGCGCAACTGGTGAGCGATGTGCCCCTCGGCGCGTTCCTCAGTGGCGGAATTGATTCGAGCACGATCGTCGCGGCCATGGCGCGCCTGACGGGCCGCCCCGTGAAAACCTACTCCATCGGCTACGAAGGGGAACATGCTTACTACAATGAGCTGCCTTACGCCAAGGTCGTCGCCCGCGCGTTCGGCACCGACCATCACGAGATCATCGTTCGCCCGGAAGTCAGCGAGTTGCTGCCGAGGCTCGTGTGGCACCTCGACGAGCCGATCGCCGATTCCGCTTGTCTGACGACCTACCTGGTATCCAAGCTGGCGCGCGAGAGCGTGACCGTCATTCTGTCCGGGGTGGGTGGCGACGAACTCTTCGGCGGTTATCGCCGCTATCTGGGCGACAGCGTGCGGCGGTGGTATCGGCTACTGCCGGGACCGGTTCGGCGAACTTGGCTGCCAGCCGTGTTCCGGCACGTCCCGCAGGACCGCAGCTCCATGTGGAAGGATTACGCGCGTTACGCCGCCGCCTTCGTCAAGACGGCAGAGCTGGATCCTGCGGAGCGCTATATGAGCTACGTAACTCTCTTAGCCCCGGAGATCCAGCGGGACTTGCTGCGTTCGGACAGGCCTGCTCGGCCAGCCGGTGGCGACGCGGCGGCCGACACTCTGCGGAAGTATTTCGCGCGCTGCGTCGGAGCAGACAGCCTGAACCGCATCATCTACGTCGATTTGAAGACTTCTCTGCCCGACGACCTTCTGGCACTAACCGACCGCATGAGCATGGCTGCGTCGATCGAATGCCGTGCGCCTCTGGTCGATTACGAATTGGTGGAGTTGGCCAGCCGAATGCCGTCCTCGCTGAAAGTGCGTGGCCTGACGTTGAAGTATCTGCTGAAGAAGGCCGTCGCACCATGGCTGCCCCGCGAAGTGATCGCACGGAAGAAGCGCGGATTCGGCGCGCCGGTGGGCGCGTGGCTGCGTGAGGATCTAAAGCCGCTCATCCGCGAACTGCTGTCCGAAGAACAAGTGTGCCGGCGGGGCTTGTTCCACTGGCCGGCGATCGAAAGCATCCTCGCTGCGCATCAGGAACAGCGCCGCGACTACACCGACCACCTCTTCGCGCTCATCATGCTCGAGGTCTGGTGCCGCATCTACCTCGACGGTTCAGACTGGAGGACTGGCGCGGTCTAGCGGCCGACCGGAAGGGCCCTGCCTGACTCGGGGGCTAACCAGCGCGCAGATAGAAGAGCGGCACCCAAACGCTTATTCCCACCCATCCCAGCAACGCCAAGCACCTGAGCGCGATCGGGTGTTTTCCATTCACGCGCAGATACACGAAGAAGAACAGTTCCTGCAAGGCGAAGAAACCTAGAACCGCACCCGCCGCGCGCAGCCGGTAGGGAAACAGATCCCGAACGCGCGGATAGCGTTCCGCGGCTGCTTGAAAGCTTGCGCGCACCGTGGCAATTTGGCTGGACACCACCGAAGGCGGCTTTGACAGAACCGAAGTAGTTCGGATGTACCGCCCCTCCTGCGCCTGAAGGACAGAAAGCTCGTCTCCCCGCCGGGAGACCTCCTCCACGCCCAACTTGTGCGAAACCAACACTCTCCAGTTCTGAGCATCGTCCCATTCGAGCTTGGGCGGAAGAGCTTCCGATACGCCGTCGTCTCCTGCCCCATCGTCCAGAACCCAGATCGTCACGGCCCATGCGCCTTCCGCAGGTTGCTCCGTAACCACCGCGCCCGTCGGATGAGGTTTCCCACGGGCGCTGACCCAGCCGGCAAACGGGTCCCGGCTTCCGCGAAGGTCCTTGACCGTCATGGAGGACGGGCCCAGAAAATACGCCCGCAGTCGGCTCTTCACTCCATCCGCCGAAAGCAAGTATTCACCCAGCACGGCTCCGCGATCGAGCCGCACATTGGACGCAACGGTCCAAATCGTCTGTACGCTTCTCTGGGGAGCACCGGCACAATGATCCACCAAAACCCATATCGAAGGGCTAACGTGCACCGCCTGGCGCCGAATTACAAGAGAGCCGGGCCCGCTTCGCTCCGCCTCGGCGGCGAATAGTCCGGGCGAATGGGTGAAGGAAACCAGGTTTGAGGCGCGGTGGCCGCCGCAGACTTCCCCAAGCAAATGCGGGGCATTAGCACCCTCCCAGCATTCTGCGCGGGGGCGATCGGGATCGTCATAAAGCCAGTAGCCCACGTTCGTCCACCAGGCTTGTCCGTCGGCCCATAGCAAGACGCTCGGTTCGTCGGCATGCTTGTGGCCGTGTCCGGGATAGTTGGACCACGCTAAAACGGTTTGCGAGAGATCCTGGGGGGAAGGCCATGATGGGATGCCATCCCAAAAGACGGCATACCCGGCTAGGGGATAGAGCCCGAATGGATCTCGTGGTTTCCAGTTTTTGCCTGGCGTGAGCCGGCCGGCACGCCCCTGCGCATCAACCTCCGCGACCGGCACGCCCTCCGGCCTTCTACCATCCCCGGTATCCCCAAACATCGGCAGGGAACCATCCGGCCGGCGAATCAAGGCGTAGAAGTTCTCTGCCTCTCGGTACTTCCCGATCCAATCCGCGGGCACCTCCAGATTGAGAAGCGTGGCGTAGCGCATCGCCACGCCGAAAAGATAGAGCCCGAACTCGTGATATTCCGCCGAGTGTTCGAGAACTACGCCATCGGGTCCAACGTAGAAAGCCATCTGGTCCATCAGGCGGGAGAACGCGAGATGTTTGTACTCTTCGGCACGGGGCAACGATGGAAATGCGATGCAGACCTGCCACAGAGCCAGATTCTGCATCACGCCGTGGTTGGTGGCGAAGGTAAACCGACCAGGCTTTGCCAGAAGTTCGGCGGATCGGGCAACAAATGACCAGACCGCACGCGCCACGTCGGGCCGATAATCCGGCCGGTGCCGGTAGATGCCCCAAAAATCCACCAGCGTGCGGATCCGGGCGGCAATGGCGTGATCGTTCCAGAGCAATCCGCGGTTCACCCACGCACTGCTTTCGAAGACTGCCCACGCCAGGATGACGTCTCGCGCCGCTGAATAGAACTCCTCGCGTCCGGTGCGCCGGAACGCTTCGAGCAGTATCTCAGGCACAATCAGTCCCGAGAACTGCAACTGCCAAAGGCTGGAGCCACGATCGAGATCAGATGGAGAGAAGGGGAGGTGAATCTCCATCGGCGCATATCCCGGCACTTCAGCCTTTCCGTGAAGCAGCTTCTCCGCAGTCGCAGTCAATTCCGCATCGCTGCTCCATTCGCGTGGCAGCAAGCGATACGCGCGAATCTCCTCGAGCGTGGAATCCGAGGGTTGCGCTCGCCCAGACTCCACTGCGGCGGCCGAAATCCTCTGTGGCAAAACATAGTAGCGTTGGATCTCAGGCAGCCAGATCAAACCCATTAGGAGAATGACCAGCGCCAGTGAGAGCAGGGCCAAACGCCTCGACGTTGTCGGTTTGCGGGTCAACACGTCCTCAAGCCCCAAGCATCATGACGCAGAAGCGCGAAGAGCGCAGCTCGGCTAGCGAAAGCGTGTGGTGTGACATCACCGGCCCTCTTCAAGAGATTCCGAACTCAACAGAACTCCTCGAAGCACCCTGCGACGATCAGTGTGCTTCGCGACTTGGTAGAGTAAGGCGAAGGACGAAGGCATCCTGCTTCCAATCGTTCACCACCGCAAAAATGCCGAGTTCGGGGAAATAACGGAATCGCCCATTGGTGCCGTGTTCCTGAGCTGCACCAGGCCCCCCCGCGTACGTTCGCGGCGTGCAAGTGCGCGTTTCCGGGTCGAAGAGATACACCGTGTCGCCGCCGGCCCAGCCGACAACTAGTTTCTGAACGGGATCGTATGCCAAGCCCGGGTATGCGGCGCGCGTCAGAGCATCGCAACCCTTGGCGCTCTGGGACCAGTCCTTGGCCACATAGTTCGAGTGACGGCCGACATCGATGGCCCAGAGTTGTCCTGGGCCGCCAAACATCAAAAAGAGCTTTCGCTCTGGATCGATAACTCCGGTCAAGTGGTAGTCCACGTGGTAAAGCTCGCTGAGCAAAGTGTACTTGTTCGATCCGGGGTCGTACTTGAAGAAGTTGGCCGTGTCGGATAAGAAGATCATTCCCGTGTTGGGATCGTAGTCCGCATCAACACCGGGAGCATAGGTCGGCGTCGCACCGTGGTGAGGATCCATCCGCGTCCACTGAAGGTTGGAAAGGTCCAGAATCCAGGTTCCCATACTCAAGGAACCGCAACTGGATTTGCCCCCGCCATAAGCAAACATCTTGTCTTCACGGGGAAGGTATACCAGCCCGTTGTAGGTGTGCCGTGCAACGGGGCGGCCGTCGGGATAGGCTTCTGGACAGCTATTCACATTGTCCACCGGACTGGGGTCCGTCAACCGCAGCATCGTCCCGCGATTAAGATCAAGCGCATAGACTTCGTTTCCGAAATAGTCGCTATGCCCGCCGCCCCAGAGAATGAGGCGATTCCTTCGTGTGTCTGCGATTCCGCCACTCCAAGTGGAAATCACCGCCCTGCATCCCGTGTTTCCTTGGATTGCGGCGTTGTCCGGACAAAGAGGGGCCAACTGCGTTTGCGCGAGCCGATGCCAACCAAAGCCGGGTGGCATCTGGTTGTCCGTGGAGGCACTCTTGGCAGGACCCAGCTGAGCCGCATGAGCCGGAATCTCGAAATGAAGTTGCGGAACGGAAGAAAACGCTGCCTGGCGCCGGTTGGGTTTCTGGGGAACGCCCGCGGGGACCGCCGTCCAACTGCTCCAGAGGACCAGAAACACCAGGGTCCCGCCCCATAGGGCTGACCGTCCCGACGCGATTACTTTGCGGAGAATCCCTTCGCCTTGCCAGAAGATTACCATGCGCAACCTGCCCTCCCCATCAAGTCATTGTAACAAAATCAAGTCGTTACTCTTGCTCGTAGTGTGCGCCGCGAATCCGTTGACCATCCTCGCTGATCCGCCAACGGACATTTCGATAAGCACGTAAGCAACGTCCTTTCGGTCGCTCCTGGATATACCAGCGCGACTCTAACAAGGCTGGTGTGGTCGATGGTTTCGCGAAGGAACGCGCCGGAGATGGCAAGCTATTTCGGGGCGGCAATTGGCTGCGTGGAGACAATGAGCTCGTCGTACCAGGTATAGGCCGTTGGGCCGCCGCTAACTCGTGCGTTCTTGTTCGTCATGTAGTCCAGCAACGTGACATAACTATAGTCGTTTGTGCCCGGCTCTTTGTTGTACAGCGCATAGCCATTCACGTTCACCCATTGCTTGTATGGTTGGCCTTCCAGCGCTACCCAGGCTTTGATCGAGCTGTTCGGTCTGCCCCAATCGCCGATGGAGATCTGATAGTAAAACGTCACCCACTGGTTTACCGGATACCGGAAGCAATTTCCCACAGGAAACGTGTCCGTCCACTTGCAGGCAAAGTTGCCCTGCTGAAGCAGGTAGGGAGGTCTTGAATTGGGGTTGGGAGTCTTCTTGTCCAATTCGGTGTACAAGCCACGTTCGCCGCAATCGGTGTAAATCGTCGGAGTGCCCCAGCGATTGTGGTTGTGCGTGGTGATTTCCACGTCGGCGCAAGTCGACTCGGGACCGTGAATGATGACTTGCTTCCAGGAGGTCTCTCCGCCCCAGGAATTGGTTAGCATCTCAGGGGAGAACCGTTGCCGAAACTGGACGTAAAATGTGGAATGCTCGCCAAAACTGCGACCGATGAACTGTCTCCAATAGCCCGACGCGTTCGGTCCGGAGTACTCCGGGATCTCGAATCGAAGAGAAGACGCTCCGGAGGCTTTGACCTGAGTATCTTGAACTCCTCGCATCACCTTATCCCACGCGGGGTACAGGCCTGTTCCGGGCCAATCGGCCTTGATGAAATCAGCAGGCGAATCAAAACCCTGGCACACGAGGACTCCGAGTTGACGGCAACGCGTCGGGAAGTCCTGGAGTTCTGCCGGCAGCGTCGGCTCCGGGTTGCGCCCATGGCCGCCGGGGCCAGATTCTCCTGCGGTCGGAGAGTCGGAAGTGGGCCTAGCCGAATGGCCGGGTCCAAGACCGCGGTTCGCAAGGGCTCTGTAGCAAACCGAGAAGGACAGACCAAGCAGGATACCCAATCCTACCCAGGTCACGCCCCGGATCGATCTCATGCTGTCCCCCCGTTCCAGCGACTAGGATACCCAACGCCTTCACGGCGCTGCCGCCCAGTCGAAGCGAGTTCATGATATCACACGGAGTTTGCCGGCCGATTGGCTGGCTGTTCCCTCTTTCGAATGCGTGGCAGGGGGGATTGCGACCCGCGTGCTAATCGTGCCGGCAACAACTGCGGCAAGATCCGAATCTCTCGGGGTGGCCCCGAGAGATTCGGCTTGTCAGACCTGTGATCTTTATGGTGTCGGTCCCGTCGGTGGGGGGATCGGATTCGTGGATACGATCAGCTCGTCATACCAAACATGAGCGGTGGCATGCGCCACCGAAGCCTGTTTTCCCGTCATGAACTGCGTCAAGGTCAGGGCATCGAAGCCATTCACACCGGAATCCTGATTGAGCGTAAAGCCGGTGACGTTGATGAATTTCTTCATACCCTGCCCCTGGGGGGCGAACCAAGCTTCTATGCTGCTGTTCGCCTGGCCCCACCCTCCCACGTGGATCTTGAAGTAGAAGGTGTACCACGTGCTGGGCTGTATCCTGAAGCAGGTGCCACTCGGCGTCGTACTGGTCCACTGGCAATCCTCTCCGGTGAAAGGTGCCGGGGCTGTGAAACCCTGCTGCAAGAGGTACGGCGTACTCTCGGTGTAGGTCACGCCGTCGAGCGCCGTCGAGAAGTGGTAGGCGCCGCAATCGGAGTATCCCGTCGGCGTGGTCCACGAGTTGTGGTCGTGAAACGTAATCTCCTCTTGCGCGCAGGTGGAGACGTGGTTGTGGAAGATGGAGAGCTTCGGCGCGGTGTTGTCGCCGGGCGTGCCGGTCTGCGTCCAGTCGATCGACACCCAATTGGGGTCGGCACGGAAAGCATACTGTACGTAGAAAGTGGAGTTTGGGCCGAAGGTCTGCGGGAATTGCTGGAACCAGTTTCCTTCCGCATTTTCTCCGGTGTTGCCGTAAATGTCCCATCGGGCAGAGCTGCCTCCCGAGAAGGAAACGCTCGTATCTTGCAGGACGCAGGGTGTCGGCCACGTGGGGCAGTCCGTCTCATAGTAGAAGCCCGTGTTCTGGTACGTGGCCGCAGTAAAGACCGAAGCGGAGTCAAAGCCCTGGCAGACAATGACGCCCGTCTGTGTGCACCGCGACTGGAAGTTCTGAAGAGCCGATTGCGAAGCTGTCACGCGGAGAGAATAAGCATTCTGAGAAACATCGTTGATCAAGATGAATACGCCGAGGGACGGGAAGTACCGGAAACGGCCATAGGTTCCCTCAGGCTGTTGGGCGCCCGGTCCCCCGCTGAACGATTGGGAAGTGCAAGAGTCCGTGTCCGGGTTATAGGTGTAGACGGTGTTACCGCCGTTCCATCCCACAAACAGGTTTTGCGAGGAATCAAAAGCGAACCCGGGTGCGTTGCTTGACGCCAGCGATCCGCAGTTTGAGCCGGATAGGCTCGTGACCGTGTAGGGGGAATTCAGGCTGATCTTTTGGAACTCGCCGCCGCCGATGCAGATGTAAATCCTGCGGACGGGATCGATGACCGCGCTAGCGTCGAGTTGGTTGCAAGTTGAGGAGGAGAGACTGGCAACCTGTTTCCAAGTATTCGCCGCAGGATTGTACTGCCAGAAAATGCCCGTATTTGCTTCGAGATCGTAGATGGTATCGGTCACGGAATCGTACGCATGCATCGGCTCGCTGCCGTTGTTTGCGGGATCCGGCTTGGGCGACGGGGGATTCTTCTCCGTCCAGCTCACGCTATTGGGATCAAACCACCACATGCCGTCGCCGAAATTGCCGCACGGCGGCAACCCAGCCCCGTGCGTGAAGTAACGGTCCTGCGTCGGCAGATACTCAAAGGAAGCGTACCCGTGGCGAGACGCTGGCTGCCCGTCGGAATAAACGTCCGGGCACGAACTGAGATTACTGATGCCGCTCCCGTGAGAGGCATCAGTCAGCCGCAGCATGCTGATGGGGTTCGCGTTTAGATCTAGGGCGTAGGTCTCGTTCCCGTAATAATCGACATGTCCGCCACCCCAAATGAACATCCGGTTGCGTTTGGTGTCTGCCAGGCCACTGCCCCAAGCATAAACCACGGCAGAACAGCCGCCTGAACCCTGAATATCGGAGTAGCCGGGGCAGAGCGGACTGATCTGTGTGTTGGGAATCTGGTACCAGCCAAGCGTAGAGGGGATTCCACCCCCGGACGACGCAAGGGTCGTCGCCGAAGCGCTGGTCGATGGCTGGGAAGTGTTTCCAGCCGCATCGTACGCCGCCACTGTGTACGAGTAGCTCGTTGAAGCTGACAGGCCCGCGTCGGCATAGGACGTAGTTGTGCTGGTCCCGACTTGCGACCCGTCCCGGTATACGTTGTAGCCCGCCACCCCAACGTTGTCCGTAGACGCCGTCCAAGTCAGGTCGATTTCGGAAGACGAGACCGCCGTAGCCGCTAGGCCAGTAGGAACCGTCGGCGCCTGCGTGTCCGCCGGTGTGTTGCTCACCGTGACCGTCACCGCCGCGCTCGTGGTGCTGTTTCCGGCCGCGTCTTTAGCGATCGCTCGCAGCGTGTGCGAGCCGTTGCTGGCCGTCGTCGTGTTCCACGAGTATGTGTAGGGCGAAGCCGTGAGCAGACTGCCCACGTTCGCGCTATCGAGCTGGAACTGCACGCTCGCCACGCCCACGTTGTCCGAGGCGTTCGCCGAGACCGTTGTCGTGCCTGACACCGTGGCCCCGTTCACTGGCGCCGAAATCGAAACTGTCGGAGGCGTCGTGTCCGTCGGCGTGTTGCTCACCGTGACCGTCACCGTCGCGCTGGTCCTGCTGTTTCCGGCCGCGTCTTTAGCGATCGCCCGCAGCGTGTGCGAGCCGTTGCTGGTGGTCGTTGTGTTCCACGAGTATGTGTAGGGCGAAGCCGTGAGCAGACTGCCCACGTTCGCGCTATCGAGCTGGAACTGCACGCTCGCCACGCCTACGTTGTCCGAGGCGTTCGCCGAGACCGTTGTCGTGCCTGATTCTGTGGCCCCGTTCGCCGGCGCCGAAATCGAGACCGTCGGCGGTGTCGTGTCCGCCGGTGTGTTGCTCACCGTGACCGTCACCGCCGCGCTGGTTGCCGAGTTCCCCGCCGCATCCTTGGCGACCGCTCGCAGCGTGTGCGAGCCGTTGCTGACGGTCGTCGTGTTCCACGAATACGTGTACGGTGCGACGGTGAGCAGGCTGCCCAGGTTCGCCCCGTCAAGCTGGCACTGCACGCTCGCCACGCCCACGTTGTCCGAGGCGCTCGCCGAGACTGTTGTCGTGCCTGATACCGTGGCCCCGCTCGTCGGCGCCGTCAGCGACACCGTCGGCGGCGTCGTGTCTCCGCCGCTCGGGGGCGGGTTTGAACCGGCTCCGGCTAACCCAGCACACCCAGCCTGCCAAGAAGACATGCAGAGAATAAGAACGAGAACAAGAAGACCGTAAACACTCGTAACATTCTTTTTATCAGCGAGAAAGAGTCCTGCTTTCACGACATCCCCCGATCGGGCCCGTTTCACCCAGTCGACCACGTGGAATACACCCCGCGCGTTACCAAGCGTAGAGACCCCCGTCGGGACTTGATACTGGTCAGGAGGCGAAAAATGGGACAGTGTTGCGGAACAGGACCTTCGGCTGTACCCAAGGGCAACTATCCTTCCTTATGCGCCTTGGTAAACTGCGTGGCTCGCAAGGGGGGCAGACGAGTAGCGCATGTTCTGGCAGCGCGGGAAATCGGAGGTGTCTTGCACTACAGAGTCAGCTCAACAGCCTGGAGAATCATCCTAAGTCGTGGCAGTGCCAAGCCCAGTTGGCGGGGAGGTCCGACCTGCCTTGCCGTTTCCGCTGGCGCGTTTCGTGGAAATGCCAGCTTCTCGGATCTTATAGATCAGCGCCCGGTAACTGATCTTCAGTACTTCCGCCGCGCGCCGCCGGTTCCAGTGATTGGCCTGGAGCGCGCGGACGATGAGGGTGCGCTCCATCTCTCGGACCGCTTCCTTAGTGAGCCGCTTGAGAGGCAGGGACTCATCCGATCCGGTGGACACATTCAAAGACGGTAGCCTACGGCGCGGCAGTTCCAGCTCCGTCTCATCCTCGGAGCCCAGGATGACGTAGCGCGCAATTCGGTTTTCAATCTGGCGGATGTTTCCCGGCCATTCGCGCGCTTTCAGATACTGGGCAAACTCTTTCGAGATGGGAGGCGTGCTTAGCTGAAAAGTGGCATTGAACTGCGAAAGGAAATACTCCGCCAGGAAGGGAATGTCGTCCGCGCGATCCCGCAGACAAGGCATCTGGACCCGAATCACATTGATGCGGTAGAAGAGGTCAGGTCGGAAGCTCCCCGCACTGATCTCACGCTCGAGGTCGCGGTTGGTGGCGCAGATAACGCGCGCCTCTACGAAGTGTTCACCCTGATCGCCAATCCGTGTGAATCTGCCGTCCTGCAGGAATTGCAGCAGCTTTGCTTGCAACCCGAGGTCGAGCTCGGCAATCTCGTCCAGGAACAGAGTGCCATCGCGTGCAAGTTCGACTCGGCCGGTCTTTGAGGCGTACGCCCCGGTGAATGCCCCTTTCTGATAGCCGAACAGTTCGCTTTCCATCAACGTGCCCGGTATCGCTGCGCAATTGACCTTCACGAAAGGTCCCCCGCTCCACGGGGAACGCGCATGAATCCAACGCGCCAATGTCTCTTTACCTGTTCCGCCCTCCCCTAAAATCAGGACGGAAACGTTTGCGCCAGTGACCTTCTCAAGCCTTTCCCGAATCCGCTGCATGGGTGCGGACCGGCCGAAGATGATTTCATCCGGCGGCAGCGGCCGTTGCCCATTCGCAAAGGGGTTCGTATCCATATTCCGAGACAAGATTGCACCCGCCAGGAAGTCTCTGGGGCACACGAGACGCCAAACCATGATTCGGGGATTGTTCAAATCTCTCGCCACATGGCAGCGCCAGGGACGCCGCTATTCTCTTGGATGGTCAAAGGTTAACTAGTAGCGCTACTGCCCCGGGTCGGCAGGGTAGGCCTCTATGAGTTCAGGCAAGCTTCAGAATAAAACGGAACCGCAGTTCACAAAGTAGAAACGGAATTCCTCGCGGGGATAGCTTCGATTGTGTCAACAAATTGTTGTCGCCGACCACGCCCACATCACACTCACGTACATCCCACCTTTGTTCCATCCGTACACGGCGTAAGAAAGCGATCTATCACTTTCGGATGACCCGCAGCGGCGAGACTGCACCCTCCATGCTGCTCAACTATACCGGGGGCCCCCCGTCCGTCCAACATCGCTACGGATAATGTCATAGCGCTCAATCACAGCGGCCACGCCCAAATCCGCATTGTCCTCCTTGAGGCGATTCTCAACACGCACAACCTTGCCTTGTGCGCGGACGAGCACGTCGGCACCATGCGTGATCTCAGCAGGAAGTGTGAGTGTAATATCTAGTTCCGAGCCTGCCTCCAAACTCTGGTCGATGATGAAATACATGCCCCGCGTCGAAATGTCTCTCGTTCTCCCTTTGCGCGGCTCCGTCTGCCTTGTCAATGGCACGCGGATGACGACCGGCAAAGACAAATCATATCGTCGTGCAGTACGGCGCTCTGTCATTCCTCCTCGCCTCCATTGCTTCCCAAGCTTCTATCACAATCATGCCACGCCCAATGATCCAACAGACGATTCTCGCGAACTATCCTACCCCGCCCGGCAAGTAGCCCCTTGACCTCCATAACCGCTGCCAGAGCCAAGCGTGGATCGAGATAGGGCAGCAATCCCACTTCCAAAAGCAAACTCACCTTTCTTACCCAACGATTCGTTGCCCGCCCTGGATTTCCATTGTTCTGTTACTGTTAGCGGCCTCTCGGATCGTCTTCGGGCGTCCCAAAGAACACCTGCCTGGACCCACGCGGCAGACCCTTGCATAGTTTGGAGCGTACCGTTCCGCTGTCACGGTTCAGACGCTAACGTGGGTCCTTCTCCAGGGCAAAGCCTCAGTGGACGGGAAGGGCACTGAACAGCCGACACCAAGGACTAGAACGCCTATCCGTTCCGGACGGCAGGAGCAGCCGTCTCCGCTTCTGCGGGAGAGGCTGCCTTGCGCCGGCTTCGAGGAGAATCCAGGTTGAATTGCCGCATCTTGTAGAGCAATGCCTTGTAACTGATGCCCAGCATCTTCGCGGCGTCTTTTCTGCACCACCGGGTCTTCTCCAGCGCGTCCGCAATTGCTTCCGCTTCCGCTTCGTCTTTCAGGCCGCGGACGAGGGCTTTTAGCCCCTGCTCGCGAGGCGGCATGGTTTCTTCCCTGGGAGAGGTCCGATGACGCGAGGCAGACATCTCCACCAATTCACGCAGGCTGCCTTCGTCGTCCTCGAGAATCACGTACCGTTTCACGAAGTTTTCCAGTTCGCGCAAATTGCCCGGCCAGGGGTACCGCACCGCGGCATCGAGGAGAAGGCGCGAGGGCTGCTGCAGTTCTTTGCCAAACTTCTCGCTGTACTTCACAAGGAAATGCTGAAGCAGCAGGGGAATTTCGGACGCGCGTTCGCGCAGCGGAGGGACATTGATGGAAAGCACATTCAGGCGGTAATAGAGGTCTTCGCGGAACTTCCCGGATCGCAAGGCCTCCTGCACGTCCACGTTTGTTGCCGCAATCACACGAACGTCTACCTCGACCATGTGCCGTCCGCCCAGCCGCGAATACTCGTGATCCTGCAGCACGTGCAACAATTTGGCCTGCAAGTGGGTGCTCATTTCTGCAATCTCATCCAGAAAGATCGTTCCCTTGTTGGCGATCTCGAACTTCCCGGGCTTCGACCGCACCGCGCCGGTAAAAGCCCCCTGTTCGAAGCCGAACAGCTCCGACTCCAGAAGCTCTCCGGGAAGCGCGGCGCAATTCACCTTGATGAAGGGCAGGTTCCGCCGCTTCGAACGCAGGTGGATCATGCGCGCCACCACTTCTTTGCCCACACCGCTCTCGCCGCAAACAAACACCGGCACGTCCACGGGCGCAATCTGCAGGATCTGCTGGCGAATGCGAACCATCTGCGGGCTGGCGGCCAGAAAGCTAAGATCCTCCGTCAACTGGTCGCAATACTCGCGCAATGCCTGGTTTTCTACGTGGAGCTGCTTCTTCCGGCGGCACTTCAGCATGGCCGCGTCCAGCTCGCTCTTCTCGAACGGTTTCGTCAGATAGTCGAGCGCACCCAGACGAATGGCTTCGACCACCGTGCTGACTTCGTTGGAGCACGAAAGCATGACCACATTCAAGCTCCGGTCGACCTGTAGCAACTGCTTCAGCGTCTCGAGGCCGTCCATCTCCGGCATAAGCACGTCCAGGATGATGAAATCCGGCCGCTCGCCGGCGCTCACCTTCTCCACCGCCTCTTTTCCCGAGCTCAGCGGTATGACTTGAAAACCGTCCACTTCCAGCAGAGTATGAAGGTACTTGCGAATACTCGGCTCGTCGTCCACCACCATGATTGTCTCTGCTGCAGCCATCGTTTCCATCCTCTCCATGAAATCCCTCAATGCTGATCGATCGGCATGAGAAACGTAAAAGTGCTGCCTCGTTCCGGCATGCTGTCCACCCAGATCTTTCCCCGATGGGCCTGCACGAGCCGTTTGGCAATCGCCAAGCCCAGGCCCATGCCCGCCGTATTGGGATCGATGCGCACAAAATCCTCAAAAATCTCCTGGTGATACTCGGGCGCGATGCCGGGTCCGGTGTCCGAAACGGAAATCTCCACGCTGTTGTGCTTCGGAGTCCGCGCACGCCGGCGTTCTTGTACTGGCGTTGCTTCCGCTACCCGTCGCTCCCAAAAATGTGGCGCCACCCGCAACGTAACGCAGCCCCCCTCCGGTGTATGCTTCAGAGCGTTGTCCAGCAAGTTCGCCACGACCTGCTGCAGCTTCTGGTAATCAAATCGAAAAACAGGCAGCCCGGGCTCGAAGCGTTTCTCCAGCCGAACGCCTTTTCGCTGGAACGTCTCCAGCCACCGCAGCGCCAACTCGTCCAGGCAGTCCCGCAAATCGTTCTCGCGGAGGTGCAAGACCAGCTTGCCGCTCTCGAGCGCCGAATAGTTTAGGAACATCGAAACCAACCGTACCAGGCGCTCGCAACTCTCCTTGGATTCTTCGAGAATGTCCTTTTGCTTTTCGGACAGCTTGCCCGGCGAGCCTGTCAGCAGGAGATCGTAGTAGCCCTTGATGACCGCGAGCGGCGTCTTCAATTCGTGCGCCGCCGAGGCTAGAAAAACCGTCTTCTGGCGGTTCACTTCCTGCAGGCGAAGGTATGCCGCCAGCAGATTCCGATAGGTAATCTCACGCTCCTGGAGCAGGTCTCGAACGGTCTGTTGTACGTCGCGTCCTTCGCCGTCATCCACCAACAGTTTGTCGTCGTTTGTGACGAACTGCACCACCAGCCAGTCGGGCTCGGGCATCCACCGGACCCGCGCCTGCGTCTTCCCGGCGTGCAAAGGAACCTCTAGGCTGACCTCGTGTTCTCCACTCTCCAGTTGCGTGTAGATCACCTTGGGCTTGATCTGAAGAACATCAGTGAACAAGTTTATGCGGTTCGCTTCAGCGAGCTCTTGAGATTCGAGCCATTGCCGCGCGCGCAGGTTTGCCACCACGATGCCGCCACTGCGTTCAGCCACCAGGATCGACCTCTCCACCGTATCGAGTAGACTGTTGACGAGTTCGATGGGGAGGACACCTGTACCTCGTCTGGCCGTTGTGATTGCCGCCACGGGGCTTTCCTCCACGCGGAATTGGGGGTATCGACAAAAAGGGAAAACTTTTTCCCCCGCCTTGGAGCGCCATAGTCGCAGAGGAGTCCCCCGAGTGTCAATGGTAAAGGCGTGCCATTTGCATAATCTCTGAACGGAATTGCTCTAACTTTCCCTGCCCGTGGAGTCTTCTGCGGAACGAGAGGCAAATCCAGTAGGTATTCTTTGGCTTATCAAATACTTACGAATCCACAGGCGCCCTAATCAATGGCATCGAATATGCTTCATTGGCGTACTAGTGCTAAGGTACCAAGTGTGAGAGTCACGACAGGGCCACCCAAAGGGTTGCAGGGCTTGACAGCTACCGTTCAGCGCCGCTCACCGCGCATTCGACTGCAGGTTCCAGTATTTGTCCGCGGAGCCGATCCCGCAGGCGATTTCCTCGAGTTGACGAAAACGATCAACATCAGCTCGACCGGCGCCTGCATTGCCTCCTCGCATGTTATGCGGATTGAACAGGTTATTCAGCTTACGATTCCCGCCCCGTCGCCTTCCGCGTCAGCATTAGTGCCATCGGGGACGCCTCCTCTCACTGCGCGCGTGCGTCATCACGAAATGTCTGGGGATCTGCACCTTTTTGGCGTGGAATTCCTAAAGCCGCTTGACTAGACAGCCCAGCCCGATCCCTCGGTGTGCTAGAGCCTGCACGGGGCGCGCACGAATGTTCCATCAAATAGCCAGAAGTATCCTCAGGAGTTTCCACAGTGGGACAAATGGTGGGGCTCTCCTTTGGCTAACCTCCTTTCTGCTGTGTAAGATAGGAAGCTGCAATAATGGTCTCTGATTTGCTTTTTAGCGCGGTAGTCCCGCTCTATCCCAGATCCCCGTTGGGGTAGGTTGAGGTCGAGTGGAAAGGCAAGATGCCCACAGCCGCTGACCCCGCCGCTCAGCGTATGTCTGTCGAGGACTCCTACCTGGAGCTCCTCACGGATACCTTGGAATCCCTCGATGTTTCCACCCGCGGGCAGTTTCTAACAAGATACTTACATGCGGTGGCTCACCTGGATCTTTCGGAAGGCCAGTGTTTGGAAGTGTGGACGCAAATTAATCAGCGACGCACTCAACTCGCGGAGAAGCTCGGTCGTTTTGTTTCGGTGAAGACCGCCCTTATGGATGTCCTGTCCGCAGGAGGCTTGCTTCGCGTTCCCATCCTCATCGAATATGAAGAGTTGAAGCGTATCCAGATCAATGCGGCCACTGATCCTCTTACCGGCCTGCACAACCGGCGCCTCTTTGAAGAGTCTTGTCAGCGTGAACTGAATGGCGCACGCCGCTATGGCCACCAGCTCGCCCTTATCGCTCTCGATCTGCACCGCTTCAAAGAGGTCAACGATAAACACGGCCACCCGCGGGGCGATGATGTTCTTCGAGCTGCCGCCGCCACGCTTAGAAACTCCCTGCGAACTTCCGACTCCGCTTTTCGCATTGGAGGTGATGAGTTTGCCCTCTTGCTTCCCCAGACCGATGCGCAGCAGGCCATGGCCCTCAGCCGCCGTGTCGCCGCAATCTTCGAAGAGGCGCTCAAGCCGCTTAATCTTGGCATCGTCGTGGGCATGGACCACGGCTTGGCCGTCTATCCCCAGGACGGCGAGACCGCAGAGGTGCTGGTCCGCGTGGCAGACGAGCGACTTTATCGTCTGAAACACGCCAATCGCGCCTGGACCTCCAACGGCGCGGCCCCGCCGGCGGAGTCTCCGCCCCCGCGGCCTCCTGCGGGGCCCGTGCTCTTCAGACCGCCGCAGTCAGGACAGCCAGGGCAAGGAGTTGCCCCCCAACGCGTTGCTGCTCAACAGGCGGCGCCTCCGGCCGCTGCTTCTCCCGCGCCAGCTCCGACCGTTCCGCAAGCGCCGACTTATACCCAACAGCGCAAGGCCGAACGCGTCTCGATGGCCGGCACCAATGCTTATGCGCTTCTTGGAGATTCAGGCGACCGTCGCGCCAAGGTCCTGGACATCGGCTTCGGCGGTGTCGGTCTGGAACTTGGCCCTCAGGACGCCATTTCCGGCCCGGTCTTGTCTGTGCTCCATGTCCCCATTCTTCCACCCGTTCGTGTCACGTTGAATCCCGTGTGGAGCAAGCGCAGCGACGTCGGCACACTTCGGGTCGGCTGCTGCTTTGTGTCGTGAGCCGCCGGCTGCGGCGGCGAACCTCCACGTCATTCGTGCTTTCACTTCCCGGAACTGCTCGCCTTTTCTTACCGATTCGTGGAATAGGCCTTCAGGACCTGCTGGCGCGCTCCTGGCGGAGCACGCGGGACGAGAACAACAGGGCCTTTTGGACATGGGCGAGGCCCAGCGCCCATCGCAATCTGGCTTGCTCTTCGGCGCTGCCACCCGCCTGCACGAGAAGACTCGCACAGAAGCCCCAGCGAGACACTTCTGCATAGCGGCACAGATGAATCGCCAGTCCGACCCGGATCGCTTCTGAAGCCTCGGTGTCCAACAATAATCCCTGAAGCCTGCTGAGAAGCCGCGTAAAGCTGTCTTGCCTGAAGTTCATCGCTGGTTCGGCAAAAGCGAAGACAAACCTCCCCGAAAACAGGATCGCCTGGTCGTCCGCCGGGTGATCCTCGAGCCAGACCTTCACGCGCGCAGTCAGAAAGAGCGAATCGCCGCTGTTTACCGCAACCAAGAAGTTCGCAAGCGCGCGATTCTCTCTGGCTGCTTCAATGTTTTCGACCGCGCCAGGATTGGCGCGCAGATCGAGAAAGCTTGTTTCCTCGGCCGGCTTTTTCCAGGGGATTTCGAATTTCTCCCCTGCTTCATCCACCTCGGACCGGACCTGGACTCGCATAGCTCGAAACCTACGCGAACATTCGCCCGCTGGCAAGATGCACGTCTCTCCGGGGTTCTCACAGGCTCAACCGGCCATGGAGGGCTACGGCCAGGCCCTGAGTATCGAGCCCGCGCCGGTCTTGGCAGAATCCCTGGATTCCCGTATCATTGGAGTTTGTTCCGAGGCCTAGCGACGCGGCTATGCTTCTCTTCCCAAAGAAGCGCCGTGCAGACCGGCCACGGAGAATGGAGCTTTCATGAAGCCTGGAATCCATCCGGACTATCACCCCGTAACCGTCCATTGCGCCTGCGGGCACACTTTTCAAACACGCTCGACGATCAAGGGCGAATTCCTGCGCGTTGAGATATGCTCGAGTTGTCATCCGTTCTTTACCGGCAAACAGAAGCTTCTGGACACAGCCGGCCGGGTCGAACGGTTCACGCGGAAATACGCCGATGCTAAGGCCAAAGCCGACGCGTTGAAAAAGTAACGGCAACTCACCTTTCCTTGCGTCTTCGTGCGCTTCTGCGGGAGAATTTCTCTCCCCGATGCTGCCGCATGCCAGCCGGGGCGGCCAGAACCGTGCGCGGCGCCGCGGCGCAGTGTAAAATGCCCGTGCATGGCAACACAGCCCCGCATGTCTGAAGACACTGCCCACGAATCGCTTGTTGAGACTGCCGCGCCGCGCGTCACCCTCCGCAACGCCTTTGCCCATCCATTCGATTCGGCCATCGCCGCCGCGCGCACTTGCTATTCCACACGCCTCATCGGGCCGGAAGAAATCACCGAGAAGCAGCGTGTCACCATCGGCTCCGGCACGTTTTATGGCGGTCACCACACCGTCTACCAGCATGCCCACTTTGAATTTGGCCTCGAAAACATCAGCCGGCAATTCGTCTGGTCGTTCCTGCACGCGCATCCGTTCTACAATTCCGAGCAGCAAAGCCAGCGCTACGTCCGTCTGGATCGCGCACAAGCCTACGTTCCTCCGCCAACCGTGCGCTTCGGCCCGGCCGAGCGCGCCATCTACGATTGCGCCGTCGCTCGAGCCTGGGAGTATTACCGCGAGCTGACGGGCTTGCTCGCGGACGATGCGCGCTCGATCCTCGGCGACATCTGGCACTTGAGCGCAATGTCGCACGCAAAGCGCGTCCAGAAGGTCGACCGGGCCGCGGAAAAGCGTGCGATTGAACTGGCTCGTTACGTTCTTCCCGTCGCCGCTTTCACTACGATGGTCCACACGGTCTCCGGGATCGTTCTGCATCGTCTCTGGCGCATGCATGCGGCTTCAGACACCCCGAGCGAAGCGCGCCAAGTGGTCGGCGAAATGGTGGCTCGTGTCCGCGAGGTGGATCCGCAGTTCTTCGACCGCTTTGACGTCGAGCCGCTCGACGAGCTCCCCGAGTGGAGCACGGTTCCGAGCAGACCCGCCGATGGCGCTGCTTTTGACAGGGAATTTGACGCGCGCCTCGACGGGCACACCTCGAAGCTCGTGGACTATTCCCCCCATGCCCCGCGAGTCATTGCCGAGGCCTACCGCGCCGTCGTCGGTCTCACGGAAGCGAATTGCAGCGATGCCGAGGCCATCGACCGCCTGCTCGATCCTGCGCGCAATCCTTATCGGCTGGAAACGCTGAATATCGGAGTCCACGCGCCCGTCATGCGCGCGCTGCAGCACGCCAATTACACTTTTGCAAAGAAGATCAGCCATACCGCTGACAGCCAGGACCAGCGCCACCGCATGGTTCCCGGCTCGCGCCCGCTCCTCACTCTCGCCGACACTCGCGAGCCGGACTTCATCACGCCGATGCTGATTGCCGGCAACGCGCGCGCCCGCGAGGTCTTCGGACGCGCCATGGCCGATGCTTGGGCCGCGAAAAACGAGCTTCTCGACCGCGGCGTGCCCCCCGAATTCGCGCTCTACCTTCTTCCCAACGCCAAAGCGATTCGCTTGGTCGAATCCGGCTCGCTCCTGCATCTCCTCCACAAATGGACCATGCGCACCTGTTTCAACGCCCAGGAGGAGATTTACCAGGCTTCGATGGAAGAAATCGCCCAAGTGCGCGAAGTGCAACCTGAGTTGGCTCGCTACATTGGTCCTCCCTGCTATCTCCGTGCGAGCATCACGACGCCCATCTGTACCGAAGGCTCGCATTTCTGCGGTGTGAAAGTATGGCTCGACTTTCCCAACATCCAACGCCGCATCTGAAACGCGTCCGCCTTGCTTGTACGTCTTATATGACAGGAGGCCCGGGATGGAGCGCGTGACTGCCCGTTTGTTTGCTGGTTTCTTGACCGCAGCGCTTTCGGTTGGACCGGCAGCTCTCGCCTATGAGATGCCCCTTACCGAACGCTCGGTTCGGGAAGCGTATTTCCTCGGCCAGCGCCATGACGAAGCCACTGAGAAGTTCCTCGCATCGTATATCCAGCACTTCCCGTTGCCGAAGAAAGGTCCGCACGTCGCCGCAATCGAGTTGCTTACCCCTTACGCCCTGGCGGTGAAGAACTCTCAACGCAAGGCCATGGGCTATAGCTCCCAGCAGGCCGAAAAGGAATATCACGACCGTGGGGACACCATCGAGGTCCGCGTTCTGCTGCAGCTCACCCCCACGTACCCCTACATGTTTGCCCCGCCGAATCCGGCCAAACAGAAAGGAATGGAACTTCGGCAGGATGATTTCTGGAAGGATTTCACGATTCGGCTGCGGCAGGAGAGCGCCACGTTCTCCCCGATCCAGATGGGGGGCGAGCCACAGTACTCGGCCTCGGACGATGGCTCCGTGCTAAGCGGGGCGGAGGTCTGGCTCGAGTATGACGCCAGCGAAGTGGAATCAAGCGCCACGGAAGTGGAAGTCCTGACCCCCGACGGACAAGACGTCGTCGCGGCGTTCGACCTCGCCAAACTGCGGTAGTTGGGTGGCGCGGCCACCCTCGTTTGCGTTCGCGTCGCCGTGGCGCTAATCTATAGTTGAGTTGAGCACTTCCATGTACGCCACCTTTTATTAGCTGACCCGCCAAGCGCCCAGCAGTTCGGACGCCATCGCAGTGTTTTGCCAGTCACCAATCGCCATTCACCAGTCACTTTATCTCTGCACGAGGTTTCGTCATGGCCACAGTTACGATATCTGAAAAACTCGATCAGCTCGAAGCCCGTTACGACGAGCTCACTCAGCAGATTTCTTCCCCCGAGGTGCTCGCCGATTCGGCCCGCTACCAGAAACTCGCCCGGGCCCGGGCCGAGCTGGAAGAGTTGGTGGCCAAGCATCGCGAGTTTAAGCAAATCGAAAAGGACCTCGCCGGCGCCCACCAGATGTACATCGAGTCCGAGGACGCCGAGATGAAGCAGCTCGCCCACGAAGAGGAAAGGCACCTTGCCGAGCGAAAAGAGGCCGTCGATCGCGAACTGAAAATCCTGCTCTTACCTAAGGACCCCAACGACGAAAAAAACGTCATCCTCGAAATTCGCGCCGGGACCGGCGGAGACGAGGCCGCGCTCTTTGCTGGAGAACTCTTCCGCATGTACTCGCGCTACGCTGAAACCCAAGGCTGGAAGGTCGAGGTTCTCGAGAGTTCACCTTCTTCCCTCGGCGGCCTCAAGGAAGCTGTCGCCGCCATCCAGGGGAAGAGGGTCTACTCGAGGCTCAAGTACGAAAGCGGCGTCCACCGTGTCCAGCGCGTCCCCGAAACCGAGCAGCAGGGCCGCATCCATACCTCTGCCGCGACCGTCGCGGTTTTACCCGAAGCCGACGAAATCGACATCAAGATCGATCCCAAGGACATCCGCATCGACACGTTCTGCTCCTCCGGGCCGGGCGGGCAATCCGTCAACACGACCTATTCTGCCGTGCGCATCACGCACATTCCTTCGGGCCTGGTCGTTTCGCAGCAGGACGAGAAATCGCAAATCAAGAATCGGTCCAAGGCCATGCGCGTCCTCCGTGCCAGACTCTACGAGATGGAGAGCCAAAAGCAGCATGCCGCGATTGCCGCCGAACGGCGCGGACAGATCAAGTCCGGCGACCGCTCCGAAAAAATCCGCACCTACAATTATCCCCAGAATCGCGTCACCGATCACCGCATCGGCCTGACGCTGCACCAGTTGACGGAAGTGATGGACGGCAAACTCGCGCCGCTCGTGGACGGGTTGGTCACCCACTACGAAGCCGAGCGCCTCAAGCAGGAGCTCGCCGAGGCATAATTCCCCGGGAGGTGTTTCATGCTGACCCGCATCGGTGCGCAGCCCGGTCCTGCCTGGATGAGAGACCTCAGCGAGGGCGTGGCGCATCTCGGATGAACCCTATTTCAAATGTGAGAGTCGTGCGGGCACTGCTCAAGCAGGGGCTCGCGCAGTTGCGCGAGGCTCGCGTGCCCTCGTACACGCTGGCTGCCGAGCTTCTTCTCATGCACGCCCTCGGCCGCGACCGCGCCTGGTTGTATGCCCATCCTGACGAGGCTGTGTCCGAGGAAGCCGAGCGCCGCTTTTTCGCGTTGCTCGCCCGTCGCGCTGCGGGCGAGCCCACTCAGCATCTCACTGGCACGCAGGAATTCTGGGGCCTCGAGTTGGAAGTCACCCCCGCTGTGCTAATCCCCCGTCCCGAAACCGAGCACGTGGTGGAGGTGGCGCTCGATCGCCTCGCCCTCCGTGAGGTTCGTGCTGGCCGCCCGCAAAAAATAGATGGCGATGGATTGCGCATCGCCGACGTCGGCACCGGCTCCGGCTGCATCGCCATCGCCCTCGCGAAGGAGTTTCCCCGCGCAAGGATTCATGCGACGGACGTTTCCCGCGCCGCGCTCGACATCGCCCGGCGCAATGCCGCCCGCCACGGCGTCGCCGACCAGATTCTTTTCATCGAGTGCAATCTTCTCGATGGCCTTTCTGGCTCGCCGCTTGTCCTGGACCTGGTCGTGTCCAATCCTCCCTACGTCGGCCTGTGCGAGAGAGACGCGCTTCCGCGCGAAGTCCGTGAACACGAACCGGAAGTCGCCCTCTTCGCCGGCGAGGGCGGCGGAGAACTTTACCCGGCGCTGATCGCTCAGGCTGCCGAGCGCTTGAAGCCACAAGGAATCCTTGTTCTCGAACTTGGCCACGCCGGACTTGACTCGGTTCGCCCGCTGCTTGAGACGCCTGAGTGGACCAGCGTCGGCGTCACGAACGACCTCGCCGGCATCCTCCGCGTCATCGCCGCCGAGCGATTGTAGCGCCCCCGCCGGCGGGCGTACTCTTCCCCCATGCCTCCGCTGGCTCGCTTCCGCGCAAAGCACGACAGCACTGAGCCGCTCCTTCCTGCCAGTGCTGCGATCCTCCATGTGGACATGGACGCGTTTTTCGTTTCCGTCGAGCTTCTTCGCCGGCCCGAACTGCGAGGGAGACCGGTCGTTGTCGGCGGGCGCCCCGACGAGCGTGGCGTAGTATCAGCGGCGAGCTACGAAGCACGCAAGTACGGCGTTCAGTCGGCCATGCCGCTGCGTACAGCCGGGCGCCTCTGCCCACACGCCGTCTTCCTGGACGGTGACCGCACGCTCTATTCCGAGTGGAGCGACCGGGTCGCAGCGGTGTTCGCAAAATACTCTCCCGTGGTCGAAATGGTCTCGATTGATGAGGCCTACCTCGATCTTTCCGGCACCGGCCGCTTACATGGCGCGCCCCTTGCTGCCGCCGACCGCCTGCTTCGCGAAGTCACGGCTACGACCGGCCTGCCTTGCTCCGCCGGCCTGGCCGCCACGCGCCTCGTCGCTAAGGTCGCTTCCGATCAGGCCAAGCCTCGCGGCCTGCTCTGGGTGCCGGCCGGTAGCGAGGAGCGCTTTCTCGCTCCGCTCCCGGTGCTAAAAATCCCTGGCATTGGCGAGATCACAGAAAAGGCGCTGCGCGCGCTCGGCGTCGAAACCGTTGCGCAGTTGGGAGCGTTGTCCCTAGACAAGTTGGAAAGAGTTTTCGGACAGTGGGGCGCGGCGCTCCATCGCAAGGCCCGCGGCGGCGATTCCTACGAGTTCATCATCGATGCCGAGCCGAAATCCATCTCACACAACCATACGTTTGGTGAAGACACCGGCGATCGCGCCGTCTTGGACTCCATGCTCAGTCATCTTTCGCAGAAGGCCTGCAAGCGCCTCCGCGAGGCCGGCTTCGAGGCGTGTACATTCACGCTCACGCTGCGCTATGTCGGCTTCGATACGCACACGCGCTCCAGGACGCTCGCCGAGCCCACCGATCTCGACACGACAATCTCGCGCGTCTTCCGCGAGCTTTTCGATGCCCACTGGAATCGCCGCCGAAAGATTCGCCTTCTCGGTGTTTCGCTTGCGAATTTCTCTCAGGGCGCCCGCCAGCTCGATCTTTTGGAGGGCGACCGCCGGGAGAAGCTCGAACGCCTGGTTCGCGCCGCCGACCGCCTCCGCGACCGTTTTGGTTTTGGCTCCATACAATTCGGGAGCTCGCTTCGCCGCGATGGATTCGGGCGAGGCCGCGACAAGGATTAGCAACAGTCTGCTGACAGGCCGAATGGCCTATACTTCTCTTCAATGAGCACAAACCCTAAGCCAAATCCGTCAGATCAACCCCGGCCTGCGCGAACCGGAAAGCGCATCGGGAATTTCTGGCAACGCGTGAGCGAAGGCCGCGCGATTGACGATCTCTGGTCGCAGTTCACGGCTGACGCCCGCGCCAGCTACGGCTTCTACGGCCGGGACGTTGACTGGGAAGAGGTTCATAAGCTGCCACGCTGGCGCCGGCCGCTCCACGTCGCCAGGCAGTTTTTCTGGGCGCTACTCCTGAAGATGACGCCCCCGCGGCGGGTGCTTCTGCTGATCGCTCTTGTGATGCTGCTTCTTTCGAACGTCAGTTCCCCCTTCGGACACAATACGGTTCTGGAAATTAGGTTTGAGGTCATCGCTGCGGTCCTGTTCCTTCTTCTTCTCTCACTCGAGCTGGCCGACAAAGTCACGATGAAACGCGACCTGGAAATCGCGCGCGAAATTCAGACCTGGCTGGTGCCTTCGAAACCTCCAGACGTGCCTGGCGCGGATATCGCGTTTGCCTCGCGCCCCCAGAATTCAGTTGCAGGCGACTATTACGACGCTTTCTATCCCGTGGCAGGCGCCGCAGAAGGCGGAAAACTCGTCTTGGTGATCGCCGACGTTGCCGGCAAGAGTATTCCCGCCGCGTTGCTCATGGCCACTTTTCAAGCGAGCCTACGCGCGATCGCCGGCGAAGGGGCGCCGCTGTCGGATCTTGTAGCCCGCCTGAACCGCTACGCCTGCGCCCACAGTCTGGATGGCCGCCGATTCACTACTGCGGTTCTCGGCGAATACGATCCGGTCACAAGGCACATGGACTATGTCAATGCAGGCCACAACGCTCCCATCTTGCGCCACGCAAACGGCGCTCTCGAGAAACTCGAGGCTGGCGGCTTGCCACTAGGCATCCAGTCAAATGCTGCGTACGAAATTGCGGCCATCGACGTCAAACCCGCGGATGCTTTGATTCTTTACACGGACGGAGTGATCGAAGCGTTGAATGAAGACGGCGAGGAGTTTGGGGAGGACCGCTGGCTCGAGGCCATCCGCGCACTGCCTAATTGGAACGCCCAAGACTCGCTCCAGTTCCTGATGAAACTGGCTGACGACTACGTCGGGGTTACGCGCCAATTCGACGACATCACCTGCCTCGTCCTTCGGGGCAAGTAGACGCCGGCAGCGACTTTGCTGCACACATTTCTCCCTTTGCTGCCGTGAGTATCGGATAATCGCACCGTGACGCCTCGTGAGCTTGCCAATTCGATCTGTGACGTTCTCCGGCGCAACGGACATCAGGCGTTGCTTGTCGGCGGTTGTGTTCGGGACCTGCTGCTTGGCCGCGAGCCGGCTGATTTCGATGTTGCGACCGATGCGACTCCCGATCAAGTGCTCGCCCTGTTCCCCAGCGGCATTGCCGTCGGCGCGCAGTTCGGCGTCGTGATCGTTCCCCAAGGCGATCACAAGGTCGAGGTCGCGACGTTTCGCTCCGACGTGGGCTATTCGGACGGCCGGCATCCCGATCAGGTGCGCTTTGCGCGCACGCCTGAGGAAGACGTTCAGCGGCGCGATTTCACTATCAACGGCCTGCTCTTGCGTCCCGAGTCCGGCGAAGTTCTCGACTTCGTCGGCGGCCAGGCCGATCTCCGCGCCGGATTGATTCGCGCCATCGGCGATCCGGAGCGTCGCTTCGCCGAAGACAAACTCCGCATGATGCGCGCCGTTCGTTTTGCCGCGCGATTCCATTACGCGATCGAGCCCGCCACGCTCAGCGCCGTCCGCGATCACGCCGCTCAGATCGTTCAGGTGTCCAAGGAGCGCATCCGCGACGAGTGCACCAAGATCCTCACTGAGGGTGCCGCCCGCCGTGGTTTCGAACTTCTCGGCGAGACCGGCTTGCTCGACTTTGTCCTGCCCGAAGTGGCCGCCATGAAAGGCGTCGCGCAGCCGCCTCAGTTTCATCCCGAAGGCGACGTCTGGCTCCACACCCGGCTCATGCTGGAGGAGCTGCCCGCCGGATGCTCGCATACGCTCGCCTGGGGCGTTCTACTGCACGATGTCGGAAAGCCGCCCACCTTCAAGCCGCCTTCCAGCCCGGATGACCGCATCCGCTTTGACGGGCACGTCGAAATCGGCATGCGCATAGCCGAAGAAATCTGCCAGCGCCTGCGCTTTTCGAACGACGACACCGAACAGATCCTGGCGCTCGTCGCCAATCACATGCGCTTCAAAGACGCAACCGAAATGCGCCTATCAACTTTGAAGCGCTTTGTCCGCCTGCCACGCTTTCAGGAGCACCTGGAACTCCACCGTATGGACTGCCTCTGCAGCCACGGCAACCTCGAAACCTACACCTTCGTCGCTAGCTTCCTCCGGGAGACGCCCCCGGAGAAAGTGCGGCCTCCCAGGCTCATTACCGGCGATGACCTCCGGGGTCTCGGCCTCGCGCCCGGCCCTCAGTTCCGAGAGCTTCTTCAGGCTGTCGAGGACGCCCAACTCGAGGGGCAGCTATCAAGCCGCGCCGAGGCGCTGTCCTTTGTCCTCGAACGAGCGCAGAAGCCTAATCCTGGCAAGAAACAGTGAGTATTACGAGGCTGTCGCTCGATTCGCGACAGTGCTTGTAACATATTGTACGTAAACACGTTACATGAGAACATACCGAGATATTTGGCGTCCCTTGAAGTCTTTAGTGTTATATGCTAATAGTTGTTGAGCCCCTCTGACTAGGGCTCCTGTACCCGGTTACCGTTTCGCGCATCTAAACCTCCGAATGGAAAAAGAGGCTGTCTTTATACAAATTAAGGCGTATAGGTGGTGGGCCAATGGCTGACAAACATAAGAAGACAAACGTGCCCGCAGAGCTTGCCGTTCTTCCTGTGCGGGATACGGTTCTTTTCCCCGGGGCGGTTCTCCCGCTGACCGTCGGTCGCGAGTCGTCGCTCGCGCTGGTCAACTCGCTCCAAGGCGATGACAAGCTCCTCGGGGTTGTCGCTCAGCTCGATCCCCGAGTCGAGGACCCTGCAGCCAGCGACCTTCACAAGGTCGGCACGCTGGCCAAGGTGCACAAGACCGTCAAGATGCCCAACGGAAACGTGGTCATTTTTCTCGAGGGACTCCAGAGGATTCGTCTGGTCGAGCTGCTGAGCTTCCGGCCTTTCCTCCTGGCGCGGGTGGAGCCCGAGCCCGATGTCATGGGTGATCGTGATCCCGAGCTCGAAGCGCTCGTGCGCAACGCTCAAGAGCTGTTCGGTGAAGTGGTCAACCGCTCGCCGCAGCTCTCCGACGACCTGCAAACGGTAGCCTTGAACATCGAGGATCCCGGCCGCTTGGCCGACTTCATCGCTGGAACACTGCCTACCCTCACGACGCTCCTTCGGCAGGAACTGCTTGAGACCGCCAATGTGCGCAAGCGCTTGGAAACCCTCACCCGTGAGCTCTCCAAAGAACTTGACGTCCTCGAGCTGCGCACGAAGATTCAGGAGCAGGTGCAGGAGCAAGTCAACCAGAACCAGCGCGAGTATCTCCTGCGCGAGCAGATGAAGGCCATCCAGAAGGAACTGGGCGAGGCCGACGACTCACAGCAGGAAATCGAAGAGCTTCGCAAGAAGATTGAAGAGTCGGGAATGTCGGCCGAGGCTCGCAAGGAATGCGAACGCGAACTCAAGCGCCTGCAGAAGATGACGCCGGCCTCAGCCGAGTACATGGTCTCGCGGACCTACCTCGAATGGATGACGTCGCTTCCCTGGGCGAAGTCTTCCGGCAGCGCTGAGATTGATATCGCTAAAGCGCACGAGATCCTCGAGGAAGACCACTACGACCTTCAGAAGGTGAAGGAGCGCATCCTCGATTACCTGGCCGTAAAAAAGCTGCAACCCGGCATGAAGGGCCCCATCCTCTGCTTCATCGGCCCTCCCGGCGTGGGCAAAACTTCACTGGGGAAATCCATTGCGCGCGCGCTGGGCAGAAAATTCGTCCGCATCTCTCTTGGCGGCATGCACGATGAGGCGGAGATCCGCGGCCATCGCCGTACTTACATCGGCGCTCTGCCCGGCCAAGTTATCCAGGGCCTTCGCCGCGGTGAGACGAACGATCCTGTCTTCATGCTCGATGAGGTGGACAAGCTCGGGCGCGACTTCCGCGGCGATCCCTCGGCGGCGCTTATGGAAGTACTCGATCCCGAGCAGAACTCCGCTTTCCGGGATCACTATCTCGATGTTCCTTTCGATCTTTCGAAGGTCTTGTTCATTGCCACGGCCAACTGGATCGATCCCATCCCGGAGCCTCTGCGCGATCGCATGGAGATCATTGAGCTCCCCGGCTATACCGCTGAGGAAAAGATCCACATCGCTCACAAGTATCTGATTCCCAAGCAAGCGGCCGAGCACGGTGTGAAGCTCGGCGAACACTTGGAATTCACTGATGAGGCGCTGCTCGAAATCATCCACAGCTACACGCGCGAGGCCGGCGTTCGCAATCTCGAGCGCGAGATTGCCACGCTGACGCGCAAGCAGGCCCGCCGCATCGCTGAAGGCCACGCCGAGAAGCATGAAGTGACTCCGGCGACCGTTCACGAGGTCCTCGGCGTGCCCAAGTTCCGCACTGAGAAGGAAATCGAGGAGCGCGTCAACCGGCCCGGCGTTTCCGTCGGCTTGGTCTGGACGCCTGCGGGTGGCGACATCGTCTTCATCGAGGCCAGCCGCATGCGTGGCGGGAAGCAGTTCACCATGACCGGCCACCTCGGCGAAGTCATGCAAGAGTCGATGACCGCCGCGCTGACCTGGGTCCGCGCCAACGCCGAGCGCTATGGCATCGATCCCGATTTCTTCCGCAAGCAAGACATTCACATTCACGTGCCTTCGGGCGCCGTGCCGAAGGACGGCCCCTCCGCCGGCGCCGCCATGGTCACTGCGCTGGTCAGCCTGCTCAGCAACCGTCCGGTGCGTAGCCGCGTGGCGATGACCGGCGAGCTGAGCCTGGCGGGCGTCGTCCTGCCTGTCGGCGGCATAAAGGAAAAGGTCCTCGGCGCGAAGCGCGCCGGCATACAGGAAGTCATTTTGCCGGTCGATAACGAGCCGAATGTGAAGGAAGACCTGCCGCCCGATCTGCTCGGCGACATGAAGGTGCACTACGTCCGCACCCTCGACGAGGTTCTGGAGCACGCGCTCTCCAAGGAAAAGGCCAAGCCGCTACCCGTGGCGGCGGGCCCGGGACCGGACGAAACCAAAATTGGCTCAGAGCAGATTCGTCCCGTGCACTGATCGGTCTTCAGTCAGAATGGAACGCGGCCCGGTGCGCCCTGATCCTTGGGCATCGGGCCTCCTACTTTTGGCGGTGCGTCACCGGTGCAACGGAGCGCACAACGCGGAGTCCTGCTACCATCGGAGCGTTCCATGCCGCAGGCATGTAAAACCGCCGAAAACGCAGCCGCCGCGCTGGCTGCCGAGCTTCTCGCTTCGCTTCAGCGCGAGCGTCTGGTTCCTCGTTTCGTGGATTCCTACGTTGTGGCCCACGGGCGCTATAGCATTCAGGTCCATCCCACGCAGTACCGCGACCTTCTGGAGCTTCTTCACCGCGAAGCGCTCTTGGCCATGACCGCCCGCGTTCTTCAGGAGTCCTCGGCGCCCGGGCCGGTGCGGAAATCGAAGGCGTCCCGCAAGCGCCGCCGGGGACCGGGGGCGCCGGCGTTTCGTCGCAATCTCCTCACCGCACTCGGACGAGAGAAGAAGTGGGGCGCGGGCGAGGCGCTTGATTTTCAATCGGATCTGCGCCTGTACGAGGATCTCGTCGCGCGCCCTGCCGATGTTCGGCGCGCCCGCAAGGCCTTCGAAGTTGCCGATCACCCCTTCGTGGACCGGTGCGCAATGCTGCTCGATCCTTCATTCCTGGAACAAGCTCGCGTGGCTGCCAGCCGCACTCTGAACGAGATTGAGAAACTCGCCTCGGCGGTGACGGCCAAATTCCTCGAGGCCCGCACCAAGTGAACTGATTTGTCCCCCGCCGGCGTTGGCCGCCGCGCCTCCTTCTGTATTCGGTGCCGCACGGCGCCGCTGGTTCTGCTATGCTCCCTCTACGTGACCGACTTCTTCTATATCCTGGCTGTTTTTCAGATTTCTCTCGGTCTATACATGATCGCCGACGGTCTCCGCTGGCGTGGCTACGTCCGCCGCCGCTTGTTCAGCCATTCCGGCTTCTACGCGCCACGCGTCGCCGTCATTTGCCCTTGCAGAGGTATGGAGCCGGGTCTCGACCGCAATCTTCTGTCGCTGTGTGAATTCGATTATCCGAACTACGAGCTCTTTCTTGTTCTGGCCTCCGCCACCGATCCCGCCTACGATCTGATTCGCCGTCTCACCGACCGCGCGAAGCCCAAGGTTCATGTCGTCATTGCTGGCCCGCCCGAAGGCTGCGGTGAGAAGGTCAACAACCTCCGCGTAGCCGTCGAACAACTCCCGCCCGATTTCGACGTCCTCGTCTTCACCGATTCCGACGGGCGCCCCGGCCATCAATGGTTGCAGCGGCTGGTCGCTCCTCTAGCCGACTCGCGACTCGGGGCCGCGACAACGTTTCGCTGGCTCTTCCCCAGCCGCACCAACTTCGCAACCGCTCTCGAAACCGCTTGGAACGCGCCCATCGTCGGCATGCTCGGTGAACATCAGCACAATTTTTGCTGGGGAGGCGGCACAGCCATTCGCTCCGCCGTTTTTGAGCAGGCGCAGATCTTCGAGGAATGGCGCAACTCCGTGAGCGACGATTTCTCGATGACTCGGGCGCTCACACGCGCCAACCGCCAGATTCTTTTCGTTCCCGAGTGTTTGACCCCTTCCTATTTCGACACCGACTTTGACGGCCTCCTCGAGTTCACGAATCGCCAGATCATCATCGCGCGCGTCTATTCGCCTCGGCACTGGTTCCTCGGCGCCGCCGGGCACAGTCTCTATTGCCTCACGATTCTGCTCGGCGCCGCGCTGCTTTTGGGGGCGCTGTTCACGGGCAGCCCCGCTTCGCATCTGTTTTTTCTCACGCTCACGCCCATGGTTCTCGCCGCTCTGCGCGGAGCCACGCGCCTGGTCGCTGTTGGCGAGATCAACCCCGCCTGGAAACAGAAGCTGGGCGAACAGGCGTGGATCTGGACTCTGCTCGCTGCTCTCGTTCCATTTCTCTATTGCGTCAATTTCTTGACCTCACTCTTCACGCGCACGATTCGCTGGCGCGGCATCCGCTATGAGCTCATCTCCCCGACCCAGGCCAAATTCCTTCCGCGCTAGGGTTGGCTTTCCGCAGTTTGACCAACGTCAAGTTTCCGGAGACCCGCTCGTGGATGCTGAGCTCGATGGCCCACTCGCAAACTAGTCCTCGGTCCTTAACATGCCCCTCTTGAAAGGGTTGTGGAAATCTCGGCCAGGGAAATTTTGCTCGTACTGGGAAAATCCTACGTGGAAGTAAGGATCTGCCCTCAATCGTGCCCCGCCTAAGGGAGCGGATTGGCGCGACTTAAGCCGAAAACCATTTACGGCAGTCCGGATGCTTGTCTGACGGGGTTCGGGTGTGTAGTCGGGGGCGCGGACGGAGGTGACGCGGGGTTCGACCGCAGCGAATTCGTGCGGACTGCTTCGGTCGCAGTTCCTCTCTCGTCCCTAAAGGTTGCGAGGAACCTCACCTCCGGATTGCACTCGGACTCGTTAGGCTATCACCTCAGGATACAGAAGAGATCCCGCACGTTGCGGGCTCGTTGATCGAGAGGGCGATGTGAAATCTTTCCGAACCAACCGCACTCATCTGAAACAGAAATTCGAGAAGAAAGCCGCTCAGAATTGTCCCGACCTGTTTGTTTTTTATGAGAAGCGGAGTGGTGTGCCGCATTTCCGCGTCGAGGCGGGTCCCGACGGCCGTTTGCCCGTGGACCAAGCGGCAGGTCTTCTGGCCATGCATTGTTTGGTCCGTGGCCAAGCCCCCAGTGATTACGTGGTGATGGTCGAAGCCAGGGACGATCTGCTCAATGGCGTGTCCGAGAAGGCTCAGAAACTGCTCCAGGCGGGACGCTCCGTGCCTGCGCCCGTGCAGCTCAGCCGCCGGGAGGAGGAAGTGCTCGGCGGGCTGATGCGCAGCTTGGCGAACAAGGAAATCGCCGCCGCGCTCCATCTTTCCGAGAGAACCGTGAAGTTCCACGTTTCCTCGCTGCTCGCGAAGTTCCGAGTGCGCGGACGCATGGAACTGGTTCGCGAGGCTACGCGTTCTTTCCTTCCCTCCAGAATGCCCAGCCAGGCCGAACTGATGCCGTTCCCCAGCGCAAATCGTGAGGCGCGTCCGTACGTCCCTCCACCGAGCACCTTTCGCCCGCGCGTGCGGGCGGTTGACGTCTTGCCTTTGCCTCATCGCCAGGTGAGTGCCTGAAGGCTGCATTTCTCCTAGGAAGAAGGCGTGGAAAACAAACGGCCCGCAGGCTCCCTCGAGCCTGCGGGCCGTTTGACATTTCCTTGGTGTTGTTGGGTGCTATCTCTTGCCCGCCGCGTAGTATTCCGTCACGGCGTCCCAGTTCACGACGTTCCACCAAGCCTCGATGTAGTCCGGCCTGCGGTTTTGATATTTCAGGTAGTAGGCGTGCTCCCACACATCCAATCCCATCACCGCTTTGCCGCCGCTCATGATTGGATTGTCCTGGTTTGGCGCGGACTCAATCGCCAGCTTGCCATCCTTGAAAAGCAGCCACGCCCAGCCGGAGCCGAAGCGAGTCACACCCGCCTGTGAGAATTTCGTCTTGAATTCGGCGAAGGAACCGAATGCGGAGTTGATCGCCGCAGCCAGATCGCCTTTCGGCTCGCCGCCACCGCCCTTCTTCATGATCTTCCAGAACATCGAATGGTTCCAATGGCCGCCGCCGTTGTTCCGCACTGCTGTGCGAATGTTCTCCGGGACTTGGTCCAGCGAGCGAAGAAGGTCGTCCAGGGATTTGCTTTGCAGGTTTGCCTGGCCTTCGAGCGCCTTGTTCAAGTTGGTCACGTAGGCGCCGTGATGTTTGTCGTGGTGAATCTCCATGGTCTTGGCGTCGATGTACGGCTCGAGTGCGTCGAATGCATACGGCAGTGGTGGAAGCACGTGCGCCACAGGTCCCTCCTTTTGCAGAACAGGTTGTTGGTGTGCCAAAGCTGTCTCCTCACTAGATGCATCTGATTTGAAAAGTTCCCCCGCGCGGATCGCCAGCAAATCCCCGCCAAGGATGCCGGCGCCGGCCAGTCCCGTGCCTATGAGGAAATTACGGCGATCCATGCAGGTTCCCCCTTTTCCGGAAATGCCGGGCCGCATTCCCAAACATTGAGTATATCGTCCCGCGAGAACCATCTCAACGTGGCCCGCTCGCCGGCTCCGCGCCAGTCTGGGACTCCGTTGAAGCGCCGCCAGATTGCGATACAGTAAGACAATGGCACTGCGGGAGTGTCACCAGAGGCCTGGAATCACGGCCGGCACCCGCCGCGCGTACTCCTCAAACTCCGCCCCGAACGCGCCTCGCAGGAGCGCCTCCTCGCTGCGCACGCGGATCCACGTTCCCAGGAGATACAGCGCCACCGCCCCCAGCAAGGCCTCCCAGCGGCTCCACGCGATGCCGTTGGCCACCAGCATTCCCAGCAACCCGCTGTAGATCGGGTTCCGCACGATCCGATAGGGTCCTTCGGTGACGAGCCGGTGCCCTTCCACGAGTTGCGCCCGGTAACTCCACTGCCTTCCAAGCGCGCGTATCGCCCAGTGCAGAAGCACCACGCCCGCCGCCATCAACGCGAGGGCCAGCAGGTTTACTGCAATCTCGAGCACGGTCGGCATCTTTACGAGCGGCGTCCATGGCGGGCGGTTGAATACCCATATGAACGTCAATCCCGCGCCCTGTAGAGCGAGGCCGGGAATCAATCCTGGTCTAGTCTTGATTGCGGCCGCGTGCGGCGGCCGCTTCCGCAGGAGGTACACCGCGCCGAACGCAATCCACATCCCGCAGACGCTCCAGAACACGACGTGGCGAAGTATCGTTAGATCGCTCATCGGGTCTTCCTCCGCAGGCGCTCTTGCACCGCGCGGCTGCGCAATTCGCGCAGAGCGTCCGACGCGATCCAGCGCGCCGCGGGCGAATCGAGCGCTCGAATCTCGAGACCCGTCCGGATGGCGGCGCGATTCAGGGCCCGATTTCGCTTGCCGATATTGCGCAGCGCCCAGTTCACGCCCTTCTTGACGAAATGCCGCTCGTCGTTTGCCTCGCGCCGAACGATGGCAAGAAGGCGGTGGAATCTTGAATCGGGCGCCGCCTTGTCCTTGTAGGCAAAATAGGCCATCAGTACGAATCCTGCGCGTTTAACGAATTCCTCCCTGCGGCGGCTCCATTCGATGGCCTTCTTCCACGCAGGTGCCGCGAAGGCAAACAGGTAGCAGCAGGTTCCGTCCACCACGTCCCAGGCATCGAAGTCGCGCGCCCAGCGCTCCATCTGAGCTTCTGTGACCTTCGCGGGATCATCAATCAGCGCCGCAAGAATCCTTGCCTCATGGTTGCTCGTGGCCTGTAACTGCTGGGCCAGTGCGTGGTCTTTGCCGATACTTCCCGCCAATCGATGGAGCTTCGGCGCCGAAATCCCAAATGCATTTTCGACGTGTACGCCGAAGTGAGCCATTTGCGCGCGCACTCTAGGATCGGCCATCGCGCGCAATTCGCGCAGGATGCTTCTCACCGTGTGTCTGGGCACGCTCATTCTCAAAACTCGCAATTTTAGAAGGTTTTCTCGGAGTCGAGAAGGATTGTTACCGGCCCCTCATTGACCAGTTCGACCGACATCATCGTTTGAAACACGCCCATCTCGACGCGCACGCCCAGTGCTCGTAGCGCCCCCGCAAACTCTTCATAGAGCGCCTTGGCCTGCTCCGGCGGCGCCGCGCCGAGAAAGCTCGGCCGCCGTTGCCCGCGCGCATCGCCGTACAGCGTGAATTGCGATACGACCAGCGCGCTTCCCCCTGTCTCGACGAGCGACCGGTTCATCTTTCCTCCCGCATCTTCGAAGATGCGGAGGTTGGCGATTTTTTCGGCCATGGCGCCCGCTGTCGCCGCGGTATCCTCCCGGCCCACGCCGAGCAAAACGACGAGTCCCGCGCCGATCTCCCCGGTCACACGGCCCTCGACCGTCACCTGCGCTTTGCTCACTCGCTGTACGACAACTCGCATCGCTCCTCAGCCCCTGCGTCGTCTCGCCGGCGCCCGTCGCCGCGCGGTTTTCCTCGGCGCCCTCTGGCACCGCGGGCAGTAGTAGCTGCTCCGTCCCGCGACGATCGTCCGCCGAATCTTTGCCCCGCAACGAAAGCAGCTCTTGCCTTTGCGGTCGTATGCGCGATGAAGTCGCTGGAACTCCCCCCGCCGCCCTTCGGCATCCAGATAATCCGAAATAGACGACCCGCGCAACTCGATCGCTCGTTGAAGAACCCAGCGGATGGCTCGGTATAGCCGCGCGATGTCTTCGCGCGTGAGTCTGCTCCCCAGCCGCGCCGGGTGGATCCGCGCGCGCCACAAGCTTTCGTCGGCATAGATGTTGCCGATCCCGCGCAGCACCCGCTGGTCGAGCAGCAACGCCTTGACTCGTGCCCGGCGCGAGTGCATCCGCGCCACGAAGTCTTCCTCGCTCACTTCGAGCGGCTCTGCACCGAGCCGGCTGAGCCTTGCTGCCAGCGCTGCCTCGCTTACGACCGCCATCTGTCCGAACCGGCGGATATCCACGTAGCGTAGCTCTCGCCCGTCATCCAGGTGAAAAATGGCATGCGTATGTTTTTCCAGCGGTTGTGCCGCCGCCTGCGTGAGGAGCCGCCCCGTCATTCCCAAATGCACCATCAGCCCCGCCCGTACGTCGCTGCCGTTTGCTGGTACAAGCCACACAATCAGATACTTCCCGCGCCGCTCGACGGTCTCGATCGTTCGACCCGGCAACTCGCGCTCGATAGCCGCCGGATCATCCATAAAGTCCGTCTTGCCGAAGCGCACCTCCATGATCCGCCGCCCCGGCAGCGACGTGCGCAGCCCGCGCGCAACTGTCTCGACTTCGGGAAGCTCTGGCATCGCCGCGTCCCTGCAAACGTTATCACACCGTCCGAAGTGGGGCACTCTCGTGTATCATGCCGGCTGATTGGAGTTCCCCCATGAAAATACAGACGTTGGCTACAACAGGCGCGAGACTGCTCGTGCTCTTCGCAGTTGCCGTCATTCACAATCCGAGTGTCACGGCGTCCCAGTTGGATCGTGCCGGCTCAAGACCCCGCTCCGTCGCAATCGTTCCCGGGGTCATCGAAGCGGAAGACTACGATGCCGGCGGGGAAGGCGTCGGCTTTCATCGCGCGAGCACCAGGAGCGCGCCAAACGCCTACCGGTCCGACGCCATGGACATTGGTCCGGCTTCGGAAGGCGGTTACTCCGTGACTCTGGCCTCGGGAGATTGGCTCAAATACACGGCTGAAGTCCAGGCCACCGGCATGTATACCATCGAAGTCCGGGTGGCCCACACGCTTGGCGCTGACCCCCTATTCAACATCAGTTGCGACGGGCTGGATGTGACCGGCACCATGAGCGTTCCTTTCACCGCCGGCCCGCAGAACTGGGTGACCCTGACTCGGCCAGTCGTCAACCTGACCGCCGGAAAGCATGTATTCACGGTCAAGCAGGTGGGCGGCACGCCCTTCTACTTCAACTGGATGAAATTCTACAGAGGGACGCTCCCGCAGCTAGGTCCCAAACCCGATGCCAAGGATTGGGTCCTGGTGTGGAGCGATGAGTTCAACTATAGCGGCAAACCCGATCCTGAAAAATGGAACTACGACCTTGGCGGGGGCGGCTGGGGAAATGACGAACTCGAGTTCTACACCGACCGGTTGGAAAATGCTCGCGTGGAAAACGGCAGGCTCATCCTGGAAGCCCGGCGCGAAGAATACCAAGGCCTTCGCTACACCTCGGCGCGGCTGGTGACGCGCGGCAAGCAGGACTTCAAGTACGGCCGTTTTGAAATCCGGGCGAAAATGCCACTTGCCGTGGGAACGTGGCCCGCGATCTGGCTGCTCGGCTCCAATGGCAAGCCCTGGCCCGCGAATGGTGAACTCGACATCGTCGAACACATCGCAAACAATCCCGGCTGGATTCACGGCTCCGCCCACTCCCAGGCCTACTTCTTCAAGAACGGAAACCAGAAGACCGGCATTGCCTATTACCCCGACGCTCAAACCGCATTTCATGAATACGCCCTGGAATGGTTCCCCGACCACATCGACTTCTTTGTGGACAACAACAAGTACTTGACCGTACTCAATGAAGGGACCGGCTGGCAGGCTTGGCCGTTTGATGACCCGGAGTATTTGGTGCTCAATGTGGCTCTGGGCGGCTGGGGAGGCCCCGTGGACGATCCTTCTCTCCCGGCCCGCATGGAAATCGACTACGTCCGCGTTTACCGCCACAAGTAGAGCCTGGAGACCCGCTTCTGCGGGGTTGAACGGATCGAGGGGCTTGAGGCCGGCCTGAAGGTACTCGTGCGCGGCCACTCGCCGAAGATGAAGTTGCTAATCCTTGGGGGCCTTTGGAACCGGTGGCCAGAATCCCGGCGCAGCAATGTCCGTGGTGTCGAGCTGTGTCGCGTACTTCTGCACACTGGTGCGGATATCAGCGGCCTTCCCGATCAGCGCGAAGACCAGGTTGTCCAATGGAAAACGCTTTTCAATCACGCGTCGCGCCACCTCGGGCGTCACCGCGTCGACCCGGCCCTCGAAGTCATTCACCTCGCTGTCGTCCAGTCCATAGAATTCATTTGCCGCGATCAGTCGCGCGAGTTGTCCCGAGGTTTCCATCGTAGGGGGAAACTGTCCCTTGAGATAGCTCTTCGCCGAAGTCAATTGTTCTTCATTGACTCCCTTCTTGTGGAGTTCGTCGAGGACTTGCAAGGCCATGTCGATGGCCTTCACCGTCGTCTCATTCCGCGTAAAGCTGTACATCCCAAACGACCCCGGCTCCTTGAGCGAACTGAATCCCGACCACGCTCCGTACGTCAGGCCGGATTTCACCCGCAACTCTTCGTTCAGCATCGAGGTGAACCGTCCGCCGAAGATCGTATTGACCACGCGGATGGCCGCCCGGTCCGGATCGTTCCGAGTTACGCCCACGTTCCCGATGGCGAAAAACGTTTGCGTGGCATCCGGCTTGTCCACCAGCAGCATCCGTTTGCCCTTCACCTGGCTCGCTGCCGGAATCGCCGGCGCCGGTGTCGGCCTGCCCGCCCATGGACCCAGCGCCTCCTCCAGGCGCTTCTCCATGTCCGGCGCGGAAAAGTCCCCTGCCACGGCCAAAATCGCATTCCCCGGCGCGTAGTGCGTCTCGTAGAACTTTACGATCGCCTCGCGCTTGATCCTTGCGAGCGAGTTCTCGTCGCCGTCGACCGGCCGTCCGTAGGGGTGATTGCCGAACAGGTAGGCGTCGTAGTATGCGCCCAGCACGCTCTGCGCTTCGTCTTTCTCAGCCTTCACGCCATCGAGCGCCTGCCGCAGCAGTTTGTCCACTTCCTCTTGCGGAAAAACCGGATGCAGCAATGCATCGGAAAAAAGTTCTATGCCTCGATTCAAGTCCTTGCTCAAGAACTCCGCCGTCGCCATCGAGAAGTCCTGGCCGGCGTCCGCGTCGAATTCACCGCCGATGTAATCGAGGTCCGCGGCAAACTGCTGCGCCGTGCGCAACTTGGTTCCCTTGCGCAAGAGCCCGGCCGTCACCGACGCCAGCCCGGCCTCATTCGCCGGATCTTCGGCTGATCCCGCCTTCACCACAAGGTAAAAGCTCACCATCGGCACGTTGTGCTTCTCGAGCAGCAGAACGGTCAGCCCGTTCTTGAGCGTTTTCTTCTCATGCGACGGCAGATGCAGCGCCGCGGCGCTCGCCGACTGCGCCCACAAGCCGAACGCAATCGCCGCGCACGCCGCTGTTCTTGCCCATAAACTCGGCCGGCTGCCGTGCCACACGCTGTTCTCGCCGTCTGCTTGCTGCATTTCTCTATCGCGCCTCATCGCTTGTCCTTCTCCTCGCTCTCCGGCACCAGCGTCGCCGCCGTGCGGTTCTTCTCGCCGAAATAGGTCCGTGCGGCGCGCTGCACGTCTTCCTTGGTCACCGCAGCGTAGTTTTTCGCCGCTTCAAACAGCTTGTGGTAGTCGCCGAAGAATACCTCGTAGGTCCCGATCGTGTTCGCTCGCGCATTAATTGTCTGCATCTCGTGGTAGAAGCGCGCGAGCTCGATGTTCTTGGCCTTCTCGAGCTCCCGGTCGGTTACGCCCGCCGTCTTGATCCTTTCCATCTCCTCGTAAACGGCCTTCTCGACCTTCTGCGGGTCGACGTCCTGCTTGGGCTGCGCTGTCACGACCAACAGCGTCGGGTCCAGCGCCGGCGACACATCCACTTCCACGTCCAGCGCCGTCTGGTCCTTGTCCACCAACCTCTGGTAGAGCCGCGAACTTTCCCCCGACGATATGATCGTCCGCAGGATTTCGAGCGCGTAGTAGTCTTTGCTGTTCGTCTGCGGCACGTGGTACCCGATCATCAGGATCGGCAGTTGCGCGAACTTGTGGACCACCAGGCGCCTCTCACCCGTTTGCTCCGGCTCGGCCGTCGTCACCGGAGGCGGCGGCGCGTGCGACGGAATCGGCTCGAGATACTTCTGCGCCAGAGCAAAGATTTCTTCCGATGTCACGTCCCCCACCACCACCATGGTCGCGTTGCTTGGCGAATAGCCCATCGCAAACTGCCTTTTCAAATCATCAATCGTCCACTGTTCGATGTCGGACATCCACCCGATCACCGGCCACTGGTAGGGGTGCGCGATGAACGCCGTGGCCCACAACTGCTCGTCCAGCGTACCGAAATTGTTCGCGTCGATGGACGTCCGCCGCTCTGACGCCACGACGCCGCGCTCTGAGGCGATCTTGTCTGGCGCAAAGCTGAGGTACTGGATGCGGTCCGCCTCGATGTCGAAAATCAGCTCCAGCGCCGACCGCGGAAACCAGTCCTGATACACGGTCACGTCCCGCGCCGTGTAGGCGTTGTTCGATCCGCCGTTCGCTTCCATCACCCGGTCGAGCTCCCCCGGCCCGTACTTCTTCGCGCCATTGAACATCATGTGCTCGAAGAAGTGCGAGATCCCGGTGGTTCCCGGCCGTTCGTTGCGCGAGCCGATGCGGTAGAAGATGTAAAGCGACACATTGGGAATGGAGTGGTCCGGCTGCACCAGCACTTTCATTCCGTTCTTGAGCGTGCGCGTCTCGACGGGAAACTCCTGCGCACGCACGAGCGCGCCCACAGACAGCGCGAGCAGGACCAGCACCAAGCTCCGCACCAGGTACCTCTTCATGCGCGCACCTCCACCAAGGGGCTCATTTCATCAGACGCAGTGACGGTCAAAAAGGTTCTCACGATTTGCCTCCCCGGGCCGGATGCAGTCCACTCGGATTACCTGGGGATGAGGATCATTGGCATGCGCGATTTCGAAAGGTCGGCGAATTCCACCGGAGGGCGCATCCATCCGCGCTGTTTCCCGCCTGCGAGCCGGCGGAAAGGCTCAAGGCAACGGCATCCCCGGCGCCGCCACGATTCCAGCCATCCGCAGAATTTCCTGATATTCCGCTTCCGTCAGCGGCGTCACGATTTGCCGGACCTTCTTCAGCAATTTCACTTTCTTGAGCGCTGGATTGGCGCGCAGGTCTTCCAGTGTCACTTGCCGCGGCAGACGCTCGAGCGACCTCAGGTCCGCCACCAAATTCTTTCCCTCCTCGTCGTGTGGATCGGGGTAAGGGTCGCGCGTGACTTCCACCAGCGCGTAGAGCGACCGTTCGGGCGCGGAGTGGTAACACAGCACCCGATCGCCCCGCCTCACCTGTTTCAACTGGCGAAGCGCGTCGGGTCTGGCGTTCGCGCCGTCCCACATTTCCTTGCCCTTCACAAAAAGAGTGTCCCAATGATAGTGATGTGGGTCAGCGCTGAATACCCAGTAGTGTCTTTGAGGAGCTGGATGGGCGGCCATCGAAGCCAAAAGTCGGCTGCAATATACACGTCTCGGCTCGCAAAGTGAAACAAAATATGACCTTTCCAGGTCTGCCCATGGGTAGGCAAACCAGCAGATTCGTCTCTCTTTTAGTATGTAATTGATATTGCAGTGGTTACTGGGAACGCGCCTGCGGCCGAGAGCCGGAAACCTGGGGTCCTTCTAGAGGGCTGCTAAGGCCTACCCACAATCCACAAACAGGTCCTCGCCCCGCACCTCAATCTGGTACGTTTCCACCCCAACTGATGGGTTTTGTAAGACCTTCCCAGTTGTCACATCGTACTGCCACCCGTGCCACGGGCATGTCACCCTCTTCCCGTCGAGCGGCCCCTGCCCCAATGGCCCCGCGCGATGCAGGCAGGTGTTATTGATGGCGTAGAACTTGCCTTCGACGTTCGCCAGCGCGACCGCTTTCCCCTCCACCTGGAATTCGCGGATCGTTCCCGCTGGGATCTCGGCGACTTTGGCTGCGCGAACGAAGGCCATCTTGACTCCTGGGTAAATCCTCCGCGCGGGCTCGCCGGAGCAAGCCTTCCCACTCAACGTGGCGCAGGAGTTTGCGCTACCATCACGCCGCGCTTGAACTCTTCGACCATCTCCGGACGCAGCCGCACTTCGGTCGGCCGCTTGGCCAGCGACATATCATCAATCTTGTCCTGCAGCTTCAGCAGCGCGTAGAAGAGCGCTTCGGGCCGCGGCGGGCAGCCGATGACGTACACGTCCACCGGCACGATCTTGTCCACGCCCTGCAGCACCGAATACGCGTTGAAGGGCCCGCCCACGCTCGAGCACGCCCCCATCGAAATACACCACTTCGGGTCGGGCATCTGATCCCACACGCGCTTCAGCACGGGCGCCATCTTGAGAGTGACCGTACCCGACACGATCATCAGATCCGCCTGCCGCGGCGACGGCCGGAACACTTCAGCCCCGAATCGCGCGATATCGAACCGCGAGGTCGAGGACGCAATCATTTCGATCGCGCAGCACGCCAGACCAAACGTCATCGGCCAGATCGCGCTCTTCCGCGCCCAGTTGAAGACGTAGTCCACCGAGCTGATCAAGAAGTTCCTCTCGAAGCGTTGATCGAGTACGCCCATGTGGCGGTCTTTCCCTGCGGAAATTCTTTTACGGCAGGAGTATAGCGTCCGCAACCGGAGTGCGTCAAAGGCCCAACGAGGCCCGGCGAAACCGCCCAGCGCCCCCGCATTCCCCCTCAGCGAACTGTCTCCGGCTCCGCCACCCTCACTTGATTGCGCCCTCCGCGCTTGGCCGCGTAGAGAGCCTTGTCGGCTTCGATCATCAGCCTGGTGAATTCCGGCGGCTCGGTTCCTTGGAAGCCGGCGACGCCAAAACTCGCTGTGACCACCACGTTCTTCCCTTCAAAGTTGAACGTCTGTGATTCAAATGCCCTGCGTATCCGGTCGACTGCGGCATGGATGTTGTCCGGACCGACGTGCGTCAAGATCAGAAGGAACTCCTCGCCGCCCATTCGCCCGCATATATTCGAGGCTCGCGTATTGGTTTTCAGAACCTGCCCGAAACGCTTGAGCACCACATCGCCAGCGTCGTGCCCGTAGGTGTCGTTCACACGCTTGAAATTGTCGAGATCAACGGCCACGACCCACAGGGGATACCCATGTCTCGCTGCTCCGTGCAGCTCTCGCGCGGCGGAGGATTCAATGGCGCGGCGGTTCCACAAGCCGGTGAGCGGATCGGTAAGTGCCGCCTCCTCCAGAAGACGGTTTTTTGCTTCAATCTGCCGCTGGAGGTCGATGATTCTGCGTCCCACCCCGACGCGCGCCAGCAACTCCCCTGGATGGAATGGCTTAGTCAAGTAGTCATCGGCGCCGCCAGCAAGGCCCTCCACCACGTTATCCTTCTCCGACATGCCGGTCAGCAGGATGATGTAGGTATAGGCGTTCTGACCCACTTCCCGGATTTTCTGACAGAGCTCGATCCCGGAAAGATCCGGCATGATTCCGTCGGTAATCACCAGCGAGGGCAGATGCTGTGCGAAAAGCTCCAGGGCTTCGTGCCCGTTCTTCGCCAGCAGGATCGAGTACTGCTGCAAAGCAAGCGTATCCTGGACGAGTCTCCGATAGACGGGTGAATCGTCGACGACCAAAACCGTGAACCCCTGTCCGGAGTTATCCATACGCTTCTCGACACTCGCGCGTGCGAGGGGGAAAGCACGCGTCACACACTCAGGAGTTGCCTCTCTCCCATGTTAGCAAACACCGTAGCCGGGACCGCGTTTCGCGAATCATGGTGCGCGGAACGTTAACGGGTTGCCCTCGGCTTCACTCTTCAGACTCTCGCTAATAGAAGGGACGCTTCGGGGGGTGGCTGTTTTGTCAGAGTGTTGGCGCCACAGAGCGGGTTGGTAAACTCCTCCTCACCCCGGTTCCGGCTTCCTGCCATGCACGAGCAACGCGCCCTCCCGCTTGAACGCGCGCATTTGCGCTGCGTCCCGGAACCATTTGCCCCTGTACGTCTCCGGCGTCGGCGAATTGTCGAGTATCCGTTCGTGCTCGACATTCGCGAACCCTGCCTCTCGAAAGAGCGCGGCCCAGTCTTCCGCTGCGAGCAGATGCGCGGGCACGCCCAGCAGTTCGCCCCACTGATGGCAGTGCGCGTTGTCGCGGTAATAGTTAATCGCCACCCACGCCGAGCCGCCCTCACGCAGCACCCGAAAGATCTCCCGCAGACCCGCTGCCGGGTCAGGCCAGTAGTATGCTGACTCCACCGAAATCGCGCGGGTGAAGAAATTCGCCTCCCAGGGAATCTCTTCCACGCCACCAGCGATGAATAGCAGGTTCTCGAGGTCCGCTGCAGCGCCGCGCGCCCGGCGCACCATCTCGTCCGAAACGTCCATCCCCACCACTCGGCCTTCCGGCACCAGCGCTGCCAATCGCCTAGCCAACCATCCCGTACCGCAGCCCACGTCCAAGACGTTGTCGGTCGGCGCGAGATACATTTTCTCGATCACCGGCAGCACGATGGGCAGATGGTGGCTCTCCATCTCCTCGCCGCGGCCGACCTCCGCCCAGCGATTGAATTCCTCGCGCAGGTTGTCGTGGGGTTTCCGGTCTGGCATCCAGGTCAATGCTCGATCTTCGTCAGCAGCTCGACGAACTTCTGCTTGCGGTCTGCTTGATCGTGTCCGCCCTCGGACTCGGCCACTTGTGTCAGATTCATCGAGCAAAACTTCGGCCCGCACATCGAACAGAACTTCGCGTCCTTGTAAAAATCATCCGGCAGCGACTCATCGTGCATGGACCGCGCGCCCTCCGGATCGAGCGACAGGTCAAACTGTTTGTTCCAATCGAAGAGGAAACGCGCGTAGCTGAGCGCGTCGTCGCGATCGCGCGCGCCCGGACGGTGCCGCGCCACGTCGGCCGCATGCGCTGCGATCTTGTAGGCGATCACGCCCTGCTTCACGTCCTCGGGATTCGGCAGGCCGAGGTGCTCCTTGGGCGTGACGTAGCAGAGCATCGATGCCCCGTACCAGCCGATCATCGCCGCCCCGATCGCGCTGGTGATGTGGTCGTAGCCGGGCGCGATGTCGATCACCAGCGGCCCCAGCGTGTAGAACGGCGCCTCCGAGCACATCTCCATTTCTTTCTTCACCTGCAGTTCGATCTGGTCCATGGGGATGTGCCCCGGCCCCTCGATCATCACCTGCACGTCGTGCTCCCAGGCTTTCTTGGTCAGTTCGCCGAGCACTCTTAATTCCGCGAACTGCGCCTCGTCGCTCGCGTCCGCGATGCAGCCCGGACGCAGCCCGTCGCCGAGTGAAAAGCACACGTCGTGCTTCTTGAAAATCTTGCAGAGGTCCTCGAAACGCTCGTAGAGGAAATTCTGCTTCTTGTGGTGCTCCATCCACTGCGCCATCAACGCGCCGCCGCGGCTGACGATCCCGGTGATGCGCGTGCGCGCCATGGGCACGAATTCCCGCAGCACCCCCGCGTGAATGGTCATGTAATCCACGCCCTGCTCGGCCTGCTCCTCGATCACCTCGAGCATCAATTCCGCCGTCAGGTCTTCGGTGCGCCGCACGCGCGAGATGGCCTCGTAGATCGGCACCGTCCCCACCGGCACCGGCGAAGCCGCAATGATCGCCTTGCGGATTTGCGGGATGTCGCCGCCGGTCGAAAGGTCCATGGCCGTGTCTGCGCCGTAATGCACCGCATGGTGCAGCTTCTTCAGTTCCTCATCAATGTTCGATGCGGTCGCGGAATTCCCGATGTTCGCGTTGATCTTGCACCGGAACGCGATCCCGATGCCCATCGGCTCGAGGTTGCGGTGATGGATATTCGCTGGAATGATGGCGCGGCCGCGCGCCACTTCGCTGCGCACCAGCTCGGGCTCGAGCTTTTCGCGCCGCGCCACGTATTCCATCTCTTCGGTGACGGCGCCCTGCCGCGCGAGGTGCATCTGCGTGACGTTGCGACTCCCATTTGTGTCAGCAATGGCTAGTCGCTTTTCAATCCATTGGTCGCGGATACTCATGGAATCCCCCCGAGAACCTGCGCCGCGCAGCCGCTGGCTGGCGGCCGGCCTGCGCATTGCGAAGCGTGCGAAGTGGAATTATGGCACCGGTGGGAGGGTGCCGCAACCGCGCCCGAAAGATCGATCTCACTTTCGCGGGTCGGGATGGTCGAGCACGGCTTTCGTTTGCGCGGCACGGAATTTGCGCAGCGCCTCGCGGATATCGGCATGTTTCGCGCCGAGAATAGCTGCCGCAAGTAACGCCGCGTTCTTCGCGCCCGCCTTGCCGACCCCCAACGTTCCGACGGGAATTCCGCCGGGCATCTGCACGATTGAGAGCAGCGAATCGAGTCCCTTCAGGTTCGATTCCATCGGAACGCCGAGGACGGGAAGGATCGTCTTTGCGGCCGTCACACCGGGGAGATGAGCGGCGCCGCCCGCGCCGGCGATGAGCACTTCGAGGCCGCGGCCCTCGGCGGCGGCGGCATACTCCGCGAGCGCGTCGGGCGCGCGATGCGCGGAGATGACGCGCACTTCGTGAGGGATTCCCAGCTCTTCGAGTGTCTTGGCGGCCTGCTCCATGCTTTCCCAGTCGGACTTTGAGCCTATGAGGATCCCGACGAGGGGCTTGGCCTTTGTGGAGGGAGCCATTTTGCGTTTTTTCCTTTCCTGCGCGGGCGCTGCACGCCGCGGCGGAACCGTCAGGCCGAAGGCACGCGCTCGCGGGACAATAGCACTCCCCGCAGCGCGCCGACCAGATAGAGCGAACCGGTAATGAAAATCGCATCACCGGGAGCGGCTCGCTCAAAGGCGCACTCCAGGGCAGCCTCGGGGTCGCAAACAATCTCGTAGCACTCGGCGTGATGCCCGGCGATCTGGCCGAGCCGTTCGGCGGAGATGGCGCGAGGCGAAGGCGGCTGCGTGAGAATCACGTTCGCGGCGCGCGGAAAAAGGAGGCCCGAAACCTCATCGACGGCCTTGTCGCGCAGCGAGCCGAAGACCAGGATGATGCGGCGCCCGGCGAAATGCTCCCCCCAGAACGCGGCGAGTTCGCGCGCTGCGGCGGGATTGTGCGCCCCGTCCAGATAGACGGCCGGGCGGTCGTGGACGCGCTCGAGGCGGCCAGGCCATTCGGCGGCGGCGAGGCCGCGGGCGATGGCGTCGTCGGAAACAGCGTAACCGCGGGCCGCAAGCACGCGCGCCGCGGCGATCACGTTGAGCGCATTGCGAAGCTGGAATCGCCCCGGAAGTCCAAGTTGCGCCTGCACGCTCCAGCCCGAATCGGCTTCGCGCACGCTCGCGCGGGCGCAGCCGTCTTCCCATGCCTCGCTCTCAACGCGGTAAGCGGTCTCGGCCTCGATGAAACAGCAGCCAAGTTCGGCGGCACGTCGCGAGAGCACGACATGCGCTTCCGGGCGCTGCGCGGCGGTGATGACCGGTACGCCGGGCTTGATGATGCCGGCCTTTTCGTTGGAAATATTTTCGAGCGAGTGGCCGAGATAACTCTCGTGGTCGAAGCTGATCGGAGTGAAAACCGTCACGACCGGCTGGACGATGTTGGTGGCATCCAGCCGGCCGCCGAGGCCGGTTTCGACAGCGGCGAATTCCACGCGCTCGCGGGCGAAATGCTCGAAGGCCAGCGCGGTCATGCACTCGAAGAAGGTCGGGTGACCGCGCAGGCGTCCGGAAGCCAGCAGCTCTTCGATGAGGTCGCTGAGGCGCGTGAAGCGCTCGGCGAAAGCGGCGTCGCCGATCTCTTCGCCCGACACGCGAATGCGTTCATTGATGCGCTCAAGGTGCGGCGAGGTGCACAGGCCGGTGCGAAATCCCGCTTCGCGCAAGATGCGCTCGAGCATGGCGGCCGTCGAGCCCTTTCCGTTCGTTCCGGCGACGTGCGCGATCGGATAGGCGCGCTCGGGGCGGCCGAGGCGCCCCGCAAGTGCGTGGATATTTTCCAGATCGAATTTGCCCGCGGAGGCCTGCGTGGGCGAGGCGAGTTCGCGGCCGAGAGAAAGAAGCTGGCGAACCGCAGCGGCGTAGTCCATCTCAACCGACCATGAATTCAAGCGCGTTGGCGATGAAATTCTTCAGGTCTTTGCGATGGACGATGGCGTCGAGGAAGCCGTGTTCGAGGAGGAATTCGGCGCGCTGGAAGCCGGGGGGCAGCTTCTGCCGGATGGTCTGCTCGATCACGCGCTGGCCGGCGAAGCCGATGAGTGCGCCGGGTTCGGCGATATTGAGGTCGCCGAGCATGGCGTAGCTGGCGGTGACGCCGCCCGTCGTCGGATCGGTCAGCACGGAAATATAGGGGATGCGGGCATCGTCGAGCCGCGCCAGCGCCGCGGAAACCTTGGCGAGCTGCATCAGGCTGACGGCGCCTTCCATCATGCGCGCCCCGCCCGAACACGACACGATGATGAGCGGCTGGTGAGTTTCGATGCAAAGTTCGATGGCGCGCGTGATTTTCTCGCCCACGACGGCGCCCATCGAACCGCCGATGAAGCCGAACTCCATCGAGCAGCAAACCACCGGGCGGCCGTTCAGGCTGCCCTCGGCGGTGATGATGGCGTCGTTCATGCCGAGCTTCTTGCGGGCTTCCTTGATGCGGGCCTTGTAGGGCTTGGTGTCCACGAAATCCAGCGGGTCGGTGGAGACCAGGCCGGCATCGCGCTCGGTCCAGCGGCCGTCCAGAAGCATCTCCAGCCGGCGGACCGACCCGACTTTGTAATGGTGCTGGCACTTGGGGCAGACGTGGAGACTGGCCTCGAAATCCCTGCGCCAGATCGTGGCGCGGCACGCCTCACACTTGAGCCAGAGGCCTTCCGTGCGCACGCGGCGCTCTTCGGGCGGCGTCGCTTGATCGATGGACTTTCTCTCGCGTTTGAACCAGGCCATAAGTATTAGTATCAGTCGACAGCTAACCGTTCACAGTTGACCGTCGGAAATCGCCCCCTCGGGCGGCGTTGCCGCCGGGGGACCGCTAATAGTCGATTCCCCGTTGAGCCAGTATACCTTTGGCGTAGGGATGTTTCACCTCGCGCATTTCGGTGACCAGGTCGGCGAGCTCGACGAGCCTGGCATGGGCGTTGCGCCCCGTGCAGATGACGTGGACGCGCTCGGGGCGGGCGCGCAGCGCCGCAACAACCTTTTCCACATCGAGCATGCCGTAGTGGATGACGTAGTTGATCTCGTCGAGAATGACGAGATCGTAGCGGCTGGCCGCGATAGCCTGCCTGCCGGCCTCCCAGCATTCTTCGCAGAGGCGGATGTCTTCGGGATCGGTCTCCGCTCCGCCGACTTTGACGAAGCCGCGGCCCATGGGGCGAATCTCGAACTTGTCGTCGCCGAGCATCTTGGCGGCGTCGAGCTCGCCATAGTGCCAGGAACCCTTGATGAATTGGACCATGAGGACGCACAGTCCCTGCCCCACGGCGCGAAAGGCGGCGCCCAGGGCGCAGGTGGTCTTGCCCTTGCCGGGGCCGGTGTAGACGATGAGCAGTCCCTTTCCCTCGGGCATGGCGGAAAAGAAGTTTGAGGGGAGCGGGGGGAAACGTCAAGTTTCACGAGCGCGCCGGCCGCTAATCGTTCCCGCCGCGCTTTTGGGCCGCTTCCGCCATGACCTTTTCGATCTCCTCCACGGTGCGCGGCAGCCGGGCCGAGAGCAGCTTGCAGCCGGTGTCGGTGACGAGCACGTCGTCCTCGATGCGCACTCCCAGGTTTTCTTCCGGGAGGTAAACGCCCGGCTCGAGGGTCACTACCATGCCGGCAGCGAGCGGGCGTGACGACGCGCCCGCGTCGTGCACGTCGAGCCCGATATGGTGGCCGAGCCCGTGGATGAAGTATGGCCCCAGCCGCTCGCCGTGGCTGTCTTTGCCGTGGGAATTGATGTAGTTATACGCGATGTCAAACAGCGTCCCGTGTTTTCGGCCCGTAAGTACCATGCCGGGCTTGCAAGCCGCGAGTGCGGCGTTCTGCGCGCCCAACACGACCTCGTAGATTTCGCGCTGGCGCGGCGTGAACTTGCCGTCGGCGGGAAGCGTGCGCGTAATGTCGGCGGAATAGCCGGCGTATTGCGCGGCCACGTCCATCAAAACGATGTCGCCGGGCTCGATGCGCTTCGCCAGCTTGTCGTAATGCAGGACCGTGGAATTGAGCCCTGCGCCCACGATCGGCGCGTAGCCTTCGCCTTCCGATCCTCCCATGGCGTGCACTTCCACCATCCGCGCCGCCACCTGATACTCGTACAATCCCGGCCGCATCATGCGCATGGCTTCGAAGTGGGCGTCGAGCGATAGCTCGATGGCCTTGGTCAGAAACGCCAGCTCGCCCGGCGACTTGACCTGGCGCATCTCGCCGATCTTCTCGCGCGCGTCGCCGATCTTCGCTTTCGGAGCGGCTGCCTCGAGCCAGCTCGTCCATTCCTCCTCGTGCGGGTAGCCGCCGTTTTCCTTTTCTTTTTCGTAAGGCAGGATGGTGTAGAAGCGGGAGAAACTCTTCGCCAGCTCCTCGATATCGCCGCGCAATTCCTGGAAAAGTTTCACGGTCGCGAAGCCGGTTTTCTCGGCGATGCCGGGGTCGCTCGGTGATAGCCGCGGGCCGTTCCAGCGCTCCTTTTGGGAGTCGTGCGCGGGGAGGTAAAGGATTTCGCGCGGGCCGTTCCATCCGCCGGTGGCTTTGTCCTTCGTTCCCGGAACGATCACCAGCGCCGCGCCTTCTTCGTTGTGCCCGGTCAGGTAGTAGAAGTTATCTTCCTGCGCGAAAACATACGTCTGCGCGTATTCCTCGCGCCCGGTGAAGCCGAAGAGCACCACCGGGCCGTCAACTTCTGCCGCGAGCTTGGCGCGCCGCTCGGCATAGACGCTGTCCGGCTCGCGCTCCCGCCGCTGCTGCGCTTTTGCCTCTCGCCCCGCGCCCGCCGCGATGCACAGCATCGCCAGCGCCCAGCACAATTGCCTCGCCATCCCCGTGTGACTCATCTGTGACCTCGGAAAAACTCGTCTCGCATCCCGCAATCAATACTACAGCTTTCTCCGCCCCGCTTCGCCTTTCTCTATCATTCCGGGCGCAGCGAGGACCGCCGCCCCATCGCTCGCGGTCTGCCCTAGAACCCAGCACAGCGAGATTCGCTGCCTCTCGCGGGAGTTTTTACCAGACGAAGGGGACGAGCCGGAAGCGGGTGCGGAGGCAGTATTCGCCGTAGCCGGGCAGTTCCTGGCGGAGGACTTTTTCCTCGTTGAGGAGGCGAAGAACGATGAACGGGATAACGAGGATAAACGCAGGCAAGGCGAAGTACGAACCGAGCGCAAAGGGTGTGAACGCCACCATCACACTGATACCCAAATACATGGGATGGCGAAGGATGCGGTACGGCCCGGTGGAAATCACCGTCTGGCCGGGCTCGACCTGAATGGTGCGCGAAGCAAAGCGGTTCGCCTTCATGACCAAGATTACCAGCATATAGCTGCCGAAAACGACGACCTGCGAAAGGACCGTCAACCACAAGGCCGGGTGAGACCAGCCAAAGCGGTGATCGAGTCCGGGGAGCAGAAAGGCGATCAAGTAAATTACGTAGAGGAACCTCATGATGAGCTTCTGTTCCCGCACCGTTTCCTTCAACTCAGATCTTCGCTCAACAAATTGTCGATCGTGTTTATAGAAATAGGCCATTACAGCGAGCCCGGGAACAAACCAAATCATGAGAAAGATCCAGCCCTGCCAAAACCTCAATGATCCTGCGGGAATGAACAGGAGGGCCCCGAACACAGCTAGCGCAAGCGAGACACGAATGGCCAATTTCGATCCGACACTCATTTCAATTTGCCCTAGTCATGTTATGTGCGCCCCACCCTGAATTTCCCACCAGGTTTGCTCCGGACACGGTATCTCAACAAAGCCCCACCGCACAATGAGTCTCACTGGACAATAAGCGTCGGCTGCCCCATCTTTCGCGCCGCGCGCTTTGCGTCTACCCCGATTGCATTCGTCAGAGGCGGGGCCCGGCCGCTCCTCGCCCGCGACGCGCGACGAATCGACACTCACCGCACTACTGGTGCATCCTCCAGCCTCCGCCTACATAGAGGAGTTGTCCCGTAAGCCAGTGGGCTTGATCGGAGGCCAGGAAGACCATGACATCGGCTACGTCCTGGGGCGTGCCACATCGGCGAAGCGGAGTGCCGGCGGAAACGGCCGTCTCCTGCTCCGGCGTCATCCAACCGCTCTGGATCGGACCCGGCGCCACAATGTTGACGGTGATGCCGTACTTGCCGACTTCGACCGCTGCGGAGCGGCTGTAGGACTCAATCGCATGCTTGCTCGCGGCGTAGCTTACCGAGCTTGGATGAGCGTGCGCCGCGTCGGTGCTGACGTTGATGATCCTCCCCCATCGTCCCTGGCGGTTCAGGTAGCGCTGGATATACTCGGACATCATGAGGGCGTAGGCGCGCGCGTTCACGGCGAAGTGGCCATCAATGCTTGCGCCCGAGATCAGGCCGACGCCGTAGCCTTCGGCCGTGACTGCGGCCGGGTCGAAGGTATCCTTCACGGAGTGCGTGTGGTTGTTGATAAGAACATCGACGGGACCGAGCGCCGCCTCGCACTCGTCAAACACCAGGCGAATATTCGCCGGATCGCCGAGATCCGCTTCACGTCCTGCGGCCACGCCGCCCTGGGCAACGATGTCACGGATAACCTGATCCGCCGGTTGGCGATGCATCGCCCAGTAGAACAAAACGCCCCCAACACCGGCCTCCCGCGCTTTGTCCAGGGCCTCCTCGTCATACCGGGACGGTTCGCGGAAGTAGGTGACGAACACCCGGGCCCCCTGGATCGCAAAAGCCCGCGCTGCAGCCGCACCGATGCCATGGTTTGCGCCGGTAATCAGAACAACTTTCCCTTCGAGTCCCGGATCGATCATATGCTGCAACCGTGTCCACAAGGATTTCCAGTCTAGCGTCCTGGATGAGGGCAGTGTACACCCATGCCGGATGCCCCATCTTTCGCGCCGCGCGGTTTGCGTCCCGGTCGCTTCTGCGGGGCGGAGTGAGTCGAGGCGTCCCCCTTCCTTTCCACAAGCCACTAGTGTCCCCTACTGCCCCGCGCCCGGGGGTACGAATGACGGGCATGCCCGCCGTAGCCTCCGCGAAGGCGGGTCACCGACTCCTGCTCTGCCGCTTTGCCCCTCCTCCCTCTCCAGGTATCCTAGCTTGAGAGAACGCAGAGCCCTCTCGCGACCCATGGCCACCTTCTACATCGAACAATTCGGTTGCCGCGCCACGCAGGCCGATGCCGCTGCCATCGAGCGCCAATTGCTCGATCGTGGTTATGACGCGGCGCCCGAAGCGAGCTTGGCGGACGTGGTTGTCGTGAACACCTGCACGGTCACAGCCGCTGCCGACGCGCAGGCCCGCGCGGCCATCCGCGAGATTGGCGCCCGCAATCCCGCTGCCCGCATCGTTGTCACGGGCTGTTACGCCCAGCGCGCTCCCGAGGATCTCGCCGCGCTGCCTGGCGTCGCCTGGGTCGTCGGAAACTCGCACAAACCCCAAATCCCTGACTTGATCGGCCAGATGGCTCCTGCCGCCGCGCGTTCAGAAGCTGCAGCGGGATTCGTTCCCATCGCCCAGCTCGTGCCCGGATCCTCCTCGCTGCCCCATGGACCGGCTAACATCCTCACCGGTGACATTCTTGAATGCGCGGACATGCTCAGTGCTCCTGTCCTGGGCGGCGAAGCCGGACACACGCGCCCCACGCTGAAAATCCAAGATGGCTGCAACAGCCGCTGTTCCTTCTGCGTGATTCCCTTTGTCCGCGGACGCAGCCGCAGCATGTCCCTACAAGATGTTCTGGAAAATATCCGCGGCCTCGTCTCCGCCGGCTACAAGGAAATCGTCCTGAGCGGCATCAACCTTGGCACCTACGGCCGCGACCTCACCCCGCGCGTTGAGCTCCTGGACTTGCTGCGCCAAATTGTTGATGCCACCTCGCTCGAACGCCTCCGCCTCAGCTCCATCGAGCCTTTGGACATCACCCAGGAACTCATCGATCTCTTTGCTTCATCCACCCGCGTCGCTCATCACTTCCACGTGCCGCTGCAATCCGGTTCCGATCGCATCCTCGCCGCGATGCACCGCTGGTATCGCGCCGAGCAGTACGCGCGCCGCATCGAGTGCATCCGCGAACGCCTCCTCGACTCAGCCATCGGCGCCGATGTGATCGCTGGCTTTCCAGGCGAATCCGATGCCGACCACGCCGCGACCGTGGACTTCATCCGCCGCCTGCCATTTACCTACCTGCACGTATTTTCGTTCTCGGAGCGCCCGGGCACTCGTGCCGCTCGCCTCCCTGAGACCGTCGCGCCCGCCGTCATTCGCCGCCGCGCCCGCGAGCTGCGTGCGCTGGGTGAACGAAAGACCGCGGCCTTCGCCAAAACCCAAATCGGCCGCCGGCTCCGCGTTCTCACCCTTCGCCCGGGTGAAGAAGACTCCGCCCTCGGATCGACGAACGCGATTTCGAGCAACAATCTGCGCGTGCGCATCTCCGGCGTGTTTCCTGCGAACGAATTCCTCGATGTGCGTGTGCGCCGCGTGGAAGGCTGCCGCCTCATCGCTTCTCGGAACGATGACTCTGTGGAGGAGTATTTCTGGAACTCCGCTCAAGCCTCGAAGATCACTTGCGCCAGCGCCTGAGCGCCGGTGTGCGTCAAACTCAGCGCGATGTGTTTTGTTCCCAATTCATCCGCGATGGCGCGCGCTGCTCCGCGCAGCACCAAAACGGGCTTGCCGCTGGGCTCGCGCACCACTTCGATGTCCACCCACCGCACGCCGCGGCGCCAGCCAGTCCCCAGCGCCTTCATCGCCGCTTCTTTGGCCGCAAATCGCGCAGCGTACCGTTCGTAACGATTCCGGCTGCTCTCGCAGTATTCAATCTCCGCCGGCGTGAACACCCTGCGCAGAAAATGCTCGCCACGGCGCTCGATCGACGCCTGTATGCGACTCACCTCGGCGATGTCCACGCCCAATCCGACGATCACCATGCCTCCAATAGCCGTTTTCTGCCGCCAACCATCCAGGGTGCGGCGGGAATGGCTCGCCCGCGATTATACTGGTGATAGCGTCTGATGCCGAACACCTCCCTCCGTCCGGCACGTTCCTCACGCGCCGCCCGCACTCTGGGCAAAGGTGCATGGGTCGAATCGCGCCGCGGCGGCCTGCGCGTTCTTCAGGTTCGCGCTCTAAAAACGTTGCCTTGGCTCCTCCATGGCTTCAGCACGCGCCCGGGCGGCGTGAGTCTGCTCGAGGGCGAGCGTGTCCTGAACCTGGGCTTCACCGATTGGGACACGCGCGAGCATGTCCAATCAAACCGCGAGCGTTTCCTCGCCGCCATCAGTGCCGCCAAGTTGCCGCTCGTCACGCTTCGGCAGATTCATTCCGATGTGGTCCACGTTTTTGACGCCGCGCCTCTTAAAAAAAACCATTGCGGCGACGCCTTGGTCGCCCGCGTCTCCGGCTTGCTTCTTGCTGTGCAGACCGCCGACTGTGTGCCGATTCTTCTTGTGGACCCGAAGCGCCGCGCAGTAGCTGCCGTTCACGCCGGCTGGCGTGGCACCTTGCAGCGCATCGCGGAGAAAACTGTCGGACAGCTCCAGATGAGCTTCGGCGCGCGGCCTTCCGATCTCGTGGCCGCGCTTGGCCCGGCCATCGGCGGTTGCTGCTACGAAGTCGGCACCGAACTCGCCCACGCATTCTCCGCGCAGTTCGACCGTGCCGCCGATTGGTTTGACGAGCTGCGCACCGGGGACGAGCCCAACCCGCTCCAGTGGCTTTCCATGTCGCCGCCGGGCCACCATCCGCCGCCGAAAAAAGTCCGTCTCGATTTGCGGGCCGCGAATCGCCGGCAACTTCTCGATGCCGGCCTCGCCGAGAAGAATATTTTGGTGAGCGGTCTCTGCACCGCTTGCCGCAGGGAATTGTTCTTCAGCTATCGCCGTGAAGGCGCGCAGACCGGACGCCTCCTGTCCGTCATCGGCATTCGCGATGGAATCTGACGCTTTGCAGTTCACGCTCGAAAGAGTTTCTCGCCAATCTCGTCTGCTGGAGTGCTATCGGATTCTAACTGTCAATTGATGACGGAGGGCTGACCACTGACGGTTTCTATCAGCGCCAACTGCCCGCACGCGGCCATCACGTCGCGCCCCCGCGAAGTGCGCACAAAGGCTGGAACATCTTTCTCCACCAGGACGCGCCGAAATTCTTCGACCCGCTCCGGCGCTGGCTCGCGGTAGGGCAGCTCCCCGGGATTCCACGGAATCAAGTTCACTTTCGCGCGCAGATGCGCGAGCAGGCGCACCACGCGCTGCGCGTCTTCCGGCGAATCGTTGACCCCGTCGAGCATCACGTATTCAAATGTCAACCGCTCCCACGGCCGCAACGGATAGCGCCGGCACGCTTCCATCAGCATCGCGAGCGGGTATTTGCGATTGATGGGCATGAGCGCCTCGCGCTGTTCGTCCGTCGAAGCGTTCAGCGAAATCGCCAGCTTGGGCCGGACCGTTTCCGCGCCCAATCGCTCGATTCCAGGAACGATTCCGCTCGTCGAGAGCGTCGTGTGCTTGGCCGAAAGCCCCACGCCCTCGGTGTCCAGCAGAATTCGCACCGCGGTCATCACAGCCTCGTAGTTCAGCAGCGGCTCACCCTGCCCCATGAGCACGACGTTGGTTCGCGGCGCCAGCCGCTCCTTGTGCTCCTCGAGCGGCAGCAGAACCTGAGCGAGGATTTCTCCCGCCGTGAGGTTGCGGATGAGTCCGAGCTGCGCCGTCAGGCAGAAGTGGCAGTCCACCGCGCAGCCTGCCTGCGTCGAGATGCAGATTGTCTGGCGATCCTCCGATGGCATGAACACCGCTTCCACGGAAGCAGGCCGCCCATCCTCCGCAGCGAGAGCAAGAAGATAACGCACCGAACCATCCGTCGACACATATCGCCGCACAGCGCGCGGCATCGTGATGCGCGCTTCCTCGGCCAAACGCCCTCGCAACTTCGCCGGCAGGTCGGTCATCTGCGCGAAGTCAAACCTCCGCCCCGCGTACAGCGCGTGATAAATCTGCGCGCCGCGGTAGGCTGGCTCCCCAAGATTTTGGCAGTAGGCGCGCAGCTCGTCGCGCGATTTCCCCAGCAGTTCCGCAGGCATGCCGGCTCCCGTTTGCGATGGTAGCACGCTCTTTCGCGGAGTATCGGCGCGTCACAGCTGGGACGCCGCCTGAACCCCGACGAAACGCTGCTCTAGAAGGTCGCTCCTCGCCGCGTTCGCATTCCCCCTCGCGCTATGCCAGAATGAGATTGCACATGGAACAGCGCGACATCCAGAAACAAGCTTTGCCCAACGGTCTCGTGGTCATCACCGAGACGATGTCGCACGTCCGCTCGGTCTCGGTCGGCGTCTGGGTGCGCACCGGCTCGCGCCGCGAAACCCCGGAGCAGTGCGGCCTTTCACATTTCATCGAGCACATGGTTTTCAAGGGCACCGAGCGCCGCTCGGCGGAGGAAATCGCCCGTTCGATGGACTCCGTCGGCGGCATGCTCGACGCCTTCACGGCCAAGGAAATGGTTTGCTTCAATGCCAAGGTGCTTGACGAGCATCTCCCCATCGCGTTCGACGTGCTCGCCGATCTTGTTCTGCGGCCGCGTTTTGCCGAAGAGGACATCGCCAAGGAAAAGCAGGTGGTCCTCGAAGAGATCAAAATGGAGCAGGACGATCCCGATTACCTCGTCCACGAGCTCTTCGCCCAGGGTTTCTGGCCCGATCATTCTCTCGGACGGCCCATCCTCGGTACGCCCGAGACAGTGCGCAGTTTCCAGTCGGCGGCGCTTCAGGGTTCCTTTCGCTCTTGGTTTGCGCCGAATCGACTGGTCGTCACCGCGGCGGGAAATCTCACGCACGAACGCCTCCTCGAGCTTGTCGAGCGCGAGTTCGCCGGCCTCGCTCCGGCCGCTCCGCTCGACGGTCACTCGGCCCCGCGCACGGGCGCGCCTATTCGCCTCGAATCCAAGCGCGAACTCGAGCAGGTGCACATCTGCATCGGCGTGCCGTCCTATCCGCTCGGCCACGAGCGGCGGTATGGGGTATCGGTGCTGAATAATCTCCTCGGCGGCGGCATGTCTTCGCGGCTGTTCCAAAATATCCGCGAGAAGCGCGGTCTGGCCTACGCCGTCTTCAGCGAACTGAATCCGTATTCCGACACGGGCATGCTTTCGATCTACGCCGGCACGGCGCTCGAAGCTGCCGGCAAGGTCGTGGATCTCGTCGTGCGCGAGTTCCGCGATTTGCGCGAGTCCCCGGTTTCCGAGGAGGAATTGCGCCGCGCCAAGGACCATCTCAAGGGTTCGCTCATGCTCTCGCTCGAATCCACCAGCGCCCGCATGTCCAATCTCGCCCGCCAGGAACTCTATTTCGGACGTTTTTATTCGCTCGATGAAATTCTCGCGTCCATCGAGACCGTCTCCCGCGAAGAAGTCCAGTCGATCGCCCGGGAGTTTTTCCTCACCGATCAGATTGCCGTCACCGTCCTCGGCAATCTCAATGGCTTCGCCCTCGATCGTTCCCGCCTTGTCTGCTAGCGTGCAGCGCGGTACGCGCTCCACGAGGTACGCCAGCAGGGAACTTTCCTTGTGGTCCTGGTGTCAAAGAAACATGTCGGTTACGATCTCTTTGACTTGACGCTTCTTAAAAGCTCGTTAAGGGAGGTACCGTATGCAGAGCCGTCTGTCGATGTTCATCGCAGCACTGACAGTGGTTTTCGCTTCAACTACGTGCGCCCAGGAAATACAGGTCAACCGCGCGAATAAGACCATTGAAGTCATTGTCAGTGAAACCGTTAGGGTCGATCCTGAACTGGCACAACTCCGTATTGGCTACAGGAATTTTGCAGCCAGGCATGAGGCGGCCGTCGAACAGAACGTTCAAGTGGCGAACAAGGTTACCAAAGCACTACTGGATTTAGGGGTTTCCAAAGATGCGCTGGAGACGGAAACGATCAGCGTCAATCGCACGCGTGACGCTGATGATGAGGCGGGTAACACCAAGCTCGGCGAGTTTGTGGCCAGTCAAGAGTGGAAGGTCAGCGTTCCTATCACGGTTGCCGAGAATGTCTTGGAGCTCGCTATCCGCTCTGGTGCCAACGTCGTGCGCGAGGTGGGCTGGACGGTCCGCGAACCGGAGAAAATCAGAGAGAGTGCAAACGCCGCGGCGCTGAAGAAGGCTCAAGTCCTTGCCGAGCAAATGGCAAAGCAGATGCGCAAGAACGTAGGTGAGCTTCTCTACGTGAGCAACGTCCAACCGGGGTTCGCTCGCATACCTCGTGGCTTGATGAGCCTTGCAATGCCACCTGCACCTCCGCCCGCGCCTCCAGCGCTCCCCATTCATCTTTTCCCGGCAAAGGTCGAGGAAACTGCAAGCGTGACAGCCGTTTTCGCGTTGGAGTAGGGTGCGGACTGCGACGCAAGCCCGTTGACGTGACCGCAGCGACCTGCGATCATCCGCGTGTAGCGTGTGGCGCAGGGTTTGCGTCAGCGAGCCCGGCACGTTTTCTTCTTCGGAGTGAGCGATCGGCCTGAGAGTTTCCATCTTGGCGTCGGGCAGCTCGGGCAATTGCACCTTGCTCGAGACCGGGAGTACCCGCCTCCTCGTCGACGCCGGACTCGGCAAGCGCGAGACCTTGGCCCGCCTCACCGCCATCGAGATTTCATTCGACCGGCTGGATGGCGTCCTCATTTCCCACGAGCACACCGACCACTGCAACGGCCTGCCGCAGCTCCTGGGGCTCTGGAAACCGCCGCTCTTTGTCACCGAGCCCACCCTCGCCGCGGTCCGTCGCATCCTGCCGGACAAACTGGAGAGGCACCTCGACCGCGTCGAGACCATTCAAACGGGGCAGCTCTTCACCATCGGCGACATCGAAGTCCACGCCTTCGCCATTCCCCACGACGCCGCCGACCCCATCGGCTTCACCTTTCGAACCAATGGCACGAAGCTCGGTCTCGTCACCGACCTTGGCTACATGCCCGAGCTCGTCAAGCACCACCTCCGCGAATGCGATTGCCTGATCCTCGAATCCAATCACGATCTCGACATGCTCAAGGTCGGGCCCTATCCCTGGATCGTCAAGCAACGCGTCCTGAGCCGCACCGGGCATCTCTCGAACAACGCCGTCAGCGAGTATCTTTGTGACGGCGAAGGGTTCGACGCCCGCGCGCGCTATCTCGTCCTCGCGCATCTCTCCGAGCAGAACAACAATCCCGAGCTCGCCCGCATTTCCGCCGAGGAAGCGCTCGGCCGCCGCCCGTCGGAATGCGCTTTCCGCGGCGAGCTGTTCGTCGCTTCCCAGCGCGTCCCCCTCAAACCCCTCGATCTGTAGCGCGATCCGCTTCGACCGCTCAATGTCTTTTTCCTGCCCCCAATTCCTGCTAGGATTCCTCTCATGAGACCCGTGCACGGCCGTTCCATCGGCGCCACGTTGCTTGCCTTGCTTCCCTGGCCGGTCGTTTTTCTTGTCCCGGGCATCTGCGGCGGGCCGTCCCGCGCGTATGCTCAGGAGTCACCGGCCGATGCGGCCGAGATCTCGCGGGACCTCCTGTACCTTGCCCCGACGCAGATCGAGCGAAGAACGTCCGAGGAAAGCATCGTCCTGGAGTTCACTGCCCGCTGGTTCTCGTATCTCCATCGGATCGATCTCCATCGGATCGGTCTGGACGCTTCTGTTCCGACGCCGCTAGGCAACGAGTGGCAAATTGAAAAGGCCAGTGCCGCATCGAAAGCGGCCGAGCCTGCCGCAAAAAGAGCGCTCTCGTTTACGATCGGCGGCGAAGACTACACGCTGACCGGGAGCTCGGACGATGACCGGGCCACAATCGCTTTGCGGCGCGCTAGCGGCGGTGAAACACCGGTCGAAGCGGTGGTCTGGACGCGCGAAGAACTTGTCCCGGCATGGCTGCCCGTTCTGCGGCGCCAGCGCAAGGGACTCACTGCCCCTTCGCTGCAGAAAGATCTGGAGGTTGCCGACCCCGTTCTTGAGGACGTTGCTGCCGCTGGAGAATCCGTTTGGGTCGCGCTCGGGCATTCCAAAGGCGAGATGGAGCTGGGGATCGGCACCGTGGTTCAGTTTGATTTGAAGCAGAAGCAGGCGCGCGTCTTTCACCCCGGCGATCTGGCGACCTGCGACGTCACGCACGTTGCGCCTGGCCCATCCGATACGTTTTTCCTCGGCACGCGAACGCAATTCGAAGGTGCGATCTCCTTCTGCGCAGGCCTGGTGAAGTTCCATCCGTCGAGTGGGCAAATCGAAAGAATCGCGCCGCCGGGCACGCCGCTTGCCGGCGCTGTCGTGACCGCGCTCATGGCGTCGCAGAATGGCGGATGGGTTGCCGCCGATTCGGGCATTTGTTCCTTTGCTCCCGACGGCGCCGCCACATGCTGGCGCATCGTTCCGACGGTTTCCCTGAAGGCGGCCGTCCCCGTCGTCAACCGGCCGGGCGAGAAAGGCGCGGATCAACTTCCCCCCGGCGACTACGAAGTCCTCTGGGCGAATGCCGGGTTCTTCGAGGTCGTTACAAAGGATTCGCTCGACGCCTGGCTCGCCGCCGATGATTTTGCCGAGGCGGCCGCGCACCATTTTGATGCCGATCCGTACAGCCTGCTCAACACAGCGAGCCCGCCTAGCGCGATACGCCTGCTGGTGAAGCCCGGCGGGGATCCTCTCGGCGGCGCCATCGCCTATCGCGCGCCGCTCGAAAAACGTCCGGTGCCGCAGGGCACGCCTGCCGGCTGGGTACGCGTCCGCGCGCACATCGGCTGGATTCCGCGCGGCGATCTCGAAGTTGTTCCCAAGCTCGTTCCGGTGGAATCCAAACCGTAGCGCCGGCCTTCAACCGGTGGGCGGAAGGCCCCCGTCGCGCCCGCCGCGAAATGCGCTATGATGATCCTCGCGCTCGCCTCAGTGGAAATGCACTTCTAAGGAGCCGACATTGATCCCACGCTACACGCGCGAAGACATGGGCCGTGTCTGGAGCGACGAAAATCGCTTCGCCAAGTGGCTGGAGGTCGAGCTCGCGGCCACGGAAACGCTCGCTGAATCCGGCGTGTTGCCGCGCGAAGCCGCGGCCACGCTGCGCAGCCGCGCGCGCATTGACGCCGCGCGCATCCACGAGCACGAAGCGCGCGTCAAGCACGACGTCGTCGCCTTCACCATGGCTGTGGGCGAATCGATCGGCGACGTCTCCGCCGCGCGCTGGCTGCACTACGGTCTCACCTCCAATGATGTGGTGGACACCGCGCAAGCGCTGCTCGTCCGCGATGCCTCGCGCCTGATCGAACGGGGCCTCGCGCAGTTTGCGGAGGTTCTCGCCCGCCGCGCTCAGGAATTTCGCCACACGCCTCAGATTGGCCGCACTCACGGGATTCACGCCGAGCCGATCACGTTTGGGTTGAAAGTCGCCAATTGGTGGTCCGAATCACAGCGCGACCTCGAGCGCTTCCGCGCCGCCGCAAAGCAAATGGCGGTGGGAAAGATTTCCGGCGCGGTCGGCAACTGCTCGCATCTCGGGCCGGAAATCGAAGAGAAGACCTGTCGTCGCTTGGGTCTCGAGGTTGCGCCGGTTTCCTCGCAGGTCATCCAGCGCGATCGCCACGCGTTTTACCTGAGCGCGCTGGCGCTCATCGCCGCACTGCTCGAAAAAGTCGCGCTCGAAATCCGGCATTTGCAGCGCACCGAAGTCCGCGAGGCCGAAGAGCCTTTTGGCGAGGGGCAGCGCGGCAGCTCCGTGATGCCGCACAAACGCAACCCGGTGAATTGCGAGCAGATTTGCGGCCTGGCTCGCGTGGTCCGCGGGAACGCGCTCGTCGCGTTTGAAAACGTCGCGCTCTGGCACGAACGCGATATCTCGCATAGCTCGGTCGAGCGCATCATCCTCCCCGACTCCACCATACTCGTGGACTACATGCTTGCCCGCATGACGGACATCGTCTCCCACATGCGCGTTTTTCCTGCGCGCATGTTGCGCAACCTCGAAGCCACCAGTGGCCTCGTCTTCTCGGGCCAGCTCTTGCAGGACTTGGTCGAGCACGGCGCTCCCCGCGAAGACGCCTACAAAGCCGTTCAGGAAAACGCCATGGCTGCCTGGGAGAGTGAAACGAGCTTCCGCGACCGCGCCGCCGCCGATTCCCGAATCACCAAGTACATGGACAAAGCCGCGCTCGAGCGCACCTTCGATCTCGAGCGTCAGCTCCGCTACGTGGACGCCATCTTCGCACGCGTCTTTGGCGAGAAAACGAAGGGCGCCGCCTGATCGATCCTTCTCCTTCGATCGGCGACGCCCGGTATTGCCGGCCCGCTCACTGCAACCGCCTGCGGAGGCGGAAACTCTCTACGTCCGCTGCACGTACCGCGCTTCCGAAGTGTCCACCTTCACCTTGTCGCCGTTGTTGACGAATGGCGGCACCTGGATCACCAACCCGGTCTCGAGCTTCGCCGCCTTCATCACGGCGCTGGCTGTGGCCTTCTGCACGGTCGGCTCGGTATCGACCACCAACAAATCAATCGTGTCCGGCACGCTGACGCCGATGGGTTTGCTCTCGTAGAACTCCACCTTCACGAGCGTGTTCGGGATCAGATAATAGACCGCCTCGCCCAGCTCTTCCTTGTTCAGGTGGATCTGCTCGAACGTTTCCGTGTTCATGAAGTGGTAGGCATCGCCCTCGTTGTAAAGGTACTCGAATTCGATCTCGTCGACGATCGCTCTTTCTACAAACTCCTCCGCGCGGAACCGGTAGTCCACGATCGACCCGGTGCGCAGGTTTTTCATCTTCGTTTGCATCGACCCGCGCTTGTTTCCCGGCGTGCGGTGCTCGGTGCTGAAAACTGTAAAAAGTTGCCCCTCGTGGCTGATGACCATACCGGGGCGGAGTTGTGTCGCTTTGACGGTGTTCATAATCTCCCTTGTGCCGTTTTGCGTTTTCCGGCAGGCGGCCTGCCCGGCTTTATCGGGGCCCTCGCCGATCGGATCGGGGTCCGCCGGCTGAGGCACGCCTGCGAGCGGACCGTTGCGGAGCCGGCCGCGCAAGAATTCCATCTAACAATCCCGCGCAACCGGAAGCAAAATTATACGTGCCGCCATCCGGCCGGGTCAATCGGCGACGCGTGACCATTGGCGCCGCGGCTTTCTCTTGCTCTACTGAATCTCCACCGAAATGACGTTGTTCTGGCCATCGCCTACTTCGCGGTAGTTCACGGCGATCTTCCGGTTAGTCCACTCACACGAAAACGCATCGGCGCCAATCACAACCACATGACTTACGTCGGCCACCTTCATTTTGACTGTTTTGGTGCCGGACACGACCGTCATAATGGCTGCCGGGCTAGCGGAACAGTCCAGGTTCGCCAGTCTCCCCGTCAAGAACTTCACCGGTGTTGCCTTCCCGGTAGTCACAGAGGTGGTGGCCTCCTGTTCAATTTCCTTCACCGGCCGTTCCACGGGCCCATTCTCCGGCCTATTGTCCGTCAACGAAGCCTGCTGGTGCGCGCTGGACTCGAACTCGAGTGCCTCCTTCATCCGTTCGGCTTGCGCCAGCGATTCGCGCGCGCGTTCCGCAAAGACAGGGTCCGGGCTGCTTTGCAGCATCTGTAGGATGCGAATCCCTCCGTCAATTTTACGCTGGGCGAGGTACATCGCTGCCAAGTTGAACTGATACGTTTCATTCCGTGGGTTGAGTTCGACCGCCTTCTCGGCCGCCGCAAGCGCCTGCTCGGTCTCACCGGAAACCTGACAGGCAAAAGCGAGAAGGCTGTACGCATCCGCGAAGGTCGGGTCCAGTGCGATCGCAGCTTGCAGCTCCTTCTTCATCTCGCCGATCCGCTCGGGGCCGCTTCCCAATCCCTGCTCTTGGTTCATGAGCACCGCGGAATAGTAGTGAACGCGCGGGTCCTTGGAATTGAATTTGGCGGCCTTCTGAAAGTATTCTCCTGCTTGCCTCAGGTCCCTTTTGCGAAGGTAGCCGTAGCCCAGCCCGCGCAGCGCGGCGGCATTCTCTGGCTGCGTTTTCAGAATATCCTCGAATTCCTGCATGGCTTTTTCCTGGTAGAAGGCAGAGTGCAGATGCACATCGGCGAGGATGGCCTGTGTATCAGCCGGATTTACGGGGGTTACTGTGTATCCTGTGGTCTCAATTCCGGGAGGTGTGTCAATCATTACATACCGGACTTGTCTTCCGGCCTTGTACTGCTCCAACGTCTTGTCGAACGCGGCGGGCGCTGTCCCGAACGCCTTCTGGATCGCATCTTCTACCGTCATTCCCCCGCCCAGAACAAAATTGAAGTAGTCGAACGCCTGTTTCACCTGGCCTGTGTCGTACAGGTAGTGCACGACGAGCCACGATTCGGCATAGAACAGCGATCTCTTGTCGCCTTCGTTGTATATCTGCATATCCTGCCGGACGCGAAACAAGTCCGACACCTTCATCAGGTTTTGTTGTTGCAGGGTTTCCCAGTCGCCCGGAGGTGGTTTTGCGCCGATCCTCGCGTGCTTGCCTTCCAACTCGATTGTAGAAAAGTACTCTGCGAAGCCCTCGTCAAACCATGGCGGAGTCCTTCCACGAATGTTGCCGTTCAGCAACTGATGCCCGTATTCATGGAAAACTACACTCCAGGGGTTCTCCAGGGACATATCCAGTAGAATGAAACTGCGGTCTTCCCCGCCGATGAATAAGCCTCCGAGTCGAATTGGCTTACCGTTCCACAACGGCACGAATTGCCGCAGTTCTTTCGTATTGCGGAATGCGATGATCTGCAGAGGCACCGGCAGGTTGACGTTCGCCTTCGTCATCAGCGCGGCAAAGACCGCGCGCATCTGCTCGAATCGAATCGCGATTTCTCGGCCGCGTCTTTCTCCGGCGTCGGTGACCACCGAGAAATGCGGCGAACGGACTTCAACCCACTGTGATTCGCCTGCCGACGAACGTTGCAGTACGCCAAGTAGCGCAACGAGGAGAAGCGGAATCAGACGACACGGGTGAAATCGAAGGGGCATATTCCCTCCGCTAGTGGCATTATCGTACACCAACGCAGGCCAGCTTTCTTCGTCTGCTTGTCTACGTGGATATCTGCGAACGCCCCAGGAATTCAATGCTACCGCGCGTGGCCCGCGCCGTGTGCCGAGGGGGTTGAGTTGTTGCGGATCTCCAGGACTAACTGCACCAGCCGGGCGAGCAGGGCAACGATGCCATACACGACAGCGCCCAGCATGAACAGGTGAGTCGCGGATATGCGCGGCGAAAGTCCGTGGAAAAAGAAACACAGAAAGCGATAGACGATCGCGAAGATGGCCCAGCCTGATACCCCCGCGATGAGAAGCTGCGTGGGGTGCCGGAGAAAACGCAGCAGTGGCACCGCAGCGAGCAGGGCCAGCGCCGCAGCGGCGGCGAGATTACGTTCCACTGCGAAAGGTTCGAACGCGTGGACGTAGTTCGCCACGAATAGCCACGCCATGAAGACCGCAGAGAGGAAAATCCCGACGTAAACCCCGGTGCGGAGCGCCTCGTTCCGTATGGCGTCAAACCAGTAAAAACCGGGAAGATGGGGCTGGTCCATCATCAGTGCGGCCTGCTTCCTGTCCAATTCTCAAAACACGGGGCTAGGGGTTTTGTTGCGGCTGGAGTGCCTCTGGGTTGCCCGGCTCGCTTTCGTTGCCGGCGCGGTCCACGGCCGTGACCCGGTAGAAGTAGTGATGCCCCAGCACGACCGGCATATCACGAAACGCGGGCGCCAGCAACAGATCCGGCGTCAATAGCGCACCCCGTGTGTCCTCCTGTTCACTCCTATAGACGTGGTAACCAGCCAGGTCGGTTTCAGGGCTGATCTCCCAGGAGAGTTCCGCGTGAGCCGGAATGCCTGGTGAAGCCGGCACAAAGATCACCTCAAGGCCCTTTGGCGGAGCTGGCGGAAAAACGTCGCGCGGAGTGATGACCAGCGGCAAAGAATCGGCCGATTCGACCGTTCCCGTTCCCGCGGGCATGATCAACCGGATGGAATAGAGATACGTGCGTCCGAAATCGAACTGCGCATCGCTGTAACTCGTGGACGATGGCGATGCGAGAAGGTTAAGGGGGCTCGTGAATTCGGCCTTGGACACATCCTCCGCAGCAGCAGCGGAAGAAGCGGGGTTGATCTCGCCGCGATAGATGCGATAACCGGAGACGGTGGTGAAAGGCGCGCCAGTCGTGGCGCGTGTGGGCGCCGGCCAGGAAAGCTCGATGGCCGATTCAGTGACCCGCGCCTGGACTCCCGTGATGCGCTCGGGAGCGGGATAGAGCCGCAGGAATACGGAATTGGAGTCCGCGGAAACATGCTTGCTCGAGAGGCGCGTTCGCACGATGTACAAGTACCGCTCATCGGGATGGTCGCGAACTTCTTCCGGAGGGACGGGATCGGTGAACTGAATTCGCCCATCGGCAAAATACGTCTCTACGGCCGCGGAGGGAATCGTGAAGACGAGGCTCGCCGCGGCCTTCTTCGGCGCGCCACTCTCGGGCGCGGTGGCGCGCAGGATTTCCACGGCCGGCGGTTCGGTAAGGCGCTGGCCATTGACGGCATGGTGGGGAAGCGTGAAGGTCAGCAGCACCCCATCGCCCAGTTGCCGCGCGGAAAGATCGGTGACGGCAGTGGGTATGGGCGGGCGGCGAGGCTGCGGTTCGCCCGGCGCGCCGCAACCCGCCAGCAACAAGAGAGCGAAACAGGACACGCGAAAATCGAAATTCAGGTGATGTCGCGTGGTCGCGCGACGCCGGGTCAGGCTTCCGCAGTGACGTGTTCCCATTTTCGGATTTCGCGTTTCGAGTGTCGGATTCTATCAGAGGATATAGCGGCTCAGGTCCTGATTCTTGACGATGTCGGCAAGCTGCTTCGTCACGTAACCGGCGTCGATCCGCACGGTTTTCTTCTTGAGGTCGGGTGCCTCGAAGGAAATTTCGTCGAGCACCTTTTCGAGGATCGTGTGTAGGCGGCGCGCGCCGATGTTTTCGGTCTGCTCGTTGACGCTCGAAGCGAAGTGCGCGACGGCCTTGATGGCGTCCTCGGTGAAGCTGAGCTTGAGGCCCTCGGTCTCGAGCAGCGCGGTGTACTGCTTGATGAGCGCGTTGCGCGGCTCGGTGAGGATGCGCACGAAGTCGCCCTCGTTAAGCGAAGTGAGCTCGACGCGGATGGGCAGGCGGCCCTGCAGTTCCGGAATGAGGTCGGAGGGCTTGGTGATGTGGAAGGCCCCGGCGGCGATGAACAGAATGTGGTCGGTGCGGATCATGCCGTACCGGGAATTGACGGTGGTGCCTTCGATAATGGGGAGGATGTCGCGTTGCACGCCCTCGCGAGAGACGTCGGGGCCATGGCCGGTCTCGCGCCCTGCGATCTTGTCGATCTCGTCGATAAAAATGATGCCCATCTGCTCGGCTCGTTCCACCGCCATGCGGGTGACCTGTTCCATGTCGATGAGCTTGCTCTCTTCCTCCTGGATCAAGTACTCGTAGGCGTCGGCGACGGACATCTTGCGTTTCTTCTTGGCTTGGCCGAAGAAGCCGGAGAGCATGTCCTTGATATTGACGTCCATTTCTTCGACGCCCTGGTTCGACACGATCTCGAAGGATGGCATGGAGCGCTCGCGAACCTCGACTTCAACCATCCGTTGATCAAGCTTTCCGTCGCGGAGCTGCGCGCGCAGCTTGTCGCGCGTGCGCTGCGCCTGTTCCCGCAGCGCCAGGTCGGGAGGATTTCCATCGCCCGGCTGTGGCGGCGGTGACGGCGGCAGCAGCAGATCGAGAATGCGTTCTTCGGCAGTCTGTTCCGCGCGCTCGGCGACTTCGTCGAGCTTCTCTTCGCGAACCATGTCAATGGATGTCTCGACGAGATCGCGGACCATGGACTCGACGTCCCGGCCCACGTAGCCGACCTCGGTGTACTTCGAGGCCTCGACCTTGACGAAAGGGCAACCGGCCAAACGGGCGAGGCGCCGGGCAATTTCGGTCTTGCCGACTCCGGTAGGTCCAATCATCAAAATATTCTTGGGAAGAATGTCTTCGGCAACTTCGGGGGCGAGCTTCTGCCGGCGCACGCGGTTGCGAAGAGCCACCGCCACAGCGCGTTTGGCGGCGGCCTGGCCCACGATATATTTGTCCAGCTCAACGACAATTTCCCGCGGCGTCAGGTCGTCGAAAGAAGGCAGCTCCTCGGGGCCGCTTGTTTCGGCCGAGCCGTTGATGCCGGTGGGAACGATCGTCTCTTTTTCAGACCTGGGCATTGATTGCTCTTCGGTGCGTTTGGGCCGGCTTCGGCGGAGCGGACCCTTATAGTTCCTCCACCGTGAAATTGTCGTTCGTGAAGATGCAGATCTCGCTGGCGATGCGCATGGCCTCCTGAGCGATTTCCTTGGCGCCGAGCTTCGTATTCTTCACCAGCGCGCGCGCGGCAGCCAGCGCGTACGGCCCGCCCGAACCGATGGCGCAGATTCCATCGTCGGGCTCGATCACGTCTCCATTTCCCCCCAAAACGAACGTGGATTTCGCGTCGGCAACAATCAGCAGCGCTTCCAGATGGCGCAGCGCGCGGTCCTTTCGCCAATCCTTGGCCAACTCCACCGAGGCCTTCTGGAGATTGCCGCTGTGCTCCTGCAGCTTTCCCTCGAAGCGCTCGAACAGCGAGAGCGCGTCGGCCGTCGAGCCGGCAAACCCAGCGAGCACCTTGTCGTTGAACAGCCGCCGCGACTTGCGGGCGGTGTGTTTCAAAACGTGCTCGCCCATCGTGACCTGTCCATCCGCGATGAGAACGACCTTGTTCTCCCTGCGTACGCAAAGGACCGTCGTGCTGTGCGTCACTGGTGTCTGGCGCGTCATGGGCAATCAATGATTATAGCGCGGGGAGCGCCGCTACGCGCAAAAAGCGGCGGCAGGAGTGCCTCCCCAGCCGTGGGTCATTTGGCCGAGCCGAAAAGTTCATTCACCCATTGCCGGAATTCCTTGTCCAGAAGCAGCAACCGCTGGAAGGAATCGTCCACGCGGGGATCGGGGAGACGTTCGCCCGGAATCACGTTGTTGCGATAGTCGAATGCGAGCTTGAGGAAGACCTTGGTGTCATTCGCATCGCCCTTCTTGGCGGAGACGCATGCGAGGTTGTAGTAGAACATCGGGTAGGTCGAATCCTGCGATACGCCGTAATCCAAGACTTCTTTCGCGCGCTCCAAGTCGCCGGTAATTCCGTAAGCCACGCCGAGATTGTCCACCAGGACGCGCCAGAAATTCTTGTCGAGCGTAGGCGCAATCTTTTCGATGTCCAGCGCCTTCTGATACGGCGCGATGGCCTCGCGGTATTGGTGCGCAAGAAAGAAGCGGCCTCCTTCGCCCCACAGTTCCATGCTGTTCCCCACCGGGACCGGAGCCGTGACCGGCTCCTTGGCCGCGAACGTTACCGATTGCAGGATGGCGTCAAACAGGGGCTGGTCGGCGGCTTTGTAAAACATCTTCGAGAGGTGTAGGTCCACGAAAACATCTTCCTTCACGAGGCAGGCGAACACGTTTCGCTGGTTGACGGGGCGGCCGTCCACTTCGGCAATCGTGTAGGCCATCGTTTCGAGGCCCGCGATCTGGCCGTACTCGGCCCTCTTGTGGACGAATGGAGAATTGCTCTGGGCGCGGGCGTCGAGCGAACGCTTACACTCCGAGGCGTCGGCGGCCGTCTTGCCCGCTTCGAGATACACGGAGAATATCACGCGTGATTTCCCGCCTTCGGCGAGGAAGTACCGTCGGCCATCGGGCTGAATCTCGTTGACACGCAAGGTGAAGTCCGGAGCCGTGAACTCGAGGGCCCAGGCCCTTCCGGGCAACCAGACGGAAAACTTGGATGCCGCGGCGTCTTGCGCAGGGGCCGCCGGCGCGGCGTCTTGTGCTGGAACCGGCGCGGCGTCTTGTGCGAGCACCGACGGGGCGGCAAAGAGCAACGCGAGCAAGACGTAGCGAAGGTGCGCTCTCATTCATTCCTCCTGCGGGCACTCTTGCAGGGCGATGGGCTGCTTGCTCCACTTTACGCGTGAAAAAAGCGCAGATAGGCGGCCAGAGAGCAGCGGTTGGCGAACCGGATAACAGCGCCAGCGGGGAAGCGCGGAGGGGGCCGCGCGATGGGGTGAAACTAATTTTTCGGCTCGGTCGTGGCGCTCTTGTCGTGCTTATCGTTCTTGTTGTCTTTCTTCGGGCTTTGAGCGTAGCGCTGTTCGAGCGAAGCCTTGGTGAACATGGCGTCGGGCAGCCCGGAATTAAATTTACATTCCGAGAAGAACACTTCAAAGGTGCGGCGGCCGTTCACCTCGCGGGTCATTTGCATGGGCATATCGACGCCATCCACGAGCTGAAAGTTGGCGAAGATATTGACTTCCTCGGTGCGCTCGCGAGTCGTCTCGTTGCGCTTGATGACCACCAGGCGCAGGGGGAGATGCGTGTGCTGGTCAACGGCGATGCGAAAGGTGCGCTGGTCGCGATCGGCGATTTCAATCCAGTCCACCATCTTCAGGTCCACGATATCGTTCCCGCCAAAACGGAAGGTCAGTCCTTCCTCACCGAGGCGGTAGCGGAGCAGGTTGTCGAAGTCGGCCTTCACCTGTTCCTGAAAATCGGCCACAACGTCAGCGGGCTGCTCCTGGACGCCGCCCTTGTCCAGAGTCCACCCCTTGTCTCCGGCGAACACGTCGACAATCTTGCCTCCCCCGTGCGGCAAGTCGCCGTGCAAGAGGAAACCGACGACATGGCTGCCCTTGAGTTCGTACTCGGTGCGATTGCGGTCCGGGTACTTCCAAAAGTCAGCGAAGCTTATGTAACCGTAGTCGAACTGGGGGTCTTTGGTGTTGCCTCTGCTGCCGAACTGGGAGAGACGGCCGGTGCAGACGCTCTCACGCACGTGGAGATAGGCTTGGCCGCCGAGAGCATCAATGAGCTGGTGCAGAAGTTGTTTCGCCTTCGCGGCGCTCTCATCCGGCATGAGAGTATCCGGGTTCTGAGCCGGCAGGCGCGGTGCGAAGGAGAGGAGCGCCCCGAAAACCAGGACGGGAATGACGCGATGCATTAGCCGCACAGGATCGAACCTCCGTTCACATTGATGATCTCACCGGTCATAAAGGATGCCAAGTCGGAGGCGAGGAAGAGGATGGGACCGGCAATCTCATCGGGCGTGGCCACGCGGCCAAGAGGAATGCTGGAAATGACCGACTTGCGGCCCTTCTTCGTGCTCAGGAAGGGGCGCGACATATCCGTCTCCGCCCACCCGGGCGCAACGCAATTGACGAGGATGTTGTGCGGCGCAAGCTCGGTGGAGAGCCCCTTGACGAAACTGATGACGCCGCCCTTCGCCGCGCCGTAGTGGGTATGGAAGGCTTCGCCGCGCTGTCCGGCGGTGGAGCTCACCGCGATGATTCGCCCCGACTTCTGCTTGATCATTTGCGGCACCGCGCTGCGGATGACGGCGAAGACGCTCTTCAGATTGACGCGCAGCATCTCGTCCCATTGCTGCTCGCTCATCGCTTCGATGGGCAAGTCCTCAAGGTTCCATATCCCGGCGTTCGCGACGAGGATGTCCAGCCGGCCCAGGCGTTCGATGCACTGTTGGACGAGGCGCTCGGCGTCGGCCATGCGATTGAGATCGGCCTTCACGGCTTCCACGCGAGTGCCCTGCTTGCGGGCTTCCTGCTCGAGCTGCGCGGCGGCATCGTGGCTCACGCGATAGCTGAACACCACGTCGGCGCCCGCCTGCGCGAAAAGCTTCACCGTGGCGGCGCCGATGCCGCGCGAGCCTCCGGTGATGAGTGCGGCCTTGCCGGCAAGTGAAATCATCGAGTCCCCCTGAGCGAATCGAGCCGCTAATCCTTTGCTACTTTAGCCCCGCGCGCGGCGGCGACAAAATCCTCAAACAGTCTCCGGGCAAACGGGTCGAGCGCGCCGCCCGAATCGCCCGCGCCTTCGGCAAACATCCTTTCGGGATGCCACTGCACGCCGATGATCCAGTTGGGGTCGCCGATCCACTCGACGGCTTCCACCACGCCGTCGGGGGCGAGCGCGGTAACGCGCAAGTTTTTCCCCGGCACGGCGATCGATTGGTGATGGGCGCTATTGATCACCGCGTGCGGCCCGCCGGCAAGACGCAAGAGGCGGCTGCCGGGCTGGAAGATGGCATCGTGAGGAGGATCTTCCTCGGGCGGAGGGAAGATGTCGCGCTTGCGATGCGCGAGGTTCGTGCCCATCTCGTCGCGGGCGTCCTGGATGAGCGTGCCGCCAAGAAACACGTTGATGAGCTGGCAGCCGTAACAAATGCCCAGGATCGGCTTTTTCCTGGAAAACGCATGGTCGAGGATGGCCCAGTCGGTGCGCTCGCGATCGGCATCGGGATCGGCGCAATGGCCGCGATCGGTGGCTCCGTAGAGCCAGGGAGCGGTGTCGTTCGGGCTGCCGGGCAGGACGAAGGCGCTCAGCGTGGGTAGGAGGCGGTCGAGCTGGATGGGATCCTTGAGCGAAAGCAGGACGGGCTCGCCGCCGGCCAAGCGCACCGCGTCGAGGTAATTGTCGATCTTGGGCCGGGCGTTCTCGGCCTCCTCCTGGGAGGTGCGCCAGGGTACGCCGACGCGCGGCCGAAGAGGGCCGCGGGGCCGCAGCCGGAGACGTTTCCGGGCAAGCATGGAACCCCTCATCGTAGCACCGGGGTCGAAGAAGTTAAACGTTTGCACGTTTGAAGGTTGGAACGTTGAAAGGCGCCGGAGGGACAGCGTCGAGGCCAGGTGTGTGGATGGCGAGGCGAGCGGGTTTGGAAAAAGAGGGGCCCTCACTTCGCATTCGGTCGCTGCGCGACCGCTCCGGGACAGGGGGACCCCTCGACTCACTCCGCTCGCTCGGGATGGCGATCCTTCGCCGGATCGCCACACCCCCACACCGGCCTTTTCTTGTAAGTGTTGATTCCACGGGGGTTTAAGTTCAATGAATTTGTAAGTGTTGATTTTGGAGGGGTTGCAGGTGCGTTTTCCGTAAGTGTTGATTTCAGGGGGTTTAGCGAGTGTAAGGCGACTTTTCACGGGCCATTGTAGCACGATGGTTACCGGAATGCAATAGGCACGTTGGGGAATTATATAGTTAACTCCCTCTCAAACAAGGAAGTTTACCCGGGATTGTGCGTTTGATGCAGGGGTGTGATATGGTTTCGCAGTATGGGATTTACACAAGCCCAGAATCAAGCCGTCTTCCAAGCTCTGTCTGCAAAGATAACGCAGCCTTGCCCTGGCTGCGCTCAAAGCATGAAGAGACAGGTAGTGCCGGAAGTGTTCGTTGTAGGCAATCATGTCATATCGCCGAAAACTTCGATTGGAAAACCTATTCTCCCGCCGAATCTTACGCCATCGCCAGTATTGTCAAATTATCTAGTTCCGTGTGTCATGACGTCTACCCGGATAGGCTGCCCAGTTTTAGCGGGGTGCACTACACGGGTATCACGACGTGATCCACCGGGATTGGGCTTCCGACACCGGGCGGTTCCGCCGCGCTTCCCCCGTAATCGTGGATACTCGACCACTTCCAATCCTCTGGCCGTTTGACCAAGCCGGCCTTCACTGGGTTCCAATGAATGTACTCCACTTTGTCGTTGTACTCTCTCACCGTCCGCAATGCCCGGTCGAAGAATCGCCCCTGCAATAGCACGCCCCGTTCGCCGCGATTCTTGTTGATATGCCGGGTCGCGCTAATCTTGATGGACTCCATCACCTTTGAAATCGTGAGCGGAGCGAGCGGAAAGTTGATGGCGTGCCAGTGATCCGGCAGGAAAACCCAGGCGGTCATCAGAAAGCCATGTATCCTCCGCCGTTCCCGCACCACCTCGGCCAGAGATGTGAATTCAGCCTCGCTCAAGGTCCGCCGGAGCCGATGAACTCGGCAGGTGATGAAGAAGAACCGCTCGGACAGAACCAAACGCCGCAACCGCGACATGCGAGGAATTGTAACCCCGCACCACACCCGAGAAGCCGCAGAGTTTCACAGACCGAAACTCTGCGCTACCCGCTACCCGCTCGGAATGACAGAGAAAGGCGAAGAGGGCGGGGCGGGAACGGTCAGAAGCCGGGGGGCCGGAAAGGGCGGGGCGGCGAGAGGGCAATTACTAGCCTAGGCCGACGAAGGCGGCGAGCTTCCAGGAGTTGCCCTCCTGAATCCAGTATTGGATGACACCCTCTCGGACCAATCCCTCTGCTTTCGTGGAATACATGACGATATAGAGTTTGTTCTTGTAAGCCTGGCTCAAATGCCAGAGGAAGTTTGCGACCGGGTCGTTGCCCGAGGGTTTGGAGGAGGGAAGGAGACTGCCTTTGGGCAAATCCGCGGGCCTGCACACGGCAAATTCAGGGGAGGATGAACACTTCGCCATGGATTTGACCGGGACGTATTCGATGAAATCGCCGAGGGGTCTCTGCACGGCATGCTCCTCGCGTAGCATGCGATTCTCGGAGGGTGCCGTAGACGTGCCACTGGGCGGCGTAGACTTAAACGCCCCGGTGAACAATTGCGTGACCGGATCGGCGGGAGCCGCTTTCTCCATAGGCTTGAGTGCGCGCTCGGTAGATGGCTTAGAAGTCGTGGCCGAAACCCGAGCGGGAGGCGGAGCCAGGTTGAAGCCGTTGTCGTTGGCAATGTAGGCCTTCAGCTCATCCGCGCCCTTCCCGTCCACATACCAAGCCTGAAGGAAGGCGCGGACGGTCTGCTGGATATCGGACTGAGCGCGCAGGGGCGCTGACGAAGCGAGGCAGCAAAGAGCGAGGCCTCCAACGAAGTACTTCAGGCGGCGCGAGTGTCTCATGGGACTATCACCTCAACTGGTTCGTTAGATGCTCGATTCACCTTCTGCGAGAACCTTCGACTTTGCCCTTCGGTCTTCCACGGTTCGACTCGAACTGGAAATTTCAGGGGCACGGAGGCGGCACGAAATTGCCGATGGGACCGTACCACCTCTGGTAAAGCTGAAAGTTATCTGGATCGGCGATGTCTCCGTTCACGGGTTCGTAATGGCCGAAGAAGGAACGGAATCCGATGTGAAATTGCGGGCTCGGCTGATTCGGATCGGTGGAACTTGAATCATTGAACAGAACAACCAAACCGAGGAAAGGGTTGCCGTCGCGATTCTCCTGGTATCCATACTGGCCGGCGTGGAGGATGGCGATATGTTCGGTCCAGCAGCGCAGCCTCTGGAAATGCTTCTCGGCACCCGCGTTCCAGGTGACGTCGATGTGGAACTGCTCTTCCGAGGAAGCATTTGGGATGCTTCCTTTAATCGCGGACACGGTGGCGATGGCCCTCCAGGGGTGCGTCATGTGGGCGTTTTCGACCTCCACGATCGCCTGGGTACCCCCGGCGAACTGGACTCGCTGGGATACGTCGAGTTTACCGGTCCAGGAGTTGCTGGGGTTCGCGGCGTCGACCTCCGGGTCTGTGAGAAAAAGAGCTGTCTGGCGGGCATCAAGCACACTGTAAGCAACATCTTGAGCCGGAGTGGGTGGCGGCGTCGGCTGGAATCCTTTCCGGTGGCAGCACCCCGCCACACACAAGAAGACTAGACATCCCAGGATCTCCGCTCTGCGCATGGAGCCCTCCGAGTGCGAACAGAATTACAGTGTACGTAAAGTGACTGAAACGTACCACGGCGATGTTCTGAAGGCAAGATGGCGACCTCAGCGGCTAAAGCCGCGGCGCTGGAGGGCGGGGAGAGACGAAGAGGGATTCATCGCTAGGCTCGGAATGACAGAGAAAGGCGAAGAGGGCGGAGCGAGATGAAGAGCGGTCAGAAGCCGGGGGCGCCGGAGGGGGCGGGGCGGCCTTCGCCGGTGGGCTCGGAATCACAAAAAAGATGAGCTGGCGGCATAAAGCCGCCGCTACACAAGACAACAAGAGAGCTGGCGGCGTAAAGCCGCCGCTACACAAGACAACAAAAGAGCTGGCGGCGTAAAGCCACCGCTACACAAGACAACAAAAGAGCTGGCGGCGTAAAGCCGCCGCTACGCAAGACAACAAGAGAGCTGGCGGCGTAAAGCCGCTGCTACACAAGACAACAAAAGAGCTGGCGGCGTAAAGCCCCCGCTACACAAGACAACAAAAGCGGCCCCGATCGAACGCATCGGGGTGAACTCCAAGCCGTCCGCTATACAAGCGCGAGACGAGCAGGCGGAACCCAACCCTTTCGCAAACCACGCGGAAGGTTAGGCCACATCGCAAAAACGCCCAGGCAAAGGCCGCAGAGTTTCACAAGGCGAAACTCTGCGCTACCATGAAATGAGAAGGCTGAAAAGGCAACGGCAGTTCGGTTGCCGAACACTTTGCCCGGGAGGGTGCGTCTTGTTCGTCAGGTATAACTGTCGTCTCAGCCTCACCGTCCTCGGTTTTTCGCTGTTATTCGTCGGCGCAACGGCCGCTCAGGTTTCGACTGCACCGGTCCAGGCTCCTCCCGGATTCTCGCCGCCCGTGCCGCACGTCAATGCCCCCTTGGGCGACATTCCCCGAATGCCTGGCGATGGGGCAGGCGCCTACAAGACCCACGAGTATCGCGATCTCTTTGCCGAGCAGGGACACTCGGCGGCGGAGAGCCGCGCGAAGATCGAGAAGGCCTTCCAGCAACTTTTTCACGGCGACGGGCAGGAAGAGAGGGTCTACTTCGAAACCGGCAGCAATGCCGACGGTCCGCTGGCCTACATCACCGACTGGGCAAACAACGATGCGCGAAGCGAGGGCATGAGCTACGGCATGACGATCGCGGTGCAAATGGATAAGAAGCGCGAATTCGACGCCATCTGGAATTGGGCCCACACCTACATGCTCATCACCGATCCGAAGAACCCGTCGGTGGGTTACTTCGCCTGGTCCATGAGCACGGACGGCTCACCGCGGTCGACCGGGGCGGCGCCGGACGGGGAAGAATACTTCGCCATGGCGCTCTATTTCGCGGCGCATCGCTGGGGCAATGGGAAGGGTATCTATAATTATCAAGCCGAAGCGGACAAGATACTCCGCGGGATGCGGCATCATCCCGTGCTGACCGGGACCGGGCCCTTCCGCATCCATCCCGAGGATCCGCCTTTTGTGCCGCCGAACCATCCGTGGCCCAGTCCCAATAACACCGCTCGACAGAGAGCGGCGGCCGCGAATGGCGCCGCTGCGCCGGTGTTCCACCCTCCCTGGGATGCGCCGCGAACCGAGACGATCGGCCCCATGGTGGACGAAGACCACTATATGATTCGTTTCGTGCCGAACGCGGCCCTGGCTTTTACCGACGCCTCGTATCATTTGCCGGCCTTCTATGAATTGTGGGCGCGCTGGGGCCCGGCGGAGGACCGCGCCTTCTGGGCCAAGGCCGCCGATGTGAGCCGCGACATGCTCAGCAAGGTAACCGGCGCGGAGACCGGGCTGACTCCCGACGTGAACAACTTCGATGAAACGCAAATCGTCCGCCGAGACGGCACTCCGATGGCTTTCGGTTTCGACTCCTGGCGAAACGTCAGCAACTGGTCGGTGGACTACTCCTGGTGGCGCAAAGACCCGCGGGAAATTGCGCTGAGCGACCACATCCAGAAATTCCTCTACGGCCAGGGCATCAGCACCTTCGTCGATCGCTATACGCTCGACGGCAAGCCGCTCTCGACACACCACGCGGCCGGAATGGCGGCGACGACCGCCGTGGGCAGCTTGGCCGCAACAAACGGACCCATTTCCAAGGCCTTCCTAGAAGAACTATGGAACATGCCGGTTCCCTCAGGAGAGCAGCGCTACTACGACGGTATGCTGTACCTTATGAGCATGCTGCACTGCAGCGGAAATTTCCGCATCATCGAGCCTGGGGGAACGAACTCGTCCGGGCATAACTGAGCTGCAGGGTCAAAAGCCGGGGGCGCCGGAGGGGGCGGGGCGGCCTTCCCCGGTGCGCATGCCGAAGCGCATGTGCTCGAAGTAGGTCTGCGCGAGGGACATGAATCCCGTATAGAGGTAGCCCCAGACGAAGAGCAGAAGGAACGGGATGGTGGCGTAGTTCTCGTTGGTGATGGCGTAAACGACCGTCAGGGCGAAGTACAAACCCAGGGCGACTTCGACAAAGGGCATCCAGCCGGCGCGGTTGCGGTAACTCTTCTTGACGAAGGTGTCTTTCTTCCCCTCGATGCGGAATTTCGGGGTGCGCGCGAACTCGCTCTGCATGCCGAAAAGCGCTTCAAGGACGGCTTTGGTATTGCGCACGGAAATGCCGATGCCGGTGGCCATGACGAAGGGCATGTAGAGAAACGCGCGCCACCAGTGCTTGGGCCGCAGGACCCGCTGCGAAATCAGGTAGAAGCTCGAAATCGAGCAGGTCGAGGCGAGAAACAGGGGCAGGTCGATCACCAGCATCTGGAACCAGCCCTGGTAGAAGCGCACGATCATCGCGGGCAAGAGCATCGTCGAGAGCAGAATCATCAACGGGTAGCTGAGGCTCGCGGTGAGATGGAAAAACGCTTCGGTCTTCACATGCCAGGGAACATCGGAAGCCAGGATGCGCGGCAGGATTTTTCTGGCCGTCTGCATCAAACCTTTGGCCCAGCGCGCCTGCTGCGCCTTGAAGGCATTCATCTCCACGGGCAACTCGGAGGCGCATTCGATGTCGGGCAGGTAGAGGAATCTCCATCCGCGAAGCTGCGCGCGATAGCTCAGATCGGTATCCTCGGTGAGCGTGTCATGTTGCCAGCCGCCCGCATCGGCAATCGCGTCGCGCCGCCAGACGCCGCCGGTACCGTTGAAATTGAAAAAAGTGCCGCGGCGGGAGCGGGCGCCGTGCTCGACGACAAAGTGGCCGTCGAGAAGAATCGTTTCCACCTGGGTGAGCAGGGAATAGTCGCGGTTCACGTAGGTCCAGCGGGTCTGCACCATGGCGATCTTGGGGTCTTGGAAGTAGGGAACGGTGCGGCGCAGAAAATCCGGTCCGGGTAGGAAATCAGCATCGAAGATGGCGACGAATTCGCCCGTGGCCGTCTTGAGTCCGTTTTCGAGCGCTCCGGCCTTGTAGCCTTCGCGATTGGTCCGGTGAATGAAGACGATCGGCAGGCCGAGGGCGGCGTAGCGCTCGACACAATTGCGGGCGACTTCGCGAGTTTCGTCGGTGGAATCATCGAGAACCTGAACGTCCAGCAGGTCGCGCGGGTAATCGAAATTCGAGACGGCATCAACGAGACGCTCGATCACGTAGCGTTCGTTGAAAATGGGAAGCTGCACGGTCACGCGCGGCCAATGCTCGACCGGCGGTGGCGGCCCCGGCACGTTTTGGCGGTACTTAAAGTAGTTGTAGACGAGGTAGTAGCGATGCGTGCCGTAAATCGCGAGCACAATCAGGATCAGGAAGTAGGGAATCATCATCGCCAGGTCGAAGCCGTTGGCGTGGTACACCCCGCTGAACGTTCGGTCGGTGATCTTCTGCCAATACCTGGAAATCGAGCCGGTATCCAGGCTGAGAAAGACCGCGCATTGCATAAGGCTAATCACGTTAGGTTTGCAGGCAGCCAAGCGATGATGGCCGATACACGGACGCTCTCCGAGTTCATCGCTGCACATGTGATTATCCGGGCGGCTTCCGGCTGTGTCAACGCACTGCGATTGGGGGCAGGTGATGCGGTTTTCGCGTTCTACCCGACCGCGCGGCTCCGCGCATCTGAATCGGAGGGTGTCTGGCGGCGTTGAGTCGGCGTACTCTGTGGCTTGGAACGGGGGCTCATGCGCCGGACCATCGAGCCGCCGATCCACGAGAAGGCGATATGAACCGAAGAGACTTTTTGGGCGTCACGGCCGGGACGGCATTGGGCGCGGGCCTGGAATCCGTCTGGCCTTCGGGAGCGGCATTGCTGCCAACCGCGGGGACGATTAGCCGGGTGGAGAAGCCAAGACCGCACGGCGCAACCGACGCCGCGCCGAGCGAGTCCGGCGCAGCGGATTACACACTGCATATAAAAGCGTCGCCCGTGGAGATCGCGCCAAGGCGCATCCTCTCGACAGTAACTTATAACGGGCAGTTCCCTGGACCGCTGCTACGCTTCCAGGAAGGTCGGCAGGCGACCATCGACGTGTACAACGACACCGATACGCCGGAGCAGCTTCACTGGCACGGCCAGAAGGTGCCGGCGGATGTTGACGGAGCCGCCGAAGAGGGCACGCCGTTCATTCCCGCCCATGGCAGGCGGCGGATCGTATTCACACCCAATCCGGCAGGGTTCCGGTTTTATCACACACACAACCGAGCGGGAAGCGATCTAGCCGCCGGACAATACAGCGGACAAGTGGGGCCGGTCTATATCGAGCCGAAGCAAAATGCGGGCAGTTACGATCGTGAAGTTTTTCTCGTGCTGAAGGAGTTCGAGCCCACTTTCAGCCGCGGTGGCGACATGGCCATGGATTTTCTGTTCGCGGCGGCGCGCGTGAAAGAGCTCGAAGAGGCCGGCGAGTCTGCCATGAAGGCATCGCTCGCCAAAGGCATGCCACACGGATATGAGGTCGGCTACCGGGCGTTCACGATCAACGGGCGGATGCTCGGCCACGGAGAGCCTATCCGAGTAAAGCAGGGTGAACGGGTCCTGTTTCACATTCTGAACGGCAGCGCGACGGAGATTCGCAGCCTGGCGTTGCCGGAACACCGATTTCAGGTCGTGGCGCTTGATGGCAATCCCGTGCCGAGTCCCGCGGAAGTCCCTGTCCTGTGGCTCGGGACTGCAGAGCGAATTTCCGCCATCGTGGAGATGAATCATCCGGGCGTGTGGATTCTGGGCGATCTCGACAATGACGATCGAGGGCACGGCATGGGCATCGTCGTGGAGTACCCGGGGCGAGCCGGAAAAGCCCAGTGGATTGCGCCGCCGCCGCTTAAGTGGAACTATGCGCGCTTCGGAAATGCGGGCGCGGCGGCGCCTCTCCCGGACGAGACGATCGAGATGACCTTCGCGAAGGACAACGCCGCCGAAGAAGGGTTTAACCGCTGGACGATCAATGGCGCGGCTTTCCCGATGACGGAGGAAATGGTTCCAGCATCCTTTCACCTCAAGCAAGGCAAGCGCTATCGCATCCGCATGCGCAATGCCAGCGATGACATCCATCCGATTCACCTTCATCGTCACAGTTTTGAGTTGACGAAGCTGGCGGGAAGGCCGGCGTCTGGAATTTTGAAAGATGTCGTGATGCTGGGTGGCTACCAGGAAGCCGAAGTAGAATTCGTTGCTGATAATCCGGGGCTGACGCTTTTCCATTGCCACCAACAACTGCACATGGATTTCGGCTTCATGACTTTGCTCGAGTATGAGTAAGGAGGGCGCTCCATGACGTTTTGGCAAAGGCTGGCAAATAGCGAGGCTCCGGCGGCCGCGTTGGTGATTCGGCTGCTGGTCGGCGCAGTCTTTTTTTTCGAGGGCGTGAAGAAGTTTCTGTTTGTGGAGCAATGGGGCGCGGGCCGGTTCGCGCGCATCGGTATTCCCGCTCCGCATATCATGGGTCCATTCGTCGGCGTGGTCGAAATCGTCTGCGGGCTTCTCTTGCTTGCGGGACTGCTCACGCGCCTCGCGTCGATTCTCCTCATTTTCGATATTTCGGTGGCCATTGCGTCCACCAAGATACCGATTCTGTTGAAGGCGGGCTTCTGGCCGATGGAAGCGGAAGCGCGGACGGATTACTCGATGCTTCTGGGCTTGATCTTTCTCCTGGTGGTGGGCGCGGGCGCGTGGTCGCTCGACGTGCGGCTCGGCTCATCGCGCAGGCAAATTCATGAATAAAGAAGCTGTGCCGGAAGCGATCAGGCTGCGAGTGTCGCGTCCATGGTGATCTGTGCGGTGAGGAGCTTCGAAACCGGGCAATTCGCCTTCGCCGCGCCGGCGGCCTTCTCGAATGCCTCGTGCGAGGCTCCGGGAATCTTGGCCACCACGGTCAGATGACTCTTGGTGATGGCGAAGCCGCTGTCGGTCTTCTCGAGTGTGATCTTGCACTGGGTCTCGATGCTCTCCGGCGTGAGGCCTGCTTCACCAAGCTGGGCCGATAGCGCCATCGAGAAGCACCCGGCATGAGCCGCGGCGATGAGTTCCTCAGGATTGGTTCCCGAGCCCTGCTCGAAGCGCGAGACGAACGAATACGCCGTGGACGAAAGCACGCCGCTTGCCGTCGTCAGCGCGCCCTTTCCCGTCTTGAGCGACCCCTTCCAGACCGCGGTTGCGCTGCGTTGCATAGCATCCTCCTCCTCGTTTTGAGAAACCCAGTCAGCCTGCTCATGGAATCAGAACGATCTTGCCGTACGCGCCGGGTTCCATGACGCTCTTATGCGCCTGAGGCGCTTCGGCGAGCGGCAGTTCCTTGCCGACGACAGGCCGCAGCGTGCCGTTCTCGAGTCCGGCGAAGAGCGCGGCGTGGGTGCTGGACGAATCGTCATCGGGAATGTTCCACAAGACGAAGCCGAAGACAGCGGCGTCGCGTGCCATCAAATCGCGCGGGCTGATGGTGGCGTCGCCGCGGCTGCCGATGACGACGACGCGCCCGCGCATGGCGAGGAGCTTGAGATCCGCGCCCAGGTTCACGTTGGCCAACATTTCGAGGATGACGTCGACACCGCGGCCCCCGGTGAGCTTCATCGCTTCGTCCTGGTATCCCGGCGCGCGATGGTTGAGCGCGTGGTGAGCACCCTCGCGGCTGGCGAGTTCGAGTCCCTTGTCGGTTCCGGCGGTGCCGATTACGACCAATCCGCGCGCGCGCGCGATCTGCACGGCGGCGATGCCGACGCCGCCGCTCGCGCCGTGGATCAGCACGGTTTCGCCGGGCCGCGCGCGGGCAAAGTGATCGAGCGCGCGGTACGCTGTGAAATACGGCACATGCACGCCAGCGCCCTGGGCGAACGAGACGCGCCCGGGCAAGGGATTCACCTGCGACTCGAGCGCCAGGGCGTATTCGGCGTATGTCCCAGTGAGCGTCCCGGCCGTGTACACGCGGTCGTTGGGCTTGACGCGCTTGACGCCGCTGCCCACGGCCTCGATCACGCCTGCGGCGTCGGTTCCGGGCGTATACGGCAGCTCCGGCTTGCGCGCATAAGCACCGCTGCGGATGTAGGTTTCCACCGGATTGACGCCGGCGGCCTTGATGCGCAGGAGGACTTGTCCCGCGCCCGGCGTTGGCACGGGCGCCTCTGATACCCGCAACATTTCGGGCCCGCCAAATTCCCTTACCACGATGGCTTTCATCGTATGGCCTCCTTTCAGGTGTGATCGTCCAACACGGACCCGGTTTCGCGCAAGTGCCCCGTCGCGCGGCCCCAGGCGCTCGTCTGCCAGTTGTCGGGGCGGATGGCCTGCGGCAGCCAAGGGGGAAGCTCGACTTCGAGATAATGTGCCAAGGAGTAGACGTAGGGCTCGTACAATGCGCGCAACTCGGCCAGGCGGGCGGCCGCGGCGGCGCCGTCGTTCAAGCGCAGACCGTGTTTGGCGAGGACGTTTCGCAAGCGCGCGAGCTCATTGTCCGGCAAACGTTCGTGAGGCAAAGGGCGCGGGGGCGAACCGAAGACTTGAGAGAGGTCGACGACCGCATGACGGGCGATGGCGAAGGTCAATTCGGCTTGGCGAGAGCAGGCGTCCTCGAGTCCCATCATCAGGAGCGAGCAGGTATCCAGGATTGCCGTCAGCGAAGAAATCCAAGATTGATTGTCGTGCTGCGAACGATAGTAGGCGAGCACCGGATAGGAGAGGTGGCTCTCAAGCAATTCTGCCGACCAATGCTCCCAGGTGGCCAGAAGCGCTTGCAGGGCTTCCAGCCCATGCGCATAGCTGTGCCGGCGCAGGAGCTCGCCGGCCGAGGGTGGTGACCCGGCGCGAGAATCGAGCAACGAAATGCCCACCTCGCGGCGCGAAAACGATTGATAAATCACGGGCATATAACCAATCAGCAGAGCTAGAAAGCCGAAACCGAGACCTGCTTCCGCCACAGTGAGCAGGCGCGCCAGCGCCGATCGGGGCGTCACGTCGCCGATACCGAGAGTGAAGAATGTTGTTCCACTCAAGTACAAATCGGTGGTGAAATTGGGCGGCGCGCCGCTCACGTTCACGGCCGAACCGGCGCTATAGTGCAGGAGGGCAAAACCGAGCACCATTCCCGAGGCCCAGACGCCCAGCAACAAGATGAGCGAAAGCGGCCCGTAAAAGCCCAAGAGCGAATCGCGGCGCTTTTTTGAAGGGATCACGCGAACGAGGCGCGAGCAGACTCTCCAAGTCGTGCGGTAATAAAGGCGCGCAAATCGGAGACGTCTGGTCACGCGACGCGGCAAAACGACAGCTTCAAAGGCGTCCAGGAAGACCGTTGCCAGCAGGGCTACGCCTGCTGCGCCTGCGATCCAGTGATTCATGAGCCGACCGTTACCTCCGCCGGTTCATTCGATTCAGTGGTGTGCTGAAAGGATATACGAGTCATTCGATAAGCAGGCTGTCACAAAATCTAGATGTAACCGATGTCGAGAATGACGAGGACCGCATCGTATATTCCTAGTACGTGCGGACTATTGGGTTTGTAGGGTGTTGCAGCGATACTATGGTAGGCAGCGCAGAATGCTGGGTGAATTGCTCCGAAAAATAGGGCGGAACACGCTGGTCTACGGCCTGGGCGGTGTGTTGCAACGCATCGTCGGCTTCTTGATGGTTCCCCTTTATACGTACTACCTCTCGCCGAGGGACTACGGAACTATCGAACTGCTCGACCTGGCGAGTTACGTCCTGGCCATGTTCGTGGGCCTGGGCTTGGGGTCGGCGGTGGTGCGCTTCTACTACGATTACGAGGAGCGGGCCGAGCGCAACGAGGTGATCAGCACCGCGATCCTGTTCCTCGTGCCGGTGAATGCCGCCGTTCTCGTTCTCCTGCATTTTTTGAGCGGGCCGATCTCGCGGCTGGTGCTGGGCCAAGACGGGAACCGTTACTTCTTCAATTTGGTGTTCATATCGCTCGCGTTCAGCATTGTGAACGGGGTGTTGCTTTCCTATCTCCGGGCGAAGCAGCAGGCCGTGCTCTTTGCTGTCCTGTCGGTGTTGCAGTTGGCGTTGGGGCTGGGACTGAACATCTACCTGATTGCGGGGCGCCGCATGGGCGTCTTGGGGGCCCTGTACAGCGGCGTGATCACGCAGGCAGTCATCTCCGTGCTCCTGCTGTCGCTGATCGTTTACGAAGTTGGGTTGGGGTTTTCCACTCCCAAGCTGAAGGGGATGTTGCGATTCAGCGCGCCTCTGGTCCCGGCCGGGATCGGGATGTTCGTGCTGAACTTCGCCGACCGCTTTTTTCTGCGGAAGTATTCCAGCCTGAGCGTCGTCGGAACGTATGCGCTGGGATACAAGATTGGGATGTCGCTCAACGCGCTGCTGCTGACTCCTTTTTACCTGTTCTGGTCGGCCTACATGTACGAAGTGGCGCAGAAGGAGAACGCCAAGGAATTGTTTGCCCGCGTATATGAATACCTGATGCTGGGCTTACTCTTCGGCGCGCTGGGGATTTCGCTTTTCGGTCCGGATGCAGTAAGCGTGCTTGCACCGCCGAGCTATTGGGCTGCGTCGCAGATCGTACCGATCGTCGCGCTGGCGTATGTGTTTTCCGGGCTGTTTTACTACTTCCAGTTAGGCATGGCGCTCTCCAAGCAGACAGAATTCCGGGCGTACGCCGTAGGCGCGAGCGCGCTGCTGAACATCCTCCTGAACTTTCTCCTGATCCCCCGGTACGGAGCTTACGGGGCTGCTTGGGCGACGCTGTTCTCGTTTTTGGTGTTGGCCGGACTTTCGCACCATTTTTCCCAGCGGCTTTATCGAGTTCCTTACCACTTGGGGAAGCTCGTGAAAGCGACGCTGATCGCGGCGGCGATCTTCGGTTGCGCGAAGTTCGTGCGGCTCCATTCGCTGCGGCTCAACGTCATGCTGCATGCAGCACTATTGGGTTGTTTCCCGCTTGTGCTGTGGGCGGCGAACTTCTACAGTCCAGAGGAAAAGGCGATCGTCCGAAAGATACTCTTGTCGGCTGCCGGGAGGTTGGGGTTCGCCACGAAACAAACCGTCGGGGTCCCTGCCGGACGTCCGTAGCCCTGGAGACATGGAAGAGGTTGCAAGGTTCCCAGCCGTGCTCAATTTTCTAGCGATCCAAGCGGAGTTCAACGAGTTTCTGCAGCGGCTGCCGGATCTGTCCGATCAGGATAAGGGACAAATCTTGGAAAGGCTGTTTGACGCGCGGGGAGGGGTGTGGAAGTGCATGGTGCCGCTGCGGGAGGACGGGAGAGCGTTGATTGCCGGAGCCGGTTGGCACAACAGCTATCTGTTCCTGGCCGCGTGTTTTCAGGAGACGGTGGTGTGGGACCCCGATCCTCTTCGGGTTTCGATTCTGGAGCGCCTGGCGAATCTGCTGGGTTTGAAGCCTCAGTTTGAGAGCGGAGAACTCGACGCTTTGATGAGCCGGTTGGCAAAACAAGACCTAATCGTGTTCGAGGACAGTCTGAGCTGGATTGCTTGCCGTTCGGCAGGCAGCTCCTGCCATGCGCAGGCGGATCTGATGCAGAAGGCATCGCGGCTGCTGAGCGAGCGGGGCGAATGTTTCGTCGCAGTGCCGAATCGCGTGGCCCTCGATCGCATGCTGGGCAGACGCCGCAGTTCGATGGCAGATACAGAGCGGGCTCACCCGGCAGGCGCAAGTTCGCGATCCGTTCTGAACCAGAGTGGCGGGGGCGACCGCGATGCGCGGGGGTGTTGGGTCCCTGGTTTGCTCCGGGCTTTCCGGTTCGCCGAGCTTCGACATCAACGGCTGTATTTCCTGTACCCCTCGCGGGAATCTCCCAGACAGATCCTGGGTTGGGGAAATGAGGAACCATCGGGAGAACGGCATCCGCTGGTGAGAGTGCTGAACCACACGGGGATGGGAAAGTACTTCTTTGATTCTCCGGTTTTTGTGGTGGCTAAGGGACTTCCGCAAGACAGCTTTCTCGAATGCTTGTTGCGGCGGGTGCGGAAGCAGCTCGGACTGCACGAAGTGCCGAAAGTTCGCAGGAACATCATCTCCAACGAGAACACGCTCGTGTTTTTCCTGGAGCTGGACGGGGACGGCAAGGCGGTGCTGAAACTGCCCCTGTGCGAAACCAGCGTAGAGAGAGTGGAGTCCGATTGGAAGATGCTCGAGAAGGCGCACTTGATCAGCACGCCCGAGGTACGGCCGCTGGTGCCGCGGGTCTTGTGCCAAGACATTCTTCTCGGGCAGCCTTACTATGTGCGCAGCTACGTGCCAGGAGTGGATGCCGGGCTGCTCGCCCATTCGCGGAAAGAATACTCACGGGTGGTGGCGGAAGCAGCCCGAATTCTGCTGCAATGGCATCAAGCCTCACATCGCGTGGTGGAGGTGACGCCGGAGGTTTGCGAAAAGTATTTCCTCACGTATTTCCGCCAGGCACGTCCTTATCTGCCTGCGCACATCGGTTTGCTGGATGGGATTCAAAGCTACCTGCAGAATGCCTCAGCGGGCCAGCCGCTTTCGGTTGGCCTCATGCATGGCGATTTCCACCTCAACAATCTGATGATCGACCCGGAGACGCAGCGGCTCTCGGGAATCCTGGACTGGGATATGGGAGAAACGGACGGTTTGCAGATGCTCGATCTATTTCACCTGTTGGTATCCAAGGAGCGTGGACTGCACAACTGGGGCATTGGCGAAGCCTTCAGCAAGGTCTTGCTGTCCAATGCCTTCGATCCCGATGAACGACAGTTAGTCGAGGGATTTCGAAGCGCGCTCGGGATCAGCGAGCAACTGCTTCTGTGTCTGAAGATCGCCTACTGGGCGCGGCACTGCCTGGGAAACATCATCCAGTCCGGCGGGTTGAAGCCGGCGGAGTGGATGGAAGAGAATGTGTTCAAAGTGTTGGAAAACTTGCGTCAGGCCACTTGTGAAGTTCCCATAAAAGCCAAACCCGCTACATAAGGGATCGCGGGGCAGGGAGTCGCTCAAACGTTCAAGGTGAAGGTGACGTCCGGGCGTGGCGGCTGGGCCGGCGGCATCTTCGAACGGTCAACGGGGCGATACAACGTATCGCGCTCGACGGGGACGCGTCCCGCGGCGCGGATCAGCCGCTCGAGCTCGGCGCGCGGAGTGAACTCCGCCGTCTTGGCCCCCGCATCGTGATAGATCTTTTCTTCGACCACGGTACCGTCGAGGTCGTCCGCGCCCCAGCGCAAAGCGATTTGCGCGACCGAAGGCGTCAGCATGATCCAGTAGGCCTTAATGTGCTCGAAATTGTCGAGCAGGAGCCGCGCCACGGCGATGCTTTTAAGATCGGTATAGCCGGAGGTCTTGGGCAGGTGGGCCAACGCGGTATTCTCGGGATGAAACGCGAGCGGGATGAAAGCTACAAAGCCGTGCGTCTGGTCCTGCAGCTCGCGCAGGAGAAGCAGATGCTCGACGCGTTCTGCTTCGGTTTCGATGTGGCCGTAGAGCATGGTGGCGTTCGAGGGCAGACCAACCTCGTGCGCGGTACGGGCGATGTTCAGCCACTGCTGGCCGCTGACTTTGTGGTCGCAAATCACCTTGCGCACGCGCGGATTGAAGATTTCGGCGCCGCCGCCAGGCAGAGAATCCACGCCCGCCTCTTTCATCTTGAGGAGCGTATCGCGGATGGAGAGCCTGGCGATACGAGCGAAGTAGCCGACCTCGACCATCGTAAAGGCTTTGAGGTGGACGCCCGGGCAGCGCTGCTTGAGCCCGCGGATGAGTTCCAGAAAGTAGTCGAAGGGCGGATCGGGATGCAGCCCGCCGACGATGTGGAACTCGGTGGCGCCTTCGCGAACGCCTTGCTCGGCGCGCTGGTAGATTTCGTCGAGCGCGAAGGTGTAGGCGCCCGGGGCGTTCGCGTCGCGGCCGAAGGCGCAGAGGCGGCAGTGGGCCACGCAGACGTTCGAAGGATTGATGTGCCGGTTGACGTTGTGATAGCAGATGTTGCCGTGGCGCTTCTCGCGGACGTGATTCGCGAGCCAGCCGACCGCGAGGAGGTCGGGCGAGCGGTAGAGCGCGACCCCATCGTCAAAGCTCAGCCGCTCGCCGGCGAGGACCTTGTCGGCGATAGGCTGCAGCCGCGCATCAGTAATGATCAGATCGTTCATTTCGGTGCGGAGTGTCCCGCTTCTCAGCGCCGCCAAATGGCTGCGGCAGCGCCCCAGAACAGCAGGAACAACAAACTAATATAGCCGTTCACGGTAAAAAACGCAGCGTTGAGCTTGGAGAGGTCGTTGGCGCGAACGAGCGAATGCTCGTAGGCGAGGAGCATGCCCACGATAGCGACGCCCGTCCATGCGGGCCAAGGCAATGCGAAACTGGCCGCGAGCCATGCGAGCAGCGCGAGCATGACCGCGTGCATCGCGCGTGCGGCGAGCAGCGCCTTGGCGATCCCGAAGCGCCTGGGGATAGAATGCAGCCCGGTGCGGCGGTCGAACTCCACGTCCTGGCAGGCGTAAAGCACGTCGAATCCGCCGACCCACAGCGTCACCGCGGCGCAGAGGATCAGCATGCGTGCATCGAGTCCGCCGGTGACAGCGATCCACGCGGCCGCGGGCGACATACCCAGGCAGAAACCGAGCACCAGGTGAGACCAGGCTGTGAACCGTTTGGTGTAGGAATAGAAGAAAAGAATTGCCAGCGCGATGGGCGCGAGCTCGAGCGCCAGCCGGTTGAGCTGCCACGCGGCAATCAGCAACACTGCAGCCGCGGCGAGCGCGAACATCCATGCAAAGGAAACAGACAGGGTTCCGGTGACGAGCGCCCGCTGCTGCGTGCGCGGATTCTCTCGGTCGTAGTGCAGGTCGATGATGCGGTTCATGGTCATGGCCGCGGAACGCGCTCCGATCATGGCCACGATAATCCACGCGAACTGCCGGAGCGTCGGCCAAGCGTGCGCGGTGGCGCGCGCCGCGAGGAGCGCTCCGGTGAGCGCAAATGGCAGTGCAAATATCGAATGCTCGAACTTGATCATCTCGAGCACGATGTGGATTCGCTTGGGACTCATGTGCGAGTGGGCGCAGAGCGGCTAATCGCTCTTGCCGGTCCAGCGATACATTTTCTCTTGCGGCAAATCAACGCGCGCGAGGACCCGGCAGACGTACTGCGTCACCAGGTCGTCAATCGTCTTGGGGCGGTGATAGAACGCCGGCACCGCCGGCATGATCACCGCGCCGGCCTGCTGCGCCCGCAACATGTTTTCCAGGTGAATGCGGCTGAAGGGCGTGTCGCGCACGCAGAGCACAAGCTTCCGCCCCTCCTTCAACATGACGTCGGCGGCACGCGAAACGAGATCCTCGCTCGCGCCACCGGCAATCGCCGCAAGAGTGCCCATCGAACAGGGAATCACGATCATGGCGTCCACGTGGTAACTGCCCGAGGCGATGGGCGCGCCGACATCCTGGTTCGGCAGCGCTTCGATCTTCGCAGATGGGCGACCGAGGATTCGTGCAGGAAGCTGCTTCAAATCGCCCGAGGAGACGTCTAACTCCTCTGCCAGGAGGCGCCGGCCGGTCTCGGTGACGACGAGAAGCACGCGGGCGACGCGGGCGTCTTCTTCAAGCAATGCGAGCGTTTTTTGCGCGAGGATCGCGCCGCTCGCTCCGGTCACACCGACGGTGACGACCTGTTCTTTAGGCTGGCTCATTGGTCAAGCGGGAAGCCACAGTCTCGCAGCCGTCCCCCGGCCAAGTCAAGCTGCCGCACTCCACGGAATAGCGGTTCATGGAGAGATTCCCCGATGCCGGCATTAGCCGCGCTCTCAAGCAGTGCTAGAATCCTCAAGCGATGAATGAGAGCGACATACTGCGCATCCTCGAGGCGGTGCGCGCGGGGAAGCTCGGCACGCAGCAGGCCATCGAGCGGCTGAAGCATCTGCCGTTCGAGGACCTGGGCTTTGCCAAGGTGGACCATCACCGGGCCCTGCGGCAGGGCTACGCTGAAGTCGTCCTCGGCAAGGGCAAGACGCCGGCGCAAGTAGCTGAAATCGTGCGTGCGATGCTCCGGCCGAAAGGTGCGCGGCACAACATTTTGGTTACGTGGGCCGACGCGAAAATTTACGCAGCCGTTCGGCGCGTGGGCCGAACGGCGAAATTCCATCCACTTTCCGGCGCGATCACGATCGAGCGCAGCCGCGCGATCACGGGGAAAGGCACGATCCTGGTCGTTTCCGCGGGCACGAGCGACATCCCCGCCGCGGAAGAAGCGGTGCTCACCGCGCAGATGATGGGCAATCGCGTCGAGCATCTCTACGACGTGGGGGTCGCGGGGCTGCACCGTCTGCTCGAACACAAAGAAATGCTGACACACGCGCGCGTGATCATCTGCGTGGCGGGAATGGAAGGCGCTCTGCCGAGCGTGATCGGCGGGCTGGTGCCCGTGCCCGTGATCGCGGTGCCGACCAGTACCGGTTACGGGGCGAGCTTCGGCGGCGTAGCGGCGCTTCTCGGCGTGCTCAATAGCTGCGCGTCAAACGTTGCGGTGGTCAATATCGACAACGGCTTCGGCGCGGCGTGTGTGGCGTCGTGCATCAATCGGCTGTAAATCCCTTTCAGGCTTGCAGAGCGGCGGCGAGGGAGTCGCGCAGAAGCGATTCTTGTTCGGGAAAAACCGTGCGCAGGTCGAGGATCAATCGGCCGTCCTCGACGCGCGCGATCACCGGCAACCCCTGCGCAGGCTTCCGCAGGCGCTCTTCGAGACGCGCCGCGGAATGGTGCGAGGCCGTAACTCGAATGACGCGCGTGGGCAATTCCTGCGTTGGAGTGGAGCCACCGCCGGCGAGCGACGAGCCTTCCGCAACTTCGAGCTCGATTTCGCCGCGCAGCTCAGGCGGCAGCGCCGACTGCAGCTCGCGCAGGAAATTCTCCGCGCGCCGGCCAATTTCCACTGCGGTCATGCGGATCATGCGCAGCGCCGGAATCTCATCGAGCGCGCCTCGCAAGTATGTTTCCAGAGTGACTTCGAGCGCCGCGATGGTCAGCTTATCCACGCGGAGCGCGCGAAACAGCGGATGCCGGCGGATCCGCTGCACGCAATCTTTTTGCCCGGTGATGATGCCCGACTGCGGTCCGCCGAGCAGCTTATCGCCGCTGAAGGTCACGACGGAAACGCCCGCTGCGAGGCTCTTCCGCGCGACCGGCTCCTCGAGATCCTGCGCGCTCAGGTCCACCAAACACCCCGAACCGAGGTCCTCCAGCACCGGAAGATTCGCGCGGCGCCCGAGCGCCACCAACTCCTCGAGCGAAGGTCTTTCGGTGAATCCAGTGATCCGGAAATTCGACGGGTGCACGCGCAGGAGCAGCCGTGTCTTGCCGTTGATGGCGCGCTCATAGTCGGCAGCGCGAGTGCGGTTTGTGGCGCCCACCTCGCGCAAGATGGCCCCGCTCTCCGCTATGATCTCGGGGATGCGGAAGCCGTCGCCGATTTCGATGAGCTCGCCGCGGGAGACGATTACTTCGCCGTCCTTCGCGAGCGCCGCCAGCGCCAGCAGCACTGCGGCGGCGCAATTGTTGACCACGATGGCCGCCTCGGCGCCGGTCAGGCGCTCGAGGAGCCGCGCGACGTGCACGTCTCGTTTTCCGCGCGCGCCTGCCTCGAGGTTGTATTCGAGATTGGTGTACTGCGTGGCTGTCCTGCGAATTTCATCGATGACCCCGGGCGCAAGCGGGGCCCGGCCCAAGTTCGTGTGCAGGACTACGCCGGTCGCGTTGATGACCGGGAGAAGAGACGGCGTGAGCTCCCGCTCGATCTCCGCAGCGATCCGTGTCTCGAGGGCAGAAGCATCAAGGGCCGGGCCAACCCCATGCGCGCCGCCGGTGATCCTCGCGCGCATCTCCGCAAGGACCGCCCGCGCGACATCCACCACTGCGCCGCGGTCCAACCTCTCCACCAGCGCGCGTAGCTTCGGCCGGGCCAGCAGGTCATCTAGCGACGGAATCCGTTTCAGTTGCTCGGCTCTCTCGGGAGAAACGCGCTTTGCGCCAGCGGCCATGGTGCGTCTATTTCAGCACATGGGCAGCGCGCCAGCAATCTCGCACCTCGCGGGGCGCCTGCCCTCGCGGATCGGTCCTAGCCCCGCCGGTGCGCCTTCCGCACGTCTGCTGAAGGGCTTCATTGACGCGCAGGCACTCCGCCACTAGCATAATTCAGGCAGATCGGGGACTGCATGGCCACCATTGACGAAGACCTGAGTCAAATCGAGAAGGACACCCGGCAACTCAAGGTCGAATACGACCAGTATTTCGGCGGTGGCCGCAAGCGCCCTCCCGCAGACATCGAGTGGCGCATCGAGCTGCTCCTCAAGCGCTATTCCGAACGCGGAGGCGAACTCAGTTCGGGGCAACGCTTCCGCTTCAACAACCTGATCCAAAACTACGCGAAATACAGGGAAGTCTTCCGCAAGCGCATGCAGCAGAAAGAAGAAGGCGCCGTGCAGCATCACTTCGGCGCCGCCGCCAGGGCCATCGAAGCGGAGCGCGCGAAGCAACAAGCGGAGGCCGCCAAGGCGAAGCCTCCGGCCGCACCGGCCGCGAGCGCAGCGGCGGGCGCGTCGTTCCGCATCTCCTGCTCGGACCCGGAGCGCGAACCCGAAAAAGTCGAACGGCTCTACGATGAATTCGTCAGAGCCAAGCGCCAGGCCGGCGAAAGTGTGGACCGCCTCAAGCGCGACGGTTTTCGCGCGTTCGTCAGCAAGAAGACCAAAGAGCTAAGGAAACAGAAGGGCTGCAAAGAAGTCGAGTACGTCGTGGAAACCGCCGACGGCCAAGTCAAGCTCAAGGCGTTGGTCAAAGCCTGACCCCTCGCGCAACCGGAACCCTGCGTCTCCCGTGTTTCTCCTTTCGCAAATCACCGCGCCGCGCTTACAATAACCCGTTTTCATTTCCCGGAGGAATCGCGATGGCGATCGAGCGCGCGCTGTTGAGCGTTTTTGACAAGACGGGCATCGTCGAGCTGGCGCGGCGTCTCGCCGGCCTGCGCATCGAGATCATCTCCACCGGAGGCACGGCGAAACTGCTGCGCGAGTCCGGCGTGGCCGTGCGCGATGTTTCCGATCTGACTGGCTGGCCGGAAATGCTTGGCGGCAGGGTGAAGACGTTGCATCCCAAAGTCCACGGTGGCCTGCTTTTCCGCCGCAATCATCCCGCCGACTGCGCGGAGGCCGCACAGCACGGCATCGCCCCGATCGACCTGGTGGTCGTAAATCTCTATCCCTTTGAGGCTGCCGAGGCGAGAGGGGACCTCACGGCCGGAGAGCTCATTGAGAACATCGACATCGGCGGACCTACGATGCTGCGGTCGGCGGCGAAAAACTTCGAAAGCGTCGCGGTGGTCACGGACCCCGCCGATTACGCGCGCGTTGCGGCGGAAATCGAAACCACGCGCGAAGTGGGTTTGCTGACACGCCTCGAGCTGGCCCGCAAGGTTTACGCCACGACGTCGCGGTATGACGGCCTGATCACCACAGCACTCGAGCGCCTCGCTGCCATCGGAGAAGAAACCGCGCTCGGTGCGCGCCCGGTGCTTCCGGAGCGCCTGCATATCGCACTTGAACGCCGGCAATCTCTCCGCTACGGGGAGAATCCCCATCAGGCCGCCGCGCTTTACCTTCCGGCCGGGCATCCTGCTCGGGGGCTCGCCGGTGCGCGCCAGCTCCAGGGCAAAGAACTCTCCTACAACAACCTCGTGGATCTCGAGGCGGCGCGCAGCCTCGTCGCCGAATTCGAGCGACCTGCCGCGGCCATCATCAAACACAACAACCCCTGCGGCACGGCCGAACAAGATTCGCTTCTCGACGCATACTTGAAGGCGCACGCCTGCGATCCGGTGTCGGCGTTTGGCGGTGTGATCGCGTTCAACCGGGTTGTGGATGGCGCTACTGCCGCCGAGGTGGCGAAGCTCTTTGTGGAGTGTATTGCCGCACCGGGGTTTGACGAGAAGGCGCTGGCCGCTTTTGCGGCGAAGAAGAACCTTCGCCTGCTCGAGCTGCCTGCCGACGGTCTGCGTGCGGAGCCGTCACTGCAGCTCAAATACATCTCGGGAGGCGTGCTGGTCCAGCAGGCAGACCTTGGCAGGCTGAGCGAGAGCGATCTGCGAACCGTGACCAAGCGCGTCCCCACGCCGGAAGAAATGCAGGCCATGCGTTTTGGCTGGAAGGTCGCGAAGCACGTGAAGTCGAACGCCATCGTTTTCGCGCGCGACGGTGCCACGCTGGGCGTCGGCGCAGGCCAAATGAGCCGCGTCGATTCGGTGAAACTTGCGGTGATGAAAGCGCAGTCGCCGCTGACGGGTACCGTGGTCGCTTCGGACGCCTTCTTCCCGTTTCCTGACGGTGTCGAGGAGGCTGCCCGCGCCGGCGCCACGGCAGTGATCCAACCGGGGGGCTCAGTCCGCGACGCCGAGGTTATCGCCGCCGCCGACCGGCTGGGCTTGGCGATGGTGTTTACCGGGATGCGGCACTTCTTGCACTGACCCGGCCCTAGCCGGGCGCTCTCCCCAGATTGCATTTCAAGGTGATTTCTGCCGCGACGTCTCAGGCCGTGAGCACAGGCCCACGCAGCGCCCAGCCACCTCATGCACTGCCGCGAACAATGCTAGAGCTTGAGGAGCATGACAGTCGCGGACGCGGGACAGGCGCTTTGAAACTCGACGGAAGACTGCGCGGCGAGGGGCACCTGGCCGCGCTGAATTGTGCGAAATCCGATGCGGAAGAAGAACTTCTCCGCGGTGGTCGTCAGGAGCACCAATTCTGCAAGCTGTTCTTGGCGCGCTCGCGTCAGGAGCTCTTCGATCAAGAAACGCCCCAAGCCCCGGTTGCGCTCGGTTGCGGTCACCGCAACCGAGCGTAACAGTCCAACCCGCCCGTATCGTTCAATGGCCGCGCAGCCGATCACTTCGTCTTTGGCGCACAGGACGAGGAAATCATCGGGTCCGTGCAAGCCGGCGAGCGGGAGGCCGGACGCGGTTAGTATCTCGACGATCCTGGGATAGTCGGCGGGCGCCGCCCTTCGGATGGAAGTTTCCCCTGGCATCAAGACTCCCTTTCGCCGGGTGTCAGCCGCAGCAGGAGTTTCTCGATGCCGGTTTCTTGGCCCTGATGAATGCGCTCAGGGTCGTGAAATTGCCATCGAGGTGCTGGGCCATGGCGTCCACATCGACTCCGGACTCCTGCAGATACTTGCGGGCGTCTTCCACCTTGTAGATTCGCGTGGGCTCGATCTCGATGGTCTCGAATCCGGCCCGCACCAGTTTTTCGCGATACTCATTCTCCTCCAGCGCGCCGGCGAGGCAGCCGGCCCACAGCTCCAAGTTCTTGCGAACCTCCGCAGGCATGGTGCCGCGGACAACGATGTCGGAAACCGCCAGCCTGCCCCCGGGCTTCAACACGCGCAGCGCTTCCCGGAGCACGCGATCCTTGTCGGCCGAGAGGTTGATCACGCAGTTCGAGATGATGACGTCCACCGAGTCGTTGGGCAGGGGAATGTTCTCGATCGTACCCTTGAGGAATTCGACGTTCGTGGCCCCTGCCTTGCGCTGATTCTCGCGAGCCAGCGCGAGCATCTCGTCCGTCATGTCGAGACCGTAGGCTTTCCCCGCAGGACCCACGCGCTTGGCCGAGAGGAGTACGTCAATTCCACCGCCCGAACCCAGGTCCAGCACGATCTCGCCGGACTTCAATTCGGCGAGCGCCGTGGGGTTCCCGCAGCCGAGCGAGGCCAGCACAGCCTCCTTGGGGAGCTGGGCCGTTTCCGCATCGGCATAGAGATTCGCGGTAACGGGATCGTGTCCCGCCATCTCCGGAGCGTCACCGCAGCACGCCGTCCGGCCGCATGAAAACTGCCGCGCGGCCTGCGCGTACTTTTGCCTCACCGCTTCTTGAATATTCGTTTCGCTCATAGTCATCTCTCCTTACGCTTTGTTCTCGTCACTTCGAAATCTGCACGACCGACTCCGGCGCCACGGCGCGGCTTCGCGTGCAGCATTCCTCATACAAGAATCCCAGAAGTCCGCGCAGCGCCTCGGAATTCGCCGTGTACCAAAGGAATTGCCGATCCCGCCGCACGTCCACCAGGCCAACGAACCTGAGCTTTTCCAGGTGGTGCGAAAGCGTGGAAGCGGGGATGCCCAGCTCTTCCTGAATTTCGCCGACGACCATTCCTTTGGGATGGGCACTCAAGAGGAGGCGCATGATTTCGAGGCGGGGCTCAGCCCCGAGCGCGCTGAAGCGCTCGGCGGTGCGGGCGACAAGTTCCTGAGGAGGCCTGGCCATACTTCCATAATACTAGAAATAACGAAGTAATGCAACCGCTTCTTTCAACCTCCCGTCTAAGGCTCTTACTGATGCGCTCTGGGAATTCTCATAGCCATATCTTTGACCCACCCTTTTGCCACGTGGGATAATCGAAGCTTTAGAGGTTTGCATGAATCGATATCTAAGACCCTCTCCTCTCGGTGCTGTCTTTGGCCTCCTCGCGGTGGCCCTTGCTGCTGCGGCTCAGGTTCCCGCTACTCCGCCTGCTTCCTCATCGGGGGCTCCCAACGGACTCTCTGTGGAGACCCAAGGGCGCGCCGATGCCTACTACAACCTCGCCATGGGCCACATCTACGAACAGATGTACGAATCCACCAGCCGCAGCGAGTACGCCAACCAAGCCATTGAGTTCTACAAGAAGGCCTACGCTCTGGATCCGCACTCGACGGTCGTCGGCGAGCGTCTGGCGGAGATGTACTTGCAGGCCCAGCGCATCCCGGAGGCGGTTGCCGAGGCCCAGGCGGTCCTGAAGCGCAATCCGAACGATCTGCCCTCCCGCCGCTTGCTCGGGCGCATCTACCTGCGCAGCCTGGGGGATATGAACGCGGTGCCGACGCAGTCCGAGTCCATCGCTCGGGCGATCGAGCAGTTCAGCGAGATCCTGCGCCTGGACCCCTCCGACTCTGAATCGGCGCTCTGGCTGGCGCGCCTTTATCGCATGCAGAACCACCACGAGAAAGCGGGCCAGGTGCTGCGGGACTTGCTCAAGCAAGATCCGGATAACGAGCCCGCGCTTGAGCAGCTGACGCAGCTCCTTCTCGATCAGGGAAAGCCGAAGGAGGCTGTCGGGGTGCTCGAAGAAGCGACCAAGGATTCGTCTTCCCCGTCGCTCTTCGATCTTCTGGGCGACGCCTACTCCCAGACCAAGGAATATGCGCGCGCCGCCGATGCGTACCGCAGCGCCATCGAGCTCGACCCCAGTGAAGCGAGCCACCACCGCGGCCTAGCCGAAGCGCTGATGAACGAGGGAAACTGCCCCGAAGCCCTCGCGGAATATAAGAAGCTGCTGGAACTCGATCCGGATGATCCGAAGGTGTACCTGCGGCTAGCGCAGGTCTACCGGGAGCTCCACCAGCTCGACCAAGCCGAAGAGAACCTGGCCAAGGCTCGGCAACGCGCACCCGGCGACCTCGAGATCATCTACAACGAAGCGATGCTCTATCAGGCCCAGGGCCGTTTCGAGGATGCCATTCGAGTTCTCTCGAACGCCGTGGCGGAGATCAAGGCGCAGACGAATGGCGTGCCCTCGGGCCAACGCGCTCTCGGGATTCTGTACCAACAGCTGGGCCAGCTCTACCGCGAAGTCCAGAATTACAGGGCGGCCATCAATACGTTCGAAGAAATGTACAAGCTCAGCGACGAAGAAGGCCGCCGCGGGCGGCTCCTGGTGATGGACGCCTATCGAACCGCAAAGGATCTGCCACACGCCCTGGAAGAGGCGGACAAGGCTCTCGCAAAATATCCGAACGATCAGGACCTGTTGAGCGGCAAGGCCCTTCTGCTCGGCGAGAAGGGAGAGACCGATGCGGCCGTCGGCATCTTGAAAGGACTGCTCACCGGCAAGGAGAACGATCGAGGGGTTTACCTCAACATCGCCCAGGTATACGAGCGGGGGCGGCGTTACTCCGAGGCGGAGGCGCAGGCGCGCACCGCTGAGAAACTCGCGGTGGAACCCGAGGACAAGAAGATGGTCTGGTTCCTCCTCGGCGCCATCTTCGAGCGCCAGAAGCAGTACGACCGCGCCGAGCAGGAATTCAAGCACGTTCTTTCTCTTGATCCCCATAATGCGCCGGCGCTCAATTACTACGGCTACATGCTCGGCGACCGGGGCGTTCGTCTGGACGAAGCGCGCTCCCTGGTCGAGCGCGCGCTCGCCGAGGAGCCTTACAACGGGGCCTATCTTGACAGCCTTGGATGGGTGAACTACAAACAGGGCCGTTTCAGCGAGGCCGAATCACTTTTGCGCAGGGCGACGGAGCGCGAGAGCAACGACCCGACCATTCACGGACATTTGGGCGACGTCTATTTCAAGACGGGCCGAACCGCACTTGCCGCGCAGGAGTGGGAGAAGTCCTTGGCCGAATGGCGCCGCGCACTGCCCACCGAGGTCGAATCCGACAAGATCGCCGAGATCCAAGCCAAGCTGACCATGTTGAAACGAGACTTTGCCCAGCAGAAGCCCGGCGCTGGCGAAGCGAAGCCGCAGTAGCCGGCATGCCTGCCGTCCGCGTTCCCGCCTTCGCCAAGGTAAATCTCCGTCTAGAGGTTCTCGGCCGGCGACCGGACGGGTATCACGAGCTGCGCACCATCTTTCAGAGCATCAGCCTGCATGACGACATTGTGTTCCGAGCCGCGTCCCGGCCGGGGATTGAGCTCGCCATTCGCGGCAATCTCGAGCTGGAGAGCGAGCCGGTCGAGCACAATCTCGTCTACCGCGCGGTGGAGGCACTGCGCCGCGCGCTCAGGATCCGTTCGGGAGTGCGCCTCGAACTCATCAAGCGCATCCCTGCCGGCCGGGGTTTGGGTGGCGGTTCGAGCGATGCCGCCGCGGGGCTGATCGGCTACTTGCGCTTCGCCGGCCGCACCCTGCCCGCTGAGCGCCTGGTCGAAATCGCTGCGAGTCTCGGCGCCGACGTGCCCTTCTTCCTATTCGGTGGACGCGCGCTGGGCATTGGCCGCGGCAATGAGATCTATCCTCTCCCGGACATTCCCCGGCGTGCTGTCCTGGTGGTCTCTCCGCAGGGGATCTCCGTGCCCACTGCGGACGCCTACCGGTGGCTCCGCGCGCGGCGGGTGACATTGACAAAACCAGCCGCCGACCCTAAACTGTGGCGGTTCTGTGCCCTATGCTGGAGTTCCCTGGGAGGCAGCCTCTCCAACGATTTCGAGGCGGCGGTCTTCGGGCGACATCCCCGCTTGGCAGCAATCAAGCGGGTTTTACTCCGGGGCGGGGCCATGGAAGCCGCGCTGGCGGGTAGCGGTTCGGCGGTGTTCGGACTCTTTCAGTACCCAGCGCAGGCGCGCCGAGCTGCCTTAGGGTTTTCGAACGAACAGACGTTTGTCTGTGAGACCCTTTCCCGGGAAAGGTATCGCCGGGCCTTGAAACTGGCCCGGTCTTCCTGACCGGAGCAGTTCGCACCGCGCCTCTGTAGCCCGCAGCGCCATTCTCGAATTCAGGACATTTGCGCGTGAACGACGAACGCTTCAAGATTTTCACCGGCACGGCGCACCCCGCGCTCGCCGGAGCCATTTGCAAGTATCTCGAGGTGCCGGTGGGCCGCGCGGAACTCGGGCGGTTCAGCGACGGCGAGATCTATTTCCAGATTCTTGAGAACGTCCGCGGCGCCGACGTTTTCGTGGTTCAGCCCTGCTGCCGCCCGGTGGATTGCAGCCTGCTCGAGCTTCTGCTCATGATCGACGCGTTCAAGCGGGCCTCGGCGTGGCGCATCACCGCGGTCGTTCCCTATTACTGCTACGCGCGGCAGGACCGCAAGGACAAACCTCGAGTGCCCATCTCGGCGAAGCTGGTGGCCGATTTGCTCGAAACCGCCGGGGCCACGCGGGCGCTGACGCTCGACCTCCACGCGCCGCAGATCCAGGCTTACTTCAATGTGCCGGTGGACCACCTGTACGCCTCGCCGGTGCTGGTGGAGTATTTCAAGCAGAAGAAGTTCCCGAATCTGACGGTGGTTTCGCCGGATGCCGGCGGTGTGGAGCGCGCGCGGGCCTTTGCCAAGAAGCTCGACGCACCCTTGGCCATCGTGGACAAGCGGCGCGTCGATGTGGACGTCAGCGAAGTCATGCACATTATCGGCGACATCCGCGGCCGGACCGCGCTGGTTGTGGACGATATCATCGATACGGCGGGCACTCTCGTGAAAACCGCCGAAGCGTTGAAGAAGGAAGGCGCGCTCGCGGTTTACGCCGGCTGCACCCATGCGGTGCTCTCCGGGCCGGCCGTCGAGCGCATCTGCAAGTCTCAGCTCACCGAGGTAGTCGTCACCGACTCGGTGCCGTTGGCGGACTCGGCCGATAAGGCGCCGAAGATCAAGGTGCTCAGTGTCGCCGCGCTTCTCGCGCGCGGTATCCGCTCGATTCACGAAGAGAGCTCCATCAGCGAGCTGTTTATCTGAGGGTTCTGGGCTCGTCCTGATCATCCGGGGCCTGCTCGAAGGAAGGATGTATGGAACAGATCATCGTCGAAGCCGCGCCCCGCAGTGACCGGGGCAAGAACGCTGCGCGGCGTCTTCGCCAGACGGGGCAGGTTCCGGGCGTGCTCTACGGTGGCAGCGGCGAGTCGGTGGCCCTCACTGTGAATGCCAAACAGGTGGCTGGGATTCTCCGCTCCGAATCGGGTCACAACACGATTTTCAAGGTGAAGCTCGGCGGGCAGCAGCATTCCGCTATCGTGAAAGACTGGCAGGTCGATCCCGTCACCGGGAGCCTGCTGCACGTGGACTTGCTGCGCATCGCCATGGACGTCCGCATGCGCGTGAAGGTGCCGGTGCACACCTTTGGCGAGCCCGCCGGAGTCAAGCAGCAAGGCGGCATCTTCGAAATGGTTACCCGCGAAGTGGAGATCGAGTGTCTGCCCAGCGAGATCCCGGCCGAGTTTCGCGCGGACATCAGCGCGCTGATGATCGGCGACCAGCTCCGCGTCTCGAACCTCCCCATCGATCCGGCCAAGATGAAGCTGTTGACGGAGCCACAGCGGGTGATCGCCCACGTCGTGGCCCTGCGCGAGGAAGAGGAGAAGCCCGCGGAGGTCGCGGTGGTCGAAGGCGCTGCGGCGGTTCCGGCCGAGCCCGAAGTCATCAAGAAGGGCAAGAAGGAAGAGGAAGGCGAAGAGGCCGCCGAGGCTGCCGAAGAGAAGCCCAAGGAGAAACAGAAGAAGTAATCGCGTTCTCCGCGGTTGCGCGCAGGCGGTCCGCCGGCGCGGCGGTCGCGACGCGGCGAGGCGGTGCAGCGGATGCGGCTCATCGTGGGGCTCGGCAATCCCGGCCTGGAGTACGTTTGGACGCCGCATAACCTCGGGTTTCTGACCGTGGACCTGCTTGCCGAGCGCGCCGGGATTCGCATCGAGCGGCCCGAGGCAAAGGCCTTGCTGGGCCGCGGCAGGCTGGCGGGCGAGGACGTGCTCCTCGCCAAGCCGCAGACGATGATGAACCTGAGCGGCCTGAGCGTGCGCGATTTGCTCGCGCGCTACGAACTCGGCCCGGCTGATTTGGTGGTCGTTTACGACGAGATCGCGTTGCCCTGGGGCATGATTCGCATCCGGGAGCGCGGCACCGCCGGAGGCCACAACGGCGTGAAGTCCGTCATCGGCGCGCTGGGCACGGACGAGTTCGCCCGGGTGCGGCTCGGCGTTCAGCCCGATCGTGCGGTCGGCGACCTGGCGGCTTACGTTCTCCGGCCGATGCGCAAGGCGGTGCTGGAAGTCGCCGCTGAGATGGTGGACGAGGCCGGAAATGCCGTGGAACTGATTCTCGAGCGCGGCGTGGCCACAGCGATGAACCGCTTCAATAAGCGCGTTCCACCGCAGGCCGATGACGAAGGAGAAGGGAACTAGCGCCGCCGGTGCGGGCGGAGTAAGCGCTGCGAAAAGGCCCGAAGGATCTTTCTTGCATCATGCCGAGCAATCGGCGAGCGAATCGAGGAGCACATGGAAGAACGTCAGTACGACCTGATCTTCATCTGCCGGCCGACCACGCCGGAGGAGGAGATCGACAAGATCGTGGGCGTGATCGAGCAGGCCTGCGGCGAGAAGGGCGCAAAGATCGAAAAGGTCGAGCGCTGGGGCATCCGCAAACTGGCCTACCGCGTCGCTCGGCAGCGCGAAGGCTTCTATGCGTATCTGTTGCTCAAGACCACGCGCGCCGACCTGATCCACGAGCTCGAGCGGCGCCTTCGCGTGCAGGATGCCGTCATCAAGTACCTGACCGTTCGGGTGGACGAAGACCTCCGGCGGCAACAGAAGCTGACCCAGCGCCGCGAGCAGCGCGCTGCACGCCGGCCTCGCCGGGCCTCGCCGGGAGGCGGTGGCGGCGAGCGCCCCCCCGCCACAGGCTGAGCGCCGAATCGCTTTTAGAGAAAGGGAACACCGATGGCAGACGAACAACGTCCCACGCAGCAGGAACAAAGACCCGCACCGCGCGAACCGAGGGCGCCGGGGTCCGGCCCGCGCCGCGAAGGCGGTTCGGGCGGCCCGCGCAAGGGCAAGCGCCAGTATTTTCGCAAGAAGAAGGTGTGCAAGTTCTGCGTCGAGAAGATCGACTTCATCGACTACAAGCGCGTCGAGATGCTCGCTCCCTTCGTGCAGGAGCGCGGCAAGGTTCTCCCGCGTCGCATGACCGGCACTTGCTCGCGCCACCAGCGCTGGCTGGGCATGGCCATCAAGCGCGCCCGCAACATCGCGCTGCTGCCGTTTTCCGGCGGCGTCGAAGGCTCCGGGTCGTCGCACTCGTATCGCGGCAGAGATAGAGACGCATAGGGAAAGAGAGAAAACGGCATGCAGGTCATTCTTCAGGAAGACGTTGAAAAGCTCGGCGCCCGCGGACAGATCGTGGACGTGTCGCCGGGCTACGCGCGCAATTTTCTATTGCCGCGCAAGCTGGCCATCGAAGCCACTTCATCCACCATGAAGCAGCTCGAGCGCATCCGCGCCACGCTGGCCAAAAAGACCGCCACCGAGCGGGAGGCCGCGCAGAAGCAGGCCGAGCTGCTCGCCGCGGTCACGCTGCGCTTTGCGCGCAAGGCCGGCGAAAACGACCAGCTTTTCGGCTCGGTCACCTCGGCGGATATTGCCGAAGCGCTCGTCCAACAGGGCTTTCAGATCGACAAGCGCCAGATTCAACTCGTCGACGCCATCAAGGTCATCGGGGAATACGACGTCGCCGCGAAGATTTATCAGGAAATCGCCGGCTCCTTCAAGGTCGTCGTCGAAAAAGAAGCGTAGTGTCGTAGGGCTGCCCACGATCCTTCCGGCGGGCTGCGCTCCCGCATCCTGTCAAGCACAATTCGAAAAGTTTTGCACCTCTGCAAAATTTCGCACAGGGCCGGTCCGTTGACGGCGGCCGTCCAATCCTGCACCATCTCGCGGTCCTCGGAGTCCAGACTCGCTCCGAGCCAAGGCAAAAACAAACCAGTTGCGCTTGGACTGGCAGAGTGGTAGATATAGCGAAGAAAAGGCGAATAAGAGAAACCTCCTCATGCCCACCGAATCCGTTCTCGAACGTCCGCTGCCGCAGAACCTCGATGCCGAGCGCAGCATCCTCGGCGCGATCCTGCTCGACAATCACTCGCTCAATACCGTGCTCGAGCGGCTTCGCCCCGATGATTTTTTCCTCGATCATCACCGGCGCGTGTACCAGCAGATGATCGTGCTCGGCGAGACGCAGCGCGCCATCGATCTGGTCACGCTGACCGAGGAGCTGCACCGCCGGGGCGAACTGGAAGCCGCGGGCGGCGCGCCTTACCTGGCTTCGCTCGTGGACGGGGTGCCGCGCGTCTCGAACGTCGAGCACTACGCGCGCATCGTCAAAGAGAAGGCGGTCCTCCGGAATCTGATCCACGCCACGCACGCCATCCAGGAGCGCGCCATCGAGGCCGAAGACGATGCCGACACGATCCTCGATCAGGCCGAATCTTCGATCTTCCAGCTCGCCGAGGACCGCATTCGCGCAGGCTTGATCGGCGCCAGCGATCTGGTGCGTGACAATTTCGAGCGCCTCGAACGCATCTTCACGGAGGGCCGCCGCGTCACCGGGGTTTCCACCGGCTACGTCCAACTCGATAACCTCACCTCGGGCTTGCAAAATTCGGAGCTGATCATCCTGGCGGCGCGTCCCTCACAGGGCAAGACCTCTCTCGCTTTGAATATCGCGGAAAACGTCGCCGTTCGCGCCGGCCAGCCGGTGGCCATCTTCAGCCTCGAAATGTCCAAGGAGTCCCTGCTCCAGCGCCTGATCGCCTCGATTGCGCGCATTGATGCGCACAAGTTCCGCACCGGACATCTTCGCCGGGAAGACTGGCGCAGCATGACCGATTCCCTGGGCGTCATTTCTCAGGCGCCGCTTTGGATTGACGATTCGGGTTCGGCCACGGTGACCGAAATCGGCGCCAAGGCCCGGCGGCTCAAGCGGGACAAGGGCCTCGCCCTCGTCATTGTGGATTATCTTCAACTCCTCGCCGCGCGCGGCCGTTTCGGCAACCGCAACGAAGAGGTCTCCAGTATCACCCGCGGGCTCAAAGGCCTCGCCAAGGAGTTGCAGGTGCCTCTGCTCGTTCTCAGCCAGCTCACCCGTTCCCCCGAGCGTGAGGACCGCCGCCCGCAGCTCGCCGACCTCCGCGAATCCGGCGCCATCGAGCAAGATGCCGACGTCGTCCTCTTCATCCACCGCCCCTATGCTTTCAAGGCGGACGTCACTCCCGAAGAGCGCGACCAGGCCGAGATCATGATCGCCAAGCAGCGCAACGGCCCCACCGACCGCATCAAATTCGTTTTCATGAGCCGGCACACGCGCTTTGAGGAAACTGCTCCCGACGCCTGGACGCCCGTCGAATCGTGAGCATCCGCGGTTGCGAAACGTCTTCGCGGAGACACGATTGTGTGCGGCGTTCCGCAAGCGAGAAACACACTCGCGACCAAGGCTCGCCGGCCAGTCGGCTATGCTATTCGATCTGGGCCACTTGGGCGGTAAAGCAGTGCTTCGCCGCTTGCCGGCCGAATGGCCCTCGGACTGCCATTCCCTGCAGCGGCGGAGCCGCGAAGGCGATGTTGCTTTTCACGTAGCATCGCTGGGCTGATTAGGCGTGCCTTCGAGGCTGTCGTACACTATTCTTCCGTGTTCTTCTGTGGGCGTGGACATGTCATCTTCAGGGAATTCTACAGTGAAATTTGTGGGCAGGCCCGTCTGGGCGGAAGTGGATCTCGCGGCGCTCGCGGATAATCTCCGTGCGATCCGGCGCTTTGTGAATCCTCCGAAGGAGCGGCGCAAGACGCCGCGAAAAACTCTAGCCATCGTGAAAGGCAACGGCTATGGCCACGGCAGCGCGCCCGTCGCCAAGGCCCTCGAGAAGGCCGGCGCCGATTGGTTCGGCGTCACCTGCAGCAGCGAAGGCATCGAGCTTCGCCAAGCGGGCGTGAAACGTCCGATCCTCGTGCTCACCAGTTTCTGGCCCGGCGAGGAAGAGCTTCTTCTCGATCATCAGCTCACGCCGGCCATCACGCGCTGCGAACAGCTCGAGTTGCTCGAGCGTGCCGCCGCTCGCCGCGCTGGCAAGAGGGCAGCAGGCCGTAGCCAACGCTTTCCCTTTCACCTGAAGATGGACTCCGGCATGAATCGTCTGGGCATCTCGCCGGAAGAGGTGGATTGTTTCGTCCGCCAGCTCGCGAGGTGTCCTCATCTGCGGCTGGACGGCATCTTCACTCATTTCGCCTCGTCGGAAGTTTTTCCGCCGGCCCCGGGCGGGGAGCAAACTCCCGAACAGGGGAAACTCTTTTGGACCGCGCTGGACCGCCTGCGCGTGCTCGGGGTCGATCCGGGCACGGTGCACCTCGCCAATAGCGCCGCCATCGCTTCGCGTCCCGAAACTTGGGCAGACATGGTGCGTCCCGGCGTGATTCTCTATGGCTACCACCCGGGCTACGATCCGCCGGGGCTCCGCGAAGAAATGGAATCCCGGCTTCCGCTTAAGCCGGTGATGAGTCTTCGCGCGCGCGTGATCGGACTTCGCGACGTGGCCCCGGGCGGGGGTGTCGGCTACGACGCGGTCTTTGTCGCTACGCGCCCCTCGAGGATTGCCGTGCTCGCGGCCGGCTACGGTGACGGAGTGCACCGCTCGCTGGGGAATCGCGGGAAGGTTCTCGTGCGGGGGCGTTTGGCGCCCATTGTTGGCATCGTCTCAATGGATGTCACCATGGTGGACGTAACCGATGTTCCCGGCGTTTCATTGGGTGACATCACCACCTTCTACGGCAGGGAGGGCCGGCATCTTCTGCCCGCCAATGCCGTCGCTCGCGAGATCGGCACAGTCACTTCCGACCTGCTCTGCGGCGTCAGCCAGCGAGTCCCCCGGTTCTACTTGCGTTGACAACTTATCCGGATTCAAGAAGTTGGCTGCCCTTGACGTAAACGGTGCCGAGGTATATACGTCTTTCAGGAAGAACCTCCCGTTTTTCATCCCGGCTCTTTCCAGGTCATCGTCAAATCCGGGAAACGGAGGCCTTTACAACTAATCGTCTTTCTTACTATGGGGACACCATGGCTCGAAATTCATCTGCCTTTACTCATGCTCCAGCGGTTCCGCAGCAGGCTTCGGCTTCCTCATCGCGCGCTTCCCGAAACAGAGGGGCGGTTGCCGCCGGGGAGACGGGGTGGGACTTCTGGTTGCTTCGGGCAATGCTCGTGGCGCTCGCCGGGGCCGCGTGTTACCACCTTGCCCCCTTTGGCTTGGTGCCGGTCTTTGCCGCCGCCGTTGGCTTCGGCGGAGCCGTAGCGCTCATCCTGCTTGAATTCCACCTGCGTCACGCGAGCATGCGCCGCCTGATTGCCGGCGCGCTTGGCGCCGTGCTCGGCTTGCTCGCGGCGGCCCTGGCGAGCCTGATCATCCTTCATCTGTCCATTCCTGAAGCCACGAGATCCTTCCTGTCGGTGGCGCTGCTGCTGAGCATGGCCTACATTGGCCTCGCCGTGGGGACCAGCAAGGGCGAGATGCTCAACCTGCAGGCTTTTGGCGGCCTTTTCGGCTCCGAGCATCCCGACCTATCCGTGGCGAAAGTGCTCGATACTAGTGTGATCATCGACGGCCGCGTCGCGGACATCTGCGAAGCGCATTTTCTCGATGGAGCCCTCTTCATTCCCCAGTTCGTGCTGCACGAGCTCCAGCTCGTGGCCGATTCCTCCGACCCGCTCAAGCGCCAGCGCGGCCGCCGCGGTCTCGAAGTCCTGAACCGCCTCCAGAAGATGGCGCACCTCGATGTGCGCATCGTGGAAGACGACTTCCCGCAGATCCCCGACGTGGATATGAAGCTCATCGAGCTGGCCAAGCGCGCCGGAGCCAAGATCGTCACCAACGATTTCAATCTCAACCGGGTTGCGACCGTCCAGGGGATCGACATCCTCAACGTCAATCAACTGGCCAACGCGCTAAAGCCGATCGTTCTGCCCGGCGAGACCATGCGCGTATTCGTCTTGCGCGAGGGGAAGGAATACAACCAGGGAGTTGCCTATCTCGATGACGGCACTATGGTCGTCGTTGATGGCGCGCGGCGCATGATCAACAAGACCGTGGACATCATCGTCACCTCGGTCCACCAAACCACCGCCGGCAAGATGATCTTCGGGAGGCTCGACGAGCGCGCCGAGCAGCCTTCCCGGTCCGCCGCCCCATCCGAATACAATGGGCGCCGCGGCGAAGGGCCACGCTCGGAGTACTCGGGGCGCTCCCAGGAGACGCAGGGCGAGCGAACGCCGCGCCCGGTGATCCCCGATCCGGCCGATGAGTAGTTCGCCGCTTCATCGGCCCGGCATTTCGCAGTTGGCGTGGGGTTGCGGTAAACTGCTATCCCTTTCGGGTGTATGACCCTCGGGGATTCTGATCGCTTAGGGACGCTTCGATGACGCGCATTGCTGCCATTCTTCCCGCCGCAGGTCTCGGTACGCGCATGGGCGCCGAGACCCCCAAGCAGTTCCTGGATCTCGATGGAGTGCCCATCGTCATCCTGAGCCTGCGCCGGATGGCTTCCTGTCCGCTGGTGACCGACATTTTCGTGGCCACGCGCGGCGATGAGGTCGGGCGCCTCGAAGCCCGCATCCGCGAGGAGAAAATCGAGCAGCCCGTCCGCGTCGTCCGAGGCGGCGGCTCCCGCCAGGAGTCGGTCGCCCTGGCCCTTCGCGAGGTCACCGACGACACGGAAATCGTTCTGGTGCACGACGCGGTCCGGCCGTTCGTCACTCGCGAGCAAATCGAGCGCGTGATCGCCGAGGCTCGCCGCTGTCAGGCCGCCATCCTCGGCGTTCCCGCGATGGACACCGTCAAGGAAGTGAAACGCGCCAGCCTGCCGGCCGACGTGGCGCTCATTACCGGCACGGTTCCGCGCGAACGGATCGTCCTCGCGCAGACGCCGCAGGCCTTCGCCACCGCCCTGATCAAGGAAGCCTTTGCCCGCGCCGAACGGGACGGCGCCAGCGCCTCCGACGAAGCTGCACTCGTCGAGCGGCTCGGCCACGAGGTCCACGTCGTCCACGGCTCCGAGCGCAACATCAAGATCACTCGCCCGTCCGACATGGAGCTCGCCCGCTTCTACCTCGACCAGGAGCGCGCCGGAAAATGACCGTTCGCTGCGGCATTGGGTACGACCTCCACCGCCTCGCGGAGGGACGCAAGCTAATCATCGGTGGCATCGAAGTGCCATTCGACAAGGGTCCCGTCAGCCATTCCGATGGCGACGTTTTGGCGCACGCCATTTGCGATGCGCTGCTCGGCGCCGCCGCCCTTGGCGACATTGGCACGCATTTTCCGGACACCGATCCGAAGTGGAAGGGCGTTTCGAGTTTGCTGTTCCTCGAGCACTCGAGAAAGCTGCTGGAAGGACATCACTTCTCGATCGAGCACATTGACGCCGTGGTGATTGCCGAGCGTCCTAAGCTCGGGCCGCACTTCCCTAAGATGCGCGAAGCGCTCGCCCGTGCGCTGGGCATACCGAGTGAAAAAGTGCACCTGAAGGCGAAAACAAACGAGGGCGTGGACGCGATCGGCCGCGGCGAAGCGATCGCCGCCTACGCCGTCGCCATGCTCGTCTCTTCGTAAGCCGGTTTGCTGCCGGCCAGCCTGCGATAGAATCTTCACGATGCTGCCCGACGCCACGCCCGAATCCTCTGTTGCCGCCGTCAATCCGTTCACTGCCGCCGACGTCGTTGGTGTCTTGCGCGAGCGCGGCTGGCTCACCGCCGAGCCTTCCGCTGAGCAGTCCGCGTGGTGCGAACGCGCCGCTGCGCTCCTCGGGCCGCACGCCTCGGACCGAGCCGCGCTCGAATCGTTTCTCGCGCTCGTTTTCCACTACGATGCGCGCGCCATTCTCGGCCAAGTGGAGAGTCATGCGGTGCTGGCGCGTTACGGCGCTCGCGACGTCGTGCGCCACGTCGCCCTGCTGATTCTGGAGGACGGTCCGCTCGATTCCGACCGCTTCAAGGATATCGTCACGGCGCTCAAGGAACGACTCGAGGTGCGTGGCCGGGAACTGTTCCATCCCATCCGCCTGGCTCTTGCCGGCCGTGCGGGAGAAGGCGATCTCGACCGCGTGATTCTCCTTCTCGACCCTGCGGCACCGCTCCCGTTCGCCGTTCGCGTGAAGGGCGCCCGCGAACGCATCCTCGAATTCTGCGCCGCGCTCGGTTAGGTCCGGCTTTCAACTCGCGCCCGCCACCTGTAAACTACTGGCCCCATGGACCGTCTGACCGGCATTCACGCCGTCCGCGAAGCGCTCGAAGCCGGGCGCCCGCTTACGCGCATCGTTCTGGCTCGCGGCCGCCATGGCGAGCGGGTTGAGGAACTGGTTCAGCTCGCCCGCAGCAAAGGCGTTCCGGTGCGCTTTGAAGATCGCGGGCAGCTCGACCGGCTCGCCGGCTCGCGCGAGCATCAGGGAGTGGTCGCGCTTGCAGCCGTGCGTCCCGCAGCCACGCTTGACGACATCGTCCGGACGGCGGCCGCCGATTCCTCGCAGAAAGGTCTCGTTGTTCTGCTCGACGGCGTCGAGGATCCGCACAATCTCGGCGCCATCATCCGCACCGCGCTCGCTGCCGGCGCCCATGGAATTGTTGCCCCGGAGCGCCGCGCCGCCGGCCTGACCGACGTTGTCGCGCGCGCTTCGGCGGGCGCGCTCGCTCATCTGCCGGTCGCGCGGGTCACGAACCTGGTCCGCGCCATGCAGGAATTGAAAGAGGCCGGCTATTGGCTCATCGGCCTCGACGAACGCGCCGAAAAGAGCTACACGTCTGCCGACTTTACGCTGCCGGTAGGAATTGTCCTGGGTGGAGAAGGGAAAGGCTTGCACGAGCTGACGCGCAAGCGCTGCGACCTTGTCGTGTCGCTGCCGACGTCCGGTCCGGTCCGCTCGCTCAACGTCTCCGTGGCCGCCGGAGTGGTCCTCTTCGAGGCCGTTCGCCAGCGGCGGTCCCGATCCGGGTGACCTGCATTCACTTGTCGTACTGAATGAGCGTGAAGACGTCGAGGCCGGGAAGCTTCGCGCGGCCGTTCAGGAAATTCAGCTCGACGGCGAATGCGGCGCCGTCCACCTGGCCGCCGAGCTGCCGGATGAGCTTCACCGCCGCCGCCGCAGTGCCGCCGGTGGCGAGCAGGTCATCGCAGAGCAGCACGCGCTGGCCCTTCTGCACGGCGTCTTCGTGGATTTCGAGCGAGTCGGTTCCATACTCGAGCGCATAGGTGACGCTCGCGGTCTTTCCCGGCAGCTTCTTCGGTTTGCGCACGGGCACGAATCCCGCGCCCAGCCGGTAAGCCAGCGCCGGAGCGAAGATGAATCCGCGCGCCTCGATGCCGGCCACCAGATCGATCTCGTGCCCAGCGTAGTGCTCGCAGAGCTTGTCGATCAGCCGACGAAAACCCTTTTGGTCCTTGAGCAGCGTCGTCAAGTCGTAGAAGAGAATCCCCGGCTTCGGATAGTCGGGAATTTCGCGGATGAGTTTCTTCAGTTCGTCCATGCGGAGTGCTCCTGGTCAGGCGTCCTCTTCGATCGCGAACCCTTCGGTGTAATGTGGGTCAACGCCGGCCGGCTCTTCCTCCACGCGCTCCACGCGCCCGGCCCATGGCCCGCGCGCCAGCACGGCCCGCAGGGCGCCAAGCTGCTCCGGCCTGCCGATGGCGTAGACTTCCACGCGCGAATCGTACCGGTTGCGCACAAACCCTGCGATGGAGAGCCGCTCCGCCGCGTCCCGGGCGAAGAAGCGGTAGCCCACGCCCTGGACGACGCCGGAGACAAAGTAGCGCCTTGCTTCTCTCGTTTCAGCCACGACCGGCAGGGAATTGTACCAAAGCTGCCGCTTGTCGTGGCGCGTCCGTATCGGCTTCTGTGTCCATCCACTCGCGCCGAAACTCGGCTACACTGTTCTTGAGCATCAAGCCCGGCTTCGCGCCTTGGCCTGAACAAGGGCGAGGCACCGCCGGGGCCGTTTTTCGCATCGAAACAAGAGGAATGTTGAGCCCCTATCAAACAAGCAGTCAGAATCGATCGCGGTGGCGAAGCATCCTGCGCGGGGCGCTTTTCGCACTTTCCTTCTACCTGACACTGGGCTTTGCGCCGGCCAGCGCCCAGGAGGCGCGCCCGGGGCCGCTTACTCCGCCGCCCGGGCACGATGTCCGCCGGCTCTCGACCAGTCCGACGCCTGAAGCTCCGCCTCCGGTGCCGCCCGAGCAGATCATCCGCCGCTTTGCAGCGAAAGAGGATGAATTCCTCGCCGCTCGCGCCCATTTTGGCTTCCGCAAAATGATTCGTATCGAAGAATTCGGTCAGGACGGCAAGCTCTCCGGTGAGTTCCAGTTGACGACCGTGCCGGGCGTTGCCTCCGACGGCAAACCTTACGAGAAAATTGTGGATCAGAAGCCTTCGACGCTCCATTACTTGCGTCTCGAGCCGGAAGATGCCCTCGCCCTCGGGCAGATTCCCCTGTATCCCCTCACCAGCGCCCAGCTCGGAAACTACAATCTGACCTACGAGGGCAAAGAGCAAATCGACGAGGTGAATTGCTACATATTCCACGTCAAACCCAAAGCGGTCGAGCGCGCCCGAGCCTTTTTTGAAGGGCTTGTTTGGGTCGATGACCAGGATCTCCAGGTCGTCAGGACCTATGGCAAATGGGTGACCGATCTCGGCGACTACCACTCACCCCAGCTCCCGTTCACGCTCTTCGACAGCTACCGGGAGAACACGCAAGGGAAGTTTTGGTTTCCGGCCTATGTGCGCTCCGAGGATTCTCTGTATCTCAAAGACCGGGAAGTGCGCGTGCGTCTCATTGTCCGTTGGCAGGATTACAAGCCCCTCCTCGGCGCCGCCTCTGCTGCTGTGACCCCCGTCACCCCTGCTTCCGCTGCAGCTCCCTCACAGACACATCAAGACCTGCCGCACTAAGTCTCCTGTGCCTTGCGATCAGCTTCCCTGACCTTATCGGGATGCATGGACGCGCACTTCAGGCGCCGGACCATTCTTTCGGCACGAGCGACTTCTCCAGCCTGCGCAGCAGGCGTGGCAGCTCTTGGATGGATTTCAGCAAGAACTCAGGCCGTTCCGCCCGGACTTGCTTCCGGGTCGGAAAAGGCCCGAGCACCGCAATCGCGCGCACACCCGCTCGCCGAGCCATCTCCAGATCCTCCGGTGTGTCGCCAACGTAAACGCAGGCGTGCGCCTCGATGCCCATGCGCCCCATGGCCGCCTGCAGCGGCCCCGGATGCGGCTTCCTCTGCGGCGTGTCGCCGCCGCACACCCGCGCGGCGAAAAGCCGCGTCAGACCGAACGTGCGCAGTTGGCTCAGAACGCGCCATCGTGAACCGCTCGTGACCAGTCCTAGCCGGTACGCCAGCTTCAATTCCTGCAAGACGCTTCTTGCCCCAGGCAGCAGCACCGGCTTCTGCCGCCGATAAAACTTGCGCCACGCCCGGTCGGCCTCTTCCCAATGTTCGCGTGGCAGTTTTGCAGCGCGATACACGTGATACCAATCCGGCGAGTAGTGCCGCTCCAGATCCCCCAAGTCCCAGTCAATGCCCATCGCCGCGAACATGGCCAGATAAGCTTGAGCATCCGCGTGGTAGGAATCGAGCAAAGTTCCATCCCAGTCGAAGAGCACCCCCTGAAGGGATGTGGTCCGGCCGCCTCGTCGCATAAGGACAAACTACCAGACGCGCCGCTCTTTGCGTCCACGATTTCGGAGGAAACGAGCGCGGCAAGGTGGGTCAGAGAATTTTGCGCTTCTCGCTGCCACGGGAGAGAGATTTCTGGAGCCGTGAGTGTTGTTCCGTGGGGAAGTGGACTACCAGTTGAGGAACCGAGAGGGCACCAGATCGTCCCGGTCAAACTCCACATCATCGAACGAAGCGGCGATGCCGTGCCAGCCCGGCGTGGCCGCTGCTTCCACTCTTTGTACGTGGGCAAAGGTCGCGACTACGACGTTTCCCCGTCCCAACGGGCGCTCGACCAAGATCACCTCGAGCTCGATCGGCGAGCCAATCGGAATCTCACGCGGGCAGAGAAAATACACGCCGGTTGAGCTGATGTCGCGCGTCACGAGTCTTACCGGCTCCTTCTCGTCCACTCCTCCGACGCTGCGCAGCCGCAGAGGCAGCCTCAGCGCCGCTCGTGGAGATCGCCGCTGTTCCGGCACGAATCCCACAGCGTGCGTCGGTACTTGTGCGAACGCGTTTGTGCGAGAGGGTGGCCGCCAGGAAACCAGCCGCAGATTGGGCGACGGAGGCAAGGGATTGGGAACGGCGGCGCCAACGCCCAAAGCGACCGCATCAGTTGCCGGACTCTTTCTTTCGGGCAGAGTCCCGTTTTGCAATGGTTGAGCCGCGCTCATTTGCCCCCACGCGCGAGCACTGGTTAAATTCAGAGTCCACACGATGGCACTCGCTGTTTTACCGGTCAACATTCCTACCTCGCCGTGTGTTCTAACCGCAAACAGGCGCTCGCTCTCCGTCTGCCGCTCTCACTGTTTTCGGTCGCCATCGGTCGCATCCATAATGGCCCTCGACTTTTCCGCACTCCTTGCCTAGGCTTGGTTTGCCGCTCGCGTCATGAGATCAATTCCGGCCATCGAGTCCATGGGAACTCTCCCCGGCCGCCGAGTTCCTGGCGGGCCGCTCGCGCAGGCGCACGCCTCGCGCCTGCGGCTAACCGTTGCGTTTACAGTCGTGTACATCGTTTGGGGCTCCACTTATCTCGCCATCCGCCTGGCCATCGACAGTTTTCCCCCGCTGCTTATGGCCGGGACGCGACACATCATCGCCGGAGTTTTCCCCTTTCTCCTGCTGCGGTTTCGAGGGACTCCCGCACCCACGCGCCGCCAGTGGCTCACCTGCGCATTCCTCGGCGTGCTCTTGCTCAGCGTGAGTAATGGAGGCCTCTCCTGGGCGGAGCAGATTGTGCCCACCGGCGCCGCTTCGCTGCTCGTCGCCACGGTTTCGCTGTGGATGGTGCTGGTGGAATGGGTTCGCCCCGGCGGCACCCGCCCCGGTCTGCGTACCATCCTGGGTCTGGCGCTGGGATTCGCCGGCCTGGCCTTTCTCGTCGGCCCTTCAAACCTCGGCGGCGCCCGTGTGAATCTGCTGGGTGCGGCGGTGCTTGTTCTGTCATCGCTCGCTTGGGCTGTGGCGTCGATTTTCTCCAAGCATGTGGATGTGCCGCGCTCGCTCCTCTTGGTCGCCGCGATGGAAAGTTTGGTCGGCGGGACATTGTTGTGGCTCGCGGGAATAGCCTCCGGGGAGGGCGCTACACTGCTGGTTCAACACATCACCTTGCGCTCGATCCTGGCGCTCGCGTACCTGATCATCTTCGGCTCTTGGCTGGGCTTCACCGCTTACTCGTATCTCTTGCGCCACGCGCCGCCCAATCGCGTGGCGACCTACGCATTCGTCAACCCAGTCGTGGCGCTGTTTCTCGGTTGGGCGTTTGCCGGTGAGCCGCTCACGCCGCGCACCCTTCTCGCCGCAGCCGTGATTTTGACCGCCGTGGTTCTAGTCATTACGGCGCCGCACCGAGACCCCGCCCACGCTGACGACGTTGTTCCGTCTCCCGGAGAGCCCTGAACGGCTCCGCGGTGTGATTCTGTGCATAGCGGGCCGCGCCGATTTTGCGATCAAGATTCGGATAGATTTGGTCTTGGGCTTGTTCTATCGTTGCCGAGGATCGGGAACCGGACATGAATCCAGCCAGCTCATCGCGCGCAACGATTCAACATCTCTCGCCCCGCGCCTGTTGGCGCGCCGTCCTCGCGCGGGATTCGCGCCGCGACGCTGACTTCGTTTTCGCCGTGCTTTCGACCGGAATCTACTGCCGGCCGTCGTGTCCCGCGCGGCGGCCCCAGCGCCGCCAAGTCGTCTTCTTCGCTGATCCCGGCGCCGCCGAGCGCGAGGGTTTTCGTGCGTGCCGCCGCTGCCGTCCGCGAGACGCTGTCGTCCGCGACGAGACGTTCATCGAGAAGGCGGCACGCCATCTCGCGGCACGCGCTGGCGAACCGATCCGCCTGGACGAGCTTGCACGCGCCATGGGCGTGAGCCCCGGCCATCTCCAGCGCACCTTTCGCCGTACTCTGGGCATCTCGCCCCGCCATTTTGCCGAGGCGCTCCGCCTTGGACGCTTCAAGTCTCTGGTTCGCTCGGGCACAAGCATCACCGATTCGCTGTACGCATCCGGATTCGGCTCATCGAGCCGGCTCTACGAACGGAGCAATACACGACTGGGAATGACGCCGGCGGCTTATCGCCGGGGAGGAGAAGGTATGCAGATCGGATACACCATCGTTCGATCGCCGCTCGGGCGCTTGCTCGTCGCAGCCACGAGCCGCGGCATCTCCGCGGTCTATCTCGGCGCATCCGATGCGAAGCTGCTCGAAGTTCTCCGCGAAGAGTACCCGCGCGCGGAGATTCGCTCCGCCGGAGGCGATTTCTCGCGTTGGGTGCGCGCTTTGCTCAAGCATCTGCGCGGCCAGCAGCCCAAGCTCGATCTGCCCCTGGACGTTCAGGCCACGGCCTTCGAGCAGCGCGTTTGGCAGGAGCTGCGCCGCATCCCCTATGGCTCGACCCGCACCTACACTCAGGTGGCTCGCGCTCTCGGTAAGCCCCGCGCCGTGCGCGCAGTGGCGCGCGCCTGCGCCACGAATCCCGTTTCGATTGTCGTGCCTTGCCACCGCGTCATCCGCGCCGATGGCTCGCTCGCCGGTTATCGCTGGGGACTCGACCGCAAACGCGCCCTCCTCGCCCGCGAACGCGCCGCCTCGTAGTTCTCCCCGTGCGTATCGGGTAGAGTTCGCTCGAAACGTCTGACGATCGGAACTCCTGGCTGGGGCGAGAAAACCTGCCGCGAAGGAAGGCGGAGAAACCCTTACGCGTGGGGCTTAATCTTGGTCACGCTCTTGGGCCAATTCGGTTTGAACAAGGAATCGCTCAGCCGGGTATTTCGCACGACGTTGGTGTAATGGAAGATGAAATAGTCCCCGGACCCGGTCTCGAAAAACTTCTGCTGTACGGGGAACCAGGCCGACTCATCGATCCACATCTGAATCTTCGAGATCTGATCGCGGACCTCATCGGACTTGGGTATTAGTTCCAGCAGCAGCATTTTGCGGCCGTCGAGCGTTTCTTCTCCCCGCAACGTCACGAGGTAGCTCTTCTTCAGCTCCGAGCCTTTGCTGCCGAATCCCAGCAGGACGTACTGGTCCACGAGAGTTTTGCGCTTCCCGAGGTCGTACTCCTCCACGCGGTTGATCTTCGGCGTGTACACGAAGAGGGTGCCGCCATTCCGCAGGATGGTTCTCAAATCGGGCTTGGTAATGTCGATGCGCATCTTGTCGTCCCGGCGGACGAAGATCTGCCCTGTCTCGGTGGACTTATCGTCAACCACGACGGTCACCTTGGTGTGTTCGAGATCGGCGGCCAAGCTATGGAAATCCCCCGCGGTGCGATCGAGCTGGGTCAGGACAGCCTCGACTGTCCAAGTCCTCCCCCCTTGAGAGCGCGCCGGGAGCCGCGCTGTCGCCACAGTCGCTATGGCCACGAGCGACAACACAAGCCAGGTTTTGCGCCACAGTCGCATGAGTTCAGCGTGTATCACTCGGAAGTCACGCATCCTACCACACTTAGTCTGATGACACTGCAGGTCTCATGGTCACGGCGTTCTTGATGAACAAGCCCTCTGGCCCTGAACTGAACCCTGCGAGATTGGGCTTAGGCCTTTGCCTGTGTGCGGGGTTCCACGCCGGCTGGCCCCAGACGTGCCAAATCTAGCTCGCGATGGATCGCCGTAACCGTCTTCTGAACCGCCGCTTCTTCGATGACGAACGAGATGTTGTTCTCCGAGGAGCCTTGCGCGATGGCAATCAGATTGACGCCCGCGCCTGCCAGGATGCTGAACACTCGCCCGGCTACCCCGACGGTGCCGCGCATCTGCTCGCCGACCACCGCCACGATGGCGATTCCGGGATTCACGGTGATGTGCTCGACGTCGTGATGCCGCAGGTCGTAGGCGAGCGCCTTGCGCAGCGCCGCCACGGCGCGCGCCGTGTCTCCTGACTGCACGACAAAACAAATATCGTTTTGCGCCGACGACTGGGTGATCAGCAGCAGATTCGCGCCCACGCTCGCCGTGGCGGAAAACGTCTTTGCGGCGAGGTCGGGGATGCCAACGATGCCCGGCCCGCCGATGTTGACCAGGCTGACGTCGCGAATCGCGGTGATGGCGCGCACGCCGCGGGGAATCGATGCGTCTGCCGCTCCGATCCTGGTTCCGGGCTTCTCCGGCGCGAAGCTATTGCGGATCCAGACGGGGATCCCGCGCGGCGCCACCGGCCGCAGCGTCTTTGGGTGCAGCACCTTGGCGCCGAAGTGCGCGAGCTCGGCAGCCTCGTTGTAGGAGACCGTGGAAAGAAAGGCTGCGTCGGCCACGAGGCGCGGGTCCGCGGTCAGCACACCGTCCACGTCCGTCCAGATGATCACTTTGTCGGCATCCAGGCACGCGCCCAGAATCGTGGCGGTGAAGTCGGAGCCGCCGCGTCCCAAGGTCGTTGGAACCCCGTCGGCGGTCGCGCCGATGAACCCGGTGACCACCGGCGACGTGCCTTGTTCGAGCAGCGGCAGCAAGCGCGCCCGCGCCTTCTGGCGCGTCTGGTCCATGAGCGGCTGGGCCTGCGTGTGGGCGTTATCGGTGACGATCAACTCGGTCGCTTCGACCGGCACCCCGGCCACGCCTGCTTCTTCTAGCGTGGCCGCGATGATGCGCGCTGATATCCGTTCGCCAATTCCGGAAATCAAGTCCATCGCGCGCGGGGTCAGTTCCTTCAGCAAAGCCGCGCCACGGCAGAGCCGCTCCGCTTCGGCGATCAGGCCCCGCGTCTCGGCCAGCAGTTTGCCCCGGCGGCCCTCATCGCCAATCAGCGCCTCGATGGCCGTCGCGTGGATGCGGGTGAGCCATTCGGCCAGCTCCGCGGCAGCCGCCTCTTCGCCGCGCTCGGCGCGATGCGCCGCTGCAACCAGCGCATTGGTCACGCCACTCATCGCCGATACCACCGCCACCACTGCCGACTGGCGCGCCGCCTCCGCCACCAGTTCTGCAGCGCGGCGAATCGCAGCGGGGTCGCCGACCGATGTGCCCCCGAATTTCATCACTTCGATGGGTCGAGCCATACTTACGTCTCACCTCGATTTTGCGGCACGGCAGAGCCGCCGTGGGTCGCATTCAGTCCTGCAGAAGGAGTGCGGCCTATCGCCCGCGTGAGAGGATCAGCAGCGCCGCACCGGCATCAGGGCTTCACCTGCACGTCGTAGGCGATCACCGTGCCGTTGGCATCCCGCACGGCCTCGATGCGCAGAATCTCGAAGCCACGGCCCCGGAACGCAGGCACGGCTTTCTGCATGGCCGCATGCAGATCGTTGGCCAGTTCGGGCGTGCGCGCCGGGGGCGCCAGTGCCTGCGCGTCCACCCGGTAGGTCCGCAGCTTCCCATCGTCGGAAACCAGCGCCACCTTTCCCGCCGCTTCCGGCACTCCCATTTGCGGCTGATCGTGGAACCAGTTTCGCGGCGTCAGCAGCACGAACAGCACGATGGCCACGACGGCGATGTCGTACTGCCAGGTGCCTCGCTCGTACGACCAGAATACCGTCCGCACGAGAATTCGCCAGAACGTGTGCATGTCAGTCGGTAGGAATCCCATCCATGATCACGCCGTCTCTCATGTGCACCACGCGGTCGAAGTAGGTTGTCGCCTCGGGGTTGTGCGTGATCATGACGATGGTCTGTCCCAGCTCTTTGTTGAGCTGCCGGAGCATCGCCAGCACCACTTCGGAGTTTTTCGAGTCCAGGTTTCCTGTCGGCTCGTCCGCGAGCAGGATCTTGGGCTCATTGATAATGGCCCGCGCGAGGGCCACGCGCTGCTGTTCGCCGCCGGAAAGCTCCGAAGGCTTGTGGTGGAGCCGCCCCTCGAGGCCGAGCAGGTTGGTCACAACGCCGAACCGGTGCGGGTCGAAGCCGTTCCCGTGGATGTGCTGGGCGATGGCGATGTTGCCCCGCGCCGTCAGTGTCGGCAGCAGATTGAACCGCTGAAAGACGAAACCAATCTTGTGCCGCCGGAGCTTCGTCCGTTCGGCGTCGCTCATCTCCGCCAGATCGTTGCCGTCCACGAACACCCGGCCCCGCGTGGCCTGCGCCAGCCCGCCGATCACGTACAGCAGTGTGGACTTGCCACAACCTGACGGCCCCATGACGGCCACTGCTTCGCCCGGCAACACCTCGAAGTTCACGCCGCGCAGGGCCGGCACATCGACCTTGCCCGCCTTGTACAGCTTCCAGAGGTTCTCGGTCTTAAGGATCGGTTCCACGCACACTTCCCTTACCGGGTAGGATAGCTCCGAAGGCCCAAGTATTGTAGCTACGATTCCCATATCTGCCTAGCCTCGCGGCTTCCTCTCCTCATTCGCTGGCCCAGAGTTTGGGCGGTGGGTTGCCCCCCTCGCCGCTTCATTCATATGCGAGCGCTTCGATGGGATCCTTCCGGCTCGCGATCCACGCCGGATAGGAAGCCCCGATCAACCCTCCCACAATCGCAATCCCGCCGGCGCGGGCTATCCACCAAGGCAGAATCAAGATCGAGAGTGTTTGCCACTGGTGCAGCATCCCCGCGCGCACCACGTAGCTGAGTCCGACACCCCCGGCGGTTCCCAGCAAGCAGATCAGCGTTGTCTCCGCCAGCAGCGCGCCGACGATGAAGTCCTTGCCCGCCCCGAGCGATTTCAGCACTCCGATATCGTGCGTCCGTTCGATCACCGACGTATACATGGAAAGGAAAATCACCAGAAAACCGATCCCCACCGCCAGCGCGATCATCGCGTCAATGAAGGTATCGAGCCCCGGCAGGTTGGTCGAGGTCATTAGCGAGAGAATGTCCTTGAGTGGCCGGATTTCGTATCGCGGGAAGAGCTGCCGCATTTCCGTGATGACGTCCTGGGTGTGCTCCGGCCGCGTGCACTTGATGAAGAAAATCGAAGCTTTGTCGCGCGCGCCCACGAGGTCCTGGAGGGTGGCGAGCGGCACGAAAAGCCGCGCACCCTTGCCGTGGTCCACGATTCCCACAACGCGCCAGTCGTGGTCAAGTGCCCGGAACGTGCTGCCCACCCGAATGCTCTTCGCCCTGGCCGCCCAATCGTCCACCAGCATGTCGTCGGGCCCTTCCATGTCGTGCCCCTGGAAGAACACGAAGCCTCCCGACACCGCGCGAAAGCTTTCCTTGTCGATTCCGTAGATGATGTCCACGCCACTCGATGAACTGAACTGCAGCAGCGCCGGCGTCACCGCCTGCACGTACTTCATCTCCGCCACTCGGTCGCGAATCTTGATGGGCATTGGCGAGCCGCTGAATGCCAGGAACACCGATGCGGACGGCGGCTGCAGCATGATGTCTGCGCCGATGCCTTCAATGCGCTTGGCTGTCTCCGTCAACAGGCCGCTGGTCAGCCCCACGATGATCACCACCAGCGTCACCTCAACCGCCACGGCGATCACGCTCACGAGCGTCCGCAACGGCCGGTGCAGCAGGTTCCGAAAGATGAATTCGCCCCTCATCGCTCGTTCCCTTCGTCGTTCTCTTCGAGCTTTACGAGGTCGCTTCCGGGGGGCTGCTCGAGATGGAAGCGCTCGGCGCCAATCGGCCCGTTCAGCTGAAGCTTGAGCACCTGAATGTCCAGTCTGTAATCGTCCCGGGGCCGCGCCAGCACGATCTGGCGGGGGAAGAAAGTTGTCGAGCTTGCTTCACCGGCCTCTCCCGCCGCAACGTTCGCCGGAGCGACCGCCTCCCAGTCTCCATAGCGGATGTCCGCGAGCAACTTTCCGCCGCTCGCAAAAACCTCGATGCGCGTCACTTGAAGGTCCGCCCGGTTGAACCAGATCCGTCTCGCAATTTCCGGCGGCTCGCCGCTCCGGAGTACCGTCAGGATGTAGTACCGACCCGCCTCGTCGTTGAATTCCTCGAAGAGCACGGTCTGCTTCGGCGCAATATCTGGCCAAAATAGCGCGTCCAACAAGTGCTGCGGCCTCAGGTTTTCGATCGGGTTCTTGGTCGCGCGTTCGAGCGCCGCGGGTCCGACGATGAACTTGTGCTTCGAAGGGATGAAGATGCGAAAGGTCTGACCATCGCTCACCATATCGAAAATGTTCTTTCCTACAACCGGCGCCTGCCCGATCACACGGATGCTCGCCGGCCGGTCAGCCAGGATGAACCCCTGCACCTCGTGGTATTCCTCGATTAAACCGCTATACGCTGACCCGGCCGTCGGCTTGAGCTCGACTGTGGCGTTCAGACTCTTGATACTCTGCGCCGCGCGGTTATAGGCGGCGATTAGCTCCGTAGCGGTCGCCTCCTTGGCCGGCGGCACGCTGCCGGGGCGCACCCGCTGCGTGTTCCGCACAGCGCCGTTGCAGCCGCCTGCCAAAGCCGCCACTGTCACCCACACCATCCAAACTCGAGCTCGATGACTCAGTGTCTTGCGCTCCATACACATAAAACGAGCAATGTAACAGCCACTCGGGAAGGCGTCAACGCACTCCTGGTCCTCGCGAGTTGCCAGGCCGGTTCCGGGAGAAAACCCGGAGCTCGCCTCAACATGGCGCAGCCGGTCAGAAAGGACGAAAAGGAGACCTGGCCCAAACCGTCCGCCTCATTGCGGGCGCGAAACCATCACTTCCAGCCGCTCTATCGCAGGCCGCACGCGCCGGATCACCTCGCTCGCCCACAGCGACTGGCTCAGCAGCGTGACCATCCCGTTCTCGAAATCGCACACCAAGTAGAAGGTGTACCGCGGGTACGCCGCCTGATACGCGTCCACGCCACGCCGCGACAGATCTCCTTCGAGCGCGGCATCGCCTGACGGGAGGACACCGCCCGCGCGCACGCCGAACGTCTCTGTCTCAAACCGCGCGAACAACCCCGCCAAGATGTCCCGCTCAGGCTGCGGCATCACGAGGCAACGCCCGGCCGCATCGCGATACTCAATGGCGTGCTCCCGGCAGTATTCCCGGACGCGGTCGAGGTGGCTGAAAAAATCGAGCGCCCAATCCTCGGTGCCGGCGATCGCCGGAACGATCGCACTCCAGACCTGCAGCGCTTCCGGGCCGCGCGCCGGCTCGCGGCTCTCCGTTTCGATCAGCTCGATCCCCACCGCGCGCACGTCATCGCCCAGATCGAGCGCTTCGATTTCCAGCGAGAACGGCTTGAGCTCCATGCCGCGCTATTCGTCCTTTTCGGGCTCTTCGGGTGGGAATTGCTTTAGAAACTCCAGCGACTGCTTGCGCACATCCAACCAATCGAAGAACGCATCCGGGGTCTCCAGCCAAATGCGGAACCACTGCGCGATCTCCTCTTTTTCCGCGCGCTTTCCTTCCTCCACCTTGGCATTGCGCGCGATCATCTCCGCGCGGCGCTTCCCGAGCCGGGCCACTTCCAGTACCCGGTTCGCCGCCGCGCGCTCCCCGTCAGCGCCGAATTTCCGCCACAGTTCGTCGAGCCGCACCAGGCACATCTCTGCGTCCCCCAGCGTTCGGAAGTGCAACAGATCATCAAACTCTTCTTCGTAGAGCTCTTCGCTGTCAGCCTCGGTCGACCAGGCGACGCGCATCCCCGCGTCCTTCAGCACGTCGGTGATGTAGTCCGGCGAAGTCTTCCCCTCGGCGCCATGGTGCGAGATCAGTTGCCGGCGGATCTGCTCGACCTCCGCCGGAGTGTACCTCTCCACCCCCAGCGCGCGCGCCGCTTCGAGGATCAGCTTCTTTTTCGTCGCGTGTTCCGTGCCGGTCATCGCGCTCCTTTTCGGTGCCGTCGCTTCCGGGGAGGGGGTGGCGGCGGCTCCGGATCCCTTTCCTCTGTGCCGTTGGCCTGCGCCAGCAGCTGCCGGTAGCGTCTCACGTTACGATTGTGTTCCGCCAGTGTCCGGCTAAAGAAGTGCCCCCCCTGCGTGTTTGCTACGAAATAAAGAAAGTCTGACTTCGCCGGGGCCGCGGCCGCCCGCAAAGACGCTTCTCCCGGATTGGCGATCGGGCCCGGAGGGAGCCCCGTATGCAGGTAGGTGTTGTAGGGCGAATCAAACTGCAAATCTCGGGTGGTCAGCGGGCCGCCGCTGCGCCCCGCTAACTGCAGGGCGTAGAGCACCGTCGGGTCGCACTGCAACGGTCTGCGATATTGAAGCCGGTTCAAGAAAACGGCGGCCACCAGCGGTCTCTCCTCCGCCTGCGGCGTCTCCTTCTCGATGAGCGACGCGAGCGTCACCACCTCTTCGACGCTTCGGCCGCTCGTTCCGGTCTCCGCGCTCAAGCGTGTCCAGACCTCCCGGAACTGCCGCACCATCGCCGCGACCGCGTCCTGCGGCGCTGTATGGTGCGCGAACGGGTAGGTGGCCGGAAACAGGAATCCCTCCAGATTGCGCGCCCGCGGCGCGAGATCGCTGACAAGTGACGTATCCTGCGCCGCGGCAAAAAACTCCTCGTGTGAGACCAGTCCCTCGCGTTCGAGCAGCGCCGCGATCTCGGCCATCGTATAGCCTTCGGGGATGGTCACGCTTTTCACATAGACGCGGCCGTTCGCCAGCGTATCGAACACTTCCCGCCCCGTAACCGCGCGGTCAAAGAAGTAGTCTCCCGCGACGAGCGTGCGCCGCGGGTGCCTCCGGCAGTAGAGCTCGAACACCAGCGCGCTGCGGATGACTCCCTCGTGCTTGAGAATCCGTGACACCATTCGCCGCGACGCCCCGTGGGGCACGGTGACAAACACGCCTTCGCTAGGAAAATTCTTGTAGGGTCGCGCCATCGACACCCAAACGTATACCGCCCCGCCCGCCCCCGCAGCCAGCAGAAGCAGCGCGGTCACTCCGACCGGTCCAAGTCTCTTCGACGATCCCTTCCTCACCATCCGTCACGGCCCCCGACGCGTTGCTCGAGCAGCTTCTTGTTGAACCACGTGGGAACGAAATCAGTGTGCGGCATATCTCAATCCTGTTCCTTCTTGGCCGGTTCCCGCTCGAGGTAGTCCCGCAAAATCACCGCCGCCGCGATCGCATCCACAGCGTTCTTTCCTTCTATTCTTTTCATTCTTTTCTTCTGTTTGAGCAACTGTTCCGCCACCCAGCTCGTCAGCCGCTCATCCTGCATATCCACAGGCAAAGCAATCTGTTTGCGCAAACGTTCGGCGAACCGCTCCGCTTCTTCGGCCATTTCTCCCCGGGTCCCGTCGGCCCGCAGCGGAAGGCCCACCACGATCTTCTTCACTCCGTGTTCCCGCACGAGCCCTCTCAACCGCCGCACGTCCTCGCGCCGGTTCTTGCGCGCGAGAATGCTCAGCGGGTTGACCAGCCGAGTGTCCGTCGAGGCCAGTGCCAGCCCGATCCGCTTCCTGCCATAGTCAATCGCCAGCACGGCGCCGTTTGTCGCTTCGGTGGCGCGCTCATCACCAGGCTTGTCTTTCACCGCTGGCCGCATCTCTGAATTATAGCTCGCAGCAGAGTGGTGCCGTCGCGCTTCGAGCGGTGCTATGCGTGAAAGGTATAACTCCGCGAATGTGCCTATCCACAGCTCCGGAGGATCTTCTCTGTGATCTCTGTGCCTTTGTGGCAGGTCTTTCTTCTTACGGCTTCCGCCCCCGGACGCCGTTTTCCCACGCTGGCCACATACCGAGCAGCTTCATTTGGTCCTGGAGCCCGGTTTCTTGAAGGAGCGCTCCTGTCTCCGCTCGGGTCAATCGTCTTCCGATCGGTTCGGCACGGTCCGCGATGCCCCATACCGTCACCGCCGCGAGCGCGGTTTGCAGCTTCAGTTCGCGGATATCCACCTTGTCAAAGGTGTCCGAGGCGGCGTGGTAATTCGCGGCGTAATTCGCTTCCAACTGGTTGGCGACGAGTGTGGGCACGCCCTCGAGCAGGAAATCGAAATTATCGGTGCCCCAAAATGCGTCGTAGGTGTGATTGATCGCGCCCCAGGAATCGAGCGGCTTCATCGCCTCGCGCACGCCCGCCTCGATATCGCGCCGCCCGCCGAGGGAGTATCCGGTGACGCGTCCGATGCCTTCATCGAACGTAATCATGGCGCGAATCTTGTCCAGCTCCGGCGCGTGTTGCTTCACGTAGGCCCACGACCCGAGCATCCCCTGTTCCTCGCCGGAAAACAGCACGAAGCGGATCGTCCGACGCGGCAGGAGTCCGGTCGACCGGATGGCCCGCGCTGCCTCAATCACCATCGCCGCGTTGCAGCCGTTGTCGAGCGCGCCCGTTCCCAGCTCCCACGAATCAAGGTGCGCCCCGAGGATCACCACTTCGTCCGGCTTCCCCCACCCGCGGATCTCGCCGACGACGTTTTCCTGCTCTGCCGGTCCGCCCACATTGTTCGGCATCGTGAGCCGCACACGCACCTTCTCGCCGCTGGCCCCGCCCGACGCCAAGCGAGCCAACCGCAGTGCGTCCTCGCGCGCCACCACCGCTTGCGGGATCCGGTCGATCTCCCCCGCGATGGCGTTGGTATGCCTGTAAAGCAGCATCCGCTCCCGCGCGCTCGTCCACAGAATCGCGGCCGCGCCGCCCTTCACCGCGCGCTCGATGATCGCCGGCGCCGGCAGGTACTCGTTGAAAAGGTCAGCCCAGGTAACGGTCACATCGCTGTGCACCAGCAGGATCGCGCCTTCGAGCGCTCCCGCGCGCGCGAATTCCTGCGCGCTTCCGCCGCCCACATCCAGGAGCTGCGCTTCGATTCCGGCCGGAGGCGTCGCGGGCGACCATCCCTCCGAAACCACATGCACGGGGAAGGCTCTTGGCCCGAGCACCTCAAGGCGCGTCTCGCCCTCGCTCCACGTCGTCGGGATCCTGTACTTTTCCGTGTGCACGCCGATTCCCGCCGCGCGAAACGCGGCCACTGCCCACTCAACCGCCTTGGCCATCTGCGGCGAGCCGGTCACGCGCCCCCCGATCCCGTCCGCGAGCCGCCGCAGGTTCCCCTCGAGCGGCGACGGCCCCATGACCAGCGGAAGAATCTTGGCCGCTGCCTGCTCGCACGATGACGGCTCGGTCACCGAGCAGCCCGGCTCGCCTTGGATTCCCGGCGGTTGCAGCGGCGCCGTCTTCACCGGCGGAATCTGCGCCGAAGTAGGGAGCGGCCACGCAAACAGGCAAAGAAGCATGGAAATCACAACGATCGCGCCGCGCCTCATCAGCTAGTCCTCCCCGGATGAATTCTTTGCCCGTCTCTCCAGTTTCTTTTGGTCCGCATTTGTCTCAGCGATCTCTGTGTCTCAGGGGCCCTTTCTCTTCTTCTTTACTGCGACTGCGCGATCCGCTACCCGCGCCACCTGCACCATCTCCTTCACGTCGTGTACGCGGACGATGTGCGTACCGCCTAGAATGCTCGCTGCCACTGTCGCAGCCGTTCCCCAAATGCGTTCTTCGGGTGGCAAGGGTTCTCCTTCGCTCGCGAGCGCCGTTCCAAGAAAGCCCTTCCGCGAAGTGCCTACTAACAGCGGGAAGCCGAGCTTCCCGAGTTCCGCGAGCTGCGCCAAGATCTCGTAATTTTGCGCAAAACTCTTCCCGAAGCCGATCCCCGGATCGAGGACAATCTGATTGCGCAGCACGCCCGCCTGCATTGCCTTTCTTGCCGACGCGCGCAGGCCCGCAATCACATCGCGCATTACGTTCCGCGCGAACGGCCCTTTCTGCATGGTTTTCGGTTCGCCGCGCATGTGCATCAGCACGAGCGCCACGCGCCTCTGCGCCGCCACCTTGGCGATCCGCGGATCGCACTTCAGTCCCGAAATGTCGTTGATGATTTCCGCGCCCGCTGCAATCGCGGCTTCGGCCACCTCCGCCTTGCGTGTGTCAATTGAGATCGGAATTCCGAGCTGTCCGCGCAACCCTTCGATCACCGGCAAAACGCGCCCCAGCTCCTCTTCGACAGATACTCCTTCCGATCCAGGCCGCGTGGACTCGCCGCCGATATCAACCATGTCTGCCCCGTCGCGCTCCATCGCGAGCGCGTGCTCGACGGCCCGCTCGGCTTCGAGGAACGCCCCGCCATCGGAGAAGCTATCCGGCGTCACGTTCAGCACGCCCATCACCAGCGTGCGCTGGCCCAGCTCAAGCGTTTTCGTCGGCAGTTTCAGCCGGTATCGTTTCCTTCTTAGCATGTTTTGTGGACTTCGATTCTATCGCGGGGAGGCCGCACTCGGCGCTCGGCTGCTCTCCTCACTCGAGATCGAAATCTCGAAGTGGTTTCTCCGCCGGCTTGTCCTTGGCCTTCTTGAGCGCTTCCTCGAACTTCCGGTTCAAAACGTCTTCCTTATTCTTCTCGGCGTTCCAAGAATCGCGGAACTTGTCCTCCCGCCGTTGCTCCTGATCGGCCAGGATTCTCGCCGCATCGGAAATGTCCACGTCAGGCGCAGCCCGTGGCGGAACCTCATGCGCCAGCACTGCGGCCAAGTCCGGGTCCACGGTCAGCTTCGACTTGCAGCAGGGGCAAGTTACCTCAATGGTCCGCGCTTCCTTTTTCGCCATGGGCGTATTCTACGCCTTTTGCAAAAAGATGGGGCGCCCGCCGCGGCGAGCGCCCCTACAGGAAATTCGTTCGGACCCGTTCAGAGCTAGGCGGTCGCCGGCTTTTCTCCCTTGGTGAAGCCCGGCGCGGGGCGCAGTTCCGGCCGCCCCACCGGCTTCGGCTCCGTGGCCGGAGCGGGCGGAGCCACCAGCGGCGTTCGCGGCTTGTCCGGCAGTTGTTTGCCCTCGATGAGCAGCTTCACTTCATTGGCGTCGAGCACTTCGCGAACGAGCAGCGCCTGCGCGATGCGTTCGAGGGTATCGCGGTTGGTTTCGAGCGTGTATCTCGCCCTGTCGTACGATTTATTGACGATCTTTTTCACTTCGCGGTCGATCTGGATGGCCGTATCTTCCGAATAGTCGCGGTGCTGGGCGATTTCGCGGCCGAGGAAGATCGCTTCTTCCTTCTTTCCGTACGCCAGCGGTCCAAGCTCGCTCATGCCCCATTCGCAAACCATGTTGCGCGCAATTTCGGTGGCGCGTTCGATGTCGTTTCCCGCGCCGGTGGTGAGGTGCCCGAGGAAAATCTCCTCGGCGGTGCGGCCGCCCATCAGCACCGTCAGCATCACCTCGAGATATTCCTTGGTGTAGGTGTGCTTGTCGTCGATGGGGAGCTGCATGGTGACGCCCAGGGCCATCCCGCGGGGGATGATGGTCACCTTGTGCAGCGGGTCCGCGCCCGGCGTCATCGCCGCCACCAGGGCGTGCCCGGCCTCATGATACGCGGTATTCTTCTTCTCTTCGTCGGACAAGATCATGGACTTGCGTTCCACGCCCATGAGCACCTTGTCTTTGGACATCTCGAAGTCGGCCATCATGACGAATTTGCGGTTCTGCCGCGCCGCCCACAACGCCGCTTCGTTCACCAGGTTCGCCAGGTCGGCGCCGGAAAAGCCCGGGCTTCCGCGCGCGATCACCGAAAGGTCCACGTCGTCCGAGAGCGGCACCTTCCGCGTGTGTACTCGCAGGATCTCCTCGCGGCCCTTGACGTCCGGACGCGCGACCACCACCCGCCGGTCAAACCGCCCCGGCCGCAGCAGCGCCGGATCCAACACGTCGGGCCGGTTGGTCGCGGCGATCAGGATGACGCCTTCGTTCGATTCGAACCCGTCCATTTCCACCAGCAACGCGTTCAGCGTCTGTTCGCGCTCGTCGTGGCCCCCGCCGAGGCCCGCGCCGCGGTGGCGCCCGACCGCGTCAATCTCATCGATGAAAATAATGCACGGGGCATTCTTCTTGCCCTGCTCGAAGAGATCTCGTACCCGGCTCGCGCCCACGCCGACGAACATCTCCACGAAATCCGAGCCCGAGATCGAGAAGAACGGCACGTTTGCTTCGCCGGCAATCGCCCGCGCCAGCAGTGTCTTCCCCGTGCCCGGCGGGCCCACCAGGAGCACGCCCTTGGGTATTCGACCGCCCAGTTTCTGGAATTTTTGCGGATCCTTCAAGAAATCGATGATTTCCTGCAACTCTTCCTTGGCCTCGTCGGTGCCTGCCACGTCTTTGAAGGTGGCCTTCTTTTGTTGGGCCGAGAGCAGCCGTGCCCGCGACTTCCCGAAGCTCAGCGCCTTGTTTCCGCCCGCTTGCATCTGCCGCATCATGAAGAAGACGAAGCCCAGCAAGAGCAGCATCGGCGCCGCCTGAACGGCCAGAATCAACCAGTCGCTGTTGCGAACCTCCTTGACCCTGATGGGCACGCCCTTATCGCGCAGCTCCTTGGTCAGCTCGGGTGCAGCCTCCTTGAAGAGCGTCATGTGGAACTGGTGGTTCTGCCCTTTCACGTACTGACCCTGGAGGTCGTAGCTATTCGGCGAGATGGAGAGCGTCACCTCTTTCACTTCGCCGGCATCCACCTTGGCCATGAATTCGCTGTAGGTCGGCTCGTCTTGCTGCGCTGACTGCCCGCTGCTAGATATCATCTTCCAAAGCACCACGCCCAGCAGCACGATGGAGAGCCAGAAGAGGATGGTCTTCGCTGTCGAACTGGAGTTCACATTGACCTCACTGCACCGTTCCGCGCATCGGAGTGACTGGGCCTTTCACTTGCTGCGCCTGGCCACAGACTTTGCGCGCCGTTTCCCTCCACGCCGGGAAGCCTTCGAGCCTTTCTGGGCCGCGATGTACGGAAGGTTTCGCCCATGCCCATTGCTCCCCGATAGGCCGTAACCCACCAGATCATTAGATGCGGTGACAAACCCGATGTAATCAGCGTTCAGGCTCACTTTTCGGCCTTTCGGCTTGTCCAGCAGCACCGCCAGCTTGAGCGACCTGGGCTCGCTGTCCAGCAGCCGCCGCACCAGAAAGTCCTGCGGAACTCCGGTCGCAAGCACCGCGTCGACCAGCAGGACGTCCCGCCCCTTCAGCACCGGGCGCTGTGTGAAGTACACTTCACGGCGCGGGTACCCTGAAAGTTCGACGTCGGACAGCACCTCGCGCACGAAATGGCAGACTACCGGCACGTCGATTTCCCTCACCAGGTCCGCCGCGAACATGAAACCATTTTCCAAAATGACAATCACGTCGATGTCGCGGCCCCGGTAATCCCGGGAAATAGCCTTCCCCATTTGGGCCACTCTCGCGGCCAACCGCCCCGGCGTATACATAACTCGCGAACCGAGCCTCACAGAGATTCCTCGGTAATGACCACTGCGCTTCGCGTCTCTTCCCGCGCAGCATACTCCGCAGCCACGGGGAGACCTTGCACCCAGACGATCTGTTCTCTGCTGGTCAGGACCGGCCAGCCCACGCGCGCACGCTGACTGACGCGCTTCTCGAGTAGAAGCCGCCTCAGCTTCCTCGCTCCCATGCGCCCCAAGGGCCTATAAGAATCCCCTGGCCGCCAATTGCGCAAAACAAGGGGAGCACGCAAAAGGGGGCGGTCCAAGACCTCACTCCTTTTCCTAGTTTCGCCCGTAGCCGGAGGCCAGTCAATCACTTTCAGGCAGACCGACCTGCCCAGTTCGACAACCCTGACCTTCGCGCCACCCCTGGCGTCGAGCCGCACCTCATACTCGTACTCGCCTGCTCCGGCCCGCCTGGTAACTGCCTTCCTCCTGTCTTTTCTGGAATCTTCCACGTGGAACAGCAGCCGGTCAAGCTCCCGCTCGGCTCGCAGTCCGCCCGGGAGGTCCAGCCTGTCTCCGCTTCTTCCTGTACGCGCCAACCGTAGCACTTGCTCCACGTGTCCTGCCCCCAATTGTCCGCCGGGCCGCTTGATCTCCGACACGATTCGCCGCACCAGCCGTTTTGCCAGCGCCTCCTGACAGCCCAACCATCCGGCCACGGCCGGCTCTCCACCGCCCAAAGGCAGCGGCGCGAGCAGATCCCCCACCGCGATTCGCCGCTCGCAGCCGCTAATCTCGACGAGTGCGCCATGACGCCCTTCCACCAGCGCCTGCCAGAACCTCTCATCCTCTCGCGCGAACTCCGCGAGTCGCGCCAGATGCTCTACCGTCGCAGGCTGAAACTCCGCCTCGAGCAACGGCACGAGCACTTGACGGATTCGCGCGCGCGTCCGCCCGATATCCACGTTGCTCTTGTCCTCGCGCCACGATTGTTTTCTCGCTCGAAGGTACTCACGCAGCTCGTTCCGGCGAATCTCGAGTAACGGCCGGATCACCGTTCCCACGACCGGGTGGATTCCCCCGAGGCCGGTCGGCCCTGTTCCCCGCAGCAGGTGCGCCAGAACGGTCTCCGCCTGGTCATCTATCGTGTGCGCAACGGCTACCCGCGTAGCCCGGCCCTCGGCCACGATGCGCTGGAAAAATGCGTAGCGCAGCCGCCGAGCCGTGTCTTCGACGTTCGCTCGAGACTTCCTCGCTTCCGCAGCCACGTCGGCGCCGTCCACGCAGCACTCGAGTCCGTGCGAATCCGCGAGGCTCAGCACAAACCGTTCGTCTTCGTCCGAGTCCGTGCCGCGCAGATGATGGTTGAAGTGCAGCACCGCGAGCTGGATTCCCAGGAGCTCGCGCAGTTCCTCGAGAAGCAGGAGCAGTGACGTGGAATCCGCCCCACCCGAGCATCCCACCGCGACGCGGTCTCCCGCTTTCACCATCTCATAACGCCGCAGGTAGCTCAGGACGCGCCGCGCCAAATCGCTGCGCCCCGAGCGCACACGCGCCGGTCGTGTCTTTGCCTTTGGCATGGGTTTCTGCGGTTATGGTAGCAATGTCCGGCAGGCAGGTCGAGCCGGCCGCGTTCGCAAAGCACTCAATGGGAGATCGGCCGCGCGATTGGCGCGCTAGTTCGCTCGGACCAAGTAGAAAAAGAACATCAGGGAAAGCTGGGCATCGCGAAAGAGATAGAGCGGAACGCGATGCACGGGAATGCGGAACCAACTGCGCTCGGTCCAGCGCTGCTGCACGCTGTGCCAGAACGAGTCGATGTCGGCCCGCGTGTACACCTTGCTCGGAGCCAGCAGCGGATACCACTTGGCCCAGAACAAGTGAACCTTGGAAGGCACGCGGAGCGAAGGAAAATGGCTCTTGGCCCGCATGTAGGCAGCCTGCCAATCAGCAACCCTCAGCCGGCCGTAAGCGGCGCGAATCTTTGCCAGTTCTTCGGCGACGCGCTGTTCGGCCTCACTCGGGTAGCGCGTTTGCAGCCAGACTTCCTCCATCTCGAACAGGAGGCTCACCATGCTGCTAAGGTGCGCGCGAATCTCTTTCGCGCGCTGCCGGTAATACTCCCAGCGAGGGAGAATGGGAAAGCCCGGGCGGCGGTCTTTGCGGCCCTTCAGCCGGAAAAAGCCGCACATCATCGGGTGACGCCCTTCGGTCTGGATGGAGTTCTTGTACCAGATGAAGCGCACGAAATTATTCCAGTAGCTCTTTTTCGGAGAACGCCGCAGGACCGCCTTCATGTTGTCAAAGCCGTAGAACGTGCGCCAGGCCTCCGAATACATGTCTTCCCAGGCGCCGTTCTTCAGGAAGGGATGAACTGTGACGGCATGATGGGAATCGTAGCGGTTGAAATCGGGGTGCATCCACTCTCCGCGGCGGGCCATCATCAGGTGGTCCATCGAGCCGGGCAGCGGCGTGAGCATGAAAAACGAGGCGTGGTCGGGGCGCACGTCATTCATCAGATAGGAAACGTCGCGCCTCACCGATTCAACGTTGTCGAAGGGAAACCCGATGATGTAGCCCACGTGGGTGCTGATCCCCGCGTCGCGGTAGGCATTAATCAAGAGTGAGTATTCGTTTACATGGTTCTGTTTCTTGCCGGCAGCGGCCAGATTGCCCGGGTCCACGCTCTCCATACCGATGAAGACGTTCGTGCAACCCGCGCGGCGCGCTTTGGAAACGAAATCCTTGATTTTCCAGGAGAGCACGTCCACTTGCATCATGAACTTCACCGGAATGTTCTCTTCCTCGCGCAAGCGGATGAGTGCGTCGAAGATCGGTTCCCAGTTCTTGTTGCGCGCGAAGTTGTCGTCGGTGAAGAAGTAGAAAGTAACGCCGTTTTCCCGGGAGTTGCTGCGAATGGCCTGGGCGATGTGTTCGGCCGAGCGATGCCGCATCTTGCGGCCCTGGACGTTGATGATCGTGCAGAAAGTGCACTCGAAGGGGCAGCCGCGCCCGCAGTCGAGCGTGCCGAAGTTCGGGGCCACGAACTTTTTCAGGTATTTCTTGCGAATCGCCGGGAGCGGCTTCTCATACAGATCCGGCTTGCTGTCGATAAAGTCGTAGAGCGGCTTCAGCCGGTCGTTGACGGCATCGCACAGCAGGTCGCCCCAGACCTCTTCCACCTCGCCTTTGACAATCGTGACCCCCGCGTCCATGAGCCGCTGAATGTCCGCAGGGATGTCGGGCAGCAACGCCAAGTAGCCGCTGACGTGGAAGCCGCCGATCATCACGGTCAGCCCGGCGCGGCGGAACTCGTACGCCAGATCGGAAGCCCGGGGGAACTGATTGGTCTGCACGCCCACAAGGCAGACGATGGTCTTGGTGCGGCTGCCGCGTTGAGACCGGCAGATGCGTTTCACCGGAACGCGGTTCACCGTTTCATCCAGCAGGTGAACCTTGACGCGCAGCGATTCGCCCAACTGTTTCTTCGCCAGGGCGTCTTCGGTCAGCCCGGCCAGGCACGCCAGAGTATTGCTCGGCAAAACGCCGCGCCAGTGACGCACCACGTATCCATCGTCGTCATACTGCGACGGCTTGATGAGGTAGAGATGAAGTTTCTTCAACATGCACCCTGCCTGTTTGAAGGGAAGGCTGTCGGACACGCGCAACCCTTATATGACCTTTCAGTCGAAAAAACGGCGACCCGGCAGCGAGGGAGAATGACAATACTGCGTAGTCCTCAGTGCAGGCCCAAAACCAAGGTGACTGGGGTAAAGCTGGCAGGCTGGGACCCGCTTACCCAACAGTCCTCCCGCTCCCCTAACCGCACTCATATGCTAAGAACAAGGGACACGGGTGTCAGTTCAATATTGAACACCATCTTGGCGGCACATTGGCAGTTTCGCCTCAGCGACGATGACCAAGAACCAAACTCGCCGCGCCTGGCGAATGCAGCCCCCTGTCCTATCCCCCCGCCATTTATCGTAACACCGCCGGGTCTGCGGGTCGAGCGCTCCGGCCTTTTTTATCTTTCAACGCAGTATATGGTCCGGAGGCTCCCACGAGTTACTGAAGCTTCGGGCGGCGCGTATGCCAGTCCGTGGCCAATTGGTAGGCGTGCGCGCACTCGATGCACGCATCCTCGCGCAGCGCGTCGCACACGAATTGGATCCCGATCGGCAGGTTCTTCTCCCTCGTGAACCCGCACGGCACCGAGATCGCCGGCAGGCCCGCGATGTTCGACCCCGCGATCAAGTTGGCTCGATCGGGGGTCTCCGGCGCGGCTTCGAAGTCGCGGTCCACTGCCGGGGCCGTCGAGGTCCGGCTGGGCGCCGCCAGCGCGTCGTATTTCTCGAACAGGTTCGCCATCTCCGACTGAATCTCGGTTCTCAGCCGGCAGGCGTCGAGATAATCGGTGGCCCGCAGCGATTGCGCCGCGACGAGCCCGGCCTTCTGGGAATCGTCGAGCAGTCCGTCCACTTGGCCGCTTTCCACAAAGGGCCGAAAGACGGAAGCCATCTCCGCGGAGTAGATCGTTTCGGCGACCGCGGCGTAAGGAAACTCCGGCAATGACGTTTCCTCGACGCGAGCGCCGATCTTCCGCAACACCTCGAGCGCCGCATCAAAGTTTGCGCCGACGTCCGCATTGCCCGCCGTCTTGAAATCCGGCCGCAGCACGCCGAGCCGCTTTCCGGCCAGCGACCGCGCGCGCTTTTCGTCATTCGGCGGCCACCAGTAGAGAGGCTCTCGCCGCGATGCCGCATCCAGCGAATCTTCACCCGCGATGGCGTTCAGCACCAAGCCGCAGTCCACCGCCGTGCGGCACATCGGTCCCAGCTTGTCCATCGTCCAGGAGAGTGGCATCGCTCCGTGCCGGCTCACGCGCCCGTAGGTTGTGCGCAACCCACTCACTGCGCAAAATGCCGCGGGCGTGACGATCGAGCCCAGCGTTTCCGAGCCGATCGCGAATCCCACGAGACCCGCCGCCACTGCTGCGGCCGGCCCGCTCGAGCTGCCCCCGGCCCAGTAACCCGTGTTGAACGGGTTCCGCGTCGCGCCCTGCAACGACGCACTGGCGCTGTTGTATCCGCCTCCGCCCGCCAGCTCGATCATGGCCAGCTTCGCCACCAGGACCGCGCCTGCCTCGCGCAGCTTGCGGATCACGGTCGCGTCGTAATCGAAGACCTGTTTCTTGAACGGTGGCGCGCCCCAGGCTGTCGGAATGCCGCGCGTGGCCAGCAGGTCTTTCGCCCCGTAAGGAATCCCGTGGAGTGGTCCGCGCGAATGCCCCGCCGCGATCTCCTGTTCCGCCGCGCGCGCTTGCTCCATCGCCAGTTCGCGCGTGACCGTGGCCACCGCGCCCAGCTTCGGCCCGATGCGCTCCAACCGCTCGAGGTACGCCTCAGTCAGCTCGATGGGCGAAATCCACCGCGCCGCGATTCGCGCCCCCAGCTCCCACACGCTCAGGTAGAGGATGTCGTCAGACAGCATGAGTATTTGTCCTACTCCCGGGATTCAACCGACGGCTTATGGCGTCACGGATCCCCTCACTGGATTTGAAATGCGCACTGGACCGTCGCGCTGATCGTGATTTTTTCAGGCTGCGGGAGCGGCGGCGGTACAGGAGCCGCGTCCTTGCGCGGTGAACTGGAGACGCCAGACGAAAGTTCTGCGAACTGGTACATGCTCCGGCCGCTGGACTCGATTTGGGCCACCGCGACCAATTGCTTTACATCCAGAGTGGCGTACCGGAGGGCGCCAACCTTTTGCCCTTTCTGTTCCAGAGCGGCGGTCGCGCGGCCAACGGCACGTCTCATTGCTTCCGCCACAGCCTTCTGTTTGGCGGCCTCCTCATCGGCAAGTGAGTACGTCAGCGAACGGAAGTCCGTGATCCCATCCTGCACTGACTCGTCGATGAGTTGCCCAATCTTGGTGAAGTCTCTCACCTTGAGCACAATCTGGCCTTGCACTGAATAGCTTCGCGCGCGCTTCTTCCTGTCACCTTCGTAGAATGGAGTGACAGTCAAAACGCCTGCCGCGACGTCCTCCTTCTTCAAGCCATTCCGGTCGGCGAGATCGACGATCTTGCGCATCGACTGCGTTGCAGTGTCGTACGCTTTCCGCAGTTCTTTGTCCTGCGAGCTAATGTTGAAGGTCAATGTCGCTAAGTCCGGATCGGCTTCATACCTCCCTTCGGCTTGCACGACAAACGTGTCGGCAATGAACTTGATTTCGGGGTTCTGCGCTGCCGCAGGGCGAGCGCACAGATAGAAGACAGCAAGAGCCGTGAAACATAGTGCCCAAACGATTCGCTTCATGAAATCCTCCCTGTTTGTACCGAGCGATAAGCGCCGTTTCCGGGATTTGCTGCAACCAGAACTGTTCCGTGTCGGAAACTGGGCCATTGGGTCTTGTGATGCATATTTCACGCCTGGAGCTGTTCCTTTCACTTCCTGCGCCTTCTCTCCCGGGGCTTCGCAGAGAACACGAACGCCGGCTCGAGGCCGTACGGCAGCGGCTTCGCTCGCAGCGCGCTCACGCGTTCCTCCTGCTGCGCCAGGGCCTTCCTCTTCAGCTCTTCGCTGCGCGAGGAAGGGCCATTCTCCCGTTTCGGCGAAGGAGATGGTTCTTGCGCTCGCTGAGTGTTCCACGGAAGCGACCCGACGATTGCGGCCGCCGCCGCGCGCTTGGCAAATTCTCTGCGTTTCATGCCCACCCTCCATGCCGCTCGGGCGAGGCCACGAGCCGCCGCCGCACAGCATACCGCACGCGCCCTTGACAGGGCAGGCTGGTTCCGATAATTTATTTGCACGCTATGCAACGGCAGGCTCACATTCAACGCCATCATCATCACGGCCATCGGCCGCGCCTGCGGGGGTGCGCATAGCGATACGCTGAAATCGCGCGCATATCGGCCCGCTGGCGCAAGAGACGCCGGCGGGTTTTTTGTTTTTCGGGAGGAAACGTGGAACTGGATTTTACCAAGAGCGGAGGGCTTCTTCCTGCCATCGTGCAGGATGCCAAGACGGGCGAAGTCCTGATGCTCGGCTTCATGAACGAAGAGGCGCTCGCAGAAACGCGCCGGAGCGGTGACGTGACCTTCTATAGCCGGACGCGGAAAAGGCTCTGGAGAAAGGGCGAGAGCAGCGGCCACACGTTGCGCGTGCGCGAAATGCGTATAGACTGCGATGCCGACGCCTTGCTCGTGCGCGTGGACCCGATCGGGCCGGGCGTTTGCCACGAAGGCTACCGAAGCTGCTTCTTTAGACAATGGGGCGCTGACGGCGAAGCGCGGGTGGTGGAGGAACGCACGTTCGATCCGGCTGCCGTGTATAAGAAAGAGAGCAAACAATGAACCGGCTGAAACTGGGCCTGCCAAAAGGCAGCCTGCAGGACGCGACCCTGGATCTCTTCGCGCGCGCTGGGTGGCGCATTACGCTCAATTCCCGGAGCTATTTTCCGTCGGTGGACGATCCGGAAATCGAGTGCCTGCTCATCCGCGCGCAGGAAATGGCGCGCTACGTCGAGACCGGCGCGCTCGATGCCGGTATTACCGGCAAGGACTGGGTGCTGGAAACGGGCGCGGACGTTCGCCAGCTCACCGAGCTGGTCTACGCGAAACAGCGGATGGTGCGCGTGCGCTGGGTGCTGGCCGTGCCGGAGGATTCCCCAGTGCGCACGGTGAAAGACCTCGAAGGCAAAGTTGTCGCCACCGAAGTCGTCAAGCTCACCGAAGCGTACCTCGCGCGGCACGGCGTCAAGGCGCGAGTGGAGTTTTCCTGGGGCGCGACGGAAGTGAAAGTGCCGCAGCTCGCCGACGCCATCGTGGAAGTGACCGAAACCGGCTCGTCGCTGCGCGCCAATCGGCTGCGCATCGTGGACACGGTTCTTGAGTCGGCCACGATTTTCATCATGAACCATCGCTCGGCCGCCGATCCCTGGAAGCTTGAGAAGGCGCAGAACCTCGTGGTGATGCTCGAAGGCGCCATCGCCGCGGCGGGAAAAGTCGGGCTGATGCTCAACGTGCGCGCCGACGATTTGCCGGGAGTGTTGGCTGTGCTGCCCGCGCTCAAGAAGCCGACGGTCTCGCACCTGAGCGATCCCGAGTGGGTGGCGGTGAACACGATCATTGAAGAATCGGTCGTGCGACAGATCATTCCGAAACTCAAAGTGGCGCGGGCGGAAGGTATTGTGGAATACCCGCTGAATAAGATCGTGCCCTGATCAAAGTGCAATGATGCGCATCCTCACATTGACGAAGGAAGTGGAGCGGCGGCTGCTCGCGGCGCGCGAAACGCGCGATGTGGAAGCCGAGCGAATCGCCGCGAGGATTGTCGCGGACGTGCGCCGCCGCGGCGACCGCGCGCTGTTCGCCTGGGCGAAAAAGTTCGATGGCGCGCGCCTCACTCCGCGAACGCTCTGGATCGGCAAAGCCGAAATGCGTGCGGCGCGGCGCGCGGCAAGCCGCGAGTTTCTAAAGGCCGTCGAGCACGCCGCACGGAACATTCGCCGCGTGGCGCGGAAGCAATTGCCGCGGCCGTGGATGCTCGAGGTCGAGCCGGGCGTGCGCATCGCAGTGAAGGTTTCGCCGCTCGACCGCGTTGGTTGCTACATTCCCGGCGGGCGATTCTCGCTGGTTTCCACGCTCCTGATGACCGCGGTTCCCGCTCAGGTTGCGGGCGTGCGCGAAATCGTGGCGGTGTGTCCGCGGCCGAACGCGGAATTGCTTGCCGCAGCCGATTGGCTGGGCATCAAACGCCTCGCGCGAGTGGGAGGCGCGCAAGCCATCGCCGCGCTGGCGTACGGGACGAGCTCGATTCCACGGGTGGACAAGATCCTCGGCCCCGGAAACCGCTTCGTGACCGCGGCAAAGCAGCTCGTGAGCGGCGATTGCGGCATCGATCTTCCTGCGGGGCCGACGGAGGCGATCGTTCTGGCCGACCGCGGCAATCCCGAATGGATCGCGGCCGACCTGATCGCCCAGGCCGAGCATGCTCCGGATGCGGCGGCGCTGCTCGTCACAACAGCGAAGAAATTTGCCGCAACCGTTCGCGATGAGGTCCGGCGCCAGCTCGCCTTCTTGCCGGGGGAGAATGCAGCGCGGCAATCGCTGCGCCATGCCGGGGCGATCGTCCTTGCCCGCGATCGGCGGACAGCGATCGAGTTTGTCAACCGGTTTGCGCCCGAGCATCTCAGCCTTCCGGAAGGGGAATTGCTCGATAAGATCACGGCCTCGGGCACGATTTTCCTCGGGCCGTGGAGCGCGCAGCCGCACGGCGATTACGCGACGGGAAGCAACCACGTCCTGCCCACGGGAGGCTGGGCTCGCGCCCGCGGCGGGCTCTCCGCGGCTGATTTTGTGAAATGCATCACCGTGCAGAAAGTTTCTCGAAAGGGTTCTGCGCGATTGGCGGCTGTCGTCCGCGCGCTGGCACAGGCCGAAGGACTGGTAGCGCACGCGCGCGCCGCGGAACTTCGCACCTCCCGAAACGCAGCGGAGGAGCGCGAGTGAAGCCCACGCTTCCCATCCGCCGCTCGGTCCTGAAGCTTCAGCCCTACGTGCCTCCTGAAGAGGGGCGCGCGGAGAAACTGCGCCTCGACTTCAATGAGAACACCGTCGGCTCCTCGCGTGCGGCCTGCCGCGCCCTGGCCCGGCTCACGCCGCTGGACCTGGCGATGTACACCGAGTACGACAAAACGACGCGAACGCTCGAGCGATTCTTCGGCGTGCGCCAGGGCGAACTTCTGCTCACAAACGGAGCCGACGACGCGCTGCGCACCGCTTTCGATGTATTCGTCGACCCGGGCAGCGCCGTGACCATTCCCGAGCCGACGTTCAATATGTACCGCTTCTATGCCGAGGTGTTCGGTGCGCGCGTGATCGCTCCGCGCTACGGCGCCGAATTAAGTTTCCCGATGAACGAAGTCCTGGCCGCGCTCAAAAAACGCCCGCGGCTCCTGATTATCGCGAACCCGAACAATCCGACGGGCACGCTGCTCGGGCGCGCGGAGCTCGAGAAGATTCTCAAGGTTGCCCGGCACACGGCTGTGATCGTGGATGAGGCCTACGTGGAGTATTCCGGCCTGACGGTAGTGCCCTGGATTCGGCGCCACCCGAACCTGGTCGTTATCCGCACATTTTCGAAAGCGGCCGGCTTGGCAGGTTTGCGGCTCGGCGGTTTGATCGCGCACGCGAAGCTCGTCGAGCTCTTCCGCCGCGTCGCGATGCCCTTCGCGGTGAACAGCGCGGCGCTGGTTGCCGCGGAGGCAGCGATTCGCGACCGCCGCGCAATCCGCCGCTACATCGCCGAAGTGCTGCAGGCCCGCCGCGAATTCGAGGCCGCCTTGCAGAAGTTGGAGTTTCGAACTTACCCGAGCGCGGGAAATTTCATCCTGGTCGATTTCGGCGCAGACGGGCCGCAGCTCGTCCGGCAACTCGCGCGGGAGAACATTCTAGTCCGCGATCGAAGCGCAGCATTCGGCCGGACCGGCCCGGTGCGGATCTCCATCGGGACGCGAAAGGAGATGCGGCGCGTGATCGCCGCGATCGAACGCCATGCCTAAGAAGAGACCTCCGGCGCGCAGGGCCGCGTTGCGGCGCACCACCAAGGAAACAGACATTCGCGTGCGGCTGACGCTCGATGGCCGCGGCCGCGCACGCATTTCGACGGGCATTCGCTTCTTCGACCACATGCTCGAGCTTTTCGCGCGGCATGGAGGGTTCGATCTAGATCTTCAGGCGCGCGGCGACCTCGATGTGGACCAGCATCACACCGTCGAGGACGCCGGCATCGCACTCGGCGAAGCCGTGGTCAAGGCGCTGGGGAGCAAGCGCGGCATTTTTCGCGCCGGGTATTTCCTGATGCCCATGGATGAGACCCTCGCGGCCGCTGCGGTGGATCTGAGCGGCCGTCCGGCGTGCATTTGCCGGTGGAAGATCAGCGCGAAACGCGTGGGTGATTTTCAGACCGAACTGCTCGAGGACTTTTTCGGCGGATTCGCGCAGGCCGCGCGTGCCAACGTGCATCTTCGGCTGATCGAGGGGCGTTCATCGCATCATCAGGTGGAGGCGCTGTTCAAGGCCTTTGCGCGGGCGCTGCGATTCGCTGTGGCGCGCGATCCACAGTTGCGGCGCATTCTCCCGAGCACCAAGGGACTGTTGTGAAAATATCGCTGATCGATTATGGCGCGGGGAATCTGCCGTCGGTTGAGCGGGCGCTGCGGCGGCTGAGCGCCGAGACCGAGCGCATCACCGCAGCCGAGCCGTTGCGCCAGGCCGCCGCGATCGTTCTTCCTGGCGTGGGTCACTATGCTGCGGTGGTTCGCGCGCTTGATGACCAGGGCTTACGTGGCCCGCTCGGCGAACGCATTGCCGCAGGTGTTCCGTTTCTCGGCATCTGTCTCGGGTTGCAGGCGCTCTACGAAACCAGCGATGAGGCCCCGGGCCTCGCGGGCCTCGGCATTCTTCCCGGAAAAGTGGCCGAGCTGCCGCACAACGTCAAGTTGCCGCACATGGGTTGGAATCAGGTGCGGCCGCTGCGCGAAACTCGGCTTTTTCGCGGCATCCCCGAAAGCGAGTTCTTTTACTTCGCGCATTCCTTCGCCGCGACGGAAGTTTCTCCTGCTGCTGCGGCCACGTGCGAGCACGGCGCCGAGTTTGTTGCGGCGGTGGAGCAAGGCAATTTGTTTGGGGTGCAGTTTCACCCGGAGAAATCCGCTACCGCAGGCGCAAAAATCCTGAAGAACTTTCTGGAGGTGGCGCGATGACCCTGGCGAGGCGCATCATTCCCTGTCTCGACTGCCGCGGCGGGCGCGTCGTCAAGGGCATCAACTTCGTGGGCTTGCGCGACGCGGGCGATCCCGCCGAGCTTGCGGCGCGCTACAACATCGAGGGCGCCGACGAGTTAGTCGTGTTGGATATCGCCGCGTCGCCCGCCGAAAAGGCCACCTACGTTGACGTGATCGCGCGCGCGGCCGCCGAGCTTTCCATACCGCTGACCGCCGGAGGCGGCATCCGCGCTCTCGAAGACGCGCGGGCTGTCGTCCGCGCCGGTGCCGACAAAGTCACGGTGAACACCGCCGCCGTTCGCCGCCCGGAACTCATCAGCGAGTTGGCTGCCGAATTCGGCTCGCAAGCCGTGATCCTCGCGATTGACGCTCGTGCCGGCGGAAACGGCTGGCACATCACCGTGCGCGGCGGACGCGAGCCGGTCGATCTCGGCGCGGTGGCCTGGGCGCAGGAAGGCGTCTCCCGCGGCGCCGGAGAGATTTTGCTCACGTCGATGGATCGCGATGGCACGCAGATCGGCTTCGATTGTGATTTGACCGCGGCGGTGTCGTGCGCTGTTTCCGTTCCGGTGATCGCTTCGGGCGGAGCGCGCACGCCCGAGCACTTCCTCGAAGTCTTCGAGAAGGGCGCGGCCGATGCGGCGCTCGCCGCTTCGATTTTTCACGATGAAATCCAGCCCATCCATGCGCTCAAGCAGTTCCTCGCCGCGCATGGCATCCCTGTGAGGCTCAGCCAATGCTGATTCCTTGCATCGATCTGCAGGACGGCCGCGCCGTGCAACTCGTGCACGGGCGCCGGCGCGCGCTGGCGGTGGACGATGTCTTTGGCCTGCTCGAACGGTTCCGCGGCTACCGCTGGCTGCACGTCATTGACCTGGATGCCGCGATGCACAAAGGCTCGAACCTCGCGCTGGTTAGAAAACTGTCCCATCGCGCGCGAGAAAAATACGGCTTTCGAGTGCGCGTGGGCGGAGGCGTGCGCACGGTCGCGAAGGCGCGAAGTCTCGTGCGCGCGGGCGCCGATCAGGTGATCGTGGGGAGCGCGGCGTTTCGCGACGGCCGTATCGACCACGGATTCCTGCGCAAGCTTCGCTCGGCCATCGGGAAGAAGCGTTTGGTGGTGGCGCTCGACGCCGAACACGGGCGCATCGTGATCCGCGGATGGAAAGAACGCCTGCGGCTGCGCTCGGAAGAAGCCATGCACGAACTCGAACCGTACTGCGCGGCGTTCTTCTGCACCTGCGTCGAACGGGAAGGCGCCATGCGAGGAACGCGGCTCGGCTGGTACCGTGAATTGCGCCGCGCCACGCGCCTGCCCATTCTTGCTGCCGGCGGCATTCGCAGCCGCCGCGAGATTCGCGCCCTCGAAAAATTGGGCATGGACGCGGCCGTCGGCATGGCCCTCTACCGCAATCGTCTGAGCTGAACACAACTAGCACAATTGATGATGAGCATTCGAAGTGCGCGCCGGCTGCGTAATGGTCATTCAGTGAAGACGACGCCCACGGCCGACTGACCGCGCTCACCGCCCGGGTCGATCCGTACGACGTAACCGCGCAGGCGCATCGAGCCCGTGCCGTTCTTGCCCGGGGTTTCCATCGTGACTTCCAGCTCGGACTGCAGCCGTGGACTGTGGTTGAGGTACATGAGTGCGCCCTGTAGAGAAAGGTCGCGCACAAACGTCTCTTCGTGAAAGCTCTGGCCGTCTTCGGTCGTGCCCGCGACGACGGCGCGGAAGTGAGCTTCGCCGCGCATGACCGAGCGCGACCCCGGTAGGAGGACTTCGACGCGCTCGCCGCCGAGCGTCATCACCATGCCCTCCGTAGCGGCGTAGACCGAATCGAAATGATTGCGTGCCTGCCGCAGTCGATCGTCCACGATGCGGTCGGTCGAGTCCGGGTCGTGATGGAAGAGAACCAGTGTCCTCACGCCGATTTCCTTGGCCAGCTTCACGCCTTCGACCCAGGAAGAATGTCCCCATCCCTTACGTGTGCCGGCAAGCTGCTCGGACGTGTATTGCGCGTCGTTGATGAGAATGTCGGCGCCGGCGGCCAGCTCGCGCAGCGATTGGTCGAGGACCGGGTCGCCCGGCTCGTTGTCCGTCGCGTAAACGATCGTTCCAGCCGGCGTGTCGAAGCGGAAACCGAGCGCGCCCTGCGGATGGTTCAGCAATCGCGCTGAAATTTTCGTCTGTTGGATGGATAGCGCGTCGCCATCGCCCACTTCGGTAAACTTGCGCTTGGCCGACATAGCCGAGAGATCCACAGGGAAATAGGGGAGGGCCATTTGTGCTTCAAAGACTTGTTTGAGGCTGTTGCGGCCCAGGAACTTCGACCGGAAGCTGTAGAAATGGAACTGGTTCCTCTCCGAATAGAGCGGCGCGAAAAACGGGATGCCCTGAATGTGGTCCCAATGATAGTGCGTGACGAAAATGTGCGCTTGCCCGCCGTCCGCATTGCTCGGACGGTCCCAGCTATTGCCCAACATGCGCAGTCCCGTGCCGCAATCGAGGATGAATTGCGTGCCGTCCGGCGTGACCAGCTCGAGGCACGGCGTATTGCCGCCAAAGCGCCACGTCGCCGGATCCACTGTCGGCGTCGAGCCGCGGACACCCCAAAAGCTCAGCCTGGTCTGGTTGCCGTTCATGCGAAGCCACGCGCCGGCGCCCGCCCGCGATCGATCCCCCGCCTGAGCAAAGGGCGAAACGCTATCTAGCGATGGTAGGCAGCGCTTCCTTGCGAGTCAATCCGCATGGCTCCAGGACGTGTCAAACTGCCTAATGGCCGGTCGTTGCCCATGCGCGCGAGGGTCGTAGCGCATAGAATGGGGACATGCACGTTGATACCGCTGGGCACAGCCACTCGGGTGAGCATCTTCACGGACCGGTGCGCGCGCATGCAGGCCCGGGCGCAAGAGCCCTCGGCTGGTCAATGGCGGCGACGCTGGGGCTTGTCCTCGCGGAAATCGCCGGCGGAATACTGGGCCATTCGGTAGCGCTGCTGAACGACGCCCTGCACAATCTCTCGGACATTCCGGTGCTGGGGATTTCGTGGTTTGCGCTTCGTTGGGCGGCGCGTCCCGCCGATTCCGAGAAAACGTACGGCTACCACCGCGCGGGGATTCTCGCCGCGTTCACCAATGCCGTTCTTCTTGTGGTTGTCGCGTTCGGATTGGGTTACGAAGCGCTCGAACGATTCCGGCGTCCCGTGGCGGTGAGTGAAAGTTGGATGATCTGGACCTCGCTCTTCGCGCTCGTCGTGAACGGCGGAATCACGCTCGCGCTGGTCCGCGGGCGGCGCGATCTGAGCCTGCGCAGCGTGCTGGTGCACAATTTCGGGGACACTCTCTCGAATATCGGCATCCTGGCCGGGGCATTGGTGATTCGCTCGACCGGCGCGCGTTGGATCGATCCCGCGCTGGGCTTGGCGATTGGCGCATTGGTCCTATGGTCGAGCTACGGCATCTTGAGAGACGCGGCGCACATTCTCCTTGAGGGCAGGCCGTCGGGAGTCCGCGTGGAAAAAGTGGCGCGCGGCATCCTGGAGATTCCCGGCGTGCAGGAAGTGCACGACGTGCACGTCTGGACGCTCGGAGCGGAGTTGCACGCGCTTTCTTGCCACGTCTGCATCCCGGACATGCACATGGACGAAAGCGAGAAGATTCTGCGCGCCATCGAGGAACGCTTGCGAGGGGAATTTCATATCACGCACACGACGGTTCAATTCGAGCGCGCCGGCTTGCCCCGCAAGGGCATCTACATGCCCGACCCTGCCGCTCCCGAAACGGAGAAACATCGCAAATAGTGAGTGTGCAACTCGCGAAACCGCATCAAGCTCTCACGCCCCTGCGGCGTCTCTCCTAGCCGGGCCGGCGCCCTTCGTCCCTTTTGCCCGAATGGGGGAATGTGCTATAAACTCTGGGCCGTGGAAAAGGCTGCAACTAAGGACTTGGTGTCCCCCGCGGACGACCGGGTGAAAAGGCCTACCGAGGAGCCTTCGCGTTACTGCCCGGTCTGCTCGCAGCCGCTGGCAGCGAACCACTGCAAGCTGGTTTGCCCGATTTGCGGATACTACATGTCCTGTTCGGATTACTACTGATCGTTTCTTGCGACGCCGGATCGCCTGCTTCCGGAGTCAATCTCGCACGCAGAGGAGGAAGGACCGTGGCACTGAAAGTGACAAGCCGGGAAGTGGATGGTGTTTCCGTTCTGGCGCTGGAAGGACGCGTCGTGCTCGGGGAAGAGAGCACTCTGCTCCGTGAAAAGGTGAAGGGATTGCTCAGCCAGGGCAAAAAGAAGATCGTGCTGAACATGAGCAACGTCACGTTTATCGACAGCGCCGGGCTGGGCACGCTGGTGGCGGCGCACAGCAGCGCGAAGACTCAAGGCGCCGCGCTGAAGCTCTGCCACCTGGGCGCGAAGTTCCAGGAAGTGCTGCAGATCACGAAGCTGGTCACGGTCTTCGACGTGGAAAAGACCGAAGCCGACGCCGTCCGCAGCTTCTCGAAGTAATTTCTCGGCGGGGGCGCAGCCAATCGAGTGAGCTCGGGGGAGCGTTCCCCCGGCTGCCGCCATGGACGTTCTGCGTCCCTGCCAACCCATTCCATTCACTCTTCCAGCCGGTAAATCGTGATTCCGCTCAGGAGCTTGGGATAGAAGTCGGTGGACTTCTGCGGCAGGACCTCGCCCGCGGTGGCGATGCGCATCACCTGTTCGACCGCGACCGGGTTCAAGACGAAGGCGACTTGCGCCGCGCCGCGGTCCACCGCGGCGATGGCTGCATCCACTTCGCGTTCGTAGGTGATATGCGTCTCCGCAGTGACGGCCTGCTCGGTGATGCCGAGGCATCTTCCCAGAAGGAATTGGTGAAGCAACACGACGTCCAGCTCGCGCTGCGGCGGTGAGATCGCCGGCAAGAGTTTCGCCAGATCCGCCCCGTGCTTTAGGCAGAGAACGAAGAACGCCTGCTCCCCACACCAGCTCCGGTCGGCGCCGGCGTAAATTCCGACGCAGCGGCGGCTGCGGTCGCGCCATTCTTCGGTGAAGTGGCTCTGGAACGCATCGTAGGCCTGACTGCGCTCGCGCTGGTCGTTGAAGGGATGTACGCCGATATCGAAATGGGGCAGGAGTTGGCCGAACAGGTGATGAAGGCTGAAGTCTATTAGATTGGAGACGACGCGATGGGTCGGCAGAATGGTCAGGCCCTCGCTATGCGCGTTGATGAAAGTCATCATGGTGCGCTCACTCGCCGCATCGGGACCGGCAGCGCCGGCGGCGCGGCGTTCATTGCGATAGTTCAGAGCGGTTTCGTAGCGATGGTGGCCGTCGGCGATAACGAGCTTCTGCGGCCCCATGAGCCGCTGGATTTCGGCCACCTGCGCCGGGTCCGCAATCGGCCAGAGCCGGTGGAGAACGCCAAACTCGTCGCGCACGTCCACAGCAGGATGCGCCGCTGCAGCGGCCTGGTTCAGCAGCGCGTCCACACGGCATTCCGGGTCCGAGTACAACATGAAGAGCTGGCCGGTCTGCGCGCGGGTGTGTCGCAACAACTCGAGGCGGTCGGCCTTGGGCGCCGAAAGCGTTTGCTCGTGGCGAAACACGACGCCTGCCTCGTAGTCTTCCAGTCTGCCCAGACCGATAAAGCCTTTGCGCACGCGGCGTTCGTTCGAGCCGGGGACAGCATAATCCTGGAAATACGCATAGAACGCGGGCACCGAGTCCCGCACGATTGTGCCTTCAGCGATCCAGCGCTCCAGCGCCGCAGCGGCGCGCGTATAAACGTTCTCCTGCGGCGTGTCGGCCGGGAACGTTCGGCCCTTTTCAATGCCGATCAGATTGTGGGGATCGGCGGCGTAATACTTTTCCTGCATCTCGGGAGAAATCTTGTCGTAGGGCTGGGTGAGGACGCGTTCGGGCATGACGAGCGCGGGGTTATACCGGTGGGCACGGAAGGGATAGACCTGGGCCATGGCTCCTCTTTCGGAATCCCGAGAAACCCGCGATTGTAAGCGATAACCAGCCCTTCGCAAAAGGCTCTCAGGGTAAACCCCTGGCGCGACATCCGTGGCAGGCCTGTGGAAAAGTACCCCCACCCCCCACCTTTTTTTGTAACTGCGGATTCTAAAGGGTTTTAAGTCCAATGTTTCAGAACTGCGGATTATAAATGGGTTACAGGCGCGTTTTATGGAACTGCGCATTCTAAAGGGGATAGAAACGGACGTTGAACGTTTGAAGGTTAAAACGTTGGAACGTTTAGAAGGGACGGTAGACAGTGGCGGGCGACTTGTCACAGCCCATGATAGCACATATGTACACAGATGTCAAGATATGTTTATAGTTATCCACAGTTTCGAATTGGCCGAGGAGTTCGAATCGACCCGGGACCCGCCCGGCACCGCCATGGGGCGAACTCAGCGGGACCTCTTGGGGGGCGGGTCGGGCGGGCGGATGAAGTCCTGCACGATGAAGACTGAGTCGCGTCCCTCGATGGCGACGCCGACGCCGGTCTGGGTCATCGCCTTGTCGAGCATGTTTCTGCGGTGGCCGGAGCTCTGCAGCCAGTGCTGGACGGCCACGGGGGCGGGATCATCGTAGCCGCGCTCCTGGAAGAGGTTCTCGGCGCAATTTCTCCAGCGGATCTGACTATCATTGAGGCGCTCGCCGAGGTCGCCGCGCACCGGGTCGCGGTGCGCGAAGAAATTGTGGGTGGCCATGTTCAGGGCTTGCCGCCGCGCTTCCTGCGCCAGGCTTTCGTTCCACTCGAGACGCTCCAACCCTTGCGCTAGCCGCGCGCGATTCACTTCCTCGAAGACCCGGCGCTCGGTCTCTCGCGCGTTGATCCGCGGCTGCGATCCGAGCGGAGATACCGCCAGGAGCAGCATTGCCAGTCCCGCTTCCGCCTGCCGGATTCGCTTCAGCATTTCAGCGCGCTCTCCGGGCGCGGCGCCTCATAATTATCTACAGGGTATTCGATGTGGCCTGATTCCGTTTGCTCAATCGAGTGGCTGGTCCCTTTTGCTTCTTGAAATGTCCGCCGAAAGAACAGATTCTCTTCGTCCGTCTATATCCGACGTCCGTGCTTATCGGCGAACGCGTCGCCGAGGACCTCTCTAATCGTCAACCTCGAGATAAGCTCAACATGACGGCCAATCCACCGTTTCTCGTGGCGGTACCTACCTACTTCTAAGTACGGCATTTCCAAGTGCTTCCGAGTAAGAAAAATCGGCCTCTGTGCAGCCACTACTAATTGTTCAAAAAAAAGCTTGTCGTCGGGAGTGAATGAGTCAGAAAGTGTGCAAAAGGCGAGATACGCGCCGGTCTTTTCGCCGAGCTGCAGGATGGCTTTCCTCTGATTTTCTTCCATCTCCTCCAGAGATTTGCACTCCCCGATTACAACATCAACATCCTCCTGCAAAAATGCTGAGGCGAAGAGTGCGAAATCGCGCTCGCCGTGTGTTGTTCCATCTGTATAGTCGAAGGAGGGCGCGTACTTCACGTCATGGCCGATGAAATGATCTAGGAAAAGGAGTGAGAGAATCGTAGTCAGGCATCCCGCGACCTTTCCCTCTAGTCTGAACAAACCGTCAGAGACGTAGAACCACGGCATTCCGTCCAGATTTGGAACCTGCTGAACGTGAAAGCACTTCTTACATCTGAAGTCTGTGCCGAGGTCACTTAGGTGGTACCAGTCGTGTCGCTGACATCGGTCACACTGCAGTTCAAATCCCTGCCGCAGGACTCGTGTCTCCACCAGTCGTGACAGGATGGACTCGAATGCCTTTTGCCTGTCGCTTTTCCCGGCGGGGAGGGCGCTGTAAATAACTCTACGAACATCATTGGCCGGTGTTCGCAAGCCGTAAGCTAACTTCTCGATGATTTCCCGTACGCCGGAATTTTGGAGCACCGTGCAAGGCAGTAGACCACCCAATTGTTCGACAATGCGTTCCAACGTCAGGCCGGGAGTGCTGGTCTTCAGATAAGTAAATCCGCCATCTTTCAGGTAGGCCCGAAGTACTTCTGTTACCTTTGGCTCCTCAATCGAGACGTTTTCTCTGTCCCCCGTCTGTAAGACGACTGTCCCGTGTTTGCTCACCCTGGAAGAATAAGGTTCATACCCGTGCCCAACCTTTTGGTTTGCGAGTGCGTCGCATTCAGGATGCAACCAAGGGAGCCTAAAAGTGCGCTCGTCGTCCGCTGTGCCGAGTGCCTGAAGGTCCGTCGCCCAGTGCTGCGAGAGATATGGCCCCGCCAATGCGCAGTCCGGTCCACTGCCGCGGAGGGTTCCGTGGCCATCGTTGAAAACAACTACTTCGTTGCCTTCTTCTGAAACAGGTGGACGGATTTGCATTTCGGGGTGAACGTCACGGTCGCGCTCCCATGTCCGAAAACGCGGAACCCAGCCCTGCAGTGAAAGCCGTTCCGCGTTGACACCTAAGCTCACAAACCACTTTCTCGCGTCCTCCAATTGAGAATCGTCGACGCTTCTCGCTTTTACGACTTCCGCAAGAGTTGTGACGTTTTGGTTTATCGGATGGACCGACCGCTCGGCGAACAGCTTGGCGCTCTGCGAGAAATCCTGGTAGTGGCTTGTGGGTAGGGCGAAAACTCGATATCCAGCAGCTCTCAGATTCCAGTAGTCCACGATGTCGAACATATTCTCTGCGTCCATGAGGAAGAGAATTTGATTGTCAAACGTGCTTGGAGTGGGGATGTCAAGCTGCAAAGTCGTGATGTGAATTGGGAATACCCATTCATGCAGAGAAAACGATTTCCGAAAATCCTCGTTATAAGTGATAAGTTTTCCGTCGAACTCGCTTGCCAGCACGGTGTTGCCGTTGCTGTCTTCAGGATAACTTCCAAATCGCGCAGCGAGGAATGTTCTGGGGGCACCAGGAGCGTCGAGGTCAATGTAGCCGTACTTTTCCTGAGGCTTGTGCAGAAAACGAAATTCATCACGCCAATACTGCTGAAGGAAAGGCCACACTTCAAGGAACGACATCACTTCCCGTGTGCCCCAGGGGTTCCATCGCATCACATCTGGTGGGAGAGTGCGCTCCTTAAATGGCGCGAGAAAGGAAGGCAGCGGAGTGTTGGAGTAGTTGATGAGGATATCGGGGTCGAACGCCTTCAAGAGCCACAACTGCTCTTGTTCGTAGGTGCAGTCTTCGAAGAGGTAGTGAACGCCAACTTGCTTGCGGGCGCTTCCGTCGAGGACGAGCACGGGATTGAGAATCCCGCCCCATAAGAGGGCGTTCAACCTGAACACTTTTTCGAGCGTGGCCGGATCTGGTTTCTCGACTAGAAAAGCTAGGCGGACGGGCCGCGTATTATAGTTGATTTGTATAGTTCGAGTACTCATAGAGAGGCATCGCATTCTACTACTTTCCAACACTATGTTCCGAAGAGCACGGTGGAGTTAGCGGGCGTGCGATGGAGGCGCCCCAATTCGTCTCAGCGGCTTACGCCTGCGCCGCCCGCCAGCGCGGTTCACCCGGAACGGCAAGTTCCCCCGACCAATTAGCGTCTTCGCGATTTGATGTCGTCGTAAACGAAGATAGAGAGCACCACGAGGATCCACGCGGGGAAGGCCGCCAGGCCGGGTATGGCTTCGAAAATCAAGCCCGGGAGAATCGCCCATCGCCGGCCGAGAATGAGAAACAACAGGAGGGCCGTGCCCAGATCGACCGCCCACTGGGCCGGCGGCACGAACGCGATCCAGAACGAAATGAGATCCGATACCGCAGCCACCGCAAAGGCAAGGGCGAATCGCTTCCACGAGGGCCGCGCGGCCGGAGCTCGCGGCTGACCTGCCGCCAGTACGATTGGTTCATGGTGCGCCACGGGGACCTTCCAGATCGAGATTCACAGTTTCTTGCTTCACGGCCCGGCCGTCGTCTTTCCCACTTTCGGCTTTGAACATTCGACTGTCAACTGGCCATTTGGCACAAGGCCTGCGGCGCGTCCCGAAATTGCAGCGTGGCGGTCCCGTAAGAGCATCCGGTCCCGCAAGAGCATCCGGGGTGCAAACGGCGCGGACGCGGAGAACGAAGGCAGAAGTGCGTGGTGAGCGAAGTCAAAGCTCGCACCATTGAAAAACCGAATGCCAAGGATGCAGCGCCCAAAACTCATCTCAGCGGCTAACGTCAGCGCCACCCGGCAACATGACTTCCGAGTACGCGGTAACTCGGGAGAAATCGCGCCTCGAAGGCGAGGAACCACGTCCACATCTACCCGATCGTGTCCGCCGCATGCTACTATCCCGCCATTGTTCCGCAGTTGTTTCCCCAGTCCTGCGGCAGAGGAGGGAATGATGCGCTGGTATTTGTATGTGGTTTACTTTTTCGGTGGCGCTTTTCTCGTGAACGCGGTTCCGCACTTCATCAACGGCGTGTCGGGGCGCCGGTTCCCGACCCCCTTCGCTTCCCCGCCCGGCCGTGGACAGTCTTCGCCGCTGGTCAACGTGCTATGGGGCGCGTTCAACCTAGCAATCGGATACCTGCTGCTGATCCAGGTTGGAGAGTTCCACGTCCGCCAGACGCCCGAAGTGCTCCTTGTTGGAGCCGGGGGCCTGCTGATGGCAGTCATGCTGTCCCGGGCGTTCGGGCGTATTTACGGCGGCCAATAGGGCGGCGAGCTAGAGGGGCTGGCTGCGACTCAGGTTCCAGACTGGGCAAGATCAATCACACTGAGCTTCTTCGAAGGATTCTCCACCACCCTGATATCGAGAACCCCCTTCCGCACCTGGGTGACGCGTCCCGCTTGGTCGTAATTGTGCGTCTCTGAGCCCGAAGGGTCGGTTACAGGCCTCCGGCACGTATTCATTTCAGCGGGTAAATGATGCGTGTGGAAGATAGATATTCAGAAACGCTGCGACAGAGAGATTGAACAGGTCCACCAATACGTGCGCCAACACGGGAAAGCGCAGGCTTCCGGTTTTGCGATAGGCAATCGCCCAAGCCACGCCCATGAGAAACGTGCTGATGACGGTGGCAGGGTGACGATTTGCAATCGAAGTTACTCCGAGCGTCAGGGGGTGGGCCAGCGCAAACAAGGAACTGGAAAACAACACGCTTATCCAGCCCGGCCAGCCAGACGTCGCGTCTGATAGTACGCCACGCCAATAACCTTCCTCCAAAAACGGATTGATCAGTGCAAAGACCAGCCATGGCAGCCAGATCCAGATGGGAGCCAGCATTCTCCAGTGCAACAAGAAAAGGGGAAAAGGAATCAGCGCAACCAAGAGCGCCAGTGCAGACCACCCCCAAGCCCCTTGTGGAGGGCCTGCCCAGCTTCGAAGCGATGCCTTGCTCCCGCCTATGCGAATGAGCAGCGCGAACAGACCCCACGATACGAGAATGATGGGAACCCACGCCCATAGTCCTAGTGCGCGTCCTGCGAGCATTGCAGTTAGACGACCTAGCACGATGATCACAAATGGCGACAGCAGGATGAACCATCGGCGCGATTTGCTTGTGTGAATCTTCGCCTTGATTTCTTGCGCGAGCGCCTTCAATGGATCACCGCCTTTCGTTCGAGACAAACGATCGTGCCCCTAACAACGGTGGGCCACAGGGCATCTACCCTGAGTACGGAAGTCCCCAGTGCCAGGTTTCACTTTATTTCTATGAGCGCGCAAGCCGGACCCCTGGGCGAATGGCCCGATTGGCAAGAGAAATCCCTCACGTGCGTTTGGGATGACGGATGGAAGCGAGGATGCCGGGCTAAAGCCCGGCGCTACAGGGGAAGACGGGAAAGGCCTCGGGTCTAAAGACCCGAGCTACTTGGCTGCGGACATAATACAATCGGAGATTCATGCACGCAGCAGATCTTTCGTGTGTCCGCGCGCTGGTCTTCGATCTCGACGGCACGCTGATCGATTCGAAGCAGGACCTGGTTCTCTCGGTGAATGCGATGCTGGCAGAGATGGGCCGGGCGCTGCTGCCGGAGGAAATCATTTCGAGCTACATCGGGCAGGGCGCGCCGGTCCTGGTGAAACGCGCGCTGGACAAGGCGGTTCCGCGCCGCGATGGCTCCGCCGTGAATCGGGAAAGTGCCGCGCCGCGCCGGGGCGAGACGAGCGAAGAAGAGGTTAGCCTGGCGCTCGAATTCTTCCTCAAGTACTACGAAGAGCACCGCATGGAACACACGCGCGCCTATCCCGGGGTGAAAGAGGCACTGGCCGCGCTGGGCGATTATCCGATGGCGGTGCTAACGAACAAGCCTGAGCGGATCAGCCGGCGCATCCTGGAAGAGCTGGGGCTGGCGCCGTACTTTCGCGCGATCTACGGCGGAAACAGCTTTTCCAGCAAGAAGCCCGATCCCTTCGGGGTCCATACGGTCTTGAGGGATTTCGGGGTCACTGCGCGGAGCACGCTGCTGATCGGGGACTCCGACATCGACGTGCAGACGGCGCGGAACGCCGATACCTGGGCCGCGAGCGTCACCTACGGCTTTGGCTCTCAGGACCGCGAGGCATTTCCGGCGGACGTGTATCTGGACCGTTTGACCGACCTCATTCCGCTCCTAGGCAACCGCGGAGTCTGAAGAGGCGGCCTCGGGACTGCCGAGGTCGCTGATATGGCGCCTTCGTTCCGCAAAATTCCCAATCTTGCCTTCTTGCAGCGGACGAGGCAGACTCTGCCCCGTGATTGTGGGTCTATTCCCCGAGCTGGACGCCATCGGCGGCATTCAATGCGTCGGCAGGCACATCGCCGCGGTTATGGCCGAGTTTGCCCGGCGCAACGACCTCGAATGCCGGCTGCTCAGTCTGAATGATTCGCACGAACTGCATCGCATGACGGTTGCGGGCCGCGAATTCGTGTTCATGGGGTACGAGCGGGGCAAGTTGCGGCTGGGCGTGGCGGCGGCGCGGGCGGCTTGGCGGGGAGAAGCGCGCATCGTGGTGGCAGCGCACCCGCATTTTGCGCTGGCGGCGCAAGGCATGCGCGCGGTGAGTAGGCGGATGCGCACAATTGTGTGCACGCACGGCATCGAAGTCTGGGAGCCGCTTCCGCTGCTGCGCCGGAGGGCGCTGCGTCACGCGGACGTCGTGCTGGCGCCCAGCCGGGACACGGCCGAGCAAGTTGCGGTGCGGCAGCGCGTGCTGCGCGAGCGCATCCAAGTGCTTCCGTGGGCGCTCGACCCGCAATTTGAGGCTCGCGCCGCGTCGGCTGCCGCAAAAGTCGGTTTGCCGGGAACGTTTCCTCACGGCCGAGTGATTCTCTCGGTCGGGCGCTGGGATTCGAGCGAAGGCTACAAAGGCCTGGATCAGTTGATTTCCGCCATGCCGCGCCTGCTCTCCGATTGGCCCGATCTCGAGCTTGTTGCGGTTGGCGAGGGCGACGACCGGGCTTCGCTCGAGCATCTCGCCGCGGAACGGGGCATAAAACGCCGCGTGCACTTTCTTTCGCGAGTTTCGCAGGCGGAACTGGCGGCTTGCTATGCCGCCTGCGAGATCTTCGCGCTGCCGAGCCGCGGAGAAGGCTTCGGCCTTGTCTACCTCGAAGCCATGTCGCACGGCAAGCCGGTGATCGCGGGCGCGCACGGCGGCGCGCCGGAGGTGGTGGAAGACGGCGCGACCGGCTTCCTGGTTTCTCACGGCGACGTTCAGCAGCTCATCACGGCGCTGCGGACGCTGCTCGTGAACCCAGCGCGTGCGCGGCAGATGGGAGCATGCGGCCGCGCCCGAGTCGAGCGGGAGTTTCGCTACGAGAGATTTGCGGCAGCTTTCGAAGAAATCCTGCGCGAACAATGCGAATCCTAGAGGTCAGCGAGACGTACTACCCCTTTCTGGAAAAGGGAGGCCCTCCCGTGAAGGTCCGCGCGCTGGCGCGGGGACTGGCGGCGCGCGGCCATCGGGTCACCGTTCTCACGGCCGATTTTGGCGGAGCGGGCGGGGCCGCGCTCTTGCCATCGCCGTACGGCCGCTCTTTTGAGGAGGGCGGCGTCGAAGCGATCTACTTGCGCAGCCGCCTGCGATTTCGTTCGGTGGCCTGGCACGCCGGCCTGGACCGCTTCTGCCGGGAGCGCCTGGGGACCTACGATGTGGCGCACATCTACGGTATGTACGACCTGCTGGGCCCGGCCGTTGCGGGGCACTGCCGCGCCCGGGGCATCCCCTACGTGGTCGAACCGATCGGCATGTTTCGTCCCATCGTGAGGAGCATCTGGCTCAAACAGATGTATCATTGGCTTTGGGGGAAACATTTGGTGACGGGCGCGGCGTGCGTCATCGCGACTTCGGAGCAGGAGATACAGGAACTCGCGACCGGCGGCGTGCCTCGCGAAAAGATGGTGCTGCGCAGGAACGGCGTCGAGCCGCCGGACGAGCTTCCCGCGCGCGGCACATTTTGGAACAAGCGAAAACTGCCCGCGCGGCGGAAGAAAGTTCTTTTTCTCGGGCGGCTCGTGCGAAAGAAAAGCCCCGAACTGCTGCTGGAGGCGTTTTCCCGGGTGGTTGGCGGGAGTCCCGCGCTGGATGCGCATTTGATAATCGCCGGCCCCGATGGAAACGACGGAACGCTGGGGCGGCTCAAGACGATGGTTGCGCGCCTTAAGCTTGGCGATCGAGTTTCCTTGGTGGGACCGCTTTTTGGCAAGGAGAAGTGGGCCGCATACGCAGATGCGGATGTTTTTGTGCTGCCCTCGCAGAATGAGAATTTCGGCAATACGGCGGCGGAGGCTGTTGCGGCGGGCACACCGGTGATTGTGACCGAGACGTGCGGAATCGCTCCGCTGCTCGCGGACCGCGCCGGGATTGTCGTGCCGCATGACGCCGGCGCAATCGCAGGAGCGTTGGCAGAAGTGCTCGGGAACGATACACTGCGCGAGCGTCTGATTACCGGTTGCGCGGGGGTCCTGCCACAACTCGGTTGGGAAGAACCCTTGGGTCAGATGGAAGCGCTCTACGGAGAGTTGCTCGCGACCAAGTCGGCAAGGGCCGCTGCGGATACGGAGAAGCCGTGAAGGAGCATCCCATCTTTCGGACCGCTTGGTGGGGCACGAACGTGCTCCTCGCTGCGGCGGTCATCTCCCTGATTTTCGCGGCCGGATGGGAATACTCCGTCCGCCGGTACTTGAAGGGTTTCTCAGACGCAATCGTGCCTGAAGCAGCGGCCCCGGAGCAGAAAGTCGAGGCCATTCTTGAATGGATGCGCCACGGGCCTTCGCGCAATTCTTCGGCGCATTCCGGTGAGCTGGCCGCTCGCGATCCACAGAACACGTTGAATTATCGCGAACTGCTGGAAGTGTGCGGCACGGCAACAAACGCTTTCCTAAACCTGGGGAAGAGCGGCGGTTTACAGGTGCGGCGGTTGCTGCTGCTCGGGCCAAACCGCGCCACGAAGCACGTGGTGGCGGAGGTGTTGATCGGAGACCGGTGGGTCGTCGTGGATCCGATGTTCCGCACGATGTTGCGCGATCCGCAGGGACAGCTTCTCACGCGCCAGCAGTTACGGGCGCCCGGGGTCCTCGAACAGGCCACTCGCGATATCCCGGACTATTCCTCGGAGTACGACTACAACAACGTTGCCCACATCCGTCTGGCGCGCATCCCCCTGATGGGGTTAGGGCTGCGCCGAGTTCTCGACAGGATGTATTCCGGCTGGGATGAAGCGTTTGATTGGAGCCTGATCTTGGAGCGCGAGTCGTTCGCAATGCTCTTTGCTTCCTTCCTGGCAACGGTCTTTCTATTGATTGGGCGCCTGGGGCTGGCCTGGTATGCCGATCGCCGGCTCCACATCCCGCGTTTGCGGCTTCGAACGCAAATCCTGCGTGCGAGGGCGGCACTGTTTTCCAGCCCGGAACTGAAATAGCCCGTGTGCGGCATCTGTGGTGCCGTGGGAATCGAGGCGCGGGGCGAAGCGGAGGCGGTGACGCGCCGCATGGCCGCCGCGCTCGCACACCGCGGCCCCGATGACGAAGGCTTCCTCTGCAATGATACGCGTGCGCCCGGACTCGCGCTGGGCATGCGCCGCTTGAGCATCATCGACCTCGCTGGCGGACACCAACCGATCTGGAATGAAACACACGACGTCGCCGTCATTTTGAACGGCGAGATCTACAACTTCCATGAGTTGCGCAGCATTCTCGAGCGGTGTGGCCACCGGTTCGCCACTTGCTCGGACACGGAAGTGCTCGTGCATGGCTGGGAGGAATGGGGCGAGGACCTGTTGGCCGAGCTGCGCGGGATGTTTGCCTTCGCGCTGCTGGATCTGCGGCGGCGCCATGCCGCATTGCCGACGCTCTTCCTGGCGCGTGATCCTCTGGGGATCAAGCCGCTGTATTACGCCGAGTCGAATGGCGCGCTGCTGTTCGCCTCCGAGGTGCGAGCGCTGCTCGCGAGCGGGCGTGTGGCGAGGCGGATCTCACTCGACGCGCTGACGGCGTATCTGCTCTTTGGATCGGTTTCCGAGCCGGTCACGCTGGTCGAGGGTGTGTATTCGGTCCCGCCGGGCCACCGCATGGTCTTGTACGCGCCGGATCGGCGGCGTACGCCGCGCGCGCGTCCCTGGTGGGACGCACGACGCAGCTTGGCCGCCCACGACACCCGCAGGCCCCTCAGCCTTTCTGAGGCCGCCAGCCGCTTGCGGCCTCTCCTGGAAGACGCCGTGCGCAGCCACCTGGTTGCAGACGTTCCCGTTGGCCTGTTCCTTTCGAGCGGACTCGATTCAACGGCGATTGCGGCGCTAGCGGCGCGGGCGCAAGCCGGCCTGCATAGCTTCACCGCTTCGTTTCCCGAGACGGACTACGACGAAGCGCCGGCTGCACGGCGAATTGCCGAGCGTTGCGGCACGCACCATGACGAAGTGCCGCTGACCGGCGGTGAGATACTCTCGCGGCTTGATGAGGCGCTCACAGCGCTCGATCAGCCGACCATGGACGGAATCAATACCTACGTCGTTTGCTGGGCGGCGCGGCAGGTGGGGCTTAAGGTGGCGCTCTCAGGCTTGGGCGGCGATGAGCTTTTCGCCGGCTATCGCAGCTTCGATGACACTCAGCGGCTCGCCCGCGCGAGCCTGATCGCGCGCATGTTTCCGGGGGCATTGCGCCGCGCCAGTGCGCCGCTCATCGAGCGCCTCGCCGCCCATCGCGCCACACCGGATGCGGCTCGCAAGGCCGCGGCGGCGTGGCGGGTGCCGCGTGCGTTGCCGCATGCCTATTTTTTCGCACGCGCGCTGCTCCCGCCCGGCGAACTCGACAAGATCGTCACGCCATGCCTGCGGAGAAGCGCAATTTCTCCCGACGGGGAGGCGCTCGCGCCCACTTGGCTCGGCTGGCTTGAGGGCGCGGCTTCCGTCGCCGATCGGTTGGGGCCCGTCGCAGCGGTTTCGTGGCTCGAGCTGCGGACCTACATGGCCAGCACTCTCTTGCGCGATACCGATTCAGTGAGCATGGACCGTTCGCTCGAGGTGCGCGTGCCGCTGCTGGACCGTCCGCTCGTGGAATTCATTTTGACGCTGCCCGAGCGCGCGCGGCGCCGGCCGGGTGCGCAGAAGGCGCTGCTGGTCGAAGCCTTGAGAGATTTACTGCCGCCGGAAGCGCTGGCGCAGCCCAAGCGCACGTTCACGCTTCCTTGGGAGCACTGGTTGCGCGGCCCCTTGCGTCCGCGGGTGGAGAGCAGCCTGAACGAGCCGGCTCCCGCGCTTGCCGGGCATTTTCGCCCGGGCGGGGTGAATTCCATCTGGCAGGCATTTCTTGCCGGAGGCACCACTTGGTCGCGTCCGTGGTCCCTTTACGTTCTGAACGAATGGTGCCGCCGACACCTGGCGACGGGAGCCGGGTAAGGTACACTGGCTTCTGGGCGGAATGAATATCCTGGGAATTAACGCGTACCACGGAAATGCCTCGGCGGCGCTCGTTTCGGACGGCCGTCTTGTCGCGGCGGTCGAGGAAGAGCGATTCAATCGCGTGAAATACGCGGCCGGCTTTCCAGCCCAGGCGATTCGTTACTGCCTGGATGAAGCCGGACTGACGCTTGGCGAGATCGATCATGTGGCGGTGCCGCGGAATCCCTGGGCCCGGCTCGGCACGAAGCTGCTCTACGCCCTGCGCATGCCGTCGTTCGCCCGCGAACGCGTCCGGGTCATGGCGAAGTTTACCGGTATCCGCGAAGCGCTTGCGCAAGCCTTCGACGCCGATCCGGCGAAGATCCAGGCCCGGTTCCATCGTATCGAGCATCACCAAGCCCATCTGGCGAGCACGTTCTTTGTTTCTCCGTTCGATCGCGCCGCGGCGCTCTCGGCCGACGGTTTGGGCGATTTCGCCAGCACCATGTGGGCGTCCGGTGAAGGTAACCGCATGCGCATCGGCGGCGCCGTGGCGTTTCCCCATTCGCTCGGTTTGTACTACACCGCGGTGACGCAGTATCTCGGCTTTCTGAAATACGGCGACGAGTACAAAGTCATGGGTTTGGCCGCCTACGGCCAGCCGGAGCATCTCGACGTCTTCCGCGAAATCGTGCAGGCGGATCACCAGGCGTTCCGCTTGAGTCTCGACTACTTCACACACCACCGCACCGGGCCCGAGATGAGTTGGGCCGAAGCGGATAAGGCGCCTTCACTCGGCCGCCTGTATTCGGAAAGAATGCCGCAGCGGCTGGGACCGGGGCGGCGGCCCGAAGAGCCGGTCGAAGCGCGTCACCGCAATCTGGCTGCGGCCTTGCAGGCACGGCTCGAAGAAGTGTACCTGGGAATGCTCCGCGGGTTGCACGCGGAAACGGGCGCGGCGGCCGTCTGCCTCGCCGGCGGCGTGGCATTCAACTGCGTGGCCAATGGAAAAATCTTCGATGCCACGCCATTTGAACGTGTGTACGTACAGCCGGCGGCGGGCGACGGTGGCCTGTCGGTTGGCGCGGCGTTTTTTGTTTGGCACCAGCTTCTCGGCCAGCCGCGTGGTTTCGTCATGGACCACGCTTATTGGGGGCCGGGGTATTCCCTGGAAAGAACTCGCGCAGCCGTCGAAGCGGCCGACTTCATGCGTTCCGGCTATCGGGTGCGCGAGCTGGCTGAGGCAGAACTCACGCGTACCGCCGCGAAGATCGTAGCCGATGGCAAGATTCTTGGCTGGTTCCAGGGCCGAGCCGAATGGGGACCGCGCGCGCTCGGCAACCGCAGCATTGTCGCTGACCCGCGGCGTGCGGAAATGAAAGACGTGCTCAACCGGCGCATCAAGCACCGCGAACCCTTTCGCCCATTTGCTCCTTCGATTCTTGCCGAAGCAACGGGGGAATACTTTGAGAAGTCGCAACCGTCGCCGTTCATGACCCTGGCGTATCCGGTCCGCGCCGAAAAACGCGCCGCGATTCCCGCACCGACGCACGTGGACGGCACCGGCCGCCTGCAAACCGTCTCCCGCGAGGCGAACCCTCGATATTGGCGGTTGATTCGCGAGTTCGGGAACATCACCGGCGTGCCGGTGTTGTTGAACACCTCGTTTAACGATAATGAACCCATCGTTTGCCGCCCCGAAGAAGCCATCGATTGTTTCCTTCGCACGCAGATGGATGCGCTGGCTTTGGGCGATTTTCTCATCGAGAAACCCTGATTCACGATGCGCGTCCTGCTACTAAACCTTTACTACCCGCCGGACACGTCGGCGACCGCGAAGATAGCCGCGTCCCTAGTGGAGGCGCTTGCCGCGAAGCACGACGTAACGGTCCTCTGTGGCCGCCCGTCTTATAACCCGGCCGAGAAACGGCCTTGGCGGCTTTGGAGGACCGAGCGGCAGGGACGAATCGCCGTGATCCGCGTGGGCTCGACCGATTATCCGCGCTTCCGTATCAGCCGGCGCGTGATCAATTACCTCACGTACACAGCACTGGCGGTTCTGCGCGCGCTCTTTGTGCGGTGCGACGTGGTGCTGGCCATGACCGACCCGCCGTTTGAAGGCATAGTTGGGGCGTTCGTATCCCTGCTGAAACGGCGTCCGCTGGTCTACAACATCCAGGACCTGTACCCGGAAATGGCCTTGTTCGGAGGATTGATGGGCCCTGGCTGGCTGGCACGCTTGTGGGAGAGACTCCACCGCTGGGCGCTCAAGCGCGCGCAGCGTGTGGTTGTGCTCGGCGAGGACATGCGGGAACGCATTGTCCGGAAAGGCGTCCCGGAATCGCGCATCGAGGTCGTGCATAACGGAGCGGTCATTCCGGCGGCGGACGCGCCGCCGCAGCCGCTCGATTCCGAATTGATGGCCGCGGTTCGTGGCGAGTATCGTTTCGTTGCCGTGCACGCCGGTAACATAGGGTTCTACGGCGCTTGGGAGACCCTGGTCGCCGCCGCGCGCGAACTCGAGGATGATGGCGTGGGACTCGTGTTTGTCGGCGAAGGCGCGGAGAAGGCCCGAGTTGAGGCGGCTGCGGAGGGTTGCGCGGCTGTGCGCCTACTGCCAATCGTCCCAGCGGAAAAGATGCCTTCCGTACACGCGGCTGCCGATATTCTCATCATCACCGTGAAGCGCGGGCTGGAGGGCGTGGTGGTACCGAGCAAGATGTACGAAATTCTGGCGGCAGGAAAAGCCGTTGTCGTGGTAGCGCCGCCCGAAAGCGAACCGGCGCGCATAGGCACAGCCCGGGGTTGTGGCGTCGTCTGCGACCCGGAACAGCCTCTGTTGCTCGCTGCCTGCCTTCGCCAACTCGCGCACGAACCGGAGCGGGTACGCCAGATGGGAATGCGCGCCCGAGCGATTGCCGCCGACTACGACAGAGTACGAGAGCTTGGGAAATTCGTGCCATTGGTGGAGGAGGTTGCTGGAACGGCAAAACAGTCCTCGTGATCGGCGGATCGGCTGGATTCCCCGTGGCGCAGGGGTGCGTGTCGTAGACGACCTCTGCACTGAGCTAACGTGGCACTGCTGCCCATTTGGGCACCAGGTGGCGCATCCGCATGTTTGGCGCGGTTCAGATCGGCCTAGAATTAGTTATACACAAGGTGGAGATCAACGCCGACTGGGCAGTGAACTCCGGCTTGGTGCCTGCCGCAGATGGGCCAGTAAACGGTCACCTGAGGCATGGGACTTGCATCAAACAGTAGCAGTAGCTTGGGACGCGCCGGGCTCGATCTTGGGATGCTCGGCGTGAGTAAGAGGAAGTAGCTGGGGGAAGTCGCCGGGCTCGCCCGGCAAGAAACTCTCAGAGGCAAACGGCTTCGCGTCGCGGAGCCGAAGTCACAATCCGCCTGAAGGAGCACGAGTGTGCCGGGCCTAATCGCCTTCGGCATAGCCTTGGTGGCATCGCTCTCGTTGACGATGCCGGCGCGCGCCCTTGCCATCCGCGTGGGCATGGTGGATCTGCCCGGGCCGCGCAAAGTCCATCTAACGCCGATTCCGCTGCTCGGCGGGCTGGCCATCTATGCGGGCATCATGATCGCCATTCTCACCGTCTTCCAGGGCGCTGCCCGCGCGCAAGTGGGAGGTATCCTGGCGGGCGCGACGCTGGTCATCGCCGTAGGCATCCTGGATGACCGCGGCTGGCTGCACCATCAGATCAAGCTTTTCGTGGGCATGCCGTTGGCCGGGTTCGTTCTCCTCGCTTCCGGAATCCACGCTCAAGTTTTCAGCGTTCTGATCGGCGGACTGGCCGGTTTTCTCCTCGACGCTGCGCTGACGATTCTCTGGGTCATGGGAATCACTGCCGCGTTCAGCATTCTCGACCACATGGACGGCCTGTGCGCAGGTGTGGCCGCGATGGCATCCGTCTTCTTTGCTCTGATTGCGTACTTGCACGGGCAGATGCTCGTCACTGTCCTGGCTGCCGCCGTGCTGGGTGCCGCGGCCGGCTTCCTGCGCTGGAACTTCAAACCGGCGAAGATTTTCATGGGGGATGGCGGCGCCATGCTTCTGGGTTTCCTGATGGCTACTCTGGGGCTCAAGCTCCGCATCGCGCAACCGGATCATCTGGGGGCCTGGCTCGTGCCCGTGTTGGTTCTCGGCGTGCCGGTGTTCGATACGGCGCTCGTCTCGATTTCCCGCGGGCGGCGCGGGCTCCTCCCCTTCACTTCGCCGGGCAAAGACCACGCGGCCCACCGCCTGGCGAACTTGGGCTTGGGCCAGCGCAATGCTGTTCTGACGCTCTACTGCGCCGGAGCGGCGTCGGGCGGTCTGGCTGTCATCGAGAGTTACCTCTCGGGCCGTGCCGCAATTGCCCTGGCTGTTTTCGCGGTTGGAGCTGCTGTTTCCGCCATCGCGCTTCTCGAACGCGTGCCCTATCAACGCCAGCCGGCGAAACATATCTCCGCCTGACGCGGTGAAAGCGAAACGAAGCGCCGCCTCGCATGAGGCCCGCTCGACGCCCGGCACCTCCGCGTTCTCGATTTGAATGAGACTTCAGTTCGGCTATACTGTCTGATTGTGGTGTCATTCATAGGATTCAATCCCTCAAGGAGTGTGGGCGCGTGGTTGAATCGAAGCGCTGCGCGTCAGGCCGGAGAAGCACCCGACTGATCGCGCTCCGCGCGGCCTAGGCGCGAAAGCACGCGTGACACCAAACGGATCTTCGAGTTCGCTCCGCAAACCAGAGACAGGGACCGTCGTCATCGGCGGCTCGGCTGCGGGCTTGTATACTGCGGCCCTTGTCGCGCGCGGCGGTCGCCGCGTGAGGCTCTTCGAAGCAGCGGCCCGGCTGGAACCTGAACCGCGCACGCTGATCGTCACCCGCCACCTGCGAGATTTCCTGGGCCGCACGGCAGACGCCTGCGTCGTCAATGAAATCCGGCGCTTCGAGCTTTTTACTGACGGCCGCTCCGCAACCGTGGCCCTGGCGCAGCCAGACCTGATCATCGAGCGCGAGAAGTTGATTCGCGCCCTCGCTGAAGACGCCCGCGAAGCCGGCGTGGCAGTCGAATACGACCGGCGGTTTCTTTCCATCGAGCGCCGCGCACGCGAGCTGGCACTGCAGATCGAAAGCCGGGGGAGGAAGGACGAAATCCGCGCGGCGACTCTTGTTGGCGCCGATGGCGCGGCAAGCCGTGTGGCGCGCGCGGCAGGCTGGCCGGCGCCGCACACCGCCGGACTGATTCAGGCCATCGTTCGTCCACCAAAGGACTGTCCGGCCGACACCGTTCGAGTCTGGTTTGTTCCCGATGATACGCCCTATTTCTACTGGTTGATTCCTGAGTCCGCCGAGCGCGCGGCGCTCGGTCTGATCGCGGAAGACGGCCAGCATGCCCGCCAGTGTCTCGAGCAGTTCCTCGAGAAGAGAGGCTTCGAACCGCTGGAGTTCCAGGGCGCGAGGATTCCGGTGTACCGCCGCTGGGTGCCGGTACGGCGAACGCTGCGCGGCGGCGAAGTGTTTCTCGTGGGAGACGCGGCCGCGCAAGTCAAGGTGTCGACAGTCGGCGGCGTGGTGACTGGATTTAGGGGTGCGCGCGCCGTCGCCGAAACAATTCTGAACGGCGGACGCAGCCGGGAACTGGGAGCGCTGCGCCGCGAGCTCGGACTTCACTGGCTGGTTCGCCGAGCTCTCCACAGTTTCTGCCAGGCCGATTACAGCCGGCTCGTGGACTTGCTGGATGGCGGGGCGCGCCGCGCGCTCGGAGATGTGACGCGGGATGAGGCGGCGCGATTGTTGTGGAAGGTATTGCGTCGCCAGCCGCGGCTCGTCTTGCTCGGGATGAGAGGGTTGCTCCTGGGCAATCGAGGTCCCCGAATCTAGCGCGGCTTGGAGGATAATGTAGAGTTAAAACTTTCCGCTCCGGAGAGCGTTTCCTCTGGAGCGTTCCGGAGAATTGCCCTTGCGGATTTCGGTCATCGGATGTGGGTATGTCGGCCTCGTGACCGGCGCGTGCCTGGCCGAAACGGGACACGAGGTCGTTTGCACCGATGTTGACGCCGAGCGCATTTCCGCGCTCAGAGCCGGCCGCGTCCCCATCTACGAACAACACTTGGACAAATTGCTCGAATCGGCGCGAGGGGCAGGGCACATCTCCTTTACGGAGGATGCCGGGGAGGCCATCCGGGCCGGTGACGCGATCTTCATCTGTGTGGGGACGCCGCCGAAGGAATCCGGCGAGGCCGATCTCTCCGCGATCGATAACGTGGCGCGGCAGATTGCGGCCGAAGCTCGCTCGCCGAAGCTGGTGATTGAAAAGAGCACGGTGCCCGCGCGAACGGGACTCGAGCTGAAGCGGGCGCTCGGCCACTACAGCCGCAACGGCGCCGCGACGTTTCGCGTGGCGTCGAATCCGGAGTTCTTGCGGGAGGGAACCGCGATTGTGGATTTCTTCCACCCCGACCGCATTGTCGTGGGCGTGGAGGACGAACCGGCTGCAGAACAGCTTCGCGAAATCTATCGCCCCATCCTCGAACGCCGGTTTCATTGCCCGGTGCATGAGCCTGCCTGTCCGGAGGGGCCGCATCCGCCGTTCCTGGTGACCACCATCAACAGCGCCGAGCTCATCAAGCACGCTTCCAACTCGTTTCTGGCGCTGAAGATTTCTTATGCCAATGTGATCGCGGACCTTTGCGAAAAACTTGGCGGCGATGTGGAAGAAGTCACGCGAGCCATGGGCCTCGACCCGCGCATCGGCTCCCAGTTCCTCCGCGCCGGTCTGGGTTTCGGCGGCTTTTGCTTCCCGAAGGATATCCAGGCCTTCATCCACTTGGCCGACTCAGTGGGTGTCGACTTTGGGCTGCTCAAGGCGGCCGAGTGTGTGAATAAGCAACGGATTGACAGTTTCTTCGAGAAAATCCGCAAGGCGCTTTGGGTGCTGAAGAGCAAACGCGTGGCCGTGTTGGGACTGGCATTCAAGGCCTATACCGATGACATTCGTTTTTCTCCGGCGCTCGAGGTGGTGAAGCGGCTGCTGGAAGAAGGTGCCGAGGTGCGCGCGTTCGATCCCGAAGCCATGGCTCGCGCGGAGAAAGCATTGCCGAAGGCCACCTACGTCCGCGACGCCTACCAGGCGGCGGAGGACGGCGATGCGTTGCTCGTCTGCACGGAATGGCCGGAATTCCGCCAGCTCGACTGGGAACACATGGGCGAGCTTTTGGCGCGGCGCCTTGTCATTGATGGCAAGAACTTGCTGGACCCGGCGCGAATGCGAGCCTTGGGCTTCGAATACCACTGCTTTGGGCGCGCCGAGTAGTTCCTCTTCGCGGTCAGGCGGAAATCCCTGAGCGAACAAACTCCTTGCGAAAATAGTCCAGCGTAAGCCGCAAGCCCTCGTCGAGGCTCACTTTCGGAGACCAGCCGAGCACACGCTGGGCCTTGGAAATGTCGGGGCAGCGGCGCCTGGGATCGTCTTGCGGCAGCGGCTTGAGCACGATCGAGGGTGGCGGGTTGAAGTGCGCGCGAACGCGCTCGGCAAACTCGAGAATCGTCAACTCCTGCGGGTTGCCAATATTCACCGGCAAATGCTCGTCTGAGCGCATGAGCCGGTAGATCCCCTCGACGAGATCGGAAACATAACAGAAGCTGCGCGTCTGGCTTCCGTCGCCGTAAACGGTGAGCGGCTGGCCGCTCAGTGCCTGATAGACAAAATTGGGGAGCGCGCGGCCGTCGTTCAGCCGCATCCGCGGACCATAGGTATTGAAGATGCGAACGATGCGCGAATCCACGCCGTGTACGCGGTGATAGGCCATAGTCATGGCCTCGGCGTAGCGCTTCGCCTCGTCGTATACGCCGCGCGGTCCGATCGGATTCACGTGTCCCCAGTACTCTTCATTCTGCGGGCTGACCTCCGGATCGCCGTAGCATTCCGACGTGGACGCAAGCAGAAACTTCGCCCGCTTCGCCAGCGCCAGTCCGAGGGCGTTATGCGTGCCGAGCGCTCCCACTTTGAGCGTCTGGATCTGCAGCTTGGCGTAATCCACCGGGCTGGCCGGCGAGGCAAAATGGAGCACGTAGTCCACCGGGCCGGGCACATCAATGTAACGAGAAACATCGGCGTGAACGAAGCGGAAGCGTGGATGGGACAGCAGATGCCCAAGGTTCTTCTCGGCGCCGGTAATCAGGTTGTCCGCTGCAAGGACATCCAAACCTTCAGCGATGAGCCGGTCGCAGAGGTGCGAACCAAGAAAGCCCGCTCCGCCGGTGATGACTGCTCGCATGGATTCGCTGCCTCCTCAGAATCGCTTGTCTGATCTGGTCCGTCTCGCCGTGTCCAATCCGGCTGCCACTGGCCCCATCCTCGCAGCTATCGAGGACGACGGATTGTAGCGTGGCGCCGCCGAATTGACCACTGGCATGCCGGGGGATAGGATGCCTGCCGATCAACCGATGAGCCGGGGCGCACTTGATTGGGTGGCACGAAGGTGGCGATGGATTGCCGCCGTGGGCGTGCTGTTGCTCCTCCTTGCCGGGGCATCGCTGACGATCCGGCACGTGGGGAGCTGGCTGGTGGTGCAGGATCAGCTCGAGCCGGCACCGGTCATTGTGGTGCTGAGCGGACGCCTGCCGGAACGCGCCCGCGAGGCGGCCGCGATTTACGGGCAAGGTTTCGCCAGCGAGGTGTGGATTTCCCGGCCGACAAGCCCAGCCGAGGAGCTCGAAAAAATGGGCATCGCGTATGTTGGCGAGGAGTTTTACAGCGCGCGCGTGCTCATGAAGCTGGGGGTGCCGTCGGACGCGATTCGGGTACTGGACAGGCCCGCGGGGAACACCTTGGAGGAAGTGGAAGAGATTGCGGCGGAGCTGAAGCGCGCCGGCGATAAGAAAGTGATCGTGGTCACGACAAAGGCGCACACGCGGCGCGTTCGTTTCATCTGGCACAAGCGCGTAGGAGACAGTCCGCGAGCGATCGTGCGCTTCGCGCGCGACGACCCATACGACGGTTCGCGTTGGTGGCGCACCACAGCCGGGGCGCTCGATGTTGTGCGCGAGGTGCTTGGTCTGGCAAATGCCTGGGCGGGGTTCCCGGTGCGTCCGGCGACGTAGTTCATCAAACGTCCGCGCAGGCCAAACCGCCCCGTCTCCACGCGCCGCTCGATCGGCTTCGTGATCCCGTCGAGGGAGTTCGAGAGTACAAGCCGGCTCGCTACGCCAAAACGACTACGAACTAGTATCTTCCCCGACAAACCGTCGTGGGCACCTGAAGGTTCCACAAGCGTAGTACGGCGGAGCTATTGGAGCCAGCACTTATCTCCGGCATCATTCCCATGGAGGCGAGGAATGCTTTCCGCCATGTTACTCGTCATCTCCATCGCGGCCCTTGTCCAGTTCGCTCTGTATTATTGGCGAGCCGTCGTGTCTGGCGTGGCCGCCCACCCGGTTTCGGAACGTGTTCTGGCGGCCGCGGGAATCGAGGGCGGCGTCACCGCGGACGATTTCGAGGTGCTGGTCCGTCTCCACGATTTGACGCCGCGCTTGCAATCGCGGGCGCAAGGGCTGGGCCCTGTCCGCGCCTATTACAGGATGATCGGCGCGCTGGGAAAACTCGCCGGTTCGCATCTGCCTTCACTGGCGGCCTGGAGCCGGCGTGAAATGGCGGTCTGCGCGCGGTACACCGCTGTGCTCATCGACCGCCGTTTGCAGGACAACATCGCGTGTGCCGCGGCGCTGCGTTCCTGCTAGTTTCTTCTCTCCGAGAATCAGACTGATTTTTCATCCACCACTGACCACTGACCACTGATCGCTGATCACCGTCTTTCTAGTACGTCCAACGAAGCAGGAGACCGCCGGTGGTGTAACCGGCGCCGACAGAAATGAGCAGAATGAGGTCGCCTTTGTGCAGGCGCCCCTCCGCAATCGCGTCGCGCATGCCCAGGGGGATCGTGGCGGCCGTGGTGTTCCCGTAGCGGTCGATATTGACCATGATCTTGGAATCGTCCACTCCGAGGCGCTCCTGCATTGCCCGTATGATGCGCAGATTGGCTTGGTGCGGCACTACGAGAGACAGATCGCGGCTGGTCAGGCCGTTGCGCTCGAGCAGTTGGCACGCGAGGTCGGCCATGCGCCGGACCGCGTACTTGAACACCTGTGCGCCCTCCTGGTGCACCACGTGCATCTTCTTGTCCACAGTTTCGTGCGTGGATGGATTCAGGGAACCACCCCCGGGCATGTACAACGCTAGCCCGCCGGAACCGTCCACGTCGTGGTGAAAATCGAGAATGCCTTCGTTGTCGCCGGCAGGCTCGAAGAGCACTGCGCCCGCGGCGTCTCCAAACAAGACGCAAGTGGCGCGATCGCCGTAGTCGAGGATGGAGCTCATCTTGTCGCTGCCGATGACCAGCACCTTCTTGTGGGTGCCGGCTCCGACGAATTGCGCGCCGACCGTGAGCGCATAGACAAAACCGGAACAGGCTGCCGAGAGATCGAACCCCCAAGCCTTCTGCGCGCCGAGACGGTCCTGCACCAGGCAGGCGGTCGCGGGGAAGAACATATCCGGCGTCACCGAGGCCACGACGATGAGGTCAATCTCCTTCGCGTCTGTTCCCGTTTGCTCGAGGAGCTGCTGGGCCGCAGCGGTGGCCATGTGGGATGTGGCCACGCCGCGCTCGGCAATGTGACGCTCGCGGATGCCGGTGCGCTCGCGGATCCACCGGTCGTTGGTGTCCACGATCTTCTCGAAATCGGCGTTGGTCATCACCTTGGGAGGCAGATATCCGGCCACGCCCGTGATCTTCGCTGGAATCCGATGAGACATGTCTCTCCTTGGGCGATTCTGCGGCGCAAAGGAAACCGAATTCTATGCGATGCGGCGTGCTCGTGACAAGGCGATGCACCTCGATGCGTTCAAAAGCGCAGCAGGTAACTGGCCTTCACGAAGAAGATTCTGGCGGTGGGCGTCGTCGGTGTGGAGCGAAACGCGAGCGGCGGTGAGGGCAAGCCGGTCAACTGGAGATTGCTATAGCCATCCGTATAGCCGACGTACAGGGCGGTGCCGGGATGCAGGAGGTACGTGAACAGGACGCTGGGAGTCAGGTTCTTGGTGGGGAAGAGCGGGCCGCCATCGAGACCGCCCAGGCTGGTCTGGAGGTCGAGAAGGTCGGGGTTGGCGAGCAGGGAGTTGTAGTCCAGGATGAGGCGGAGGGAAAGCTCGCGGGTGAATTGGTAATTGAATTTCGAGCGCAGGAGATGATTGTTATAGACGGCTTGTCCCGGCGCGGAACCCGGCGGAGCCGAAGCGCCCCTCACGCCGAGCCGCGAGAAAATGTAGGTCTGGTCAAAACGGAGCCGGGCGTTCGGGCGGAGAGTGAATCCGCCGCTCGCTCCTTGGGTGTTGCCGAGGAACGGTCCGGGAAGATCCGGCGCCGGGTAATAGTTCACGCCGGTGCCCGCGGTGAAGCGCGCGTTGAAGGCCAGCCATTTGTAGGGAGCGGATTGCGCTTGAATCGCCGTGCTGTGCTTGCGAAAAGCGATTCCGAGAAAACGCTCGAACGCCTCGCCGCGGCTCACCACCAAAGTCGTCTGTCGCGTGAAGTCCACTTCAAAGGAAGCCGAGGCCTGCCACTCTTGCAGTTGGCCGGAGTGATCCCAAAGCACCGACTCGAAGGCGGAAGGCCCAAAGGCGATGACGCTGCTCCTCTTCGGCTTCCAGAAATAGCCGCCAAACGTGTAGTGCTTGCGAACGTCAACACGATTGACGAAACCCAGGTCGGTGCAAAAGCCGGCGCCTTTGTCATCGTAATCGGTGGAGAAAGCAGCGTGACGTCCGGAATAGACGAGATTGAGCCAGTAAGCGTTGCCCTCGAAATGCTGGCTCGTGGATAGGCAGGGGAGTCCGGCGATAGATACGACACTCGCCGGATCATCGGGGATGACTTGGGCGGCGCTCTGACGGGTCCAACTATGAGCGGCTTGCGCCTCCAGGAGCCAATTGGGAGAAAGCTTGAGGCGCGTGTCGAGCGAAGCCACGCGATTGTTCGTGTCGACAAAATCGTGGCTGGAGAAGAAGGCGCCGATCTGCGATTGGTTGCCGAACTCGCGAGCGACGCGGACCACGGCGTCACCGGCGCGCTGCTTATCGTACTGGCTGCCGGGCGGCTGGCCGAGGCCGGGCTGGCGATCGTCGATGACCAGCGCGCCGAGAAGCCAGCGGCCGATTTTGCCGGTCATGCGCGTGCCGAATTGCGGGTCCGCGACCTGTCGCGAGAAGAAAAGATTGATGGGGGTCTCGAAGAAAGCGGCATTCTCGATGAAGAAGGGCCTTTTCTCGGGGAAATAAACGGCGAAGCGTTGATTGACGGTCACCTGCGGATCATCGGTTTCCACTTGGCTGAAATCCGGATTGACGGTGGCGTCGAAGGTCAGCGCGTCATGGAGGACGAACTTGGCGTCCAACCCGGGGCGGTGCTCGAAGACGTTGTGGTAAGCCGGGTTTATAGGATCGGTCTGATCGAGGAAGTGGTTTCCCGCCAGGAGGCCGTAGGGAATCAACTGGATGTTCCGGCCGGGTGAAATCTCACGAAGACCGCTGACGGGTGCGAATTGCTGAATGAGGCCCTTGACGCGTTGCGTCACGTAAGGCCAGCAGTCGACTTCGTTCGTGTGAAGAACGTTGCGACAGAGGCCAATGGTCCAGGTCTGGTCGGGAGCATGAGAAAAGCGCAGGCTCTTGAACGGGATGGCGAACGAGACGATGTAGCCGAAATCGGTAAGCCGCGTTTCCGTGTACCACAGCGTGTCAAAGCTGAAGTCGTATCCTTCGGGTTCCGTGTAGATGGCATCGGCTTGAATGCCCAGAGGATTGGAAGAGAAATAGTAGGCGCGGTGAGCATCACGAAAAGTGTCCAGAAAGACGGCGACGGCGTCGTCCTGATCCGTATCGTCGCGCTTGGAAAGGTGGGCGCGCATCTCCGCGAAGAGTTCCCGGCAGACGAACACCACGTAAAGATTCCTCGAGTCGTAGGAGAGATAAGCGGCCGTGGATTCCGTGGCGGGAGTGCCATCACCCGGCTGGTTCTGACGAAAGTCGGTGACAGCCAGTTCGGCCTCGCGGGGTCGGTTTTCGAGGAAGTCCACGATCTTTGGCGCGCGAGAAACTCTCGGGATCGTTTCGGAACGCGCTCTGCCCGCTGGCGCCGGCTTGGCTGAAGATGCCGGGATGTCTTGCCCGGCCGCAGCACTGGCCGCAGAGAAGGCGCACCACGCCACAATCAAGCGAAGGTGAGGCGTCCATTCCATGGAAACGTTTCTGTATATCGTTCATTGCGTGTTCAAGCAAGTACAAGTTTTGTAGATGTTCTGCCTGCGCCCTCCCCCTGCCGCCGTGGCAATTTGATTCGGCTGCACGCTCTGGGAAAGTGCACGTGGATGACTGTGACGGAGGTCTTGAAGGCACGTGAGGGACGGGCGGAGAAACGGCTAGACGTTGCGCGAAGAAGCAGAGACTGACTCGATGATGGGGTGGGGGAGTTGGCGCATCGCCCGGACGAAGATGGTGATGATTTCGCTGTCGAACTGCGCATTGGCGCAGCGTTCGAGCTCGGCCAAAGCCTCGGCAGGCGTGCGCGCCTTCTTGTAAGTGCGGTCGCTGGTAATGGTATCGTACGCGTCCGCGACCGCCAGGATGCGCGCCCCAAGGGGAATCTGCGCGCCCACGAGCCCGCCCGGGTATCCGGAGCCATCGAAAAACTCGTGATGATGCAGGACCATTCTCTGGATACGGGAAAGCGCCTGCAACGGCTCGAGAATCTTCCCGCCGAAATACACATGAGACTTCATGGATTCCCATTCTTCGGGATTGAGCGGACCATTCTTGTTCAAGATTACTTCGGGGATGCCGACCTTGCCGATGTCGTGTAGAACGCCGGCCAGGCGGATCTCCTCCACCTCGCCGTCGCTCATTCCCATTGCTTCGGCGATGAGGGCGGCATAGGCGGAGACCTTCTGCGAATGGCCCTGCGTGTAGTGGTCCTTGGCGTCGATGGCGAAGGCTAGGGACGTGATCGTATCGAGGACAGCCTGCGGAAGCGCCTGCGGCCCTTCGGGCCCCGTCCCCTGATCCAGCGGTTTGGTCTCTTCGCCCTGGCCCGTCCCCAATGATCCGGTGAATTGCTTAAGCCGCTGGTAGATCTCTTCAAAGGCCTCAGGCCCGGTGGCGAACAGGCGCTTCAGGGTCACCCCCAGATACGCCTCGAGCACGTCGCGCTTCCACTTTCTGGTTTCGTTCGGGTCGAAATGGTCGGCCGTGGAAACGGCGTTTCCGCCCTGGTGCTTTGAGAGGTACATGGAGGCATCCGCCACCTGGATGAGTTCCTGAGGCGTCGAGCCATGCAGAGGAAAGCTGGCAATCCCGAAACTCGCGGTGATGTTCTTCTCACGCAGGAGCGGATCAGAGGTGATCCATCCGCGGAGCTTCAAGGCCAGTTGCCGGGCGTGCTCCATATTCGTTTCCGGCATGAGAATCACGAATTCGTCTCCTCCGTAGCGCGCCACGACGTCCGAGCGGCGGCAATTCGTCTCCAGGATATGGCCGATGCGCTGGAGCATCAGGTCTCCCTCGAGGTGGCCATAGAAATCATTGACGAATTTAAATCGGTCGAGGTCCATGAGCACGAGCGAGAAGTTGCGTCCGGCGCGGGTGGAGCGCTTCCATTCGGCCGACAGCGCCTCCATGAAGAAGCGGTGTGTCTTGACCCCGGTAAGACCGTCGGTGATGGCTTGCTCCTGGGCCCGCTGAAAACTGAGAGCGCTGTGCAACGCGCCGGCAATGAGGTCGGCAAGGGTGCGCAGCAGCAACACTTCTTCGTCCGAAAAATCGATGGTCTGTGCCGATTCGACGTACAGCACGCCGTGGAGCTGGTCGGCGTAAAAGACCGGAAGCGCAACCGCTGTCATGGACCCTGTAAGAATGGGTTTGGCGGAACCGTCTCCCGGGTTGAGCGCCGAATAGAAGGCCAGTTTCCCGCTGCGGGCCACTTGGCCGATGAGACCTGCGCCTAAGGCAATTCGCTTCGCGAGCGCGCCGCGGCGGCGGCCGGCCTCCGCTTGTACCACGATCTCCCGGGACGAGTAGTCGAGCAAAGCAATCCCGATATGGTCGTAGCTGAGGCCGTCCTCAAGCTGCTCGGCGATCTTCGCCAGCATCTCGTCGGGATTCAGCGTGGCAATCGCGTGGCGCGAAATGTTGTTCAACAGCGACAGGTGCCGCGCCTTCACGCGCTCCTCGTGGAACAACCGGGCGTTCTCAATAGCGATGCTGGCCTCGCTCGCCAGCACGCGGAGCAGTTCGAGATGGCCTTCGTCGAACGCGCGATCCTGCGCGCTCGTGACCGCCATGGTGCCGATGATGTGGTCGTAGGCCACCAGCGGAACCCCGCAGAAGCAGCCGCGGTGGAGGATGGGCTCGATACCCATCCGGCGCACTTCGTGGGCATAGTTCTCGCGAATCAATACCGGCTGCCGCGTCCGGATCACGTACTCGGTCAGGTGGTTGCCGGCCGGCCGGGAGCGCTTCGGAATGCGGATGCCATCCACGATCTCCAGATCGAAACGGATCTCGTCCCGGACCGGATCGTGGGCAGCGATATAGAAGTTATCGACGTCGAATAGCCGCCGTATTTCCTCCCAAATTCTCGTCAGCAATTCTTCTTTGTTGAGCGTCGAGCTGAGCGCGCGGCCAATCTCGTTCAACACGTGAAGCTCTTCGGTGCGCCGCGAGGTCTGCTGGATCAGATAACTGTTTTCGACAGCCATTCCGATCTGGTGTCCCAGCGCCAGCAACAAGCGCAGCTCCGCTGGCGCGAACCGCCGCGCATCCGGCGTCCCCAGAAGGAGCACGCCGAAGGCCTGCTCCTTGGCCTGAAGGCTGATGGCGATCACTGTCCGCAACCCCTGCTCCATCGCCAGGCGGCGGAAACACTTGAAAGCTTCCTCTTTTTCAAGCGCGGCCCAGGCCGAATCGCGGGCCAAATCGCGAAACACGACGAGCCCGCCCAGGCGTGCTACGAGATTGACAAGGTGATCGTCCAGCCCTTCCTGCTGCGAGACGCTGCAGAAGTTCTCCTGGAATCCGGAGGCCACCACCGAGGTAGGTCCCTGCGGGTCGCCGTGATGCAGGAACAGGGCGCCCGAAGGGATGCGCACAACCCCCAGCACGCGGTCGAGCGCCTGCGAGAGCATCCGCTGGATCTCACCGCCGACAAAGCCCGACGTGGCCAGGTTGAGATTCGAAAGCGCGAGCATGTTGCGCTCGACGCGCCGCTTCTCTTCCTCATAAAGGGCCATGATCAAAAGCATGGCGACAATCGCGGCGGGCAGAGCCCCGAACAGCACCGCGCTCGGACCCAAGTTCAGCCGTTGATGTTGAGCGAGCAACAACAGCGCGAGGACCACGCCCCAGGCGATGAACGAGAAGGCAAGCAGGCGGTCAGCGAGCGTCTCCTGCTTGCGGCCTTCCTGCCAGAAGATTCCGGCAGTCGCCAGAAAAACGGCGATCACGGCAAAGTCGAAGGGGACCGCGAACCAGTGCTTCTGAAGAGCCAGGGCCCACACAACCAGGAGAATCGTGGTCGCCGCCGCAAGACCCACCCACGGCCGGCGCTGCGCGTAGAGTTGGCTGCCGAGGAAAAACAATACGCCACACACGGCCAGCAACCATTGATCGAGCATCGGTTGCCAGGAAGAGGTCACGAGCCAGGGTTTAGCCGCTGGGCCGAGGTAGTGCAGAGCCAGCATGCTCCAGCCCGCTGTCCAAACCAGAAGGTAGAGCTGGCGCTTCAGGCCATAGAGATAGGCAAAAACACCCGTCGCCAAGGCTGTGGCCACGAGCAAACCGAGCGCGATAATGCTCTCTTGTCCCATCAGAAAGAATCCGCTCCGCCTTCCGGCACGGCGACTCCAGAATCTCTAAGAGGAGTGCGGAAGACGAGTCTTCCATCAGCCTCCAGAAACACAACGCCTGGCACACTCCACGCGTTACGCGCCGGGATCGTGAGCTACTTAAGTTTCCGCACACAAAACAAAGCGCTTGCGACTATAGACCACGCAGTTTTCAAGGGTCAAGGGTACTAGGGTACCTGTGTGGGCACATATCGCCCTTGCCCTGCATGTGGCCCTCGCGGACCAAAAGTCGTTTGGCATGAAGCAATTCCACCGGCGTCTGGCCCTCGGCCACCCCATCGGTTACACTCTTTGATTCGCCGCAGTCTAAGGAGCGCACTTCGATGACGACTGCTTCTTCTGCGGGTGCCGCGGACCGGGTCCGCGTTCGCTTCGCCCCCTCACCGACAGGCTACTTACATGTCGGCGGCGCGCGCACCGCTCTGTTCAACTGGCTCTTCGCCCGGCGTCGAAAGGGAACCATGATTCTGCGTATCGAGGACACCGACGCAGAACGCAACAAACCCGAGCTCGTCGAGGGCATTCTCAACGGCCTGCGCTGGTTGGGGATCGACTGGGACGAAGGTCCCTACCACCAGTCGCAGCGGCTCAACCTCTATCACGAGGCGGCCGAGCGGCTCCTGCAGGGCAGCTACGCCTACTTCTGCTACTGCCCGCCCGAGAAGTACGCAGGTGCGGATACGGCTCAGAATGATGAGCCCAAAGAGCCAGGCCCACGGCGAATCACCCGCTGCAGTTGCCGCGAAGGCCGTCCGTCCTCGCCCGATACCAAGCCCGCGATCCGCTTTCGCGTTCCGGTGGGAGGAGTGACGGCATTCGCTGACGCCGTTTTCGGCCCCCGCGAATTCTCGAACGATGAAATCGAAGATTTTGTCCTGCTGCGCTCACCGAGGGGCGAAGACGCCGCGGGACTGCCAACCTACCAATTGAGCGCGGTCGTGGACGACATCGCCATGCGCATCACTCACGTCATCCGCGGCGCCGATCACATCTCCAACACGCCGAAGCAGGCGTTGCTCTACCGCGCTCTCGGCGCCGAACCGCCCGTCTTCGCACACGTCCCGTTGATCCTCGGTCCCGACCGCACCAGGCTTTCCAAGCGTCACGGGGCCACCAGCGTCGGCTCTTACCGGGAAGAAGGTTTTCTCCCCGAGGCTTTTCGCAACTTTCTTGCCCTCCTTGGCTGGTCAGCCGGTGGCGATCAGGAATTCCTCCGCACCAGTGAACTGATCGAGCGCTTCTCGCTCGAAGGAGTCAGCCGCACGAACGGCATCTTCGATCGCGCCAAACTCGAGTGGTTCAACACCCAGTATCTTCAGAAACTGCCTGTCGCCGAGCTCCTTCCGGAAGTGGAGGCCGAACTGAAACGCAGCGGCCTGTGGCGCGGCGAATGGGCCGCGGAAGCGGGCCGCGAATGGTTTGCCCATGCCGTGGACCTGCTGCGGCCGCGCGTGCGCTTGCTGCCGAATTTTTCCACGTGGTCGCGCGCGTTTTTCAGCGACGATTTCTCCTACGATCCCGCGGCTTGCGCGAAGTTTTGGAAGGACGAGCGGTTGCCCCAACTGCTTGGACAACTGGCCGATGCATTGGAGGCTCTGCCCGGCTGGAATCACGACGCTTGCGACCATGCCCTGCGCTCGCTGGCGGAGGCCGCCGGCGTGAAGGGCGGGCTGCTGATCAACGCCACTCGCGTGGCCATTGTTGGCCAGGCGGTTGCTCCGCCTTTGTTCGAAACGATGGTCGTGCTGGGGAAAGACCGCGTCGTCGAGCGCCTGCGTCGCGCCCTGCCCGCCCTCACCTCACCAGCCTCGGCTCAACCGCCGGCTTGATTCGCAAATATCTCGGGGTGAACAGGCTGGACGGAAGCACCCGCCGGCGCGACTTCGAGATTCACTTCAATCGGCAGAGTGACCGGCGGCAGGCAGATACTGTCACTGCAGGCCTGATACCGCAGCTTGAGGGCAATCTTCTGGAGACCAAGCGGCGCGCTCGCCAGAGCTTCCATCCTTATGCGCAGCGTGACGCTCCCCTCATACAGATTCAACGGCGTCTTTGAGAAAGGGAATGTCCGCAAAACCCCTTTGGGGTAATTGGTTGTGCCGAAGCGAAAGCCCGCCAAGGGTCCGGCGGTCAGCTCGGTGGGGATCAAGTAGTCCTCGGAAACCTCACGCGCATTGACGTGAAAACCGGGGCGAATTTTCATGACCACGGCCAGCTCGAATGCGCGGCCCCGGGGCACGGGATCGAGCGATACGTAGGCGCTCGGCGCGACGATGTCCTTCGCTCTTCGCAAGCCCGACTGGCCGGCCGCGGGAAGAACTCCAGCGACAAGCACCGCCACCGCCGCCCATCCGATGCGCGCGCCCCTCACAGTTTGACCTCGGCCCCCAGCTGCTGGCTGATGACTCGGCCGACGACCTGATGAAGAGTCTCCCCTGTCTTTTCGAGGACGAATGTGCCGGCCGTTTCCGACCAACCCAGCTTGAAGCTCGTCGCCAGCGCCGAAATCCAAATCTCCCGTACCGGGGTATTCGGCGAGATGACGAATTTCGCTTCTTCCGGCTCTTCGAAGACAATCTCGAGCTTCCCGGACCCGCCTTCCACGTCAAAGCCGTGGATATCGCTGAGTGGCAGAAGTTTTCTCCTCACTTCTTCGAACGCAGCATCACACTTTTTGTGAAAATCCTGTTCGTCGAGCATGCTTCGAGGTTACAGCAGGGGGAAAGTTCCGGGCAAGTGCCTCACGAAGGAAAGCCGGTAGAAAGGGAACAACTTAGTGCAACTGTGATTCGATCGCACGGGCCATCTCGTCGTAGCTGATCAGCCCGGTGATGTGCTTCATCTCGCGGCCCTCGGGTGAAATCAGGATGCTGGTCGGATAACCGATGAGCCCACCGAATCTATCCGCGATGGCGTCGTCGCCCAGCACGATCGGGTAATTGATGGCCTGGTCCGGTTTGTCGTCCGTCTTAAAACGCTCCTTCTGGAGGTAGGGTTCGACCACGCTCTTGCCTTCCTCATCCATGGCCACGCCAAGCACCGTGAAGCCGCGGGAGCCGTACTTCTGCTGCATCTCGATGAGCCAGGGAATCTCGATGCGACAAGGATCGCACCAGGTAGCCCAAAAGTTGACGAGCACAACCTTGCCGCGGTACTGCGCGAGCGAAATCTTCCCGCCGTTCAAGTCCTTGAACGTGACCTCCGGCACCACGGGCGCAATGTCGACTGCCCCCGGAGTCTTCACCACGCGCGACACCTTCACCCGGGTAATCTGATCGATCCGGTGCACCACCAGCGCCAAGGCCAACACGGTGACCACGATCAGGGTGATCTTCTTCATTCGTGAAACTCCCTGCGCTCCATCTCCCTCTTCTGTCTTACCAGACGAAGCGGTTCAGAAAAGATAGCTTACCCGACAGCCAGGTCAGCCGGTTGGAATAGATCAGCACACCGACGAAAAGTAAGAGCGCGCCGCTGGCTAACTCAACCGCGTGCAGGTGGCGCCGAAAGCGCTGGTAGAAACGCAGAAACCTCCCGATTCCCAGGGCAGTGAGCAGAAATGGAATGGCGAGTCCCGCCGAATAAACGGCCAGGAGAAAAACTCCGCGCGCGATCGTGTCGCTGGCCGCCGCGAGCGCCAGCACGGTGGTGAGGATGGGGCCGATGCATGGCGTCCAGCCGAACGCGAACGCGAAACCCATCAGGAAACCACTCCCGATGCCGGGCTGGCGTCCGCCCACGTTGCGCAGATGAACGTCGCGATTGAGCCAACGCGTCATCGACGGGCCGAAGAAACCGATGAGCGAGAGCGACAGGAATTGCACTGGCAGGGTGTGCCCGGCGCCTCGGAACTCCAGCCAGGCCACGATTCCTGCGCCCGCCAGCACCGCCCCGGCGATCAGGCCGGCGCGCACGGAAACCCTCGCCAGTACTCCGAGAAGGTGCAGACCGAACAGCACGATCAGCGCGCCCGCCACTGGCGCCAGCAGGGTCCTGTTCTGCTTGAGGAAATGGCCCACCGCGCTCGCGGAAGCGCCAAAGCCGATAAACACCACCGAAAAACCCACCACGAAGGAAAGAGCAGAATTGATCAGGCTCCCGCGCGGCTGCCGGCCCTGCCGCAATTGCTCCACACCGATGCCACTCAACATCGAAATGTATCCCGGGACGAGCGGCAGCACGCACGGCGAGAGAAACGACACCAGTCCCGCCAGAAACGCCCCGGCTAGGGAGACATCGAGCGTGATGGCTTGCAAGCTTCCTCCCGACCACATTGTCGCACAAGAACTCGCTCCCGGCGTTTGCCGTGCCTCGCTCCCTGTCGGTGACGCAGCTCTTCAACGAGTGACGGGAATGCCCTGCAGCTGACAGCTATTGTTGTCGTTCGTCGGCCTTGCCTGCCGGGAAGCTCTCTATAAGCGACTCATTCCATGGATGTTGTGAACCTGCCCCTTGGCGAAGGCCGTGCTCTCCCGGTGCCCGTGCCCCGGCGGAACGCGGGGCTGGAGAGCCGCAAATGATCTGGACACCCAACCGCATCACCGTTCTTCGGGTGACCCTGGGATTCGGCGCGGTCAGCCTGTTTGGCCGCAGCGCCTGGGCAAACCTGGGAGCAGTAGCGCTGACCGTAGGAGCCATCGCGCTCGATGCCCTGGACGGGCACATCGCGCGCCGGAAGAACTTGGCTACTCCCATGGGCGCGCAGCTTGACATCCTGGGCGACCGCATGATCGAGAACGTCTACTTCACCTATTTCGCCGTAGTGGGCATGGTCTCGCTGTGGCTTCCGGTGCTCTTCTTCGTCCGCGGAACCGCGACGGACTTTCTCCGCGGTCTCGCAGCAAAGTCGGGCCGCACCGGCTGGGGAGGGGAGTCGATAATCGAAACTTGGTGGGGCAAGACGCTGGTCGCGTCACGCTGGAGCCGGGGACTCTACGCGGCGATGAAGTGCGCCTGCTTCTGTTACCTCGGCCTCGAACTTGCTCTTTCGCGCGGGCCCGTGGCCGTGCTGGGCGCGCTCGGAGGCCCTGCCCAAGTTTGGATTCGCTGCGGCGCGCAAGCGATCACCTGGTCAACCGCGACTTTCTGCCTGGTCCGAGGTCTCCCCGTGCTGATCGAAGGCTGGCAATACTTCGCGCGCAGTCTTGACGATGCGCGCCGCAGAAACATGCAGGAGGCCGCATGATCCGCCGGCCGGCTCGGAACTGCGCCGCGGCACGAGCGGCGTTCTTCGACCTCGATGGCACGCTGGCGCCGCCGCCGTCGCTCGAGCTTCGTTTCGTCCATCTGCTCCGGAGGCGAGGCGCTCTGCGAACTGAGCACTTCCTGCGTTGGCTGGGAGAAGCGGTTCGGCTGGCGCCCCGCGGCCTCTGGGCCATGCGTCATTCCAACAAAATGTACCTGCGTGGCCTGGCGGTAATCGATCGCGGCGCGCCCCAGCTCTTTGTCGAGCGAATAGTCCCGGCCTTCTTCCCGGGCGCGCTCGAGCGCCTCCAGTGGCACGCCGAGCGGGGACACCGAATCGTCATTCTGAGCGGCACGCTCGAGTTCCTCGCGGACTGCGCTGCGCTCGCCGTGAAAGCGCAACTTGCCGCGCGGGGGTGTGCCTCGAGTCTGCGTGTGTGCGCGACTCGGCTCGAAGTCTCCGACGGGCGCTGGACGGGCCAAGTGCTCGGCGAACCGTTGGCCGGGGAAGCCAAGGCCCGTGGCGTCGCGCGTCTCGCGGAGATCGAGGGGCTCGCTTTGGAACAGTGCTTTGCCTATGCCGATCGCGCGAGCGATCGTTGGCTGCTTGCGGCCGTCGGTCATCCGTTTGCCGTGAATCCTTCCTGGAGGCTCACCCGCCTCGCCCGCGCGAATGGCTGGCCGATTTTGCAGTGGCGCGAGAAGAAAGAACCACGGCGGCTAACCGGCAAAGCCGTTGGCCAATTCCTACGACAACAGAAAGCGCGAATCGCAAAGCAGGGGTCAGACGTATGAATCGGATGCCATCGCAGAAGCTTCGCGAAGAGGCCGGCGCGATTTCCTGGGAGCCAAACAGCCGGCCGGCATGCGTTGGGCCGCAAGCGGGAAAGCTTGCCGAAAAACTCCTTCGTGCGGTGGTTGTCACTTGGGCCACCTGCGGCGCGTTTGAGTGGGTCGCCCTCAGCTACTTGGCTCTTACCTCATCTCTGATCTTATTTTGGCGTCACAATCTCGCGCACCCGTTTGCCCTCTGCGCCCTGCAGGGGCTCGTAGCTATGATCATCTTCGCGTTGTGCCATCTCGAGACGCGCTCGACAACTCCGGCACTGGGCCGCGGCGAGACCTGGACGCACCGCTTCTGGCATTTCTGGCGGCACTGGTATCCACATCTTTTCTTCCTGTTCTGTTTTGAGGAACTCGGCGAGATGGTGCACTTGGTCTATCCCGGCTGGTTCGATGTCCGTCTGATCGCCTTCGATTACCGTCTTGCGGGCGTTCATCCCAGCGTTTGGCTGGAGCAATTTGCCTTCCCGGCGTTGAACGACTTCATGCAATTCGCCTACATCACTTACTTTTTCTATCTGGTGGTACTCGGCGGCATTCTCTACTACCGCCGAGACTGGAAGGCCTACTGGTCGGCGATGACCTACGTCGTCGTTGCCTATTCGATTGGTTACACGTTCTCCATTTTCTATCCGATCGAGAGTCCCTGGTTCGCCATGGCCGGTTCATGGCGTGGCGAGTTGAAGGGCGGCTTCTTCACCGCGCTCATCAACCTGATCGAGCACTTCGGCCGCGTGCGTGGTGCGGCGTTTCCCAGCGAACACGTGGCGGGCTCGACGGCGGCGCTCTGGGGCGCGTGGCGGCACCGCCGGTGGCTCTTCTGGGTCTTTCTGCCGTTCGCGGTATTGATGTGCGTTTCGACGGTCTATGGCCGCTATCATTACGCTGCCGATGTTTTCGCTGGAATGGCGACCGGCACGCTCGGTTATCTGATTGGCGGACGTTTGCTCCGCATTCGCGGCGCGGTGGCAGGAACGACGGCTCCGGTTCCAGACTACGCTGCTGCGGTGGGCCGCCCGGCGCTCCAATCGCAGACTCGCGCGCAGTGAGCCGCGACGCGCAGGAGCGAGTCATCCATGGAAGACCGGCCGATCAGTTGCACTCCGACGGGCAAACCCTTCGCCGTCAGTCCGCAAGGAATCGTCAGCGCCGGCACTCCGGCGAGATTCGCCGGGCGGTTCAGGCGCAGCAGCAGGGCGCGCGTCGAATATTCGCGGGCGCCGATCTTCGTGCTCTCCTCGCCGATGAGTGGTGCGGCGATGGGATTCGCCGGTGCGATCAAGGCGTTCACCCCAGCCTTTGTGAATGCCTCTGACAATTGCGTTTGAAACTCGCTGCGTAACTCGAGGGCCCGCAGATAGGACGTGGCGGAAACCGTCGCGCCCTTCTCCAGCCGTTTGCGGACGTCTTCCGAATACTCAGACGCGCGCGCCGGGAAGAACCCCATTTTCTCGTGGCAGTGCGTAGCCTCCGCCCAAGCGATCTGGCTGCCGACTTCCTCGGTTTCCAGCAGAAGAGGGACGCTGACTTCCACGATTTGAACGCCTCGCTTCTCCAATTCGCGCAGAGCCTGCGCGAAGACGCGCCGCACGTCGTCCGACACAAGTTCGAAGAAGAATTCGCGCGGACGGCCCAGCCGGATTCTTCTTGATGCTGCCCCGAGAGAAGCAAAGAAGCCGCGCCGCGGCCTGCTTCCGGCCTTCTCCCAGATGGCGTCCAACAAAATGGCGGCATCGGCAACCGATCGCGTCAAGGATCCAGCGTGATCGAGGGTAGGCGAGAGTGGCACGATCCCCTCGCAGCTTACGGCTCCCCATGTGGGTTTGACGCCGACGATCCCGCAGAGCGCCGCAGGGTTACGGATCGAGCCGCCGGTGTCCGTGCCGATCGATGCATAGCATAGCCCTGCGGCAACTGCGGCGGCGGAACCGCCGCTTGATCCGCCGGGGATGCGTTCGAGGTCCCACGGGTTGCGCGTCGGGCCGTAATGCGGGTTGTTCGTGGTGGCCCCGTAGGCGAACTCGTGCAGGTTTGTCTTGCCGAGAATGACGGCGCCCGCTCGCCGCAGCAGCGTCACGACCTTTGCGTCGCGAGCCGGTATCCAGTCGCGCAAGATTTTCGAACCCGCCGTCGTGCGGATTCCCGCGGTCTCAATGTTGTCTTTGAGCGAAATGGGAACGCCGTGAAGCGGACCACGATACCGCGCGCGGCCGCGACGCCGGGATATCTCCGCTTCCGCCTTGCAGGCCTGCGCGAGCGCTTGTTCCGCGGTCACCTGCAAATAGGCATTCAGGTCGGGATTGAGCCGCTCGATGCGCTCGAGCATCAGTTTCGTCAGCTCGACGGGAGAAACCCTCCTCTTCCGGACGAGAGCAGAAACCTCTTCCATCGAGGCGAATGCGAGGTTGGCGTCGTTCATGGGGAGGTTTGCTGCTGCATTCGCGTCCCTTCTCTAGCCGCCTAGAAGACTTTCTCTTCCCGGCGCAAGTTCCCGAATGTGCCGATGTTTGCGATCGTCAGCGAGATGCGAAACTGATTCTCCGTGCGGACCGGTATCAGCGCCAGGCGCCGGTACTCCAGCGCGAGGCCGCAGCATCCGCCGTTGTAACTGAACTGTACGAGCTGGCTCTGTAGGAATCGCTGGGTGATGTCGTAGTTCAAGCCCGCGGACACATTAAAACCCTTGCGGTTGAGCTGGCCGTATCCGACGAGAGCGCGAATCTGATTGGAGAGCGGCTGCAATATGGGATCCGACTGCATGCGAAAGTGCGCCACCGTGGCGAAAAAATCCCGGTAGGGTCTCACCCTGGCGAGAGAACCGATGGAAGTGACTTTCTTCTTTTGCGGGTCGTAGTCGAGAATAAACTCGGCGTCGTAGCGGCCGCCCGGTGTGAGCCTCAAGTCGCTTACAATCGGCGACCAATTCCGTGGCCCGTCGGCAAACGCAAATGGCGTGATCGAATCCAGCGCTTGAAATACGTTTCGCGCGCCCGGCACGAGAGCGCCGCCGAAGGTCGGATCGAAATAATGTTTTTGCACGACGCTCCAGGAGAGAAACTCCTCGGCTTGGCCGTCGGCTGTCTTCCGGTAAAGACGCTGGGTGATGCCGTACTCGACCTCGTTCGTGTTCGTGAGCGTGTCGTTCTCGTCGTAGCGGATGAAGCGGCTGAAATCCACGACCCCGGTAACGCGATGATAGGTCAATTCCGGTTCGATGACGTGCTTCCACTTCCTCCCGGAAGACTTCTCCTCAAAGACGCGTTCAAGCGCGGGTGGGCGGATCTCCACAGTGAACTCACCGGCATTCCGGTAAACCCCTTGGTCAACCACCGCCCCATTCTGGAGCTGTGTTCCATAGAACATCGAGCGAAAGGCTGCGGTGGTTGTGACGCCGAGCCATGAGCCCCAGTGCAAAGGCACCGTGACCCGCGGCGCAAACTCAGATCGCTGGACGGCCGTCGCCGTGTTTAGATTCTCGTCGGCGCGGTGCACCGCGCCAGCGTACGCGGAGAAACCGAAGTAGAACGGCAGGCCTTTCCACGGCGCTTGTTCGACCGAGCTGAACCTCGCTTCGGGCGCGCTACGGACGACGACGGAGGTCTCCGGCTCAATCGAAAGGAAACTCTTGTCGCTGAGCGCAGCAAAATTCAGGCTGAAGCCGCCGAAGTTATTGGTGAGGAACGAAGAGCTGCGCACCTCGGAGTTGGCCGCTTCGCCGAAGGTGTCCGAAAACGCCAGCCGAAAGGTCAGCGAGGACAGTTCGTTCACGTCGGCTACGGCGCGCCAACCGTGAGGGAGCAGGGCCTGAAACGAAGCGCGCTCTTCATGCCCGCCTTGACGTGCGCGCGTTCCATCCGGCTGCAGCAAGCCACGGTCGATCACGCCGAAATAGTGATATGAGAATGAGATATTTTCCCACGGACGGGCGCGCACGTCGGCCCGTTCGCTCGAGCCGCGGCGGCTGAGCAGCTCGGCCCCCAGCGTCGTGTCAAACCACGGGTTTGGCGCCCAGTACAACGCGTCGCCGAAAACAAAGCCTTTGCTCGAACTGTTGGCGATTGCGGGGAGAAGAATTCCGGACTGGCGCACGTTGCTGCCTGCGGGCGCGGTTGCGTAGGGCAAATAGATCAGCGGCACCCGGAACAGCCGGAAATTGGCGTTGACGAGCGCGACTTCCTTGTCGAGCTTGAGCCGCGCCCGCGGCGCGTAAAACTTCCACTTCGGATGATCGGGAAGGCAAACGGTCATCCAGGCATGCCGGATGATGTAAGTCCCTGCGTTGATTCGTTCGACCTGCTCGGCCTCGAAATAGAGCGGGTTCGTGGTGACCAGCACGTTGAAGTTGGGTTTCCGATCGATCCTCACCGTGCCACGCACGCGGGTGAAGAGGCCGTGGCCGGTGCGCACGTTGACACGGGCCTCATCCGCTTCCAGGTGCTGGTTCTCGTAGTCAAACTGGACGTGGCCTGACGCGAGCGCGTCGTAAGTGGCGGCGTCGTACTGCATTTTGTCGGCCCGCAAGCGCATGCCTTGATAGCGAATGACCACATCGCCCTCGGCGATGTAGAGATCGCCTCGGCGTTCTTGCCTGATGGCCTCCAGATCGGCGATGCCCGTCCGGCCGGCTGGCAGGCTCACCTTCTGCGCGCCGTGCCCAACGGCAGGCAGAAAAAACAACCCGATCAGCAGCGGGAACAATGGGCGCGACGCGGCGGGAAGCAGTGTGAGTGGCCTCATCAGGATTGCGCAGGTGCGACCGGGAAATCCGAGCCTGATCGTGCCGTTCCAACCGTTCTCAGCAGTGACTTCTTGGGCATTCGTCCGAGCCGCCATCGCGTTCTAGGTTAGGAACGGTCCGGGAAATTCAGTTGAGACGGCAATAGCCTAGCATGCAGGTCGGTCCTTGTGTAGCGCAGGGGAGGGAATTGCCTGGGCGACGGTGCGTCATGACTGTGGAAGCTGAACGGGCGGTGCCGTCTCTTCAGAAGATTCCTTGACTGTGCCTGTCGTGTCGCTCAGTTGCCGGAGCAGCCCGCCGGTCTCGCGTTAATGGATCTTGGCGGTGGCTTTCACGTGGGCCTTGCGGTACCACTCGTAGGTGCGCCGCAGCCCTTCTTCGAATCCGACGGTGGGATCGTAGCCGAGGATCTCGCGGCCCAAGGAAATATCAGCCTGCGAATCACGGATATCGCCCTCGCGCGGCGCCTCGTACTTTGCTGCTAGGTGCTTGCCCGAAATCTCATCCAGCAGGCGCAGCGTCTGGTTCAGCGTGAACCGGCCGCCCACGCCGACGTTGAACACCCGGCCGGAAGCGCTCGCGGCGTCGCACGCCAGGAGATTGGCCTGCACCACGTTCTCGACGTAGGTGAAATCGCGCGATTGCTCGCCGTCGCCGAAGACGATCGGCTGGCCATCCTCGAGGAACGCCGTGATGAACTTGGAGAGCACGCCCGAATATGGTGAACTCGGGTCTTGCCGCGGCCCAAACACGTTGAAATAGCGCAACGAAACGTTTTCCAGGCCGTAGACTCGGCCGAAGACCTGTGCATAGATCTCGCCTGCAAACTTCGTGACGCCGTAGGGCGAGATGGGCGCTGGCTGCATGGTTTCGACCTTGGGCAGGGTCGGTGTCTCACCGTAAGCGGAAGAGGAGGCAGCATAGACCACGCGTTTGACCTTGGCGTCGCGCGCGGCGATCAGGACGTTGAGCGTGCCGTCCACGTTGATGCGATTCGTTTCCAGCGGATCTTTCACCGAGCGCGGCACCGAAGTCCGCGCGGCAAGGTGCAGGACGTAATCCGCCTCATGGACGGCGCGGCGCACCGCCTCGAGATCGGTGACGCTGCCTCGGATGAAGGTGATCTTGTTGCGGACGTCAGCGAAGTTCTCTTCCTTGCCGGTGGAGAGGTCATCCAAAACCACGACGCTCTGTCCCCGGCGAACCAGTTCATCCACTGTATTCGAGCCGATGAAGCCGGCGCCACCCGTCACAAGGTAACGCATTCTTGGCAATCCCCCCTTGAAAGAGAACTACGGGAGTGGCTGGGCTATCGAGGCCGGAACCGCGGCTGGCCCGCCACCCGCCAGTCACCCTCTTTTTCGCTACGCTTCACTATAGCTTGCTTGGCAGAGCGCACAATCCTCCAATTCTGTATCATGGTTCCTCCCGGGCAACGGCGCAACGCGTGGAGGCGTTTGAACGACCGTGGCAAACCAAGGCTCACTAATCTCTCCCAAAATCACCGCCGCGCTTCTCGCGGCTGTCGCTGCGCTTCTGCTCGTTCTTGTTGGCCATGCCGCCCAGACCCATAAGCCCCGGCGTGCACCGCGCACGGCAAAGCCGGCGCCGGCTCCTGTTTTACCCCTGCGGCCGGGCGAAGTTCTCGACTATACCGCGAACTTCTTGAAACTCAACAACGTCGCCACGATCCGCCTCTCGGTGAATGAGCGGCGCGAATTCTATGGCCGCCCGGCCTGGCACCTGCAGGCCTTCGCGCATACGCTAAACCCGCTGCGCATGATCTTCGAACTCGACGATCAATTCGACTCTTACAGCGATGCCTCGACGCTCGCCTCGCTGCAGTATGAGCTGCACCTGCACGAGCGCGGGCAGACGGTGGACAGCCTCCTGCGGATGACCACCGGCCAAGAGCTCGCTCAACCCTCGCAACGCGGGGTAGCCCTGGCGCGCGTCCTGCCAGGAACGCGCGATCCTCTCGGGATGGCGCAGTTTCTGCGCACGGTGGATTGGGCCAAGACGAAGGAAGTGCGCGCGCCGGTCTATGACGGCCGTCAGCTCTATGATGTCGTGGCCAGGCTGGTTGAATCTGCTGCCAAAGTGCAGGTTCCCGCCGGCACTTACTCGGTTTCCAGGATCGAGCTGCGCGTCTTCGAGCGCGGTATGGAATTGAAGAACACGCACTTTGCTCTCTCACTGGCCAATGACGCCGCGCGCACGCCCGTTCTGCTCGAAGCGGAGATGCCGTACGGGAGCGCCCAAGTCCAGTTGACCCGCTCGCAATAGCGCCTACTGGCGCGCGGCGCCGCCGGAAACCATCTGTTCCATGAGAGCGATGGTGATATGCCCCATCGTGATGTGCGCTTCCTGGATGCGCTGCGGGTCGCGTGACGGCACGTTGAGGAGCAAGTCCACTTTCTCCGCGAGCGCCCCGCCGGTTTCCCCCGTGAAGGCCACCAGAAACGCTCCCCGGAGACGCCCCGCCTCCACGCCGCGCACGATATTCGGGCTCGTGCCGCTTGTCGAAAGGGCCACGAGCACATCCTGCGGGCCGGCAAGCGACTCGATCTGCCGCGAGAAGATACGGTCGAAGCCGTAGTCGTTTCCCGCCGCCGTCACCACCGAAGGATTCGTCGTCAAGGCCAGCGCCGCAAGCCCAGGCCGCTCCGCGCGCAGCCGCACCACCAGCTCCGCGGCCATGTGCTGCGCGTCCGCCGCGCTGCCTCCGTTCCCGAAAAAGATGAGTTTGCCTCCCGCGCGCAACGATTCTGCCGACCGCTTGGCGAATTGCGCCATGCGGCCGAGGAGTTCCCTGGAAAAGCTGTGTTTGACGCGACAGCTCTCCTCCAGTTGCCGGCGGATTTCTTCGAGGTACGGGCTCATCGCCCCTCAGCAGAGAACAATCTTCTCGCGATGGCGCATCAGGCGCCGCGTGGCATTGCGCGTATCGACCACCAGCTTCGCGCCGTCTGCGATCGCGGCGTAGTCGTAGGTGGAGTGGTCCGTGGCGATCACCACGCAGTCGTAAGAGGCCAACGTTTGCGGAGTCAGCGGCACGGATTTCATCTGTCCGTAGTCGTAATGCCGCATTTTGTGGAGTTGCGGAAAGTGAGGATCGTTGTAGTCGAGGTGTGCCCCGCGCTCGATGAGCAGCTGCATGATCTTAAGCGAGGGCGATTCGCGCAGGTCATCCACGTCCTTCTTGTAAGCCACGCCCAGCAAGAGCACGCGCGAGCCCTTCAAGCTCTTCTGGTGCTGGTTGAGCGCGCCGCTGATGGCCTCGACCACGTGATACGGCATCGCGGTGTTGACCTCGCCCGCCAGCTCGATGAACCGCGTCGCGAAATCGTATTCACGCGCCTTCCACGAGAGGTAGAAGGGGTCCACAGGAATGCAGTGGCCGCCCAGTCCGGGCCCGGGATAGAACGGCATGAAACCGAACGGCTTGGTCGCGGCCGCGTCAATCACCTCCCAGATGTCCATGCCCATGCGCAGGCAAAGCAGCTTCAGTTCGTTGACCAGCGCGATGTTCACGCACCGGAAGATGTTTTCGAGCAGCTTGGCCATTTCCGCCGCCCGCGTCGAGCTGACCGGCACGACCCGCCCGACGATCTGCGCGTACAGCGCCTGCGCCGCGCGTCCGCTCGGCGGATTCACCCCCCCCACAACCTTCGGAATCTGGGCTAACCCGAAGTGCTTGTTGCCCGGGTCTTCGCGTTCCGGTGAAAACGCCAGGAAGAAATCGCACGGAATATTCTCCGCGTCGGGACCGCTGGCAATCGGACAGCGCATCCCGCTCTTTTCCAGGATCGGCAAAACCATCTCTTCCGTCGTGCCCGGGTAAGTCGTGGATTCCAACACCACGAGCTGTCCCTTCTGCAGGTTCGGGCTGATCGCTTTCGCCGTTTGCTCCACGTAACTGAGATCGGGCTCGCGGCGCTCGTCGAGCGGCGTCGGAACGCAGATGAGGATGGCATCCACCTCGCGCAGCCGCGTGAAATCGCTGGTCGCCGAGAAATGCTTGCTGATCACGAACTGCTGGATCTTCGTCTGCGGAATGTGCTCGATGTAGCTTTTTCCGGCGTTCAGCTTGCTCACTTTTGCCGGATCCACGTCGAAGCCGATGACGCGATGGCCGGCTTCAGCAAAACGCAGCGCGAGGGGCAGACCCACGTAACCGCAGCCGATGATGCCGACTTTGAGTTGTGAGCCCTTGAAGTGCTCGGGTTTGCGGTCTGTCGCCATGGCGTGGACTCCGTCTCCTCTCGAAGCGAAAGAAATGAACTGCAACTTGGAGGCCGAGAAACTATAGCAAGAATCCGCAACGGGCAAAAGCCGGGTGTGGCCTGGGTGTCATGCTGATCAAATTCTGTTGCCTCGCACGACTCGTGTACAGGATGATGACGCATCTAGGAGGGTCGCGGAATGATGGTTCTGGTGGTCATATTGCTCGGGCTGGCTATCGGGGTCCTGGTGGGATTGATGGGCGTCGGCGGCGGCATCCTGCTCGTCCCCGCACTCGTCTTCTTGATGCACATGGACCAACATCTCGCCCAGGGCACCTCGCTCTTTATCCTCCTTCCGCCGCTGGGCCTGGGAGCATTGTCCGTGTACTGGAGACGGCGGCAGGTTGACCTAACCGCTGGCATTCTCTCTGCTGTGGGAATCCTGCTCGGTGCCGACCTGGGCGGCCGGCTGGCCGTTCACACCGCTTCGCGCGACCTCAAAGGTATATTCGGACTCTTCATGATGGTTGCCGCCGTGCTCCTGTGGCACAAGCCGACTCCGGCACAGGTGAACCCGGCCGGGAGGAATGATGGCTGATTCGCCGCTGCGCCTGGCCGCTATCATTCTCGCCGGAATCGTCGGCGGCGTTGCCGCAGGCATGTTTGGCGTGGGGGGCGGAATACTGCTCATCGCCTTTCTCGTGCTGGTGTTGGGGTTTGAGCAGCACCGCGCCCAGGGCACCAGCCTTGTGGCGCTGGTTCCACCGACCGGCTTGCTCGGATTCCTGGAGTACAGCCGCTCCGGTTACGTATCCTGGCGGGTGGGTTTGCTTCTGATGCCCGGCATTTTCTTCGGCGCCGTCGCCGGCAGCTGGCTGGCACAAACGCTGAAGCCCCGGCGGATGCGCCAGGTTTTTGCAGTGCTGCTTTTCTTGATCGGCGCTTGGCAAGCTTTCTCTGCCTGGGGGCGCTGAGGCATGAGACTGTCATGATCGATATTCACTGCCACATTCTTCCGGGAATCGACGACGGGCCCGAGACCATCGACGTGGCTCTGCAAATGGCCCAGTCGGCGATCGCCGATGGTATCACCCACGTCATCGCCACCCCTCATGCCAGCGACGACTTCTGTTTTGATCCGCGCCGTGTCCGTGCGCTCCGAGACGAACTCCAGGCCTTAATCGGCCCGGGCTTGGAGCTCGGAATCGGCTGTGATTTTCGCCTCAATGCGGAGAATCTGGAAGCACTGAAGTCCGATCCGCAGCGCTTCACGCTCTGCCAGCGGAACTACCTTCTGGTTGAGTTCAACGAGTTCGCCATCCCGCCATCGGCGGGCCAGACGCTCCATGAGCTGCAGCTCGCCGGGCTGCAACCCATCATCACCCATCCCGAGCGCAACGCCATCCTACGTGGCCAGCCCGAGCGGCTCGCACGCTGGGTGAAGCTCGGCTGTGCCGCGCAGGTGACGGCCAGTGTGCTGACGGGGAGCTTCGGACCGGCCGCTCGGCAGTTCGCACAGCGCTGGATCGGGCAGGGGCTCGTCCATTTCGTCGCCAGTGACGCGCATAACCTGCGCGGGCGGCCGCTGCGTCTCCGCCCGGCCTACGACGCCGTGCGGGAGCGCTTCGGCGAAGAGGTGGCACGGGCGCTGTTCCTCGAGAATCCCCGTGCCGCTTGGGAAGGCCGCCCACTCCCGTACGTCCCCGAGGTTGCTGACGAGGCCACCCGCCCCCGCCGCAAGCGCTTTCTCTTCTTCTAGGATGAGTTACAGAATCTCCAGGACTTCTTCGTACCGTTTGAATGGTGGGATCAGGTAAGCGCCGGCGACTTCGGTCCGCGCCCACTCGAGCATGCGCCGCGCCAGCGCAAAGCCACGGTCGCGTGCTCCCAAGCCGGCGGCCTCGAGTTCTTTCAGCACCGCGTCGGGTATGACGATGCCGGGCACTTCGTTATTCAACCGCAGCGCCTGCTTATAACTCGTGAGCGGCCAGACGCCGACGAAGATCGGGATGGGTGACTTGCCCCCGATGCGTTTCAGAAAGGCGTGCCAATGCTCCGGGTCGAAGAGCGGCTGGGTCATGGCGAAGTGCGCCCCGGCCTCGACCTTCGCGACGAAGCGCGAGGTCTCGTGATCGAGGTCATCGGCCAGCGGATTCAGGGCCACGCCGATCGTGTAATTGGTCGGGCCGCCGAGAGTCTTTCCCGACCAGTCCTGTCCCTGATTCAACCGGCTGAGCACTCGCACGAGCCCCACGGCGTCGATTTCGTATACGCCGCTCGTTTCCGGATAGTCGCCGACCGACGGCGGATCGCCGGTGATCGCCAGAACATTTCTCACGCCGCCGACCGTCCACGCGCCGAGGAGAATCGCTTGCAAGCCGATAATGTTGAAGTCGCGCGTGGTGAGGTGCGGAATTGTCTCTACGCCGCGCGCCTCCAGCGCCGCCGCCGTCATCATCGCGTCCATGCCCACGCGCGCCATCGTGCCGCTATTGATGTCGATCGCGTCCACGCGGCCCGAAGCCATGACGCGGTCCACTTGCTCGAAAACTCGCTCGAGCGAGATGCCTTTCGGCGGATCAATCTCCACGGAGATCGCAAACTCGCCGGCCTTGATCTTTTTCCAGAGCTTGCTCTCGGGTTCGCGCGTTACCTTGCGCCTCGCGGCGGGAGCCGCCTCGGCCACGGACGCCGCCGCGACCTGCTTCCCCGGCCGCAGCGACTTCACCGCCTCGGCCATCGCGTGGACGTGCGCAGGCGTCGTGCCACAGCACCCGCCCAGGATGCGCACCCCGAGCTTCGCGGCCTCCCGCGCGAACAGCGCGAAGTATTCAGGCGAAGACTTCGGATAGACAATCCGGTCCCCGGACCGCTTCGGAAAGCCCGCGTTGGGCATCGCGCTCGTGCGCAACCCTTCCACCGCGGCCAGCTCCTGCAGAATCGGGAGCAGTGCCTGAGGGCCAAGCGTGCAGTTAGTCCCTACGACCTGCACGTCTTTCTCTTTCAATCGCAAGGCCGCGTCTTTCGGGCGCACGTCGCCATGCGTCGTGCCTTCCTCGGAATAAGTCAGCTCGGCGACGACGGGCAGGCGCGAGAACGAGCGCAGCGCATCAATGGCGAGCACGATTTCGTCCAGATCCGAAAACGTTTCCAGGATAAACAGGTCCACACCGCGCTCCTCGAGCGCCTGTGCCTGCTCCTTGAAAATATCCACGATCTCGTCGCGAGAGACGACGCGGGCCTGGCGGCCCATGCCGAGCGGCCCGATCGATCCGGCGATCAGGACCTCCCGCGCCGCCGACTCGCGCGCGTCGCGGGCGATCTTGACGCCCCGGCCGTTGAACCGCGCAACTTCGCCCGCCAACCCCAGCGGCGCGAGCTTCAGCCGGTTCGCGCCGAACGTATTGGTTTCGATGATCTGCGCGCCCGCCGCGACGTACGCCTGATGCACGCGGAGGACGGCCTCCGGCTCGGTCGCGTTCAGCTCGTCGAAGCAGCGCTGCGCCCCGACGGTTTCGTGCAGCATCGAACCCATCGCCCCATCGGCGATCAGAATCGAATCGCGCAGTCTCTCGTTGAATTCGTCAATTCGCATGTCGCAGGGTTCTCGTCCTGTTTGGAGTCGCAGCTCGCACGAAGAAAGAGGCCTTATCCGCGGCCATCAGCGCTTCTGTTCCATCAGGCTGGCGATGGTGCCCATCAGATCGTATTTGGTGAGGATTTCGTAACGCGAATCGCCCATGTCCACGAACACGGCAGGATTCTCGTGGCTCAGGATGTGCGTCACCCGCTCGACCGGTGCGTTCTTCGGCACCACCGGTAGCGGCTTCGCCATGACCTCGCGCACCACGAGCTTGCGCAGGTCTTTGCCCTGCAGCGCGAGGTTCAGAATCTGATCCTCGTAGACGGCGCCGATGAGCGTGGACTCCTCGAATACGGGAATCTGCGAAATATCCTGTTCCTGCATGGTCTTGAGCGCGTGGAAGACGGTCTGGTACGGCCGCACGATCACCAACTCGCGCGCCTTCCGGCTCTTGTGTTTCGCCGCGACCACGTCCGCCGCCGTCAGCGCCACCTCCGCATCCACGTAGCCCCTCTCCCGCATCCATCCGTCGTTGTACACCTTGCTCAGATAGCGCATCCCCGTATCCGGCAGGAACGCCACGACGAAGTCACGCGGCCCGAGGTCTTTCGCCAGCCGCAGCGTCGCTGAGACGCACCCTCCGCCCGAGCCGCCGGTGAAAATCCCTTCCTGCTTGACCAGCCGCCGCGCCACGACGAAGCATTCTTCATCGTTCACCTGAATGACATCGTCCATGATTTTCAGGTTCATCGTCGTAGGGAAGAAGTCCTCGCCGATTCCCTCGACGACGTAGGTCTTCGCTTTGATCACCTCACCCCGCTTCACGAAGTCGTAGTACACCGAACCGATCGGGTCCACGCCGATCACCTTGACGTTAGGGTTTTTCTCTTTGAGATACTTCCCGACTCCGCTGACCGTTCCACCGGTGCCGATGCCGCAGACGAAGTGCGTGATCTTGCCTTCGCTGTCTTCCCAGATCTCCGGGCCGGTGGTGCGGTAGTGGGCCTCGGGATTCATGGCGTTGGCGTATTGGTTGGGGTAATACGAATTGGGAATCTCCGCGGCCAGCTTCTTGGCGATCGAATAGTAGCTGCGAGGGTCCTCCGGCTCGACCGCTGTCGGGCAGACAATCACCTCGGCGCCGAGCGCCTTGAGCAAGTCGATTTTTTCCTTCGACTGCTTGTCGTTGATGGTGAAGACCATCTTGTAGCCGCGCACGGCCGCCACCAGCGCGATGCCCATCCCGGTGTTGCCCGACGTGCCTTCGATAATCGTGCCGCCGGGCTTGAGCAGGCCCTGTCGCTCGGCCTCGTCGATCATGGTGAGGCCGATGCGGTCTTTCATCGAACCGCCGGGACTGATGTAGTCGCACTTCGTGTAGATTTGCGGCTTGAGTCCCTGGTTGATGCGGTTCAGCCGCACCAGCGGCGTATGCCCAATCGCTTCCAGAATGTTGTTGCATCTCATGTCGCCATGCTCCGGACGGCGGCATCCATGCTGGTGGGCCTGGTCGTGCCGCTTGATCGTTCGAGTGTAACATGGCCGCCGCTCAACCGGCGCCCGGTCGCTCTGTATTGCCGGCCGCGCAGGCCGCTGTCGCAAGAGTCTCTTCCGTTGTGTACACTTTCCTCTCGGTCGGAGGGAATCATGGCACGACAGAACATCTCCAGCGGGACGCCGTGGGAACCGATCGTGGGCTACTCGCGCGCGGTGCGCGTCGGCAACGTCGTCAGCGTTTCGGGCACGACGGCCACCGGGCCCGACGGCAAGGTCGTGGGAGCGGGCGACGCCCGCGCCCAAGCCATCCAGACGCTTAAGAACATCGATGCGGCCCTCACGAGAGCCGGTGCGAGCCTCAAAGACGTCGTGCGCACGCGCATCTACGTCATCAATATCGCCGAGTGGGAAAAGGTCGGCCGCGCGCACGGCGAATTCTTCGGCGCCATTCGCCCCGCGACATCCCTGATCGAAGTGAGCAAACTGATTTCGCCCGAGATGCTTGTCGAGATGGAAGCCGACGCGATCGTGGGTGGTTCAGACTGAAGTCGTTTTCTCGACATGTCGGGCCGCATGGCATTTCGCCGCTCAGGAGGGGTCATGTTCGAATTCAAGCTGCGCAGGTTGTATTCGCTAGTCGTTCTCTCTTTCCTGTCTGCTGTCCTGACGGCAAGCGCTCAGCGGACCTCGCCTCCGGCGGAAGCCGGCCTCAGCATCGAGAAGATCTACGCTGGCCCGGCGCTCTCGTTGCCGCTCGCTCGCGGTGTCGCCTGGAGCCCCGACAGCAAGCTCCTCTCTTTCCTGCAAACGACGGGCACGCCGCCGAAGACTGACCTGTGGGCGGTTGATCCGTCCCGCCCGCTCGACCCGCCGCGCCTGCTCGTCGATTCCGATCGGCTACGCGAGCTCATGCCCCCCTCTCGCCGCCGCGACACCCAGGCCACCGGTCTCGGCCGAGTTGCGCCGACTCGTTATGTGTGGGCGCCGTCGAGCAAGGCACTGCTCTTCATCGGCGACGATGATCTCTACTGGTACGACCTCGAAACCAGGGCGGCCAGACGCCTCCTCGCGGATCGGCCCGAGGACGAGGCCACCGAAATCGCTGACGCCAAGATCTCGCCAAACGAAAAATGGGTGAGCTTCATTCGCGATCACGATCTGTGGCTCGTCGAACTCGCCTCCGGACGCGAATTGCAGCTCACCCGGAATGGCTCCGAAGACCTGCGCCACGGCGAGCTCGACTGGGTCTACCCTGAAGAGTTGGAACTCCACGAAGCCTATTGGTGGTCTCCGGACTCCACTGAAATCGCTTTTCTCGAAATGGACGAGCGGCCCGTGACCAAGTATCCGCTCGTGGACTTTCTCACCATCCACGGTGAGACCACCTGGGAGCCCTATCCCAAGACCGGCGAAGCGAATCCCATCGTGCGCGTGGCCGTGGTCGATGTTCCGTCGAAGGATAGGACCGAGGTCACACCTCGTTGGATGGACACCGGCGCCGACACGAACGTTTATCTTGCGCGCGTGAATTGGCTGCCCGACAGCCGGCATCTCGCCATCCAGCGTTTGCCGCGCTCGCAGAAGAGGCTCGATCTGCTGCTGGCCGATCCGCAAACAGGAGCCACGCGAATTCTCCTCAGCGAAGACGACCCGCACTGGGTCAACCTGAGCAACGATCTCTACTTCATCCCGGGCGGCGATACCTTTCTCTGGACAAGCGAATCGGCACGCGTCCCTGGCGCTCCCTTTCCCAATCCGGGCGGCTTCCGGCACCTCTATTTTTACGACCTCAACGGCAGACTCCTGGGTCAACTCACGCATGGCGATTGGGAAGTTTCCTCGCTCGACGCCGTGGACGCCGCGCGCGGTTACGTCTATTTCGCGGCCACGGAAGCCAGCGTGCGCGAACGTCACGTTTACCGCGCCGAACTTGATTCCGGCGAAACCATGCGCCTCACGCTGGACGCCGGCACGCACCGCGCCGTTTTTTCGCCCGACGCACGCTTTTTCGTGGATACCTTCTCGACCGCCGCGACCCCGCCCGCGCAATACCTGCTTCCCGCCGACTCCGCGCACGTCCTCGCCGCGGCGCGCCACCTGGCCGGCGGCGCTTCGCTCGCGCTCCCATCGGCGCGCTTGCAGTCGGTCCAGTGGTTTTCCATCCTCGCTGCGGACGGCACCCTTCTGCAGGCGATGATGATTCCTCCGGCGAATTTCGATTCGGCAAAGAAATATCCGGTGATTGTCAGGCTCTACGGTGGTCCGCAGGAGCAGCTCGTCGTGGATCGATGGGGCGGCAGTACGTTCCTCTTCAACCAGCTCCTCGCGCAGAAAGGCTTCCTCGTCTTCACGATCGATAATCGCGGCTCGTCCGGCCGCGGTCACGCCTTTGAGGCGCCCATTGACCGGCATTTCGGCGAAATCGAGCTTGCCGACCAGCTCGCTGGCGTGGCTTGGCTCAAACGCCAGCCCTATGTGGACGCCTCGCGCATCGGCGTGTGGGGCTGGAGCTTCGGTGGCTACATGACGCTCACTGCGATGTTTCATGCCGCGGACGTCTTCAAGGCGGGCTTCGCCGGTTCTCCGGTCACCGATTGGCGCCAGTACGACACCATCTACACGGAGCGCTACATGGGCACGCCGCAGGAAAACCCCGAGGGGTATAAGAACTCCTCGCCGGTGCACTTCGCCGCGAACCTGCGCGGGAAGCTGCTCATCGCCGCCGGCACCGGCGACGACAACGTGCACTTCGGCAATACCGTCGAGCTGGCCGAAGCGTTCATCGATGCCGGCCGCTGCGCCGAAGTCCAGCTCTATCCCGGCCGCGGCCACGGCATCAGCGACCAAGCCGCCGAGTTGCACCTCTTCCGCCGCGTCTTGGAGTTCTTTCTAGGCAACTTGTGAGGGGATGACAGTGGGACAGGCATTCCTGCCTGTCCCACCGCTCGATTCTTGATTCTTCACCAGTCCCCGGTCACTGGCCGCTTCCCCCTACCATCTTGCGCGAATCCGGTAGCGCAGCACCGATGTTCCGTTCTTTTCGACCGGCACGTTGAACTGCGCCGCCCAGGCGGCCGTCTTGGTGAATTTGTAGGTTGAGGAAAGCATCTCCCAATCGCCGCCGATCGGTTCGTTCACCTGCACGACGATGGGCGTGTCCTTGTGATTCCGCAGCGTGATCTCGAACTCCATCTCCCAAACGTGCGTGTCGATCCGCTTGTAGTCCGTCTGCTTTCGTTCGGAAACGACGTCGAAGGCGTTGCCGATATGTATGGTGATGGACTCGTCCTTCGGCGTGTGGTCGATCCGGTCTTCGCCGGCGAACAGGATTCCGCCCTTCGAGTCCTTCTGATAGACGCGCACGTTTCCCGCCGGCATCGGAATGCCTAGGCCGGACTTCTCATCGTTCTTGAACTTGTAATAGACCTTTACCGCGTCCTTCAGCGGCGCGCCGGGCGCTTGCGCGCTGTGGTAGTAAAAATTCTGCCCGTCCACGATGAAGAGCTTTTCCACCGGCACGCCGCTCCCGTCGAGCAGGCTGATCTGCTTGGTTTCTTTGTCCTCCACCGAAGTCTTACGGCCCAGCGTGTAGAGGTGATACTCGGAGAAACTCTCCTGCGCGAACTGCGCCGCCTTCGCAGCCGATCTGGCCATGTCCATCATCTCCATCCCGCCGCGCGCGCTTGGTTGAGGCAGGCGATTCAATTCGCCCGCCACAAGCTGCAGCCGCGCGTTGTGAAACGCCGTGCCGCTGTTGTTCACGACTGTCACCCAGCCGTCCAAGTCGGCGGCCTTGTCGTCACGCGCCACGGTCAGCACGTAGTCAGCGTTCCAGGAGAGATTGGTCGCCAGGTACGATGCTTCCACTTGCTGGCGCCGCGCGCCCTCGTTCTCGAGCGACATCACCAGCGTCGGCCGCTCGTAGAGGTTTGCCGGCACCTCCGGGAAGCGGTAGCTCTCCGCGTACAAGCCGGTCACGATATCGTTGCCAATTTTCCAGACCGGACCGTTGTTGTCCGCGAGCAATGTGGCTTTGATCTCTTCACGTTTGGTCGTGTTGTTTTCCACGTACGACCGCGTCAGCGTCACCTCGCGCCCGACATACTTGTGCAGCAGCTTCGCCGGCTCGAGCAGGTCGTACTCGTAGTTTTGCTCGATCACGCCGAGCTTGGCGGGATCGGTCAGCGAACGGAAATGTACCGTTGCGGGATTCACCGTGGCGGCAATGTCCTCGAACTTGAGCTGGAAGAGTCCCGGGGGCAGAGAGAGTTGCCGCACGTCGCGAACGAGCGCGATGTTGGAGTTATAGACGGTGACGGCCAAATCCGTCTGGTCGCTGAGCGTCGTAGCCGCGTGCTGGGACGATTTGACGTCGGCGTTCTCTTGCCCACCAGACGCGCGCCGTGCGGGACCCGCCGCAATCAAGAGTGCGCCCACGAGCACTGCGCCTAAGATCGCCGCTCCAGCGCGCGCCAATACCTGCCGCCGGAGCCAATTGCTGTCGAGCTTGTTAAGCATGTTATTCACCTCATCGCGGAATGGCTTGCTTTCTTAGAACGGCCTGACGGGATTTTCTTGCGCGGCTTTCGAAGCCCGGACCGCCCCCCTCATCTTCCCCCTGACAGCGTCCACGTCTTCCCGCCGTCGCTGGTCGCGTATTGCGTCTTTCCGTTTGTGTCCCAAACCCAGGCGTGCAGTGCGTCGGTCGCCGTCACGCTGCCCAGGTCGACGTGCCACGGGAACTCGATCTTCGCCCAGTGCTCACCGTCGGTCGTGCGCAAGACTGTTCCGTTCCGCCCGACGATCCAGCAAACCTGTTCGTTCGAGGCAGCTCCAGCCAGAAGCTGGGGCGTTACGCCGCTCGGTTGCTCTGTCCACGCGGCTCCGCCGTCGTTTGATTTCTGAATCCCGCCTCCGTCCACGCGCCAGAGGACGCGCCCGCCCGGCGCCGCGATCTCCCAACTTGCATTCCTCGTTCCGGCGCCCGCCGCCTGCAAACCCGCGTTGTTCTCTTTGAGCGAGTCCAAAGCGACCATTTCGCGGCCTTTCACCGACACGTCCCCCTCGGCCTCTTGCCTCGTCTGCTCCTCGCCGACGGCGCGCTTCGCCCTATAGTCTTTTCGCAGCCGCGCGCCGCCCACCGTATCGGTATCGGCCAAGGCAGCGGTTACGGCGAGCTTCCTGTCTTCTTGTTTCTCAGTTTCGGCTGTCACTTCGCTCTTGGCAGGTGACGGCGCCGCAGGGGCCAGCTTCGGCGAGATAAGCCGATCCCCGGAGGTCTTGTTCAACACGCTCTGCGGCGCTGCGTTGCCGAAGTACGCCTGCGCCCCATCCTCTGTCGGACGCGGCGCTGCAACTCGCGGGAGGGCATGCGCACTTTCCTCCCGTGGAACTTCTCTCGAAGCACCTTGGGGTTTTCCTATGAAGCCGCCGACTGTTCGACCTTCGGCCTTTGCCGCAGTCTCTGCCCCACGCGCCGGTCCAGCATCCTTCAGCGCTGCTCGTGGTTGCGCCGCCGGGGCTGGCGAAACCGCTTCAGGTGCCTTGCTTGGGGTTGTGTTCATCGCGATTTGAACGGGTGCTTGCGCGGACTGTCGCGTTTCCCGCACTCCAATCCAGATGACGATACCTGCGGCGACTGCTGTCGCCGGCACGAGCCATTGCCAGAGCAGCAGCCTCTTCGGTCGCACCCAAGTTCGCCCCACTCCATCGGTACGACGGTTCGCTCGCGGAGTCTCCGCCGCCGCACGCGCCGCAACGGCCGCTGCGCCCAGAACCACCTCTTCCTCTTTAGTCGCCACGGCCTCGCTCGCTTCAACAGAAGCAAGCGCCTGCTGGCAACGCTCGCACGCCACCACGTGTTCCTTGCACGCGGCAGTTTCGCCGGCGGTCAGTGCGCCCTCGTGGAAGGCGGCCAGGGTCTCAGGGTCTAAACACCCCGTTGGCGCAGCGCCTTCTGCGGCCTCCATTTTTGATGATCCGCGCCGCAGGTGCCGCGCGAGCACTTGTTCGAACCGCGTCTCGGGATCACGCGGCGGCATGGTTCCCTCCTTCCTTAGAACGAGTGAGCCTTCCGTTCTTGCGAAAAACTGTCATGAGCGCTGCTCTCCCGGATTCGCTTTCGATGGCTGGGACTTCTGGAGCGCCTCGCGCAGATCGAAGGGCCAATCTTCGACCGCGTACTCAAAACACAGTTCAATCTGCGCATCGCTGAGACCGGGCTGCCCGTCTGTACCGGTGACAGCGCCGGCACCGGCCCGCAACAATTCCTCCACCTTGCCTCGCAGCTCCCGCCGAATGCGCTCGAGATTCCGCGAAGCCGTTGCCTCATGCTCGCCAAGATGCCAGCCGATTTGCGCGAGCGTCCAGCCTTCGGCGTAGTAGAACGAGAGCCGTGCGCGATCCCGGGCATCCAGCTTCGAGAGCGCTCCATCGAGCGCCTTGCGAAGAAGCGTCAGATAGCGCTGGCGGTCGGGATCGGCCGGCGGATCGGCATGGCTGCAAACAAGAGGCGTTGCCTGATCTTCGTTCTCCCCATCATTCAAGGATTCGAGCCGCCTCGCCGCTCTCACTCTGTCCACGTGGCGCTGGGCCAACACAGCGCGCAGCCACGTCTCGAGTTTGCTGCGCCCGTGGAAGTAGGAGAAGAGCGACCGGCGTTCCGTCCGGCTGCCCGCGCCGTACAGGTCGGCATACAGTGAATCCGCTAACTCGCGCGCTCTCGGATCGTCCGCCCCAAGGCCCGTGATCGCCCCGGCAGCCGCGTACAGGCAGCCTCGATAGGTGCGGAAAAACTGTTCCCAGGCCGCTTCGCAGCCGTCGGCACAGGCGCACGCAAGCGCCAGGTCTTCTACGCGCAGGCTGCGGAGATAGGCTTCAATCTCATTCCCGGCGTGTGTGCGGCCGGAGAAACGGTGCCGGACACTGCCTTCCAGCGATTGGATGAACCTCTCCTTCGATAGGTCCCACCTCCCGGCTTGCGAATCTGCATAAAGCTGTTCGACGAGGGCCTCTGCGGCCTCCGCCCAAGGCGTTAGGGCCTTGCACTCTCTCTCCGCCGCCTTGATTTCCCCTGGTTGCACGGTTGCCCGCTGCCTCCGCCTGTGCTGCGCTAAGAATACTCCCCCTTTTGCCTAAGGTGTCTTCGAAGGTGCGCTCGCCTTTATCGGCGTCTTGCGTTATCTTAAGAGTGTGGGGGTTCCGAGGTTCCGGCGCTCATTGCCGGCACCGTTTTTCAGGGGAGTTGCGGGTTTCGCGCCCCTGGTACGAAAGTCCTATTCGCCGTATCCGCGCTTCCCAGTACGCTGGTACCGAATCCCAAGACTTCCCTCGCGGCAACTAGCGACGTGGGGGCGCTAGAATGAGTTTCGGAAAACCTGTGGGCCCCGGCGAGAATCTCATAGGGCGGTAATCTTATGACCACCACTCTTCTCGAACCCCAGCAGGAACGTTCCCTGACGGGCATCGGTCTTCATCCCAGCCGCCGGCATGGTGCTGATTCGGAAGCCTGGAAGCGCTCCATGGGAACGAAACCCATACCGGCCCGTCTGGCCATGCTCAATGACTCGAACCCGCGCATGGGAGCGATGAGCACTAGCGCCGCCGTCCAAGTGGCTATTCTCATCTTCATTCTCTCTTTGCCCTTCTTCTTCCCCGAACGGATCAGGATGACTCTGCGTTACGACATCATGCCACTTCTCTCGACCCTGGAAACCCAGGTGCTCCTGCCGCCCCCGCCTCCCCCGCCGCCCAAGTTGAGGCCCCGGATCGAGAGGCCGAAGCCGATTGAACAGCCAGTCGAACCCCCCAAGGTCGCCAAACTGGTTGCTCCGAAGCTTGTCCCGCCTTTGCCTCCCAAGCCGAAGAGCGTCAACGTCAACACGCCGGATCTCAAGCCTGTCCTTGAGGCTGCCAAGATCGACGTGAAGGCCCCCGAGCCCAAGCGCCCGCGGGATGAAGTCAAGACCGGCAGTCTTGGTACCACCGGCAGCGCCGCTCCTGCTACCGTCAGGCTCCCGGTCAACAAGGTGCAGACCGGCGGTTTCGGCGACCCGAACGGAATCTCAGGCCCTGGTGACCCCTCGAAGGGCGCCAACATAAACCGCAAGGGTTCTCCGGCCCTGCCGATTGGGCCGGGTTATGGCAACGGAACCGGCGGCGCGAGCGGCGTTCGCGGCACCGTCGCCAGCACCGGTTTCGGCAATGGTGTCGCCATTCCTCCCCCCGCCGGTGGTGGCGGCAAGCATGGTGCCGTGCAGACCTCCGGCTTCGCCAACGCGGCTGAGGTCCCGGTGGAAGCCCCCAAGAAGAAGGCGGTATCGAGCGAAGAGGTGACCACTGCTGTCGTCATTCTTGACAAGCCACAGCCTGTTTACACGGAGGAGGGGCGTAGGCTTAGAATAGAGGGAGACGTCGTTCTGGACGTCGTCTTCTTGGCCTCGGGGCAGGTGCAGGTGAATCGGATCGTAGGCGGGCTCGGTCATGGCCTGGATGATTCGGCCATCCGCGCTGCCCGCGAGATCAAGTTCCGTCCAGCAAAGCATGAAAGCCAGCCCGTGGACTTTCCTGCGCGTCTGCGGATCGAATTCCGCCTGGCGTACTAACTTGGGGGCATCCAATATGCGAAAGCTTGGGACGGCGATTGTTTTCCTCGCCCTTTTTGTGGGCGTAGCCCCGGCGCGTGCCGCCGATCAACCCACAACAATGGATCAGGTGATTGACCGCATCACGGCCAGTGAGAACGCGCTCAACATCCGCATGCGCAAGTATCAGCCGCTCGTGGAAACCTATATCCAGAATCTGAAACCCGACAAGGCACTCGGCACTGTCCCCAACGGCGACAAGTATTTTCTTGGCCGGGCCGATTTCTCGAAGGGTGTGGAGCTCGTCTCGCTCAGTGAAGCGCAGGGCGGGGGCAAGAAAGTTTTCAGCTCCATCGGCAGTTTCTTCTCCTTTTCGATGGAATATCTCCCCGACGGCTTCCTGCAGATGATCTTCATCGACACGAACGGCTTTGACAAGCAGCACTACCGCTTTGACTACGTGCGCCGCGAATTCCTCGGCGAAGTCCGCTGTTTGGTGTTCGACGTCACTCCGCTGCCCAAGTCCGGCAAAGGCCGCTTTCTCGGCCGCATCTGGGTCGAGGACCAGGATTACAACATCGTCCGTTTCAACGGTGGCTATACCGGAGGCGGGCACACGAGCTTCTACTTCCATTTCGATAGTTGGCGGACGAATGTGCAGCCCGGCATGTGGATGCCTTCCTTCGTCTATAGCGAGGAATCGGATCTGCACCCTGCCCTTGCTCGCTCGGTCCGCTTCAAGGCTCAAACGCGCCTTTGGGGATACAACCTGGGTCACGCGCTGCAGGAGCAGGAGCTGAGTAAGATTTTGGTCGAAACGCCTGTCAACGACGAGAGCAGGACCGCCAACGACCTGGCGCCCGTGCAGGCGCAGCGCTCCTGGGACCGCCAGGCGGAAGAAAACGTCGCGGACCGCTTGGAACGCATCGGCCTGATCGCTCCGCGCGGCGAAGTCGATAAGATCTGCGAAACTGTCGTCAACAACCTGGAAGTTACCAACAACCTCGATATCCAGCCTGAAGTCCGCTGCCGCGTGCTCATGACCACCACGCTCGAGTCCTTCACCCTGGGCCACACCATCGTGCTCAGCCGCGGTTTGATCGACGTCCTTCCGGACGAAGCCAGCCTCGCGACCGTCATCGCCCACGAGTTGGGGCACGTCATCCTTGGCCATCGCATGGACTCGCAGTACGCCTTCTTCGATCGCTTGCTCGTGGACGACAAGAACAGTTTCCGTCATTTCATCTTCGCCCGCGATCCGGGCGAGGAGCTGGCCGCCAACCAGAAGGCCATCGAGCTTCTGCGGAACTCGCCTTACAAGGATCAGATGGGCTCGGCGGGCCTGTTCTTGCAAGCCCTCGACTCCCGGGTGAAGGAACTCCCGAACTTGGTGAGTCCGCACCTCGGTAACCGTGTTCCGGAGCCTGGCGAACTGAAATCGGTCGCCCTGCCGGACTCAAAGAGCAACCCGCAGAAAATCGCGGCGCTGCCCATCGGGGGGCGCATCAAACTCGACCCTTGGAACGATAAGCTTGAAATCCTCAAGAACAAGCCGGTGGGGATTGTGGCCGAGCGCGAAAAGTTGCCTTTCGAAGTGACCCCCTTCATGCCCTATTTGACTCGCTACGGAAGCGACACGACCAAGCCCGCTCAGGCGGTCGCCGCGGACTCGAAGGGCGATCCGGCCAAGAAGCCCGAGTGAAGAGCAGGTTCCTTCCGGACTGATTCGGCCCGGGGCACACTCCCGTTCCGGGCGGGTTCCTTTTCACAACGCAGTTTCGGCCGCACCAGGGGTCAAGACGCGTTCTTCGGAACTCTCAGCGGTCCAACGCACGCAAGCCGGCAGGCAGACTGAACTCCTCAGCGCCCTCCCCATCCTTTGGAGTACAAGGAATGGGCGCCTGGCGAGACCGGCGTCCAGAACTCCACTCCCCAGAAGGGCAGATTCGGCTCGAGCAACTGAAGGCCGAAATGCCACATCTCGTGGCTGCGCCAAACTACGAGCGCTTCGGCGCTCCGCCCGCTCTCGGGATTGATGAGGCGCACGAACTCATAGAGCGGCAGGGCCGCCGCCGCCACTGCCATGCAGCCCGACTCGCTGACGTCCACGGTCACCGCATCGGCTCGATGAAGTAAGGAATCCTCTTGCCATTCGACCAGAAGTCTCACTCGGGCTATGAAACGTTGGTGCCTTCGCTGGCGTTTCCAGCGGCGGGCTAACAGGGTAACGCGGGGCGTCGTAGCCATGTGCGGCCTCCGCTATGGACAGTGGCTCTACATAGGAGGCATTTAACATAGAGCCGTGATTTGCCCGGGTCAATAGTACTTTCCTTGAAAAATCCCCCCCTTGAAACCCCCCTCCACCTGTCCGGAGGATCAGGTGCTGCTCCCCGCGCTGCCCGCGTTCACCAGCGACTGGAGCGGCTTCCCGCAACAACAGCAGTTTTCTGGTTGCGGTCAACCGCTGCCGATGTTAACTTCCACATCACCATTTCAGGAGTGACAAGATGCTCGTACCTTCTTGGCGGCTCTTCGCCACGACCCTACTCGCAGCCGCCTCCATCGGCTCCCTCTCTTTTGCTCAGACCAAGCCTAAGCCGGTCCAGCGCAGTCTGCTGAAGATAGGATTCTCGATCGATACGCTGAAAATCGAGCGCTGGCAGACCGACGTCGCTCAGTTTCAGAAGCGCGCGCAGGAACTGGGCGCCAAGGTGCTCGTCGAGGACGCCGAGGGCAGCGACGACGTGCAGTTCCGGCAGGCGCAGAAACTGATTGGTTCCGGGATCAACGTCCTGGTGCTTGTCGCGCACGATACCGACAAAGCAGCGCGCATCGTTCGCGCGGCAAAGGCCCGGCACGTGCCCGTGCTTTGTTATGATCGTCTCGTCCGCAACAGCGATGTGGATTTTTACGTCGGGTTCGACAACTTTGCCGTCGGCAAGCTACAGGCTGCCGCTCTCACGCAGCTCGCCCCCAAGGGGAACTACGTTCTCATCGGCGGCTCTCCGGTGGACTTCAACGCCAAGGCCGCGCGGGAGGGGCAGATGGCCGTGCTCAAGCCCCTGATCGATCGCGGAGACATCAAGATCGTCTCCGACTTCTGGGTCACCGACTGGAATCCGCTCGAGGCTTACGTGCAGATGGGTGGCGCCCTTGATTCAACCAAAGGCGACGTCACTGCGGTCGTGGCTTCCAATGACGGCACTGCCGGAGGCGCCGTCCAGGGTCTGGAAAACTACAAACTTGCCGGAAAGGTCCTCGTGTCCGGCCAGGACGCTGACTTGGCTGCGATCGTCCGTATCTTCGACGGCACTCAGACGATGACCGTTTACAAGCCGCTCGGCAACGCCGCGAAGCAGGCCGCCGAGATTGCCGTGCGTCTGGCGAGAGGCAGGCGCGTCAAGGCTGCCTCGTCGGTCTCCAACGGAGCCAAGAAAGTGCCGGCCATCCTGCTTCCTACGATTGCGGTGACCAAAGAAAACGTCGTGCAAACGGTCATCAAGGACGGCTTCCAGAACCTGGATACCATCAAGCAGAATCTGCCCAAGGAAAAGTGGCCTGAGTAGTATCGGTTTTGCAGTTCCATCCCGGCCCCCTTAGAATCGATCCTTGATTTCTTCTCGTGGCGCGGCCACGCATTCCAGATGGCAAGAAACGAATGAATGGAGGGAGCAATGTTGACTCGAAGGAAAGATGTTCGTTGGAGCGTCCTGCTGCTGGTCGCACTGGCGCTCGGCGTGATCTCTGCCGGACCGGCGTGGGCGCAGGCCCCGGCTCCGTCCGGGGCTTCCGCTAAAGAGCCGTCCGTGAACCAGACCTACCAGGTGGAGTACTACTACAAGACGCACTGGGGCCATGCCGACGAGTGGCTCGCACTCTTCCAGAAGAATCACCTGCCGTTTCTCCAGACGCTGAAGAAGCAGGGGCGCATACTCGATATCGAGATCGAGCGGCCGCGCTACCACATGACCGAGGACGCTCGCTGGGACTTCCGCGTCACCATCACCTGGAAGAATATCGCCGCGTCAGTGGACTCCGCCGGCGAGCCCGCTCTCATCCAGAAGCTCTTCCCCGATCAGGACACCTTTAAGCGCGAGGAGCAGCGCCGCTGGGACATCATCCTCGCCCACTGGGACCTCCCCGTCGTCGAGGTCGCTCTCGAGCCTTAACCGGGCGCGTGACTGTACGGCTTGTCCCGTTAGCGCGCCATCCAGGCATTGGGTCCAGTTAGCTGATGGGGAAGCCCAGTTGTTCCGCCAGCACCTCAGTTTACGGTGCTATTGCGCAGGAAACTGGGCCTCTGAACTATGCCTTGCCCGATCTTCCGCGCCAGGCCTTAGAATAGCTGTACGAGACGGAAGCGAGGGTCGCGCGACGGCACAACCGATGGAAACGGCGCATAGAGGGAACTGATCGCAAGCGGTCGAAAGCGGAGTCAGAACCGTGTTCCTTTTCCTGCGCCGTGAGTCAAGGCAAAGGGAGACTACACATGTGCGCTCAATCGCAGGCTGCTTTTGACAAAATGATTTTCCATAAGACGAACGTAAAGATCGGCCGCCATCTCTTCGTCTCACCTGAGAACAGTGCCATGCGGCACCTGAGCTACGGACGCATCATCTTGGACTCGACGGGACCCGCTGTTTCATTTCTCAATGGAAATCGCGAAACCGGGTTGATCTGTCTGTCGGGTGAAGCCGACGTGAAAGTGGGTACCACCCAGCTTCAGCTTGGCCAGTACGATGCAATCTACATTCCGCGGGATTCCTCGGTGGACATCCGCACCAAAACGCATGTGGACATAGCGGAATTCTCGGCCGATGTGGAGCGCCGTTATCCCTTTCAGATCGTGCGTTTCGCGGAGATTTCGAAGAATCCTGGCCTGAAATTCAGCACCGGCGGGCCAGGGTCCACCCGGCATCTGTGCATGTTGCTTGCAAAAAATATCGAGGCGGGAAGACTGATAGCCGGTTTCACGCAGTCCGATCCGGGGAACTGGACGAGTTGGCCGCCGCACGAACATGCCGACATGCTGGAAGAGATGTACGTCTATTTTGACATGCCTGCGCCGGCTTACGGCATTCAGCTCGTTTACGGGGATGCCGAGTACCCGGAACTGGCTACGGTGGTTCGGGACGGCGACGCCGTCCTCATGCCGAGAGGATACCATCCGAATGTTTCGATCCCGGGCCATCGCATCAGTTTCCTTTGGGCCATGGCGGCTCATCGGGAAGTGGAAGACCGCCAGTTTGGCGTGGTCAACGTGCAGCCGGGGTTCGACCAAGGGTCTTCGGGCCTAGAGGCCGGCCGGAAGAAGTGAGAACTCAGCGCCCAAGTTCCAGGCTGGACGTATTGAATAGGAGCAATACAAGCGCATGATCCTCGATTCATTTAGCTTGAAAGGAAAGAACGCGCTGGTAACCGGTTCACGAGTGGGCTTGGGAGCCGGCATCGCCGTGGCGCTCGCTCAAGCGGGTGCGAACGTCGTCGTGCACGGCAGGGACGCGAACCGCATCGAGGAAGTGTGCGCGGCCGTCTCCGCGGCAGGCGCAAAAGCTGCCCGAGCCATTGCCGATGTCTCCGACGCCCGCGCGTGCGAGGATCTCGTGGAGCTCACCGTTCGCGAACTGGGCTCGATTGACATCCTGGTGAACAACGCCGGGATCATCCGGCGCTCGCCGGCGGCGGAAATGTCGATGAAGGACTGGATGGACGTGATCGAGGTTGATTTGACCGCGGTCTTTCGCCTGTGTCAGCTCGCCGGGCGTCGCATGTTGAAACAAGGCCGCGGCAAAATCGTCAACATTGCGTCGCTGCTCTCCTTTCAGGGTGGCGTTTTTGTGCCGGCCTATGCCGCTGCGAAATCGGGTGTGGCCGGTATCACCAAGGCTCTCGCCAATGAGTGGGCGTCGAAGGGCATCAACGTCAATGCGATTGCGCCCGGCTACATGACGACGGACAACACGGCGGCGCTGCGCCAGGATCCGGAACGCAACCGCCAGATCCTGGAGAGAATTCCGGCCGGCCGATGGGGCGAGCCGCGCGATCTGGCCGGCGCTGCCCTTTTTCTTTGCTCTTCGGCAAGCGATTACGTTCATGGACACATATTGGTGGTTGATGGGGGCTGGCTGGCGCGTTGAGGTGCCCGGATAACACTTACGATCGAATCGAAACACGACTGCCGCTGCAGTCGGCGGCTTTCCCCTTCGCGGGAGTGAAACATGAAGCGCATCCTGATTGCTTTCTTCGTTGCCTTTGCGCTTGGTCTTTTCTGCATGTCGTGTCCGGCCGCGGCTGTTTCTCCGGCCGTTACCGTCACCGTACGAAATCCGATCGACGTGGCGCGGCCGAGTGAGACGGTCGTCCTCCGGGCCGCGGACCTGCGCCGCCTTCTAACTGTGGACGACATCCGCCGCGTCCACGTTTACGACCAGCTTTCCGGCCAGGACTTGCTCACTCAGGCTGTCGACACGAATGACGACGGCGTGTTCGAGGAACTCATCTTCCAGGCGGATTTCGCGCCGAAAGAGACCCGCAAATTTGTCCTCGTTGTCGGCGAACGGCACATTCCGCGCCCGGAAGACTTCAAGGCCTACGGCCGTTTCGTGCAGGAGCGGCGCGATGATTTCGCCTGGGAGAACGACCGTATCGCTCACCGGATGTATGGTGCGGCCCTGGAGACTTGGGCGCAGGAGCCGCTGACGAGCAGCGCTGTCGACGTGTGGACCAAGCGAGTGCCGCGGCTGGTCGTCAATAACTGGTACATGGTGGATGATTATCACCAGGATCACGGCGAGGGCGGCGACTTCTATTCCGCGGGTACCACGCGCGGTTGCGGTGGCAACGGCATTTGGGCCGGTAACCGCCTCTATCCCTCCGCGAACTTCCACGGCTCGCGATTGCTGGCGAATGGCCCGATTCGCGTGATGTTCGAACTCATCTATCCTGCCTGGGACGCTGCAGGCGTTCGAATCTCTGAGGTCAAGCGGATCACTTTGGATGCCGGCCAGAACTTCAACCGTTTCGAAAGTCGCTATCGCGTTGAGAACGGCAGCCGCGAGCTGACGGACGCGATCGGCATCAGAAAGGGCCCCAGTCCCTCGATGTCCGCCTCCCGCGAACGAGCCTCGCTTCGCACATGGGAGGCGCTTCCCGGCGATGCCGGATCACTCGGACAGGCCGTCATTCTCGACCCCGCGAATCTCCTGGCCTTCACCGAGGACCAGAGCAATTTCCTGGTCACGGCGAAGATCCCGGCAAATGGGACGATCGCGTACTATGCCGGTTTCGGTTGGGGCAAGAACGGCTTCCCCACGGTGGAAGACTGGGACCGTTACGTCGCTCAATACGCGGCACGATTGCGATCCCCGGTCGAAGTGACCGTAGCCGCACGGTAGCTGCGAATCGCAGGTCCAGCATTTCCAGCTCTCCCTTCCAGGCGATGAGGCCGAACAGGACGGGAAGCTGCCCAGATCATACCTAGGTACGCTCTTCAGTTTTGGCGAGGTGCACTACACCTGATTATTTTCATTTGGGCCGAAAGCGGAGTTTGAGTGCGAAACCAATTAAGGGGTGCCGGCTGAAACTGACGAAAACATGCCCCGCAACGAACTGGCGCGCCCAAGGGGATGATTTTAGGACCTTTCTCCGGCGAATTCGTGGCAGGTTTGCCACAGGTTGGGTTCCCTGCTGGGTTGACCCCTATAGCATGATTGGGAGCCCAGGGGGAACTCGCGGGTGGCCCATCCTTCGCGGAGCGAAGGGTGGGGTCTTTCTCGCGGCTCCTGACAACCTCGCTGTGTATATAAACTGGCGCGCCCGGAGGGATTTGAACTTGAGCCGTTTTGGCGGCGTCTGAGCCGACAGACGAAATCCCGAGCGGAGTCGAGGGACCTCAGGCTACACGCATCGTCGGCCCAGGTCCAATGTGACGGGAGGTACTGGCGCGCCCGGAACCGGGAAAGATTTCACCACATGACTTGAAGTAGAGACGGGGCAAGCCCCGTCTCTACAGCCAAGGTTTTCCGCAGCCCCTACTGCGCGCCGGACGATTCCGCGGTTTCTTGCTTGACCTGCGAGTCGGTCTGATCGGCCGCCGCCTGTTGATTTTGCAGAGTCTTCGCCACCGTCGTATCGGGCGGCGGAGGCGGCACATCCGAGGCCGTGGTGCTTGTGTCCGGCGCTTTCGGAATGCCGCCGGTACCCTGCTTCTTTGCGAGTTCGCCCAAGCCGCTATTGAGTCGTTCGGCGAAGTGGTTTTGCATCTCCTGCAAATCGTCCACTTTGACGGCCACGGTTTGTCCGGCCGCGCAGTCCGACCTCTGGCTCGCCGATACGCTGGCGTTCACCATATTGTCCGCATCCGGAGTGTCGGTGAGACGCATGAGGACGTCACCTGCAGTCAGGCCACATTCCTGCCCGTTCGCCACTACGGTGAGATTGCTGTCCACCACAAAGGTGCGCCTTGCGGGATCGAGGGCTGGCGGAACCTCACCGCTGGCGGGCGCCGGTGCAGCCTCTTGACCGCTGGACGCGCCCTGCCCCGCAGCCGCCTGCTGCGCCGCCAACTGCGCCTTCACTTCATCGGCGATGGCCTGCTTGACTTCGGGAGTCAGGACCACGGCATTCGATCCGCCGCCGCCGTTGTCTGGTGGCGGACCCGCCGCCGCGGCTGCCTCTGCATTTTCCTCTTGCCGGGCCGCATAGGCCGCCTGCAAATTCGCCGCAATCACGTAGTCGGTCAGCCAGAATGCCGGCGAAGGATAATAGGGATAAGGCGCGAAGAATCCGCCGTAGAAACCAAACCACGGAGCTCCTCCCCAACCCCATGCCCCGATACCCCAGTAAACCGGCGTCCCCCAGGGACGGAGACCCCATCCATAGAATGCCGGGTGGTACCAGCGGCCCGGATAGTAGCCGTAGTAAGAATGGCCATGCCAGGAGTAGCCGCGGTACATGCTGGTCCTGTAAACGCCGTGGGAATAGTAAGTGCGCGAATAATAGGAGTGCCCGCCGCGCACCACATAGGCTCGCTGCACGTATCCCCCATTTCGTCCCGTGGTCACGATGCGAGCTCCGTTGCGTTCACTCACAACCGTGCGGCCGCCGTGAATCCCGTGCTCAATGTGCATGCCGTTGCGGTTGACCGAACGAATCTGTCCATTGGGACGGAGGTTCGCCGACCCACCACCCTTCAGAGCAACCGTCCTGCCCGGAGGCGTGTGGTTGCCCGGCGTGGTCGTATGTCCAGTCGTCGTGGCGTGCGTGATTCCGCCATCAGTGGCGTGCGTAGCACCGGTTGTTCCGTGCGTGATTCCGCCATCAGTGGCGTGCGTAGCACCGGTTGTTCCGTGCGTGATTCCGCCATCCGTCGCGTGCGTAGCACCGCCGGTCGTCGGTCCGTGCGTGGTGGTCCCGCCGCCGCCTGTATTCATGTTGGTGGCCCCGCCAGTCGTCGGCCCGTGCGTGCCCATCCCACCGGTAGTCGGTCCGTGTGTGGTGGTCCCGCCACCGCCTGTATTCATGTTGGTGGCCCCGCCAGTCGTCGGCCCGTGCGTGCCCATCCCACCGGTAGTCGGTCCGTGTGTGGTGGTCCCGCCGCCGCCTGTATTCATGTTGGTGGCCCCGCCAGTCGTCGGCCCGTGCGTGCCCATCCCACCGGTAGTTGGTCCGTGCGTGGTGGTCCCGCCACCGCCTGTATTCATGTTGGTGGCCCCGCCGGTCGTTGGTCCATGACTGCCCGCGCCACCAGTTGTCGGACCATGAGTGGCTGCTCCGCCAGTGGTTGGTCCGTGACTGCCCGCGCCAGTAGACGCCGTACCATGCGTGATTCCGCCATCAGTGGCGTGCGTGCCGCCGGTGGTTGGTCCGTGACTGCCCGCGCCACCAGTTGTCGGACCATGAGTGGCTGCTCCGCCAGTGGTTGGTCCGTGCGTCGCCCCACCCGTTCTGTGGCTCGTAGAGCCGGTCGCGGTATGGGAAGGCGTAGCAGTATGCGTCTGCGTCGTATGAGAAGGCGCAGCATTATGCGGTTGCGGCGCCGGGCGGGAAGGCGTGCTCGGGTGTGACGCCTGGGCCTTCGGCGAAGGGGCGTTCTTCTCCTCCTTCCTTTGAGCAAAAACAACTGCTGTCGCTGCGAGAAGAACCAGCAGTACCAACCATTTCGACGGGACGTTCTTTCCTCGGTTGCTCGAATTCATAGCCACTCCTGTGAGATGCGAGATTTTCCCCTCATAAATCCACCAGCCGGAATGTAAGCAGCCAGAAACTTTTCATCCAGCCTGCAGTATCGCCCATGCGTTTCTTCGACGAGAGCTTCTGGGTCCGAATGCCATAGTTGCGGCCACGCCGGAAGGCGGGCACCAGACTGTCCACGGGCGCTCCCTTCTTTCCATCGAGCATAGCGGAATGAAGGCGTTCCGCGAGAAGGCTTGCCCAAACGATATACGGTCTGACTGTGATACTGTCCCAAACAGTGACCATGCCCCGAGGCAGCTTGCCCTATCTCTCTGCCGGGAACCCTTACTCCGCCCAGACCAGCTCAACACTACCGCACGTTTGGCTACCAATGGAAGGATTTCGGCCTCCGTGTACTCCTTCCAGATTGGGCTGTCTGAAGAAACATAAAGTGGGTGGCGCGCCCGGAGGGATTTGAACTTGAGCCGTTTTGGCGGCGTCTGAGCCGCCAGGCGAAATCCCGAGCGCAGTCGAGGGACCTCAAGCTACACACATCGCCAGGTCGGTCCGAGACAAGGGAGCAGTGGCGCGCTCAAGGGGACGATCTCAGAACTTTTGTGAGTGAGATTGTGGCCGGTTTGGCACAGGTCGACCTTCCTGCGGGGTTGAGCTTGTAGCGCGATTGGGGACCTTGGGAGGACTTGTCCGGTTACCCGACTAACCAAGCGCTAAGGGGCTTTTAGTCCGAACTCGGCGATAAAGTCAGAATCGTGTACCGTGGCCCAACCGCCTCTGCCTCATAAGTAGCTGATCGCGATTAGCTGACCTTCGCCTGCCCGCGCGGGTGCTTCGAGAAGTCCTCGATGCCGCTCAATCAAGGCCCATAGATGGAGAGGTGATTTCCGTCAGGGTCATCGAAGTTGGCGACCCGCGCGGTGGGCGTGATGCTTCGCGGTTCGTGAGTGAACTGGACTCCCTTTCCTTTTAGTACCTCATAGGCGGCACCTACGTCCTGCACAGAGAAGACGACCTCGCCTGCGCCGGCAACCTGCCCACGCGCTTTGACTGCGGGCTCGCTGAGGCACAAGGTGATCCCGCCACCGTTCAGGAAAGCGAACCCAGGGATCTGACGCTGGACCTCCAGGCCCAGTTTGTCGTGGTAGAAGCCCAGCGCCCGCGCCACATCCTGAACTCCCAGCATAACGACACTCACCTGAGTGAGCTTGTAATCCGTCTTTTCCATTTTGTGTCTCACTCCTCGCAGACAATCTGCTTCGCGTCGAATCGGCCATCCTGATCGCAGTCTTCCTCCCCTCGCGGCCGGCGATGGGAGCGCAGTTCAAATACACCCGGTGCATCGCCAGAGTCAACCCATATGCCCCTCATTTGAAGGTTCTCCCGAGGTGATGTTTGCTGCCGTTTGCGACAGCACAGGCCCGCGAAGGCTGCAACGCAGTCCATTCAAAATCTTGCGCCTGAGCTGACTAGTCTAATCGCCGTGTTCAGCGGTCTTGCGTGCGTCCAAGCCACTGAGGAAAGAAGAAAAGGGGCTAACTCCCGATTAACGCGCTAACCGGACAAGTGGGTACCGGGAGGAACTTGCCTTCCCTGTTGGCTATCCGACTTGTACACGAGCCCCTGGTATTCCCGACCGGATTTTGTTCCCCAATAAGGTATGCCGAGAATTGAATATGGAGACGCGTCATAAACCTGACCGGAGATTGCATCTTCCACCTCAAAAGGCAGGCACCCAGAACCACAACCCCAGGTGATAAGCGTGTAGTGGCCCGCGGGATTTGGCCCTTTCTTCGCTCCCTCACGAATCCGGGTTCGGAATAGTCGTTGATTGGCGGCCACGATGCGAACGGGTGGGGACTCGCAGAAGTTGCCTGATCGGCTCAGCTATTTTGGCAGCTCGGCTGTGCCAGTTACGTTGAACTTGCCGGTCTGAACCGAGGCTGCATCCTGAGGCTGCGCACCACCCAGCGAGACGGTGTATTGACCGGGCACGATGACGCGATTGCCTTTCTGATCGACCTGGCCCAAAGAGCGCGGATCGATTGTAAGGCTGACGTGAGCTGACTGGCCCGGAGCCAAGGGCATGCGCTTGAATCCCGCAAGCACACGCAGCGGAGTCTCCAAGCCCCGGGGCTGGGCGAGATAGAGTTCAACGACCTCATCTCCCGCCATTGCGCCCGTGTTCTGCACGTCGCCTTCTACCATCACCGAATCACCGGCCTTGACGCTCGACGGCGCAATCTTCAGGTTCTTGTACGCGAAGCTCGTATAGCTAAGACCGAAGCCGAATCCATAAAGCGGCTTCCCCGTGAAATAACGATAGGTCCGGCCGCGCATCGAATAATCTTCAAATGGCGGGATCTGGCTCAGCGAAGAATAGAAGGTCAGCGGGAGACGCCCGGCAGGATTGTTGTCGCCGGCCAACGTCTTTGCAATTGCGGTACCACCTTCCTCTCCGGGATACCAAGCTTCGAGGATCGCATTGGCATTCTGCTGCGCCCAGTTGACGGCCAGAGCGCTACCGTTCTGCAGCACGACAACCAGCGGTTTTCCGGTGGTGCCGAGCGCTTTGAGCAACTCTTCCTGGGCCGCTGGCAAATCGATCGAAGTGCGATCGCCGCCGCTGAACCCCGCCAGCTTCACCAGCATCTCCTCGCCCTCCAACTCGGGTGAAAGCCCGACGAAGGCGATGGTTACCTGCGACTCCTTAGCAGCCGCGA
>JBEKUY010000005.1:0-226134 GCA_049514555.1 Candidatus Acidiferrales bacterium
TTACGCGTCCAAGCATACAACCAATCTGCCGCCAATTTCCGACTGAGCGCAATGAAGAAGGGTGCACCGAACCCTTTCAAGGCAAGGTTTACCACTGTCAGCAAAAAAGCTGCCCCGGTAATAATGACTAACAACAACCCGATTTCAACCGGTATTGGAAGCTTCCAGTCAGACCAATCTTGATGAGTGGTTACTGCTCGAATGATGGTTACGCCAAATAGATTCCCCAGGGCAAATTGGACAAACGTCGTTATCCAGACGACACCGCTCGTTGTAAGGTGTCGGTCGAGTATCTTCCTCCCGAGCCAAACGATTGGGAATACTAACAATAGAGCTCCTACAATGATGAACAGATTCATTCTATTTGAAAGCCGTTGATGGAGCGCCCACAGCCAAATCAACCAGGTGAACACCAAAAGGGCAATCCTAAAAAGCAATTCAACGGCATGTTTCATGGCAACCTCCTGTGACCATTTTCGAGACCGCCCAACACTCGTTTATCTGGCCGAGCAACGCCGCTGCCTTGGAGCTTCGGGCCGTTTTGTTCTTCTGCGCCGCCCCTCTCCGGTACAACCCGAAGTACAAACAATCGCGCCGCGCTCCTATCCTTCCTGGAAAACGCTCACTTTGCTAGGGAAAGTGGCGCGCCCGGGGAGACTCGAACTCCCGACCCTCTGCTTAGAAGGCAGACGCTCTTTCCGGCTGAGCTACGGGCGCATCGGGATTATTTTAAGGCTTTTTGGTGGCGATCGAAAGCAGCGATTGAATTGATTTGACCCTCCGTAGCGGATTAGACGCTCCGTCTCTTTATATGCGTCAGCCGTCCGGCAAGCAGATGGGAAGCGGAATGCTCTCCTGGGAGCAAGCTCCCACGTCTCAAAATGAGTTGAGAGATCCTAGGACATTCGGCCTGTGACCGAATACTCTGCAAACTCGGCTTCCGATTTTGTCCTTATCGCATTTCTCGATCACGACAAGCAGGCAGGGCCGGCGAGAGCCGAACGCTTGAAACGCTGGACATCGCAGTAGGGGCCAATTTCCAGGGGCGACTACGCCATGACTGCGCCCCCAGAGCCAACAATGCGGGGAAGCACACCAGGACGTAGCGGGGCTCACACGTCTGTAACTGCGTCAGGAACGCGGTGCGGATCACGATGAACGCCACGATCAGGGCAATTCCAGGACTCGCGCGCCAGTGCACAGCGCCGAGTAACGCCAGGCCCGCGTACAGAAAATTCAAGAGGGCGAACCCAAGGGTGGTCTCGAAGCCCGTCGGACTTTGATGCCAGCCATCGCTCGGTGGCCAGATTTTTCCGGAGTAAGGGAGCAAGGTGATTCTCGGAGTGAACCACATCGCGGCAGCGCGTTCGATGGGAATCCAAGCGTAGCTCCGGAATGGATGCCGGCGTGTACGTTCGCGGGCCAACCGCGCGAACTCCGCATCCATTTGACCGGTCATGCGGCGCTCGCGATTGTAACGTTCGAGTAGAGAAGCAACCCGACTGCGTTCTTCGGGTGAATCAAAGGCATAGGCAGGGAGATCGTTGAGTGCGATGGGGTCGACAGGCAACTTCCAGGTGAGAAGATAGGCGTCGCGGAAACGAAACATCCAAGTCTTTGTCCAGGCGTAAAACCCCGTGGGCATGACAACACCGAAGGTTTCCGCATAGCGCGGGGCGAGGAACTGTACTCGTCCAAGCGCGTGGGCGTTGCGCGCGGCCCAGGGAGCTAACGGCAGCAACAATCCAACGGTCACCCAAAGAGTGGCCACCGTCAGCTTTCTCCAATTCAACGGCCGCCACCAGCGCAGCCAATACACAAGCAAGATAGCCGCGAGGAGCAGCGGCGTCTCGGGCCGAACGAGCGTGCCGAGGCCCACAACAAGTCCAGCCAGAAACCAAATCCGAACGGAGCGAAGAAGATCGCTCCTCTCTTGAATGAGGCCAGGTTCATAGGCAGAAGGGAGCAGGAAGATAAGGATCGCCAGCGTCGTCAGAAACGTCGTGAGGACTTCCGTGAGAGGCACGGCGGCATAATTCGCGGTAAAGGGACACAGGACCGCCAGCCAAAGCGCCGCTATCGTAATTCGCCTACGGATCGGTTCGCTGGCTCCGGCGGCAAGCCGCGCCGCTATGCATACGGTCAGAACGCATGTCGCAAGATCGACGAACGCTTGCGCCACAAATACTGCGTTTCTCCCGGGGCCTGCCAGGGAATAGATGACCGCCAGGAATCCGGGATATCCCGGCATGCGCGCGTCGGATGGATAGAGAAGTCCATTCGAGAAAAAGCCGTAAACACCATGATAGAGCCAATTACGGGCCAGCTCTTCATAGTAGGGCGTGTCCCCGGAAGCAAATGGGAACCGCCAGACAAAGAAGAGACGCAACCCCAATCCAACGAGCAAAGCAGGGAACAAGTGTTTGTAGAAAGGCCTGGGCAGCATCATTTCGCCCGAAAGTGCAGATCCGAGAAGAGCGACCTAGATTACCACGTCGTTGCCGGCCGGGATGAATTGGGATTAGGGGTGAATGCCCAGGGGAAGAATCGGCGGTCACATCTCTCGCAGCGAAACGGCCTCACGAAAATCATGCCCAGAATTCTTCGTTCAGTGACCCCTCTGCGTTTTGCTGATGAATTCGTCGATTGCAGCACATCGGCCAACTCATCATCACGATTCTCCTAGTGCGACATCTCGATTACCGAGCGCACTCCCTGCTGCGAGAAACCCTGTTCTCTGTGTCGTTTTGAACACTGGCATCCGATTACCTCACCTGCTAAGCCACACTCAGGCCTGGCTTTACCGGCTCGCTGCCCGGGCTTTCATTGGGATTGCCTCACGTCGTAGATGTTCAAAATGGAACAGACTCCGCTTTCTTGCCGACATATGGTGGGCACGGAGGGGTCTACATCCTGGCCGCCCATCCATATCATTATGGACGGCTTCGGTGGTTCCGTGTATGGCATCCATAGCAGAACTGGGGCAGAACGAAATCCAGTCTGATCGGAGGAATGTCGGTCTGGAGAGCACGGCTTCTCACAGACGCCGGCCCCTCCGCGTCCTCTTCATCCACCGCGATGCGGAGGTAGTAGACAACTGCCTGCAAGAGCTGGAGAAAGCGCGATTTATTGTCAGCGCTGATGTCGTTTTAACCTTGGCGCAGTGCACAGAACAGCTCCGCTCCCACTCTTATGATGTCGTTGTAGCCGAGTACCCCAGCCCGAGTTGGAAGCGATCCCAGGCTTTGCAGCTCCTACATCAGACTGTGCAGGAGATTCCGCTTCTCTTTGTGACCACCGGTCCGGAAAGTGAATCCCTGGCGGAGCTAACCGCTCATGGTGCTTTCGATTACGTTGAGCGCGAGCACGTCGCTCAATTGCCCATGGCGATTCGCCGAGCTCTGAACGAAAAGGAACTGCGCGCAGAGCTGGAAAAAGCCGGAAAGGCCTTGCGGCATTCGCAATCGCTGTATCGTGCCCTGGCGGACAATCCCACTTACGGAATATGCCGGTGCGATGCTGAAGGAAAGTTTGTCGACGTCAATCAGGCACTGGCAACGATGCTTGGCTACGCAACGAGAGAGGAACTTTTGGCGGCGAACCACGCGTCCGAGATCGTGCTCGATCTCGGTCCGGCAACGCCATTGGCCGGCCGATCTCACGAGACGATGTGTATCGAGCCTGTCGAAATAGAGTGGAAGCGGAAAAACGGCGCGACTCTGAAAGCCAGGCTCAGCGGTCGCGGTGTCTACGGCGACCATGGAGATTTTGTCGGCTATGAAATCATCGCCGTCGATGTCACAGAACAGCGGACGCTGGAGGATCAACTGCGTCAGCAAGCATCGAGCGATTCGCTGACCGGCTTGGCCAATCATCGCCGTCTCTTCGAGGTGTTGGAGGCAGAGGTCTGCCGGTTTAAGCGTACCGGGCGGGAATTCTCAGTTCTATTGCTGGACCTCGACGGGTTGAAAGAGATTAACGATCGATTTGGCCATCTGGCGGGAAACCGGGCGCTCTGCAGGCTGACGCAGATCCTGACGGACTCCTGCCGAACCATAGATACTGCAGCGCGCCACGGCGGGGACGAGTTCGCGTTGGTCCTGCCGGAAACAGGCGCCGCCGCCGCCGCATTGGTGGCACGGCGGATTTGCGATCTTCTGGCGAAAGATAACGAGGAGCCAAAGCTTTCCGTCAGCGTAGGAGTTGCCAGTTATCCGAAGGACGCTGACACCATCGGAACTCTTCTATACGCAGCGGACAGGGCCCTATACGCGATGAAAGACAAGCAGCCAAGAGCCGCTCAGGCCGATCACGTCTCTTAACCGCGCCAAGCAGTTTCCAATCCTGAGTTTTGTCGAAATCGGGAGTGATGTGAACACGGCCTGGAAAAGGGGTAGGCTCAGATGAATGAATACCATTTGGGCTCACGCGACAGGTCACAAGAACGCAAAGTGCATGGCAATTGTGACGACAAAATCCAATATTTATTGAGCGCGGAAGAACAAATCCTTCAATCGATTTCTGCCCGAGCGCCCCTCCGGGAAGTACTGAATGGGATATGCAGTGCTCTCGATTGTCAGATAGGGAATATGGTTTCTCTCATCTCCCTGCCCGAGGACGATGCAACAAGCCCCACTGAAATTGCACAGAACGCGGCGCTCTTTGGTCTGTATCTGTTCCTTTCCGCAGGCATCGTTGCTGAGAGCGGTGAAGAGCTCAGTTGTTTGGAGATGTACTGTAGCGTTCCACGAAGCCCCTCTGCCAGCGAATTTCAATTGATTGAACGGGCAAAGTGCCTGGCCGCAATCGCGATCGATCGCGACATTGAGGCAGGCCATCATGCCAATGGCCGTGTTCAGGAGAACCCGCCGGCGCGAGGAAATGTGCGCACGGGGCTAGTTTCCGTGAACTGATCTTGAGGCGCGCCGATTCTCTCCCAAGAATCAATGAGAATGAGTTTCCGCCACGCCATTGGGGATATGGCGGCTTGGGTCAATCGTGCAGCACGACGCTCAAGAGAGAGGTGTTGATCTGAAGGCCGCCGTTGTACTTGATGAAACCGAGGTTCCTGAATTTGTTCATGAAAAAATTGACCCGCGAGCGCGTCGTGCCGATCATCCCCGCCAGCGTTTCTTGCGATATGTTGGGGAGTACTCCGTGGGGCCGGTCTTCCTTGCCGTAACGGGCCAGCAACAGAAGAGCCCGAGCCAAGCGCTTCTCGCTGGAGTTAAAAAGCTGATCAATGAGATCCTCCTCGATTCGGATGTTCCTGGTAAGCATATGAGAGATGAAGAGGTCCGAGAACGCATGTTCCGTGCGGAGCACGCGCATCATCTCGTTTTTTTCAATGAATAGTATGGACGTGGGCACAATCGCGGTGGCCGTCCCCATACAGAAAGGCTGACCTGCCAGGCATCCCTCGCCAAAAAAATCGCCCGGTCCCAGAACCGCCACGACCGCCTCTTTGCCGCTCTCATTGACAACGGAGAGTTTTACACCGCCTTTTTGGATGTATTTCACGCCTTTGGCCGGATCACCTTGAGAGTAGATCTTCTCCGATCTCCGAAACTTTACAATTTTTCGCGCCACGCCAGCCGAATCGAGAAAAGCTTGGACGTTGAATGCGCCCTTCTTGGCGGACATACTTCTGGATTTCTTATGGGTAGAAATCGCGACTCCGTCCATAAAACTACTCCCTAGAGATAGCCTAGCAAAACCATACCAATTGAGGCAAGACTGTTTGGAGGGATGCACTCCCAGCAGAGCCACCGCTTTCAACTGGACTTGGACCCGGTCAGGGCCGCCTCCAGTCCGACGTGCAACACTCGGTAGCTCTCGTTCGCGATAGGACTAAGGAAACTCGACTCGCTCAGATGAGCAGGACGGACATTCGTGTGTTTGGGGGAGCCCGCAGGGCCTCGATTATACGAAAGAATGAATTCCAGCCATCCGTTCATCAGCCTTGTAAGGAACGATCTCAGCGCAAATAAACTGCGAAACTGTATACAAGTGAACAGACGCGTGTCTCGACGGAGCCTAGGATTGTCTTGCAGAACGTAAATCACGGGGCCTGTCTGGATCGATAGTCCAGCCCTTCGTTGAATTGAAGCGATTCAATACGTTCTCCGCACCAGACAGAGCACGCAGCAATTCGTGGGGGCCAAGCTAGAAGTGTCTCGCAGCAAGGACAGAAGGGCAAAAGAGTATGCCTCTCCTTCACATTCTATTGACCCTGATCGTCGTTGGCATCCTCCTGTGGTTGGTGAATAGTTTCATCCCCATGGCAGGCAGCATCAAGTCGATCTTGAACGCAGTCGTGGTCATTTGTGTTGTGTTGTGGCTGCTGAACATTTTTGGAGCCTTTCATTCTCTCTCCCGGATCCGGCTTGGGTCGTGAACGAAGCAGGATGAACGGCCGAGGGAAGATCTCTAGGCCACGGACCGGAATCAACGATCAGGAGCAGTCATCCCGCCACCTACGACGAGTGACGGGCGCATGAGCGCGCTATGACGGAGGCAACACCATGAAACTGATTGGAGTTATTAGTACAACGGCTCTGTTTCTGCTTCTCGGGATCACTGTTTCGGCTGGCGGCCAGCAGGAGCGCCAGGGGAAACAGGAGGCTACGCCCCCGAAACAGGAGCAGCAGGCTAAGCCTGAGAAGCAGCAGCAGCAACAGCAACAGGCCAAGCCCGCAAAACAGCAACAGCAGCAGCAAGCCAACGCTGCGAAACAACAGCAGCAGCAAGCCAAGGGGCAGCAGCAGGAGCAGCAGAAACAGCAGCAAGCCACCTCTGCGAAGCAACAACAGCAGCAAGCCAAGGGTCAGCAGCAGGAGCAACAGAAGCAGCAGAAACAGCAGCAAGCCACCTCTGCGAGGCAGCAACAGCAGCAAGCCAAGGGTCAGCAGCAGGAGCAACAGAAGCAGCAGAAACAGCAGCAAGCCACCTCTGCGAAGCAACAACAGCAGCAAGCCAAGGGGCAGCAGCAGGAGCAGCAGAAACAGCAGAAACAGCAGCAAGCCACCTCTGCGAAGCAACAACAGCAGCAAGCCAAGGGTCAGCAGCAGGAGCAGCAGAAACAGCAGAAACAGCAGCAGGCCACCTCTGCGAAGCAACAACAGCAGCAAGCCAAGGGGCAGCAGCAGGAGCAGCAGAAACAGCAGAAACAGCAGAAACAGCAGCAGGCCACCTCTGCGAGGCAACAGGAGCAGCAAGCCAAGGGTCAGCAGCAGGAGCAACAGAAGCAGCAGAAACAGCAGCAAGCCACCTCTGCGAAGCAACAGCAGCAGCAAGCCAAGGGTCAGCAGCAGGAGCAACAGAAGCAGCAGCGCCAGCAGCAGGCCAACAGGCCTGCACCACAACGGACTCCTGCTCAGGTACGCCAACAGCAGGCCGCATGGCAGGGTGATCGTGCACATAACTGGCAGTCCGAGCACCGCACCTGGCAGCAACGTGGCGGTTACCACGGCTACCGCATTCCGGAGGACCGTTTCGGCAGCTACTATGGCCAGGATCACTTCTTCCGGTTCTACAGTCTCCCGGTGAGGATTGTTGGCGGGCACCGCCGCTTCCACTACGGCGGCTATTGGTTCAGTCTGGTTGACCCGTGGCCAGAATACTGGTCGAGCGACTGGTACGATAACGATGACGTATACGTGGACTACTACGGTGATGGATATTATCTGTTCAACCGCAGATATCCCGGCGATCGCATTGCCATCAGCTTCTACCTGAACTAGGGGCTCATCGAGCGCGGTGAGCCAATGCAACCCGGCCCCAGCGCGGAGATTTGCCAGAGAATCAGACCGGCGCTGGGGCAGGGTGGCTGAATATCGACGGTTGGATGCACAAAGGGAAGAGAAACCAATGCTGGCAACGATCTTGATCGTCTTCTTGGTCTTGGCACTCGTAGGTGCTTTCCCGCGGTGGTCTCACAGCCGCGAGTGGGGCTACGTCCCGACGGGGGGTTTAGGTCTGGCACTCCTCGTCGTCGTCGTCCTCGTGTTTCTCGGACGTCTTTAGGTTTTTCGCCACGGGGTTTGCACGCTAGAAAGTGCGCCCATCGGCTGGCGAAGTGAAAAAACTTGTCTATGAACTCAGGAAACCAAATTAGGACACGGCTCCCTCAAAGTGCTGCTTGCAGCGGCCGGAGCGCATGGGGTCTCCGCGTGGTGGCAGTCTTTCTCGTCATGCTCCTGTGCGGCAGTGGTTCGTTCGCATACTCCGTGCTCACCCACGAGGAAATCGTAGACCTAGTGTGGACCGACGAGCTCCGCCCACTTCTTCTCAAGCGATTTCCAACGCTCACGGAAGACCAGCTCAAGGAGGCACATGGTTACGCCTATGGCGGCGCCGTCATCCAGGACCTCGGCTACTATCCCTTTGGCAGTGTGGAATTCAGCAATTTGGTGCACTACGCTCGCACCGGCGACTTCGTTCGAGAGCTGCTCTTGCAGAGTCGGGATGCGAACGAGTACGCCTTTGCCCTGGGCGCGCTTGCGCACTATGCTTCGGATATCGCCGGCCATCCAACCGTCAACCAGGCCGTTTCCATGCAATATCCTAAGCTGCGGGCGAAGTACGGTAATTCCGTCAGGTACGCACAGGACCACACCGCGCATCTGAAGACGGAGTTCGGATTCGACATGGTGCAAGTGGCGAAGAATCGTTATGCGTCGCAGCAGTATCACGATTTCATCGGATTCCAAGTGTCGAAGCCTCTGCTGGAGCGGGCGTTCCCTATCGTTTACGGAGTGGAGTTGAAAGACGTGCTGACACATGAGGATCTGGCAATCGGTTCCTATCGTTTTGCGGTCAGCCGGATGATCCCGCAAATGACCCAGATCGCACTGCGGACCCACAAGAAGGACATGATGAAGGAAACGCCCAGTTTGGCGAAAAAGAAGTTCCTCTACCGCCTGTCGCGCTCCGAATATGAAAAAGAGTGGGGAAAGGACTACACGAAGCCCGATTTCGGCACTCGCTTTTGGGCCGTGCTCTTGCGATTCATGCCCAAAATTGGCCCCTTCAAGGCGCTGGCGTTCAACAACCCCACGGCGCAGACGGAGGACATGTATTTCAAGAGCATCAATACGACCGTCGACCAATACCGCATGGATCTCCAGCAAGTTCGTGCCGGCTCACTGGAATTTGCCAACTCCGATCTTGACACTGGCAAAGAAACCAAGGCAGCCGAGTACTCTTTGACCGACGAAACCTACGCAAAGTTGTTAGGTCAGCTAGCGGCGCGGAATTTCGATCTGACGTCACCGGACCTGCGCGACAATATCCTGAACTTCTATTCTGACCTCTCGCTTCCTCTTGAAACCAAAAAGGACTCTGCCCGCTGGCAAAGCGTATTGTCGTCCTTGGACCAGTTGAAGCTGGTTGGCCTGCCCCTTCATTCTCGGCCCATTCTCGCGGCCAGCCCTGCAAACTGACCCTGATTCTGGCTCTGCAGCTCATCCGAACCAATGGCTATCCACGATGCTGGGTTTGCGCGAGGTGGCGGGCCTGCAAGCAAATGCGAATGTGTGCTTAAGTGAACAGATTTCGTTGTGGGTTGCGGCTAAAGTGTTCATGTAGGAAAAAACAAAGAGACTTTCGCACAGGCCCCATCACCTCTCGTCGGATCGTCTCGGCTTCGCCCTACGCAACCAGGCACCGGAAGAGTCTCACAAGTCTCAGGAGGAAACTCGGATGAAAATTGTAAGAGCAGTATTCGGTTTGCTGGCAATCACCCTGTTGGGCGCCACCTTGCTCCCCAGCGCTCGCGCAGACACATGGAACAAGAAAACCATCATCACCTTCAGTCAGGCCGTGGAAGTTCCCGGGAGAATCCTTCCTGCGGGGACGTACACGTTTCGACTGTTGGATTCTTCTCACGACCGTAACATCGTTGAGATTTTCAATGCCGATGGGAGCCAGATCATCACCACCATCCTTGCCATCAACGACTACCGTTTGGTATCAACAGGCGAAACCGTCATGAAGTTCAGTGAACGACCGGGCGATTCTCCGGAAGCTCTTCGCGCTTGGTTCTATCCTGGCGACACCTACGGGCAGGCATTCGTCTACCCAAGGGCTCGTGCGATTCAGTTGGCACAGACGGCGAAAGTAATCGTTCCAGCCATTGTTGCCGACACGATTGACGACAACACGATAAAGACGGCTCCGATCGTCGCCGTCACGCCGGAGCAGAAGGAAGTACAAGTAGCGGAGGTCATACAGACCACTCCGCCCGCCGTCGCAGTCGAAACTCCTGCGCCGGTCGCGGCCGCCCCGGTCACGGAAACCAAAGAACTGCCGAAAACAGCAAGCTCAATGCCGTTGTTCGCACTGCTTGGTGTGGCATCCATCGGACTTGCTCTCGGTCTGAAGTTTGTCTTGAAGCTCACTTCGTAGACGTAAGTAGCTCTCTCCGCGTCGCGGGCGTGATGTCGATATCACGTCCCGCGACGCGAGAAAGTTTCTTCGTGAGCTATACTCTAAATTCTTGCAAGCATTTTCTGAACAGGGGGCACGTTTTCCTCGGGCCCCTTGTGCTTTTCCTCGGCATCGCCGGGTCCTTACGATCTTTCTCGACGGAGCGTTCCCCTGCCAGCGCGGACGGCCAGACGAAAATTGCCGTGGCCGCGAATCTGGTCCTGCTGCCTGTCAACGTGACTGACGCGCGCGGAACATTTGTCTCCGGTCTCAAGCTGGAAGACTTCCGCGTGTTTGAAGACGGGCAGCTCCAAAAACTCACTGTATTCGAAGAGGGAGACACTCCTGTTACGGTGGGGCTCGTCGTTGACCACAGCAGAAGTATGGGATCCAAGCTCCCGGATGTCGTTACCGCGGTGTCCTACTTCGCACACTCGAGCAATCCACAAGATGAAATGTTCGTCGTGGATTTCAATGATGACGTTTCGATTGAACTCATGAGGGGGAAGGCATTTTCGAACGATCCGAAGGAGCTCGGGGAAGCCCTCACAGCCGTCGCCGCGCGGGGACGAACCGCGCTTTACGATGCAGTAAGCGAGGGCCTACATCACTTGCAGTACGGGCATTTGGAGAAGAAGGCGCTTATCATCATCAGCGACGGGGGAGACAATGCCAGCCATCTCAAGTATTCGCAGGTGCTGGCACAGGCCCGCCAATTGCAGTCTTTGATCTACTCCATCGCCCTGGTCGGTTCGGATGCCGGGGAAGAGAATCCGGGTCTTCTCCGGCGGCTCTGCAAAGATACCGGAGGAATCGCCTACTTCCCGCAGGAAGGCGAATCCGTCGCAAACGTGTCGAAAGAAATCGCCCGCGATCTTCGCGAGCAGTACATGCTTGGTTATGTGCCACAGAACCTGAAGGGTGCTGATGCTTTTCGAAAGATCGAAGTGAAGGTCACTGCGCCAGGCCATGGCAAGTTGCGTGTGCGAACTCGGCAGGGCTACTCGCCTGCGGCGCAGAAGCAGCCCACAGCGCAGTTGGGGTCGGGGACGAGATGAATCCGCTCTCTCAGCCAACGAGAACAGTCTCGTCAGCGCGAAGGTATATCCTCCGTGGTGCTTGCTACTTTTTCCTCGCCTTCGGCATTCTCGCCCTGGGCTACGCCGGCTTCGTCTTGGCTGATTCGCACGCCTATCAGGCCCTGGAGATGAAGAAATTCAAGCAAGCAGGCCTCCTCTCGGAACCGCACATTTTGATGGAAGGTGATGTGATCGGCGAAATAGAAGTGCCTCGCTTGGGGCTCAAGGCCATCGTTGTCCAGGGCGACTCCCCCGTCACCTTGAGGCGGGCCGTCGGACACCTCTCAAAATCGGCTTTGCCCGGCGAATGGGGCAATGTCGCCTTAGCTGGTCACCGGGACACTTTTTTCCGCCCGCTCCGCGATATTCGCCTGGGCGACGAGATCAAATTCAAGACTCCAGAGCGCAGCTTTGAGTACCGTGTGGAGTCGATCGAAGTCGTTGCCCCCACGGACATTCGCGTCTTGGATTCATCGACCGGTCACGACCTGACCTTGCTCACCTGCTTCCCGTTTCACTATGTGGGTCCGGCGCCGAAGCGCTTCGTTGTGCGCGCCCGTGAAGTTGACGGAATGCCGTAGAAGCAACCTGCAAGAGAAATTGAAGTTAAGGCGCCAGGCGGCCAACTGTCGTTCCATCGGAACTTCGAAACGGGCATCTTGCAATGAAGACCATCCTGCCCAGCATCACCCACCCTGCGTCCATCCACGCCATCCGGGAATAGTCGAAAGTGTGCTCATGTGAACAGACGTGCCGTTTCGCGCCGACTACGATGGATCATCTGGGAGATCAGCAGAACGATCTCCAGGTGCGGCACAAGCGCTGTAAGCACGGGTTCTTTGAAAGATTGGAACAGCAATGCTGTGGACAGTTCTCGTTGTGTTACTTGTCCTTTGGCTCCTGGGCATGGTCACGTCCCACACACTCGGTGGATTCATTCACATCCTTCTGCTCGTGGCTCTGGCCATCTTCGTAATTAACTTAATTCAGGGGCGAAGGCGGATGGTGCAGTTGCGAAAGCGAAGAATATGAAACCGATCATTTGGATTGGGATTCTCTTGATTGTTCTGGGCGGGCTGGCCCTCGCTTATCAAGGATTTAATTACACCCATCACCGACAAGTAATGGATGTAGGACCAATGCATGTCACGGCAGAGACCCAAGACAGATTTCCCATTCCGCCAATACTCGGCGGGCTGGCGCTGGTCGGAGGAATCGTCTTGCTCGTCGTTGGAGCCAAGAAGAATTCTTAGCTCGAAACTACGATAGCGCCTGCCTGCGAGTCGCATAACGCATAACCCGTGGCTGCCTAAGAACCATTCGGCTTGGATGTGCTTTGACTGCCGGGCTTTTCTGCCGAGTCCTGGATCGCGTCCCAAGTATGGGAGACGACCGTGTCGGTTTACTCGTGTAAAACTACCGTCAGCAATGACTTATTGACTTTGATTTTGCCGTTGTATTCGAGGAAGCCGAGTTTTTTGAATTTGTTCATAAAGAAATTCACGCGCGAACGCGTGGTTCCGATCATGCGGGCCAGGGTCTCCTGAGAAACTCTTGGCAGGATGCGATCAGGTTGTTCTTGTTCCCCGTAGCGCGCGAGAAGCAGGAGTGTGCGCGCCAAGCGCTTCTCACTGGAGTTGAAGAGTTGATCGATCAGATCCTCTTCGACCCGGATGTTGCGCGCGAGCAGATACGAGATGAAATGGTCGGATAACTCATGCTCCGCGTGAAGCACGCGCAGCAGCTCTTCTTTTTGGATGACAAGAAGGGTGGTCGGTGTAACGGCTGTTGTCGTGCCCATCCGGAGCGGCTGACCCGCCATGCATCCCTCGCCAAAAAAGTCACTCGGACCAAACATCGCGACCACCGCTTCCCGCCCGGCCCCATTCACCACGGACAATTTCACGCCGCCGTTCTGGATGTACATGACCGTTTCCGCAGCATCACCTTGAGAGTAGACTGATTCACCTCTCCGATATTCAACAACGTTTCTCGCCAGCCCTGCGGTATCGAGAAAAACCTGCGGATTGAAAGAGCCGGCACTCCCATTGTTCTTGAGTTTCTTTGGTTTCATATTCATGTCGAAACACCATCGCTATGTGGGCGTTCCGCGGCCATGTTCACGCTACCAGGAAGATCTCCGCAAGACTGTATAAAAGAGAACAGTGTGCATCCTTGACAGTCTCTCAGGCGTGGTATTGGACGACGAGAAAGAAGTGTACTTGCTGGTATTCTAAAGTTCTTTTGAGGCAGTTGAAAGCATGGACTTGGTTCTTGACATCTGGGTGGGGATAAACGGCCGCAGAAGGACGCGGGAAACGAAGCGCCTGCGCCTGTGTGCCCACGCAAGACAGATACGAGCAATGCAGGAAGAGCTGTTCTTGATCGAAATTCTTGTCGCGCATCCTCCACTGCGGCAATTCGGCGACAAGAGTACCCCTCCGGTGACAGATTAGCGGAATCATCTTGACTGCGAGCATTCGCCGGAACATGATCTTGCCGCGGATGTACAGACGGAGGTAGCCGGCTTTTTTGTCGTCTCCTCGTTGCAGCAAAGGGCAATCGGGTGACGCATCATTGAAATGGCTGAAGCGACGTTTGAGGGTCTTGGATGACACCCTCGTCCTGCCTGGAGCAGCCTCGCCTGGCACGGAGCAGTTTCCCCTTCCCTTCATCCTCACAATGACGTAACGCTCCTCAATAGAGCAGGTTTTCGTTGGCTGCAAGCGTTGGGTCGAGCCGACTTCGGTTGTTGGCTCATAGCTTTCGCCTTCGCACGGTCTCTTAAGGGCTCAAACCCTTGCGATATGCAGGCTCCCTACATGAAGGCGGGGATAAACGAACCAAATGTGAACGGGCTCGGCCGGGGCGCAGAGCCGGGCGAGTCTTCCATGAGACTCACCAATCGGCCGTGGAGGGTTGGTCCGGCTGTCTTCAGGAGGCTTGAGTGCCAGTAGCTGTGGAACAGCTCACTGCAGGGATCCACGCGGATGGGGAGGCGCTTCTCAAAGCCTTCCCCGGAGCCGCCGCTTTGTGCGATCTCGAGGGCAATGTGCTCATCGCCAACGACGCGCTCACAGATCTGGCGGGGGCGCATCCGGGCGGGATGGTCGCCAAATCCATAGCTGAGCTCTTTGCCCGTGAGTTCCGCCCGGCCATTGGCGAGGCCATGGCTAAAGTTGCCATGGGGCACAAAGTCAAAGGCCTTCGAGCGGGCTGCTTAACTTCCCACGGAGCCATAATTCCGGTGTCCCTCGCTTTTTCGCTCCTTGAACCGGCGGAGGGGGGCGCGCAGCTTGTTGTAGCGAGCATAAGCGACGCGACCAGGGAGGAACAGCTCGCGTGGGAGTTGAGCCGCACCCAGTCCGAGAGCGAATCTCTGCTGGCCGAGCTCGACGAAGCCTACCAGCGATTGAAGAAAGCGCAGGATGGTCTCGTGCGCAAAGAACGGTTGACTGTTTCGGCAGAGATGGCTGCCAGCGTGGCCCACGAGATCCGCAATCCACTGGCCATCATCATGATGTCCATCCAGTATCTGCACTCGAAACTTTCTCCAGGCCACTCGCTCCGTGAGTTTACGAGCGTGATCGTGAACAAGGTGAAACAGCTCGATGAAATCACGACACAACTGATCGACTACGGCCGTCCCAGAAAGCTCAAACTCGAAACGAGAGATCTGCACGAAAACCTCAAACAGGTGCTTTGTCTGGCCCACCCCAAGTGCTTGGCTCAACGGATCAAGGTCGTCAAGTGCTTCGATCGCGGACCATCCCAAGTGACGTGCGACCACAGTCTTATGGACGAGGTGTTTTCGAATCTCCTGATGAATGCCATCCAGGCCATGCCCAAGGGTGGAGTGCTGACCGTCGAGACCCAGTTTGATCTCCGGAACAATCAAGCCGTGATCCATATTCGTGATACCGGATGCGGGATTCCCCGGAACGTGCAGGCACAACTCCCGAGACCTTTTTTCACGACGAAGCGCAATGGCACAGGGCTGGGGCTGGCCATTTCCCATCGGATCATCGATCACCATCACGGGAGCCTCACGCATGCGAGCAGAACGCGAGGGCGCCAACGAGGGACAACCTTCACGATCAAGATTCCGATCACGCCGCCTCACGAGAAATCGCCGACTGGATAAATCGCCCGTGAAAATAGTGCCCAGCAAGATCCTGGTGGTTGATGATGAGCCCGAGGTGGGCTGGCTTTTTGGACGGGTCTTGGGCGAAGAGGGCTACGAAGTCCTCACAGCCGAAACGAGCGAAGAGGCCCTCGCCCAAATCGAGAAAGAGCAGCCGGACGTTGTCTTTCTAGATGTCAAACTGTCTGGGCAGGATGGGATCGCACTCCTACGGAACATACAGCGGTCGAGGTCCAAGCAAGTGGTGATCATGCTCACCGGCCATGGCGAGGTGAGTACCGCAGTCGAGGCAATGAAGCTCGGGGCCTACGACTACCTGATCAAACCGCTGCCGAACGACCGGCTCAAGATCATCGTGAAACATGCCCTCCAGACGGTGGGCCTGCGCCGCGAAGTCAATGGTCTGAAGAAACAGGTCTCCAAGCGGTGGACCTGGGACCGATTCATCGGTGCGAGCCCGCAGATGCAGAAAGTATTTGAGCTGGTGCGGAAAGTCGCCACGCACGACGTGACGGTGTTGGTGCGCGGGGAAAGCGGAACCGGCAAAGAACTCGTAGCCCGCGCGATCCATGCCGATAGCCACCGGCGAGATCAACCCTTCGTGCCACTCGACTGTGCGACCTTGCCGGAGGCTTTGGTCGAGAGCGAGATCTTCGGCTATGAGAAAGGGGCTTTCACGGGAGCGCTGGACCGCAAGCCAGGCCGGTTTGAGCGCGCCAACGAGGGGACGCTCTTCTTGGACGAGGTGGGCAACTTGGCGTCTCACGTCCAGATGAAGCTGCTTCGGGTGCTCCAGGAAGGCGAGGTGGAACGACTTGGGAGTAAGGAAAGCCTTTCCGTCGATGTGCGGCTGATCGCTGCAACAAACATGGACCTCGAGGACTTGATGAAGCGTGGGACCTTTCGCGACGACCTCTTCCATCGCTTGAACGTATTCGTGATTTGTCTGCCTCCGCTGAGGGAGCGAGAAGGCGACTTGGAACTCCTGAGCAGGTTCTTTCTGGAGCGGTTCAATCGTGAGCTGGACCGATCGGTGCAGGGTATTTCGGACGAAGCGATCGCGCTCATGCATCGCTACGACTGGCCCGGCAACGTCCGGGAACTGCAGAACGCCCTTAAGAGCGCGGTCATCCTCGCAGAAGATTGGGTCCTCCCGCAGCATCTCCCAGCCCAATTGATACATGTGGCGAGAGAACATCGAACCCAATCGGAAACCTCCGGCACCTCCAAACAAGACAGCGACTTTCCAGCGGGACAACCGGCCTTTCGAGCCGGGGCGTCGCAGGCCACCTCGATCAAGCAAGTGGCCAAAGAGGCTGAGCGAGAATTGATCGTCAGAACGCTGTGGAATTGCCACTGGAATAAAGCTCAGGCCGCTCGCCGGCTCGGGGTCGACTACAAGACCCTCTATAACAAGATCAAGATCTACCGGATAATACGGGACCATGGATCATGATTCTTTCATGGATGGCTGCTGGCGCTGTTGAAAACGCCCTCTGCTGAAAAGGCGGCAGGTGCGGGTATCGCTTGCCATCCGGCGGGAGCAAAGAAGAGCGGCAAGGAAAGGTCGCCGAGTTGGATGCGAGGCTCGGACATGGAGTGGAAACGATTCGCTGATTTTGGTTTTTCGAACACATCAAAACGAGGCCGAGGATCATGCCAATGACTTCCAAGATCTTGGTGGTGGATGACGAGCCGGAGCTCTGCAACTTGTTCTCGAAAATCATGACAGAGATGGGCTACGAGGTCTCGACGGCCGTCGGAGGCTGGCAGGGCCTGGCCAAGATCCGGGAGAATCCACCGGACATCCTCTTCTTGGACATTAAGATGCCCCAAATGGACGGGCTGGAGTGCTTGCGGCGCATCAAGAAGATCAAACGGAAATTCGTCGTGGTCGTGATGACCGGGTACGGGGACATCGAGAGCGCGAGGGAGGCGATGCGCTTGGGGGCCGATGAGTTCATCTCCAAACCGTTTGATCTCGACGATCTCAAACGCCTGGTGAACGAACTCGTGGGGGAACTCGTAAACGATGCATAAACAACTCGAATGCGCCAGCTAATCTACGTGCCAGTCATTCATTCCGAGGCCGATATGGGGACGGTGGCCGAGCCGCACAAGAAGGAGTTCACCGATCAATTCGGCGTGTGTGTTTGGAATGAACATATCAAAGCCGTGGACGAGATGTGGGAAGGAATTCGAAAGCGCTTATGCAAGTTGGATATCGGCCGCTCGAAGGTGCGGATCTACCAGGATGGGCTGCCCCTTTGCGGCAGGGAGATGGACATCGTACGCGATGTAGCGGCACAAGGAAGCCAGAATCACCGGCTTGTGCTTTCCCTGGTCGGGCGTGGCGCCTTACTGGAAGGAACGGAAGATGTGCAGCTTCTGCTCGAGGAATACCGTTACATCCAAGCGATCACGAGCGAGCTTGAACCCACTGAGAAACGAGAAAAAGCCAAGGCGCTGAGCAGTAAGAGAAAGCTGCTCCTGCGCCGGCGTGACCGGTTCATTGCCCGGCGAATCGATGAGACGTTGAAAGAGGGTGAAACAGGCATCCTCTTTGCCGGCATGGCCCACCGGATCGACAAGTATCTAGCCAACGATATCCAAGTCTCTTATCTCATCTTCCGCTTGCCATTTAGCAAGCTACGTCAAAAAGAGAGTCTCTAGGCGAGACGCCCCCGAGATGCTGCCGCTTGCCATGCGCAGTGGAATGGTGTGGGGCTGAGCGGGGAATGGCCGATCTTGAGAAGGGTCTGTTCCGTTCAAGAACAGTCTGACGGAGCTGCCTTGGGCTCAGTTCCCGAATCAAGAACGGCTCATCGCTCTTGAGGATACGCGCTCTTCGAGGCGAGTTGCCTCATTCTCGTCACCTTCCATGGATTCTTTTCCAGAGAGTATGGCGCGGGTTCCAGGGTTCTCCGCGCACCGGCCATCCTGGTTCTTGCCGACGGTCTCGCGATGAACAATTGAGGCGTCGTATTCCGTTGGGTCTCCTTCAGGTTACGCGACAGTCTTCCGCAAGGGCCGCAGACCGCTCCGTGTGGCAGAGCAGATGCTCAGTAGAGACACGGTTGCCCAGCAAGCGCCCAGATGGAATTGCTCGCAGAAGCCCCACAAGAGGAGAAGCAGCCAAATGCACCGCTTTGTCGTGGAGGAGATCAGGGTACACGCTTTGCGAAATCTTCGAACACAGCCGGGAATGCATGGCGGGATGCGGGTGCTCGTCGTCGATGACGAAGAGGGCTTCTGCTGGACGCTCACGAAGATACTCGAAAGCCTCAACTACACGGTGCTTTCCGTGCAGACTTCCGAGCAAGCTCTCGGACATCTTCAAAGGGATCAGCAGATTGGCTTGGCGTTGATGGATCTTCGGCTCTCGAATGTGGAAGGCGCCGGAGATTTGTCTCTCCTGAAGAGAATGAGAACGCTTAGGCCCCACATGCCTGTAATCGTCATGTCCGCATTTGGCACTCCGGAACTGAAGAGAGAGGCGCGGGGGCTGGGAGCCCTGGCGTTTCTGGACAAGCCATTCCGTGTGGAAAAGCTGCTCCGGCTCATGCGGGAAGCCGTTAGAGAGCCAATGGTTCTGAATCGAGGGAGCCACGAGTTCGCAAGTCAGTAGTTTGAGTGGAAGAAGAAGCGAAGGAAGGAGGTGAACAAATATGCCAGTCGAGAAAACTATCGCAGGTGCAAGTCTCGCGGAAGTTTTGGACCGCGTCCTGGACAAGGGGCTCGTGATCGATGCCTGGGTGAGAGCGTCCTTAGTCGGGATCGAGTTCCTCGGCATCGAGGCTAGGGTCGTGGTTGCGTCCGTCGAAACCTACCTGAAGTACGCCGAGGCCATCGGGCTCACCGCCGGCGCAGCTGCGTAAGCGGGTGAGTCTTGTATTACGCAGGTTGTGGCTCCGCGTGCCCTGACGCCGCTGTTATCGGGGCACGCGAGCCAGCCTGTCACTGCTTTTGTGATTGCTACGATGGTTCCATCGCGAGCATTACCGATGGAGTCCATCAAACGAACAGCTTGTGAGGAATTATGACTTTCCCGGCAACACCCCGCCAAGGACGGGCTAATGGAGGTGAAACAACAATGGGTCTTGCGGATCAGATGCAGAATATGACCGACAGCTTCTTACACGCTCATGATCTCCGCGCGAACGCTCTGAAGGAGATCATTGAGGAAACCAACGGCGACCTCGGCGATACGCGGAAGATGATGCGAGATTTCCATGCCGAACGCCTGGAGAATACCGAAACCCTGCAGAAAACACTGAGGCGAGTTGCCGACACCCTGACCAAGGAAGTGGATCAGGCAATCAAGGGGTTCCGGAGCGCACGAAAGCACATGAGCGGTGAGCTCCACGAGCAGCTCGAGAAACTTACCGAGACGCTGGCCAAGGAGACTCGGGAGACTTTGAGGCACTTCCGGACTGCCCACAACGCTCTGAGCGGACGGCAACGAGAAGACCTAGCGAAGTTCGTCGGGTCCGTCCAGGCAGAGGCGGAGAACTTGTGCAAGGCAGCGCAGGTCATGATGAAGGTATTCCATAAGGACCACCAGAAGATGCGGCAGGAGCTCCAGGAGTCCCTATCGAGCTTTGCCGCGCAGAACCATAAACGGGCGGCGCAATTCTTGAGGGGATGCCACACTCAGCGCAAGCACACGGCCGAGGCACAGAGGGAGTCTCTGGCGCAATATGTCGAAGGCAACGCCAAAGAGACCAGGCAGATGCGCAGGCGCGCCTGCACCGAACAGAAGAAACGTATGGAGGCGTTGCAAGAACAGACCGAAGCATTCTTGAAAGGTGTTCACCAGACGGTCCGGCAAATGAAAAAGGCCGCTCACGAGCTGACCGATGGTTTTCACGATGACCACATAAAGGCCCGGCAAGCGTGGCAACAGATGACGACTTCCATGGAGAAGAAGCGGGCGGAAGGGCCCGAAGAACCTGCCGCATCAGGGGTAGGACGACGCAGGGAAAAAGAAGGTGCGGTCGTCAAGCTGCTGAAGGAGGCCACGGAGGGTTTGACCCTGGCCGAGCTTTCTTACGCCATGGATATGCCGAGCGTTGCAACTTCAAAGATCCTAAAGCACATGCTGAAGCGCAAGGACGCGGCGATCCGTAAGAAAGGACAGTTGTACCTAGCCAGTTAAGCGGTCGTGGTCAGGGGGGTGGCTAGGGGTTTTCCGAAATCCGCCGGAAGTCGGGAGCCGGAAAGCCGGATTGAACACTTGGTTTCGGTAAGTCTGATGGAAAGCTAGCAAAGCCGGGTGCGCCTCCGCACCCGGCGTGTCTATTGCCGGTGCGACAGGGGGATTCTGGCGGCCGAGGGGCCGCTACGCATGAACATGAACTGCCGGCGGGATTGTGGTTGTGTCGAGCGTTTGATGGGAGGTCATACGGGATGAGGCGAGAAAGTTTCAACTATCTGCGTACGATGCGGCAGATCAAGACGGGCCTCGACCTGGCCCGGGAGCCAGAGCGGATTCAGACCACCAGCGCCCGCTTCCGCGCTTCCTTCGAAAAGGAGCTTGAGCCGCAAATCAACGAAAGAGCGATTGCGGTTGAGCTCGAGGATGAGCGGCGGAAATTCGTCCGCCAAAATCAATCCCTTGAGCGCGCTCGTCAGAGATTGAAGGACACCCGAGCCAAGCTCTTCGCCATCAGAGCGAAAAACGAACGTCTCATGGTTCTCCGGCACGATCTGCAGAAACAACGGTGGCTCGACACGGAGGGCATGCCCACTTGCCCCGCGCCGAAGCCCGGCGGTTCAGAGGAACGCAAGAAGCTTGGCCGCAAGTACCGAGCTGTCAAGGTGAGGAGGGCCTGACGCGATGGAGAGACTATGCCGAGAGATCGCAACGTCGCACGCGCAGAGGCAAGCGTTGCTGAAAGAACTGAAGACCGGTGCTTTGCGTTTGAGAGAAGAGACCACCCGGAGGTTACAAGGCTTTCGGAGGCAATCCGAGATGTTGCGGGGAGACCTCCTGGCAGTAAGAAGCGCCTGGCAGAAGGCCACCGCGGTCCTCGCGAAGAGACGCCGGCATCCGAAGCGAGGCGTGAAATGATCTGCGCGGAGGAAACGACGGTCCTGTCACTGGATCCCGAGGAGAGCTTTGTTGAAACCCCCCTTGTCTGCAATCTCACCGAGCGCGCGCTCTCCTATCTCAAAGCCGGCTACCCGGTGCATTTCTCGGGCCTCGCGGGCACCGGCAAGACAACCCTGGCCATGCACGTGGCGCGCAAACTCGGCCAACCGACAATGCTCATCTTTGGTGACGATGAGTTTGGCTCATCCGATCTCATCGGCGGGGAGCATGGCTACCGGTCCCGAAAAGTCATCGACCGGTTCATTTCGCGCGTCCTCAAAACGGAGGAGGATGTCTCTACGCGCTGGGTGGACAATCGCCTGACACAGGCATGCCGGGAGGGATTTACGCTGATTTATGATGAGTTCAACCGCTCCCGCCCCGAGGCCAACAATGTGCTGTTGTCGATTCTTGAAGAGCGGCTACTGGCGCTCCCCATGGTCAGTGGAGAGGGTGATTGTCTGGAGGTCCATCCAAACTTCCGAGCCATCTTCACCTCCAACCCTGAGGAGTACGCCGGTGTTCATAGGACCCAAGATGCGCTGCGGGACCGCATGGTCACGATCAATCTCGATCACTTCGATGAAGAGACGGAGGTTGCGATTACCGAAGCCCGTTCCGGGATCGTGCGTCAAGAAGCCGAACGCGTCGTCCGACTGGTGCGCGCCTTACGTGACCTAAGCAATAGCTGCTATAACCCGACGGTGCGCGCCTGCGTCATCATCGGCAAAGTCCTGAAGGTCCGCCAGGCCCACGCCAGCGCGCACGACCCGGTCTTCCTTGAGATTTGCCTCGATGTGTTAGCCGGTGAAACCAGTGGCCTACTGGGAGGCAAACAAGAGAGGAAGCAAATGTTAGCCGTCGTCGAGGAGCTCATCCGGACCCGCTGCAATCACAACCTTAACTGTGTAAAGGGGGGGCAACTCCGTGCCAACGCAAGAAAAGAACAAGAAAGAATCCAACAAGAGGCGTGAAGAAGAACCGATCGAACTTGACTTGGGCCTGGGCAAATTATCCTTCGGCGGGCTCTTTAAGGGCTTGGGCAATTTGATTGAGCTGGCCGGCAAACTCGCTGAAGAGGGCGGTGAGATCAGGAGTGAGAAGAGCTTCACGACGAAGGGTCCCGGTGGCAAAGACCTCAATGGCATTTTTGGCGTTTCGATCCGGACGTTGGACGGAGGCAAGCCGGTCTTCGAAACCTTCGGCAACATCAAGAAGACGCCCAAGGGCCCGGTCGTAGAGGAAGTCCGAGAGCCGATCGTCGATCTGTTCGACGAGCAGGGCCACATCCGCCTGATCGCAGAGTTGCCTGGAGTAAGTGAGGAAGGGCTTTCCATTGAGTTGGAAGGCGACATTCTTAACCTGAGTGCTACGGGGAAAGAGCGGCGGTACGCCAAGGAGATCCTCTTGCCCTGTCGGGTAAAGAAGGAGAGTCTCCAGAGAAACTTTCGCAATGGGATCCTGGAGATCACGCTCGAAAAAACCTGAAGCAGGCTCGTCGTGAAGTGCGGCGAGACAGCGTTCACGGCAACATGGGACCGGGGGAGTAACAGACTGTAAGAGGACCTTTTCTCCGACCCTGCGGCCGCGGAATCGTTCCACAACGGGACTCCCAGAACGGCTCTTCCCCACGGCGAACCGACGATTCTGTGCGGGCTGCAATCCCCAAAGTGTGGAATAAGTCGAACGCCATGAAGATGAAGGACGCACCTGGATTCCGTGAAGCGCCTAAGCAAGATCCCCTCTGAGCGCAAGAAGGAAACGGAAAGGGTTTTGCAGGGATAACGCGATGGCACCGGAGGCAAACACGCAACTGACGCTCAAGGTCGTAGAAGCCCAGGCCAAGGATGTGGGACGAGCGATCGCTCGCATCGATCCCAAGGACATGGAGCGGCTTGGGTTAGAGGTTGGCGGTTGTATCGAGATCGAGGGAAAGCGGAAGACCGTGGCCAAGGTCATGCCTGCCTATCCCGAAGACCGCGGGAAGTCAACGATTCAAATCGATGGGCTGATCCGTGAGAATGCCAAGGCCGGCCTCGATGAGAAGATCACCATCGCGAAAGTTGCCGCCAAGACCGCCGAGAAGATTGTGCTTTCCCCTCTTACCCTAATGCGCAGCGCTCGCCGGGGCGGCGACCAGTACCTGGGAAGGCTTCTTGAAGGGCTGACTGCGGTCACCGGCGACCGTATCCGCGCCACATTATTCGGAACGCAGAACTGCGAATTCTCCGTGGTCAGTACGCTTCCCAAAGAGGGCCCGGTGATCATTACGACCGGCACTGCGATCCAGCTCCAGGCGGTTGAGCACGCCGAGGGAAAGCGCGGCCTTACGATTTCCTACGAAGACATCGGCGGCTTGCGCCATCAGATTCGGCGCATCCGGGAAATGATCGAGCTGCCCTTGAAATACCCGGAGGTTTTCGAGCGGCTGGGCATTGAGCCGCCCAAAGGCGTTTTTCTGTACGGGCCTCCCGGCTGCGGCAAGACCTTGATTGCGAAAGCCGTTGCCAATGAAACCGACGCCTACTTCACCGACATCAGCGGTCCGGAAATCATGGGGAAATTTTACGGTGAATCAGAAGCGCGCCTGAGAAAGGTTTTTGAGGATGCCCAGGCGCATGCGCCCGCGATCCTCTTCATCGATGAGATCGATTCCATCGCCCCGAAACGGGAGGAGATGGGCGGCGAGAAACAGGTCGAACGCCGAGTTGTAGCCCAGCTACTGGCCCTGATGGATGGCCTGGAGTCCCGAGGGCAAGTGATTGTGATCGCCGCAACGAATATCCCCAACGTCATCGACCCGGCGCTCAGGAGGCCTGGCCGGTTTGACCGGGAGATCGCCATCCCCATCCCGGATCGCAACTCGCGCCTGGAAATTCTCCACATTCACACACGAGGAATGCCGCTGGCGAAGGACGTTGAGCTTGCCAGACTCGCTGACATCACGCACGGATTCGTGGGGGCTGATTTGGCCGCACTGTGCCGCGAAGCGGCCATGGTGACCTTGCGGCAGCTTCTCCCCGAGGTCGATTTTGACCTTGCGGAAATTCCGGTCGAGAAGCTGATGAAGCTTGAGGTTACCCAAGAAGCCTTTCTGGAGGCCTTGAGGGAGGTTGAGCCCTCGGCAATCCGTGAGGTTTTTGTGGAGACCCCCAACATCACCTGGGGGGACGTGGGCGGTCTCGATGAGATCAAGAAGCGGCTCATCGAGGCGGTGGAATGGCCGCTCAAGCACGCAGAGCTCTTTGCGCAAGCCCGGGTACGGCCTCCCAAGGGCATTCTCCTGACGGGACCACCGGGCTGCGGGAAGACTTTGCTGGCGAAAGCCCTCGCCGCGGAGAGTGAGCTGAACTTCATCTCCATTAAGGGTCCGGAGTTGATGAGCAAGTATGTCGGGGAAAGTGAGCGCGGCGTCCGGGAGATTTTCCGCAAGGCCAAGCAGGCCGCTCCGGCGATTCTCTTTTTTGATGAAATCGATTCCCTTGTTCCTCAACGAAGCGCAGGCGGGGGAGACTCCCTGGTGGCCGAACGGGTCATCAGCCAGTTTCTGACGGAGCTCGACGGGATCGAAGAGTTGAAGGGAGTGCTCGTACTTGCTGCGACGAATCGGCCGGATCTGGTCGATCCTGCCCTACTCCGGCCGGGACGGTTTGACCTCGTGCTCGAGCTCCCCATGCCGGATGAGCAGGTCCGCGAGATGATTTTCCGCGTGCACGCGAAAGGGAAGCCTCTTGCCCGGGATGTGGACCTCAAGTGGCTAGCCAAGGAAGCCGGCGAGTTCACTGGTGCCGAAGTCGAGGCCGTTTGCCAGGAGGCGGCCATGAGGGCGATCCGCGAGGCAATTGAACGGAAAGCTGATGCCAAGATTTCGCTTACGATGATTCACTTTCGTGCGGCATTGGACTATATGAAAGCCCGAAAGGGACCATACGCTCCATTCGAGCTTTTTGCTGAGTCCCGGAGACGGGCCAGGGAAAATCAATGAGTCCATTGATGGGTGCGGCGAAACGAGAGACGTTGGGCGCAGAGATCGAACGAATTCACAGCGTGCTCTTGATTGAATCGGATCCGCGGTTGCAGCGTTTCTGGGAAACAGCTCTGACCGATGGGGGCTTTCAGGTGGTTGTTGCCGCAACACCGGATGATGCACTGCAGCGGGCGGCCCAGGTGGCGCCCAATCTCGTCTTTTTAGGCACTGGCCTGGATGGGAGCAAAGCCGTCGGGATCCTGGAAGCCCTGCGGCGCATAAGCCCGGACCTTTCGGTTGTGGCTCCCGCAAACCCCGAGCAGGTGAAACAAGAGCTGGACGCCATGGAGAGCCATGGGGCCGTCACACCTGCATCTCCCCTCAAGGTGGATCAAGTAAAGATTGCCGTCACGGACGTACTGAACCTCGAGCGACTCAAGCAAGTGAAACTGGGATTTGAGGAGCAGGAAGAGCGACCGATTCACTTCGAGCAAATCGTGGGTACGAGCCCGCAGACGAACGCCCTTCGCCAGGCCATCGCCGAGGCGATTCAGGCCGATCCGGCTACGGTCCTGATCATCGGGGAGACCGGCACGGGCAAAGCGCTGGTGGCCCGGGCGATTCATGGCCACAGCCTTCGCAAGGAGAAGCCTTTCGTCGTTGTGGAATGTACGGCGATGCCCGCCACATTGTTGGAAAGCGAGCTTTTCGGCTATGAGGCGGGGGCGTTTACGGATGCAAAGGCTTCCAAGAAGGGGCTGCTGGAAGTGGCTGAGGGAGGGACGGTCTTTCTGGATGAAATTGGCGATCTGGAGATGCCCGTCCAGGCCAAACTCCTCCGCGTCTTGGAAGAGAAGCGCGTGCGCCGTTTAGGGGGCACGCAAGACTATACGGCCAATGTTCGTTTTGTTGCGGCCACGAACAGGTCGCTGGAAACACTCATCAGGGAAGGACGATTTCGCCAGGACCTCTACTTCCGGCTCAACGTCTTTCGCATCACCGTAGGCCCCTTGCGCGAGCGCAAAGACGACATGGTTTGCCTGGCCAAGCATTTTGTCGAGCAGTTTAGCCGCGCATTCCACAAGCAAATCCACGGACTCTCTTTCGCCGCGCAACAGCAGCTGGCGGCCTATGATTGGCCGGGAAACGTCAGAGAACTGCGCAATATCATCGAGCGCGCTGTGATCCTCGAACAAGGCGAGCTCATCTCACCTCGGCATCTCGCTTTAGGCGCGGCGGGTTTAGTGACGGAGGACGCAATTCGCCTGCCGGAGGGCGGCGTCGCGTTGGAAGAAGTTGAGAAAACCCTGGTGGCTCAGGCTCTCGAGAGAACGAACGGGAACCAAACCGACGCCGCGAAGCTGCTGAAGATCACCCGCTTTGCCTTGAGAACGCGGATGAAGAAGTTCGGACTGTCTTAGCCTTGCTCCAGCCCGCTTGGGCCATTCTCCATCGGCCACTTGGGAAACCTACAGCGCAGACACCCGCTGGTCGTCTCCGTCTTCTAGCGCAAGATGCGCAGGCTCATTCAGTTGGAACAGCGTTTACCCCTGTGCGAGATCGCACATGGACTGTGTGAAAGCGCACAGGCAGAACACCCGTTTGACAAGCTGGCTCGAGCATAGAAGCTCGCAACTCTCTTGTGCAGAGAGGCTTCGAATTCCGAAGGGGACTGTCAGTTCTTGGCATGGGAATTGCCAGGGATAGGGCGGCGCCCTCACCCAGGCACCGATGGCATCACCCCACGGTTTTAGGAATTGACTTGGCGGAAGTCAGCCACGTCAACACTCAGAGCCTCAGAAGGTCCCAAGGAGCAAGGAGACGGAAAGTGAGCCGTGCGATCTGCGAGGAGCGAGGCGATGAGCTTGCGCCGAAAGACGGCCGGCAGCGAACTGGCGACGTTGTAGGCCGCGGCGAGCCGGAAGTGGCTGAAGGCAAGACCAAAGGCAGCGGATTGTATCTCTACGGGATCATCCAGGATAAGCAAGAGCGGCGCTGGGGCCTCACGGGCATCAGCGGCGCACCGGTGATCTACACCGTTTGTCACGACGGTCTGAGCGCAGTCGTCAGTGACGGGTCGAGTGACATCCACGAAACGACCCAAGAAGATCTCCTCGCTCACAACAAGGTGCTGGAACAGGTGATGAAAACCCATTCGGTGCTCCCCCTGCGTTTGGGAACCGTGGCCAGGAGCGAACCGGAGGTGAGGGCGTTTCTCCAAAAGGCGCATCGCCCGCTGCGTCATGCACTGAGGCAGATTCAGGGCAAAGTCGAATTCGACGTAGAGGCCGAGTGGAATGGCAATGAGATCTTCAGGCTCATCGAGGAACAGGGCGAAGAGGTCCGCGCGTACAAGGAACGCATATTAGCCGCGGGCAAGCGGCCTGCGCCCGAAGAACAAGTGGCTGCCGGAATCATGGTCGCCAATGCGATCGCTCGGCAAAGGGCACAGTTCGCCAAGGCCATGGAAGCAGAACTCAAGCCCTGGTCGGAGCGAGTCAGCTCGCTGCAAGACCGCACCCAACAGACGGTTTTCAACGCAGCGTTCCTGGTCCAAGGAGAGCGGACGAGACCCTTCGAGGAAGCGATCTATCGGTTAGGGGACCGGCACGGCCGGATCCTGAAGTTCCGGTATGCAGGGCCGCTCCCTTGCTACAGCTTTGTCAACCTGCATGTGATGATGGTCGAATTCCAAGCGGTTGATGAGGCGCGGAGAACGCTGGGGCTTGGCGATCATATTACCTTGTCTCAGATCAAGCAGGCCTACCGGAAACTCGCACCCCAATGTCACCCGGACCGAAACTCCACCGACGCAGAAGCAAAGGAACGGTTTGAAAAGCTCGCCGCGAGCTACCAACTCTTGCTGGGTTTCTGGGAGACCGTCGGAGGCGACGCCTCTCAGGCAATTCCCCTGACGCAAGAAGGGGTCGGCAAAACGTTGGTTGTGATTTCCAAGGAACGGCGGCCTGACTTCCTGGGGGCGTAGTTTTTCTGAAAGAAGGTCCGGCCGGATGGACGTATGGATGCAAGGACCTGAAGTGACGGACGGGGAAATCAGAATGGCCCAAGGGTATTACCTGTACGGCGTTGTTGAAGCCTCTGACCAGAAGGGCAGGGGAGCCGGTGGGCTTGGGAGAGAAGCAGTCAGCGCCATGCCATTCCGGGAGATTGCAGCAGTGGTGAGTCCATGGGCGTCGGACGTCGTGCCCGCCACACCAGAGAATTGTCTGGCCCACGAACGGGTACTCAGCGACCTGATCAAGACAGAAACGGTTCTACCGTTCGAATTTGGCACGATTGCTCCCGATATCGAGGCTGTAAACAAACTCCTGCGGCGCAACTACTCACGGTTTAGACGGGCCCTGGAGAAGCTGAGCGGAACGGTCGAGGTAACCGTAACGGCATCGTGGCATGACATGAAAGCGATTTGTGAAGAGGTCGTGAAGACACATCCGACGATCGCCATCTACAAGCGCGAAATCATGAGCAAGCCCTACGATCAGACCTACCAGGATCGCTTGAAAATCGGGCAAATCGTGGCTGAGGTGTTGAAGACAAAAAAACACCTGGAAGGAAGAAAACTCTATAGCGTCCTCAAAAGAGACGTGACAGGGGCCCGCCACGCCTGCATGGGAAAGCCCCTGGGCGATAACGGCATCTTCGCGGGAGCCTTCTTGATAAGGCGTGGCGCCTACCCCGACTTTGAGCGGAGTCTCCTGGAAATTGGGAGCCGATACGATAGCCGCGTCGATTTCAAGTACACCGACGCGCTGCCGCCTTACCACTTTGTCGACCTGAAGATCGCGGTGTAGCCATGGAAGAGGGACGCTATCTCTATTGCATCATCGAGGGAAACGAACCGAAGACATTCGGCCCCCTGGGCATCGGTGGCCGGGGCGATGCATTGGTCACCGTGGCCTGTGACGGTCTGTCCTGCGTGGTGAGCAGTTCCCCCATCATCAAGTATCGGGTCATGCGGGAGCACACCATGGCCCACTACCGGGCGATCGAGCGGGTCATGGAAAAATACGCAGTCTTGCCCATCCGGTTTTCGACGATCGCCGAAAGCGACGAGAAAATCATTGCGAAAGTCTTGAGGCCGCGCCACGACGAGTTCAAGCGGCTCCTGCATTGGATCTCCGGCAAAGATAGCGTTGAAGTCAGGGCTTCTTGGACCCATATGGACGCCGTGTTTCAAGAAGTGGTGGAGGACAGTCACTCGCTCCAGGCACTCAAAGCCAATGCGGCAGCGAAGCCTGCGGCTGCCGCCTACTACGATTACATCGAGATCGGAAAGACCGTTCAGGCGATGGTCAAGGAGAAGCGCAGAACAACGGCGGCACAGATCCTCGAGGCATTGAAACCGCACGCGTGCGAGGTCCGTGATAACAGCCAGAACCTCTATGCCGATCAAAGCATCTGTTATCTGGCCTTCTTGATCGAAAACGAGAAAACAGCAGCGTTTGATCGAGCGGTAGGCGAGCTGTGCGCCGCATCCGGTGAACGGATCAAATGGACCGTCAACCATCGGGTGGCGCCATTTGATTTCGTGACGATCGTCATCAACCTGCAAGAGGTGAGCCATGTTTCTGCTTGATGATCTGATCCTGGCGCCGGTGAAGGGCATCATGTGGCTGGCCGAGCAGATCCAGAAGGAAACCGATCGCCAACTGTTCGACGCTTCAGCGATTAAAGCGCGTTTGGCTGAATTGCAGGAGTTGTACGACTCGGGGTTGATCAGCGAAGCGGAATTCTGCAAAGCCGAAGATGTGCTTCTGGCAAGGCTCAACGCGGCTCAGGAGCGGGAATGAGACAGGAAAACAGTGAAGGGCTGAGAACGATGGAGCCCTCGAAGGCCATCTACTTGTACGGCGTCGTCGATCACCCCGGGGTCCAGGCTGTCCTTGACGGGATCAACACGCCTTCTCCGGTTCGTTGCCTCCCCATCGGGAATCTGGGGGCCTTGGTGAGAGACGTGGCCATGGAAGAGTTTGGGGAGGACGCTCTCAAAGATCGCATGAAAGATCCCCAGTGGCTGGAACAGCACATCTGGCAGCACGCGCGAGTGCTCGAAGTGGCCATGAGATTCGGAACCGTCATTCCCATGAAACTCCTCACGATCTTTAGAACCGAGGACCGGCTCCTGAAAAGCCTCTTGGCGCTGGATGGGACGCTGCGTGATCTGTGCGGCAAGCTCCAGGGTAAGGAGGAATGGGGAGTCAAAGTCTTTTGTGACCTTCAATGCATTCAGGCGGCTGTCGAAGCTCAACGCGACCGCACCAGCCAACTCAATGCCCAGCTCGCGGGGAAGCCTTCCGGCACGGCCTATCTCATACGGAAGCAGTCGGAGGAATCGGCCAGGCGAGAGAGCAGTCTCCTCTTGGCAGTCCATCTCGAATCGATCTCCCGTCGGATCTCCTCGATGGCCTATGAGACAAAGTTCAACCCGGTGACACAGGAGTCGAGCGGCCGCCAGATGGTCCTCAATGCGTCGCTCTTAATCGACAAGACATCTATCAGCAGCTTGGCGAATGGAGTGAACGCCTTGCGCCAAGAGTACCTGCCCCGCGGTTTTGAGTTCGAACGTGTCGGGCCATTTCCGCCCTATAGCTTCAGCGAGTTACCTGTATGCGCTGGGCAGGGCGAGACGAGCAGGTCTGAGGGTGTGGCCCATGCATAACGCGCTGCTCGAATCCGAGCGCGTAACCTTGCTCGACCTGCTCGACCACGTACTGGAAACCGGTGTGGTCATAGACGGGGAGATAGACCTAGCCGTGGCAGACATCAACCTGGTCCACTTGGGTTTGAAGTTGGTGCTTGCCTCATCAGCGACGCTGGAGCAGCGGAGCAACGGCCGTGCGACCCGCCTTGCGGACCCTATTGATATTTCTCCGGTTGGCCCGCCCGGAGAATGTTCTCTTGGTTCGAAGATCTGTACAGGGCCTCCCATTCCTGCAGAAGCTGAGTCGAAGGCCGACACGGATGTCCAACCGGCATGCATGGCGGAGCCAGTCTTGAGTTCTCGGTCGATCCCCGAGCAAGAGCAGCCCGGTGAATGGCTCCATTCAGGAATGGGCCGGTTCGACGGCACCCAAGGCTTGCATGCCAGGGCCGAGGAAAAGGCAGTGTCAAGAATCAATCCTGCGCGTGTGCCTCCCGTGCCGAGGCGAGCAGGGCGGTCCGACTTTGACCCTGTGAAGGTCGAGCGAGGCTTAGCGAAGCTGGTCCTGACCCTGATTGAACTCCTGCGGCGCTTGATGGAGAAGCAGGCCATTCGAAAAATGGAAGGTGGCACACTCACCGAGAGGCAGGTAGAAGGGCTCGGGGAGGCCTTCCGGCGACTCGAGACCAAGATGGGGGAGCTGAAGCGTGTGTTTGGTCTCCAGGACGAGGAGCTCAATCTTGATTTGGGTCCGTTAGGGGCTCTCATGTAGTGGTCGGTCATTCCGTGAAAAGAGGGAGAGGTTTCCCGGAAACAAGTATGCGAAGCGACGCGCGCACATTAGAAGTCCTTTTCGGCACAGCGCTTATCATCCGCGCGGGTGGCCCGATCTAAGAGGAGGTCCAGATGGCTGAGCAGATCGTCCAATCCGTACAGGCCACGGGTCTGGCAGACATTCTCGAACGCATCCTCGACAAAGGGTTGGTGATTGTCGGGGACATCAAGGTCAACCTGACCGACATCGAGTTGCTGACCATAAAGATTCGGCTGTTGGTGGCCTCGGTGGAACGAGCCAAAGAGATCGGGATTGATTGGTGGGAGACGGACCCCAACCTTTCTTCCAAGACGAATCAAGTGCAGGCCGAGAACCGGCTGCTCAAAGAACGTCTGGATCGGTTAGAAGCCGCGGTCGGAGCGCAAGAATGAATCCTGCAGATCACTGAGAGGCACGCATGGCGGAAGAAAGTCTGTCAACACTGTTGGAACCGGACGTCGACGCCGGCTTTGTCATCACGCCTTACGTCGCAGATCTGGTGGAACACGCCCTGGCGTATCTCGCAGCGGATCTTCCCGTGCATTTCTGCGGGCCCGCCGGCACAGGCAAGACGGCGTTGGCGCTGCATGTGGCCGCCAAGCTGGGCCGCCCCATCGTGCTCATTCATGGCGATGATGAATTCAAGACGCCCGATCTTGTGGGAGCCGAGTACGGGTTTCGCCTCAAGCGTCTCCGGGATCAGTACATCCACTCGGTGACGAAGCTGGAAGAGGACGTCGTCAAGCGCTGGGTGGACAACCGTCTGACGGTGGCCTGCAAACACGGCCTCACCTTGGTCTACGACGAATTCACCCGGTCTAAACCCGAGGCCAACAATACACTGCTCTCCATCTTGGAAGAGAAACTGCTGGACATGCCTGCTGGCGGTGGGGAAGACAACTACCTCGCCGTCCACCCCAAGTTCCGCGCGATCTTCACGTCGAATCCCGAGGAATATGCGGGCATCCACAAGGCCCAAGACGCGCTGAAGGACCGGCTGGTCACCATCGAGGTGGGCTACTTTGACAGAGACACAGAGGTAGCCATCACCGCGAGCCGTTCCGGAATTGCGGAATACGATGCCCAGAGGATCGTGGACATGGTCCGGGCGTTTCGAGAGGCGTGCAAGCGTAAGCAACTGCCCTCCGTCCGCGAATCCATCAAGATTGCCAAGGTCCTAAAAGCCAGGGGCATCCATCCGTCCAAGAGGGATCCCTTCTTCAGGAAAGTGTGTCTCCACGTCCTGACCGCGCAGCAACATGTCGCGGATGCCAAGAGAATCCACACGACCCAACCCGGTCAGCTGCTCGAAGAGCTGATCGAGAAATATTGCTGAGATTATATGCGGTGGAGAAAATGCGCGCTCGGCCGGTACCTCCAGGATGAAGACTTCTATGAGACTGCCGTGCTCAAATCGGAAGCCGGCTGGGCGAACTTGCGCTGTGCATTCTGCAGGGGCCAAGGGACCAATCTCAGGGCTTATGGCCGGTGTCCATGCTGCGGAGGGCGCAAAATCGTTAACCTTCCCGAACCCATTGTCCGCTGCGCGTTCTGCGGCGGGAGTGGCCGGATGCGCTCGCAGCCGCAGATGGCCTGTGCAGTCTGTCGAGGCAAGGGGGCTGTTAGCGTCATTGAGCCTGTCGAGCGCTGTCCTGCCTGCCACGGCACCGGGCAGGCCAAGGGAGGGTGGCAGATCCCCTGCAATCGATGCTCCGGTAAAGGGGTCGTGCGGGTGACAACTGAACGCCGATCCACAACGCAACACCAAACCAGGAGGCTGTCTCATGGAAGTAACAGAGTTGGTAAATAAACTCGTGACGGAATTTCCCCCGCTGATCAATCTCAAACCGTCCAGCGTCGTGGCCATCTCCCGCAGTGAGGACGGCTGGGTCGTTTCCATCGAGATGATCGAGAAGAAGTCCATCCCCGACAGTATGGACATCCTGGGCTGCTACGAAGTCAGCCTGGATGGTAGCGGGGGAATCCGCGACTTCAGCCGCGTGAGGCTCCGCAGGCGGGGCGATACCGCCGGGGAATCGTGAGTTGGCCAGGCCCCGCTGACCTCTTCTCGGCTGGGTCAGCGCGCCTTCCGGAACAGGAGTAGTGCGTATCACCATCGGCAGCATGAAGGAAGTGTGACACGTGAGTCAGGCAGGGAGGTGAGGATTCATGGCCTCGTTCAAATGTCCCAAATGTCAAGCAGCCGCGTCTGGAGACGCTGAGTTCTGTTCCCAATGCGGCACACCCTGGAACGTTGAATGTTCCAAGTGCGGCAAGATATGGCGGTTCTTTTATCAATATAAGTTCTGCCCCAGGTGCGGCGAACCTGTCTCAAAACAAGGAGCCAAGACTGAAGGTGCCCAAGTCAAACACGGAAAGGCCTAGCCGGATGTATGTCCGCATAGAAGCTTCGTTCATCAAGGTCAAGTACGGAGTGGTCGGCACGGGAATGGGGGACGTGCTTCGTGCAGCTAAGGACGTGAGCGGGGGCGGGATCCGATTTCCCGTGAACAAACGACTGCCTCAAGGCGCGAAGCTCGATTTGGAGCTGACACTCCCTCAAGAAACGGCGCCGATTCAAGCGCAGGCCGAAGTGATCTGGAGTTCTCGCTCTCGCGGTCGGCGGACTTATGAGGCGGGTTGCCAGTTCATCAAGATTGACCCGCTGGACCGCGGGAAGATCATTCGGCACGTCCATGAGGCGCTCAGAGACCGTAAGCCCGTGTAGGCCGATCACGGCGATGGAGGGCCGTTGTCCCCCCTGGACCTCTTCCAGTAAGCTCTGGAAGCAGACCCAGTGAGGACGGATCAAGACACTGTTCGTGCAAACGGTGGGCATAGCGCTGAGTTGACAAACCGTGGAGGTGTGAGGAGATGGATGTGCGCCAACAGATCGAATGTCCGCTGTGCCAAGAGGCGGAATCGGATTTTCATCTGATCAATGAGAGGATCAATCGTGCCAGGACCATTGCTGAGAAAGCTTCCCATGCCCGGGAGCTGCTTGAAAAGGTCGAAACCGTTCTGAAAGAGCACGAGAACGTTGACAGTGGTTTTGCCGAAGTGTGCCGGAGCGTGTTGAATCTCAGAAAGAAAACCGCTCAACTGATTCTCAAGTGTGAGAAGTGAAAAGACAACCCAAGGAATGAACAGTGGCAGATCAGTCCGGCTTCTTGGATTCGTCCACGCACTCAGCATCAACCGCTGCGCCGGCCGCCGCGCCGGAGCGATGCAACACCTCAGCCACCTCGCGCGCGGCTTTGTCAAGCGCCTCGGAGGCGCACCGGATGCCATCGGCGCCGCCATCAGCCAGGGCGCGCTTGCATAGCTCAAGAGCCGCCTCAACCTTCGTGATGTCGCTCTCGGTGAGCTTTGCGCGGCTCTCGCCGAGCAGCTTCTCGATCTGATACACGCGGGCGCTGCACTGGTTCCGCGCTTCGACCTCCGCCAGGCGCTTGCGGTCCTCCTCGGCATGAGACTCCGCGTCAGCGCGCATGCGCTCGGCCTCCTCTTTGGTCAGGCCGGTCGAGGCGGAGATCGTGATCTTCTGTTCCTCGTCGGTGGCCAATTCCACGGCCGACACGTTCAGAATACCGTTGGCGTCGATGTCAAAGGTCACTTCAATCCTTGGAATTCCGCGCGGCGCGGGCGGAACGCCTTCCAGTTGGAATTTGCCGAGCGTGCGGTTGTCTGCGGCCATCTTGCGCTCGCCTTGCAGGACGTGGATCTCGACGGAGGGCTGATTATCCGCCGTGGTCGAATAGATTTCGGCCCGGTGCGTGGGGATCGTGGTGTTGCGCGGGATCAGCACAGTCATCACCCCGCCGAGCGTCTCGATGCCGAGTGAAAGCGGAATCACATCGAGCAGCAGGATGTCTTTCACCTCCCCGCCCAATACGCCCCCCTGGATCGCCGCGCCCGCCGCCACCACTTCGTCGGGGTTGACTCCCTTGTGCGGCTCCTTGCCGCTAAACAACTCCTTCACGATCTGCACCACGCGCGGGATGCGGGTCGAACCACCCACGAGCACGACTTCGTCGATTTCCTCAGCGGTGAGACCCGCGTCGGCGAGCGCCTGCTTTACGGGCCCGACCGAGCGCTGCAGGATATCTTCCATCAATCGTTCGAGCTCCGGGCGCGTCAACTTCAATTGCAGGTGCTTTGGTCCCGAAGCGGCTGCGGTGATGAACGGAAGATTCATCTCCGTCTCGCTCACCTGCGAAAGCTCGATTTTGGCCTTTTCGGCGGCTTCCTTCAGGCGTTGCAGGGCCATCTTGTCTTTGCTGAGGTCGATGCCCTGATCTTTCCTGAACTCGCCGAGGAGCCACTCGATCACGCGCTGGTCGATGTCGTCGCCGCCGAGGTGCGTGTCGCCGTTAGTGGCCTTGACCTCGACCACTCCCTCGCCCACTTCAAGGATGGAAATATCAAACGTGCCGCCGCCCAAGTCGTACACGGCGATGGTCTCATCCTTCTTCTTGTCCAGTCCGTAGGCCAGGGCCGCGGCGGTAGGCTCGTTGATGATGCGCACCACTTCCAGCCCGGCGATTTCGCCGGCCTGCTTGGTGGCTTGACGCTGGCTGTCGTTGAAATAGGCTGGAACAGTGATCACGGCCTTGGCGACTTTCTCGCCCAAGAACTCTTCGGCCGCGCGCTTGAGTTTTTGCAGGATCATCGCGGAGATTTCCGGCGCGCTATAGGCCTTGCCGAAAATGTCCACCCGTGCGTCGTCGTATGATCCCGGGATGACTTTGTAGAGGACACGCCGAGTCTCATCCTGCACCTCTTCGGATCGGCGGCCCATGAGCCGCTTGATGGAATAGACAGTGTTCTCCGGATTGGCCACCGCCTGGCGCTTGGCCACCTGGCCGACCAGACGCTCGCCACTTTTCGTAATGCTCACCACGGAAGGGGTGGTGCGCGCGCCTTCCTCGTTGGGGATGACCACGGGCTCGCCGCCCTGCACCACCGCCACGACGGAATTGGTGGTGCCCAGGTCGATGCCGATAATCTTACTCATAGTGCGGCTGGCGTTTCAGATGAACTCAGTGGTCAGGGGGCCCTGAACTCGCAGGTTCATCGGGAAGTCATTATAACGGCTCAGGACCGTCCAAACGTTAGGTTTGTAATCTGCAGCAACCATCGGCCGGAGACACGGACCCGCTCAGAATCTTGCCCCGAGCAGCCAGCAATGCGCCGACGTTAACACTCGGTTTCGGCGGAGGTCCTCAGAAGGCTGGGGGAACGCGCATTTGCCCGCGCCAACGCGCAGACGTATAATTTTTTGTTTAGGCAGGGCGCAGCGGCCGCGCCCGAGAGGCCCCTTCTTGTCCAGCGAGCAGACCACGCAGTCACCACAGTCCGATCAGCCTGCCGTTCCCCAGGCCGCCGAAGCGCAGCCCGCTCGGGACCGTGCCCCGGAGCAGGACGCCATCCGCGTCCGCGGCGCGCGCGTCCACAACCTCAAGAACATTTCCTTCGAGATTCCCCACAACGCCATCACGGTTGTCACGGGCGTTTCCGGCTCGGGCAAGTCCAGCCTGGCGTTTGACACGATTTACGCCGAAGGGCAGCGGCGCTACATCGAATCGCTTTCTGCCTACGCCCGGCAGTTCCTCGAGCGCATCGAGAAGCCCGACGTGGACGAGATTTCCGGAATCGCACCGGCGATCGCCATCCGCCAGAAGAATTCCACGCGCAACCCGCGCTCCACCGTGGCCACCGCCACCGAAATCTACGATTACCTGCGCTTGCTCTACGCGCGCATTGGTGAAACGTCGTGCACGCGCTGCGGCCGACCCGTACGTCGGGACACGATGGACGAAATCGCCGCGCGCGTGTTGGCGCTGGAGCCCGGGCGCCGCTTTTACGTTCTCTACTTGTTGTCGTTCGCCGCGCCTGCTCGTGGCGGTGAACCGCCGCGCCGCACGGCGAAACGCCCGGCGCGGCCTTCGGGAGAGGCCATCCGGCAGGCGCTTACTGAACTCCAGCGCCGCGGGTTCAATCGTCTCTACCAGGACGGTCGGGTGCACGAGTTTTCGTCGCCCGAAACCCTGCTCGATCTGGATTTCTCCCGTCCCGTCCACGTGCTCGTGGATCGTTTGGCGGTTTCGCCGGAGTCGCGTTCGCGCCTGATTGATTCCATCGAAATCTGCTACCGCGAAGGACGTGGAGAAGCCATTCTCGAGTTCGTCGCGGATGCGGCGGGCCGTCCGGCCGAGCGGCTGGTTTTCAACGAGCGGTTCGAGTGCAAGAACTGCGGCATTGTGTACCAGGAGCCCGAGCCGCGCCTCTTCTCCTTCAATAATCCCTACGGTGCCTGCCCGCGCTGCCAGGGTTTCGGCAATACGGTGGATTTCGACTTAAATCTCGTCATCCCCGATGCGGGCAAATCGCTCGAGCAGGGCGCGATCGAGCCGTGGACCAAGCCACGCTACCGCACGCTGCTGATTGAGGCCAAGCACTGGGCGCGCTCAAAAGGCATTCCCGCCGACGTGCCGTTCCGCCAGCTCGACGCGGAGCATCGCCGGTTGATTCTCGAGGGCGATCCCGATTCAGACTTCGGCGGGGTCAAGGGCTTCTTTGAATGGCTCGAACGCAAGAAGTACAAGTTGCACGTGCGGGTCTTTCTCAGCCGTTATCGCGGCTACGCCACCTGCCCCGATTGCAGCGGCACACGTCTGCGCGCGGAGGCCCGCGCCGTGCGCGTTGCGGGCAAAGCGATCACGGAAGTCTGCCAGTTCACGGTGAAAGAGGCGCGCGGCTTCTTCGACGCGCTCGAGCTGGCCGAGGCGCAAGCGAAGATCGCCGGTAAGGTGCTTGAAGAGATCCGGCAGCGCCTGGGGTTTCTGGACGATGTCGGCCTGGACTACCTGACGCTCGACCGGCTCACCTCGACACTTGCGGGAGGGGAAGCGCAGCGAATCCAACTGGCCACCTCGCTCGGGTCGCATCTGGTCGGCGCGCTCTACGTGCTGGATGAACCTTCCATTGGCCTGCACCCGCGCGACACCGTGCGGCTCATCAATATCCTCAAATCGCTCCGCGACTTGGGCAACACGGTGCTGGTGGTCGAGCACGATCCTGAAACCATCTCTGCGGCGGATTACCTGATCGACCTCGGCCCCGGCGCCGGCGAGCATGGCGGAAAGATTCTCTTTGCCGGGCCGGTCGAGCGGGTCCTGCGCGAACCCCGCTCGGTGACCGGGCGTTACTTGAGCGGCGAGCTGCGCATCCCGATTCCATCCCCGCGGCGCAAACCCGGCGGAAAATTCCTGCGCATTTTCGGCGCGCACCTTCACAACCTGAAGAATATCGACTTGATGATTCCGCTCGGCACCCTCACAGTCATCACCGGGGTCTCGGGCTCCGGCAAATCCACTCTCGTCCATGACGTGCTCTACCGCGCTCTGCAAGCGAAGCGGATCGGCAGCCACGTCAAGGAGTTCTGCGACAAGATCGAAGGCGATCAGCAATTGACGGATGTCGTTATTGTGGACCAATCGCCCATCGGCCGTACGCCGCGGTCGAATCCCGCGACTTATCTGAAGGCTTTCGACGCCATCCGTGAAGTCTTCGCCGCAACGCCCGAAGCGAAGAAGCGTGGCTACTCGGCAGGCCATTTCTCATTCAACATTCCCGGCGGCCGCTGCGAGGCCTGCCAGGGAGACGGCACGGTCACCGTGGAGATGCAGTTCCTCGCCGACGTCGAGCTGATCTGCGAAGAGTGCCGCGGCACGCGCTTCAAGAGCAGCGTTCTCGAGGTGCTCTACCGCGACCGCAACATCCATGAAGTGCTCCAGTTGACCGTTCGGGAAGCGCTGACCTTTTTTGCGGGCGTCTCCAAGGTCACCTCGAAGCTCAAGATTCTCGAAGAGATCGGCCTCGGTTATCTGCGGCTCGGTCAGTCCGGCACCACCCTGTCGGGCGGGGAAGCGCAACGCCTGAAACTCGCGGTGCATCTGACGCGTTCAGAGAGGCAGGGCGTGCTCTACATTCTGGATGAGCCAACCACCGGCCTGCATTTCGACGACATCCAAAAGCTGCTGAGCGCGTTTCGGAAACTGCTTGACGGCGGTGCTTCGTTGTTGGTCATCGAGCACAATCTCGAGGTCATCAAATCCGCCGACTGGGTGATTGACCTGGGGCCGGAGGGGGGCGACCGCGGCGGGTGCGTCGTGGCCACCGGCACTCCCGAGCAGGTTGCACGGAACTCGCAGTCGCACACCGCGCGCTTCCTCGCCCGGGTGCTCAACTCCAATGGCCAGCCGCGCAATCACAACCACGCATCGCCCCGGCCCGCGGGCGGGAGCGGAAAATGAATCGCGGTCTCCAGCGTGCGGCACTCGGGAGTCTCCTGCTGATCGCCGGCGCGGCCAGCCTCCGGGCGCAGGCGCCATCCTCACAGCGTTCCGCCGGACAGAAGACGCAGAAACTCGCGAACCCTTTGAATGATCTTCTTGAGGAAGCACGAGCGGCCATCGACCGCCAGGATTTCGCCGCCGCCATCGAGCCGCTCCGGAAGTTCCTCGCTGAAAAACCGGACTTCGCCTACGCCCATTTTCAGCTGGCCTACGCCTTCACCGGCCTCAAGCGGCTGGAGGAAGCAAAGAGCGAATATCAGCACGCGGTCGCCCTTGATCCGAAACTCGTCGAGGGCTGGCTCAATCTCGGTCTGCTTCTTCTCGAAAGCGACCCGGCGGCCGCGGCTGACGCGCTGCGTCACGCGGCTGAACTCCAGCCCGCGCAAAGCCGGCCGAGGTTCCTTTTGGGCTACGCGCGTGAGCGTTCCGGCGATCTCGCTGGGGCCGTCGAGGCGTATGAGGGAGCCAGCAAGCTCGATCCGCGAGATTACGAAGTCGCGTTCGCCTATGGCCGCACCCTGCTTCGCCTGAAACGTCCCGCAGACGCCGAAGCGAGATTTCGCAGCGCGCTCGTGATCAAGCCCGATTCCGCGCCTGCGCGGCTCGGTCTTGCAAGCAGCCTCGCGGCCCAGGACAAGGCTGGAGCCGCCGCGGCGATCAAGTCCTACCTCGAACTCAAGCCGGGCGACCGCGCCGCGCGTTTCGACCTCGCGCGCCTGCTCTACAGCCAAAGAGAATTCGCTGCCGCACTTGCGGAGATCGATGCTGCCGAAGCCGGGCAGCAGCCCTCGCCGGATACGATCCGGCTCCGGGCGGACGTCTTGATTGCCCAGGCGCGCTGGGACGACGCCGTCGGTGTTCTGCAGCATGCTCTGACGTTCGGGCCGCGAGACTCCGGCCTGCATGCCAGCCTCGGGCACGTTTATCTCGAGAAGCACGATTTTCCTTCCGCCGAGCGCGAGTTGAAAATGGCCCTGGGCCTCGACCAGCAATCAGCCGGCGCACTGCGTGACCTGAGCGACGCGTACTACCTTGCCGACAATTGTCCCGCCGCGCTTGGGGCGCTCGATCAGCTTGCCCGGAGCGAGCCGCCTAACTCCGGCACTTGGTTCATGCGCGCCACCTGCTACGATAAGCTGGGGAACATGGCCGAGGCCATCGAGGCGTACCAGAAGTTCATCGAACTCGACCATGGGCGCGACGACGCGCAGGACTTCCAAGCGCGCCAACGGGTTGCTTTCCTGAGGCGCAAGCTGGAAGGGAAGAAAAGGTGAGGCCATGCTTCGTCGCCGAGCCCTGCATTTTCTAGGCGGTCTGGCAGTGAGTTGCCTGGCCACTGGAGCGGTTCGCGGCGATGAATCGTTGCCGCAATTGCAGGCTCGGTTTGACCGGGAAACCGACAGCGTCCGGAAGGCCAAGCTCATTGCCCGGTTAGGCAAGGCGGAATTTGATCAGGCCCGCGCCGAGATTGATGCGGGGAATGACGAAAGCGCTGTGAAGCAGTTCGAGAACTACAGGGAGAATGCCCGAGCGGCACTCAGCGCCCTCGAAAAAGAACATCCCGATGCAGAGCGCCGGCCCGATGGCTACCGCCAACTGGAAGAGCACGTGCGCGAGGCTGGGCGTTTCGTGCGCGATGCCGATGCGGGCATCTCGGTCGACTTTCGGCCCCGCCTCGCACAAGTTCGTCAGGACCTGGAAAGACTGGATGAGGAACTGCTGGATCGGCTGTTTCCCCGGCGCCCTGGGAGAAAATCCGCGGCGAAGCCGGCACCGGAGCACCCCAGGTTCATTCCACAGAGATGAGGCCGCCATGCAACGGATGCGTATCCTGATCGCCAGTTTCTTCCTGTTGGCCGTGCCCCTCGGCCTGTTCCCCGTGACCGCGGCGGCGCAGAAGAAGGACTATCTTTCCAACCTCGAAGCCGACAAGATCCGCGACGCGGAAACCTCCGACAAGCGCATCAAGCTCTTTCTCAGCTTTGCGGCGGACCGCCTGAAGAAATTCCAGTATGAGCTCGATCATCCATCGCCCGCTCGCCACGCCGAGATGCTCAATAGCTTGATGAACGCCTATGCCGGCTGCGTGGATGATGCCGCCGACCTCATCCAACTCGGCGTTGAGAAGCAGGAGAACATTCGCGCGGGTATCGAGCTGATGATCAAGCAGGGGCCGGAGTTTCTGCAGGTGCTGGAGAAGTTGTCCTCCGAAGGCCCTGAGCGCGAGATCTACCAAGAGAATCTTGACGACGCCATCGAGGGCACTCGTGACGCCATTCACGACGCGGAACGCGCCAAGAAAGAGATCGCGCCGCCTCCGGTGCGCCGCCGCGACTGATGGCCAAGCTCTCCCGGCCGCGGCCTGTCCCCGGTGGCGCGCAGCTCTGCCATCGAATGTTCACCCGTCTTGGCTGCCAGGGGCGTCCGCCGCGTTTCCTCGTCGAGTTCTACCCCTATGCGAATCTCGTTCTGACGGTCCGCAAGCGGGAGGATGCGGTCCTCGTGCGTTTCTCGGATCTCCTGCGATCGGCGCCGCGTCCGGTCCTGGAAGCCGCCGCCGCGCTGCTGCTCGGGCGTTTCTACCGCCGCGCCGCGCCTGCTGCGCTGACGGCTGTCTATCGCGCCTATGCCCGCTCGTCAAACACTCGCCGGCGCATTCTTCGCGTGCGCCGCTCGCGCGTCCGCCGCCACGGAAGAGGCCCGCGTGGGGAAGTCTTCGATCTCGCGCCCCTTTTCAGGCTGCTGAATCGCCGGTACTTTGAGGGGCTTCTGCCCCAGCCCCAGATTGGCTGGAGCGCGCGTCCCTGGCGCCGGCAGTTTGGCTGCTACGACCCGGGCTCGAACCAGATCCTCATCAATTGCCGCCTCGACCGGCCGGTGGTTCCAACACTCGCGGTCGAATACGTCCTTTTTCACGAAATGCTGCACGTGAAGCATCCGACGCGCCGCGCCGGCTGCAGTTTGGTGTCGCATTCGGTGAGATTCCGGCGCGAGGAGAAAACATTCCAGCAGTACGAAGCGGCGCGCCGGCTTCTGAAGTGGCTAGTTTGAGCGGCGGCCGGCGGCGCTGCGCGCCAGTTCGCGTTTGAGCTTGGCGATCTTCTCTCGGATCTTCCCGGCATCGTCCGCGTGCGGCAGGATCTTCAGATACTGCTGATAGGAGCTGACCGCGCCGGCCTTGAGCCCCTTTTTCTCCTGCGCCTCGCCGAGCAGGAGGTAAGCCAGGGCGAAGTTCGGTCTTGCCTGGGTCGCGTCCTGGAAGCGATCGATGGCCGCGTCGATGTCGCCCTTCTTCACATAGTAGCGCCCGACCTCGATGTCTTTCTCCGCGCGCAACGGGTCAAATACGGGTTCCGCCGCCGGCTTCTGGGCGGCCCCTTGAGGAACTGCGCCAGAAAAGGCGGGGCCACAGAACAGGACGACCAGCCCAGCAAATAGCCACAGGATCGTGCGTTTAGATTTCATTCTCGGCTCCGCTACCCTTCGATTCGCTCTGCTATCATAGAAGATGTCCGCAGCATTGCGGTCTTATCCCGCCTCTCGTCATGGACCTAAGGCAAAAAGCGGCCGGGCTTCCCGAAAGCCCCGGCGTGTACCTCTTTAAGGATGCTGCTGGCGCGATCCTCTACGTTGGCAAAGCCGGGGCGCTCCGCAACCGCGTGCGGTCGTACTTTCTCGAATCGCGCTGGGCCGACGCCAAGACCGGCTCGCTGGTCCGCGAGATCGCCGACCTTGAGACCATCATCGTCGATAACGAGAGCGAAGCCCTGGCCCTCGAGCATAACCTCATCAAGCAGCATCGCCCCAAGTTCAACATCATCCTGCGCGACGATAAGACCTATCCTTATATTCGCTTCACTGCGTTCGAAAAGTACCCCCGAGTCTATGTCACTCGCCGCCTGAAACGCGATGGCTCGGTTTACTTCGGCCCCTATTTCCCCGACAGCCTCGCCCACCGCATCGTTCATTTCATTCACAGACGCTTTCTCATTCCTTCCTGCGCGGTGGACTTGACCAGGAAGCATCCGCGCCCCTGCCTCCAGTATTACATCAAACGGTGCCTCGGTCCTTGCGTGGCCGGTCTCACGACCGACGAACGTTACGCAGAGGCCGCCCGCGACGCCCGGCTGTTCCTCGCGGGCCGGCGCCTCGATCTGATCAAGAGCCTCGAGCAGCGCATGGAAGCTGCCGCCAACGAAGAGCGTTTTGAGCAGGCGGCCGCATACCGCGACCTCCTGCGCACGGTCCACGAGATCGAAGAGCGTCAGAAGATGACCTCGGCCCAGGGCGAGGACGCCGACGTTTTGGGCTACTACGCGGAGCCGCCCCAAGTGGCCGCCAATCTCTTTCACCTTCGCGGTGGCCGCGTGGTGGACCGGCGCGAATTCTACTGGGAGGATCTTGAAGAGTTCGATCCGCACGAATTCGTGCCGTCGCTGCTCAAGCAACTTTACCTCGAAGCAGAATATCTTCCGCGGGCCATCCACGTTCCGCTCGAGTTCGAGGACCGCGGCCTGCTCGAAGAAGCACTGAGCGGGCGCGCCGGACACCGCGTGGAGATTCGCACCCCACAGCGCGGCCAAAAGCGCGAATTCCTTGAATTGGTCGAGAAGAACGCGCGTCACTCCTTCGAACAGCGTTTCCGCGTGCTGAAGCCCAGTTCGAAAGACATGGCCGAGGCGCTGCAGGTCGCGCTCAACCTTCCCGACGCCCCCAGCCGCATCGAGAGCTTCGATATCTCACACATGCAAGGCACCGACACGGTCGCGTCGCTGGTGGTCTGGGCCGACGGCCGGATGACAAAGCCGGACTACCGAAAGTTCATCATCCGTGGGCAGGAAGACGCCCGGGGTCGTTCGGCCCAGAACGACGATTTCGCCAGCATGCGAGAAGCGGTCGAGCGCCGCTACCGGCGCCTTCAGCAGGAGAAGAAACCGATGCCCAGCCTCATCCTGATTGACGGCGGGATCGGCCAACTCCACGCGGCCGCCGAAGCCTTGGAAAAACTGCAAATCATCAACCAGCCACTAGCGAGCATCGCCAAGAAGGAGGAAATCATTTACGTGTACGGGCAGGAGGATGAGCCGGTGGTTCTCGAGCGCCACTCGCCCATCCTTCATCTCATCCAGCAGATTCGCGACGAAACCCATCGGTTCGCGGTGACCTTCCATCGCCAGCGGCGCGCTAAACGGCAGGTGCAGAGTGTCCTCACGGAAATCCCCGGCGTTGGCCCGCGCACCGCCGGAAAGCTCCTGGAACGATTCGGGAGCGTCGCTCACCTGAGGGCGGTAGGAGTCGAAGAGCTGAGCCGCGTGATTCCTCGAACCCAAGCAGAGAAGATACTCGCATTTCTCGAAGAGCAGGCCGGGGCGGCTAACCGGTAAAGTGCCATGAGACCGGTTTGGCTCCATTGCGCACCGCCAGGGCCTGTGCTAGCGTCTTCTTGGAGGTCGTCATGGCAGACAATGTCGGTTCCAAAGTCACGTTTTTTCTTGTAGGACTTGGTGTCGGCGCTCTGGTTGGGATACTCTTTGCGCCGAAGTCGGGCGAGGAAACCCGCGAGTACCTGGCCAAGAAAGCGGAAGAAGGCCGGGACTATGCCCAGCGTAAAGCCCGTGAACTGCGCGAGCGTGCTGAGGATTTGGTCGAGCGCGGAAAAGAGGTCGCCGGGAAACAGAAAGATTCCATCGCCGCGGCCGTCGAAGCAGGCCGCGAGGCTTACCAGCGGGAACGGGCCAAGAGCTAGAGTTGTACCCTAGAAGTCCTTTTGATTCTGGGGAAGGACGTCAGGGCTCCCACTCGTCCTAACTGAAGCGAGGGGCCCTGACAGATGCGGCTTCAAACAAGGGGGTGTGAGCCCCCGAAGCCCGCGAGGATCACATGGAGAATTGGCTTGCGCCGTTTGTGATCGTCATGGCGATTGCGGTGGTGCTCCAGACGGCTGTTCTTGTGGCGCTCTTCTTGCAGTTGCGCCGGACATCTCGGATGGTCGACCGTGTCCTGGGTGATTTGCAGGCTCGCTTGGGGCCGATTCTGACCCGCGTGCAGATCATGCTTGAAGAAACGCAGCCGCGCGTCACCAACATGGTTGCGGACGCGGCTCACATCGTTTATCTGGCGCGCACGCAAGCCCAGAAGGTGGACCGCGTGTTCACGGAGGCGGCTGACCGCCTGCGCGGCCAGCTCACCCATGTGGACCGCATCCTCACCGGCGTGATGGAAGCCCTCGAGGACGCTGGGTCGGGATTCCGCCGCAGTTTCTGGGAGCCGGTGCAAAAGGTTTCCGCAGTGGTGCGCGGCGTCAAGGCGGGGCTCGATTTCTTCCGCACCCGCCGCCGGCGCCCTGAAGAAGAGCCGGCCGAGCGCTCACAAGAAGAAGAACTCTTCATCTAGGTGAGCGGACCGGCGGTTGAGAATCGGTGCGCCGCGTTAGCGGATCCAACCGCCGCCCAGGACGCGGTCACCCGAGTAGAAGACCGCCGCTTGCCCGGGAGTAATGGCTCTCTGCGGCACATCAAAGCGCACACGAGAGGTCACATCATCGACAGCCTCTATGGTTGCCGCAGCGGGCGTGTGCTTGTGCCGGATTTTCACTGCCGCGCGCACGGGCTTGTCGATCCGCTCGACCGCGATCCAGTTCACATCGCCCACGTCGCAGGTATCGCGAAAGAGTTCGGTGTCCTCACCCACGATGAGACGGTTGGTTTCGGAATCCAGCGCCACGACGTAAAGGGGCCGCCCCGCAGCCAGGCCGAGGCCCTTCCGCTGGCCAACCGTGAACTGGTGAAGTCCACTGTGCCGGCCGATGACCTCGCCTTCGGTTGTGACAATCAAGCCTGAAGACGATTCGTGAGTTTCACGACGCTCGTGCGCGTACGCCGCGATAAACCGGACGTAGCTGCCCGAGGGCACGAAGCATAGTTCCTGGCTATCGGCCTTCTCTGCAACGGGCAGGGCAGCCCGCCGTGCAATCTCGCGTACCTCTTCCTTGGTCAATTCGCCGAGAGGAAAGACGGTGCGAGCGAGCTGCTCCTGCGTCAGGCCGAAGAGGAAATACGACTGGTCCTTGGCCTCGTCGGCGGCGCGCAGCAGCTCGTACCGGCCCGTCTCTTCGTTTCTGCGCGTGCGCGCGTAGTGGCCAGTGGCCAATCGCCCGGCACCAATCTGCCGCGCGGTGCGCAGCAGCGGATCGAACTTCACGTGCGTGTTGCAGAGCGTGCAGGGAATCGGCGTGCGCCCGCTGCGGTAGTCCTCAATGAAAGGCCGAACCACGCGTTCTTCAAACTGTTCCTCGAAATTGACGACGTAGTGGGGGAAGCCCAGGTGCTGCGCCACTCGCCGCGCGTCATAGACGTCGTCAACCGAGCAGCAACGGTGCTGCTGCGGCTCCGCCCCGGCCAGCTCCGGCAGGCGGCGCTGGTTCCAGAGCTGCATCGTTAGCCCCACGATGTTGTGCCCCTGCTCGCGCAGGATCGCCGCTACCGTGGAGCTGTCCACGCCGCCGCTCATGGCCACCGCGATCATTCCGGTGCGCTCTGTGGCGATGCCACGGACCGCAGCTGGGTTGTCAGTCAGCACATTCATGCTCAATCCTGCGTCTCGCGAAAGGCTCCGCCCCTTTCGATTCTACGGGAATTGGTGGGCGATACCAACACTGGGCTGGGATGGGTCCGCTCGACGTGGGCAACATTCCCTGCGGTCTCTTTTATGTAGTGAGGCCAGGTGCCCCTAGCCAGGAACGCGGCGCTGCAGTCGAAGCAACCACCGGATGCACCGGTGCCCGAAGTCAACTGGCTCGCAGTACATTAGCGGGCATCCCCCCACGATGCACTGGATGCCTCGCGCTTTGCACTCCTGGATCGCTTCTGCGGAGACACTACCTTGGCCGAATGAGCGATGAAACCATACTTGGCCCACGCAGCGTTCGCCGCATTGTCGCGCCAGCTCAACAGAGACGCGCGGATGGGTTGCCACCACGACGCCGTCGATTGGCCCAGGAATCGACGCTAAATCCGGATAGCAGCGTACGCCCTCAACTTCGGCGGCGTTCGGGTTGAGGGGGAATACCTCGCGCCCCGAGTCTCGCAGCTTGTGATAAATGGCGTTGGCCGCCTGCCCCGGGTGCCGCGAAACGCCCGCAACGGCGAGGCGTTTGCCGCGAAGAAATTCAGCGACAGCGCCGGGTAATTTCGGCATGAATGCCTCCTCCGAACTTGAATGCGCCGCACGACGTTCGCTGTTGCGGACGTGCCGGGTCATTATCGCGCTGGAAGCAGGCGGCGGCAATCGCGGGTCGTGGGCCACGAAAAACTGTTGCCCGGCCCTGACCTGGAAACGCAGACTACTTGATGGCAATCGGTTTGTGATACGTAGGCGAAAGCTCGCGCAACTTCGCTACAGCCGGAGGCACGACGGCCAGGGCAAAATCGATCTCCTCGGGTGTGGTGTGGCGCCCCAGGCTGAAGCGCAGAGTGGCTCGTGCTTCCTCGGCTGGCAGGCCCATGGCCGTAAGCACGTGCGAGGGCTCCACCGCGCCCGACGAACACGCTGCCCCCGTCGAGCACGCCAGCCCTTTCAGGTCGAGCGCGATGACCAGCGCTTCTCCCTCGATGCCCGGAAACGTGATGTTCGCAGTATTGGGCACGCGCGGCGCGTTGCCGCCGTTCACGCGCGCCTGAGGCGTTCGTGCAAGCAGGCCCTCCTCCAGCCGGTCGCGCAACGCGCCGATTCGCGCGGCGTCTTGTGCGAGCTGTTGCCGCGCTATTTCAGCGGCCTTGCCGAGCCCCACGATGCCCGCCACGTTTTCCGTCCCCGGACGGTGCCCGCGCTGGTGATGACCGCCGTAAAGCAATTGCTGCAGCCGCGTTCCTTTGCGGATGTACAGCGCGCCCACTCCTTTCGGCGCGTATATCTTGTGCCCCGAAAGCGAGAGCAAGCGCACGCCGAGCGTGGCGACGTCGATGGGAATCTTCCCGGCCGATTGGACCGCGTCAGTGTGCAGGATAATCTTCGATTCCGCCGCAATATTCCCGATGGCCTCAAGGGGCTGTACCGTGCCCAACTCATTGTTGGCGTGCATGACGGTGATCAACACGGTCTCCGGCCGAATGGCTTGCCGCAGCGTCTCGGGGTTCACGAGCCCCTCGCGGTCCACGGGAAGATAGGTCACCGTGGCGCCGCGTGTCTCGAGTTCCTGGCAGGTATTGAGCACGGCTTCGTGTTCGACCGCGGTGGTGATGACGTGCTTCGCTTCGCCTCGTGCTGCGCCGAGCACGCCGAAAACCGCCTGATTGTCGGATTCAGTGCCGCCGCTGGTGAAAACGATCTCCTGTGGCCGCGCTCCGATCAATGCCGCCACCGACTCCCGCGCCCGCTCGACCGCGCCTCGCGCGTTCTGACCGAAAGTGTGGATGGAGCTGGCGTTGCCAAAGTCCTGCGTCAGGTAAGGCAGCATCGCCTCGAGCACGGCCGGCTCGACGGCTGTGGTCGCGTTGTGGTCCAGGTAGACGCGGCGCATGGGGTTCACCAGAACACGCTGCCAGAAGAATACTACGCGACCATCAGCGGTTGCGAAACAGCTTACGCCCACTGCTTCATGATCTCCCCGAAGCACTCCAGCCCGCTCGGGATGACGGCGCCGTAGCCGTGGCCCGGAAAAGTCCACGCGCCGGAGAGGTACAGGTTCTTGATGGGCGTGACGTGCGGCAGCCGGCGCGCCCCGGAGTTGTCCAACGTCTGATCCCACCCGTAGATTGCGCCGCGATAGTTTCCTGTGTACCGCACGTTCGTCAGCGGCGTGCCGATCTCTTTCACTTCGATGGCCTTCGACAGTCCCGGCAAAACGGTCTTCTCCGCCTGCAGGATGAGGAGATCAGCCATACGTTCCTTCTCCGCGCGATACTCCTGCTTGTTTCCTTTCCAGTAGTCGCTTTCGAAACGTTTCCAATGATCGTAACCCTGTAAGATTATCAGACTGATCGTGTTCTTGCCCTTTGGGGAGTATCCCGGGAAGAGATTGTCGTAGAGCGTCAGGCCGTACCCAGGATGGCTCAGGTCGGCGTTCCGAGCGCCCTCGTAAGACGCTTCCATATCGTAGGAAGAATGGAAGAAGATTTCCGTGTCGGTCATGCCGAGTTCATGCACGAGATCGCGCTTCAGGCCGAGAAAAACAATGAAACTGGACAGGCTGACGCTGAACTTCTCCATCCGCGCGAGGTAATCTTTCAGGTGTTCATCGGCGTCCAGCATGGTGTGAAACGTGTCGTAGGCGTTGGCATTCGATACCACGACTTTGCCCAGGTATTCTTGCCCGCCGGTCGTCCGCACGCCATAGGCAGTCTCGTCTTTGACTAGAATCTTCTCGACCTTGGTTTCCAGCAGCACCTTGCCGCCGCGCGCTTCGATGAAACTCACCAGCGCGTTGCTGATCGTCTGCGAACGGCCCTTGGGATAGAAGCCGCCCGCAGTCAGATAGGAGTACGTCGGAGCACCGTAGTAGATGCTGGCCAGTTTGGAAGGAGGCAGACCGTAATATGCCCACAACGAAGAGATGATGCCTTTCAACTTCGTATCAGCGATCTTCGTGTCGACGATCTGGCCCCAGGTGCTGCCGGAAAAACGGAACAGTTGCGGATAATCCATCGGAACGCGGAGCATGTCTACGGCGCCCTTCCTGGCGGAAAACGCGCCCATCTCCCGCGTCAACTCCTCCAGGTCTCCGAATAGGGCTTTGATCCCGGTCGCCTCGTCCGGAAAACTCTTCGCCAGCAAGTCGATGTAGGCCGGCAAATTCCCGTTCGGCACGCGAATATCGTGGTCCGGGAAGATGGCGCGATAGAGATTTGGGTGTGGGACAAACTCGACTTCCGTGATCTCAGGGAACCCGGGTATCAGGTTGTGCAGGCCTTTCCTTTCGCCGACCGTGGTCGAGTGCAGAGAAACGTCGAACTCAAAGCCGCCGGGGCGCTTGAAGCTGGTGGCGTAGCCGCCGGGCTTGTCATGCTTCTCCAGTACGAGCGGTTTGAAACCCTGCCGCGCGAAGGCTGCTGCACAACTCAGCCCGCCGAGCCCCGACCCGATGATCACCGCATCGAACTGCCCTTCGCCCAACTCGGCAGCCTTCGCCACCGGAAGCGAACTCCAATCCAGCGTTCCGGCGGCCATCGCCGCGAACAACGTCTTGATGAACTCCCTGCGTTTCCACTCTCCGTCTGACATGGTTCACCCCTTGCATCTAATACGCGCAGCTTCACGGACGTATTTCAACCGGGGTCCCCGCCGCAACCAAAGGCCAGATTTCGTCAATCTCCTCGTTCGTGACTGCGATGCATCCATCCGTCCAATCCGTTTGCTGATGCATCGCGCCGATCCAACCGTACTTGTCGCCCAGACCGTGAATCTCGATGTTGCCGCCGGGATTCACCCCCATCTTGCGGGCTCTCTCCCGGTCGGCGGCGTTGGGATAAGAAATGTAGAGCCCGCGGTGAAATCGGCTATTGGGAACTTTGAATTGGACCACGTACAAGCCTTCAGGCGTCTTGTGGTCTCCCGTTCGCTGCTTCGCCCCTACCGGTTGCCCTCCCAGCGCCACCTTGTAAGTCTTCAACACTTGCCCGCCGCTCATGAGCGTCATCGTGCGCGTGGACTTCACCACCACGATGCGGTCTGCCTTGTTGGTCGCGGCGGGGCTCTGAACCTGGCCCCAGCACAGTACGCATGGCAGCACGAGCAGCGCCAGCCACACCGTTCGGGTCTTGCGGCTCACGGATGTTCCTCCCTGGGCGTGTGGCCTCGCATCGTTTCGGTTGATTGCCTCCATGGGCGGAATGATGGGCGACATCATATACCTGCAAGTGGGCGGCAGGACGTCCTTGGACGCGGCATCCATAACGACTCTCGACTCCGCAGAAACCACCCGAATTGGAGTATAGTCGGCCCCACCCGGGCAATGAATAGGCATTCCTAGCAAGGAGGTCCAGCAATGTTGCCAAACGCTTTTGCTGGCAAGGCCAAGAAGCCCACGGCTGACGAACTGGCTGCAGCATTGGGTGCTACCAAGACGCTTTGGGACCAGTTAGTCGACGGCTTGGCACAAGAACTCTCCGTTGACGTTCAGGAGTGGAACTCCTACTCGCCGAAGGCCGGATGGTCGCTTCGTTTGAAATGTAAGAAGCGAACCATCGTGTGGCTAGGCCCATGTTTAGGCTGCTTTCGAGTAGCGTTTATATTCGGTGACGGGGCGATGAAGGCGGTGCGCCAGATCAAACTTCCCCAGCGAGTGGTCAAAATCATCGACGAGGCCCCCCGGTACCCGGAGGGAACGGGAGTCCGGTTCAACGTGAAAGGGTTCAAAGACATCGCCATCGTCAAGAAACTTGCTGCCATCAAACTCGCGAACTGACGCCAAGCTTGACCGCCAACCAGCTTGCCGCTGGATTCTTGGCAGCCGGATTCCGTGCTAGAGTCTTGCGTTTCGGACCCATGAGCATCTGATTTCCAAAGCCGGAGGGGCGCGTGGCCTATCGAGACCTTCGCGAATTCATCGACAAGCTCGAAAGGGAAGGGGAGCTGAAGCGCATCTCCGCCGAGGTCGACCCTGTCCTCGAAATCACCGAAATCACCCATCGGGTCACGCGCCTGGGCGGCCCGGCGCTTCTTTTCGAGCGCCCGAAAGGCTCGGCCCATCCACTCCTCATCAATATGTTGGGCAATGAGCGCCGCGTGAATCTCGCCCTGGAAGTGAACTCGCTCGATGATGTGGCTGCGCGCATTCACTCCTTCCTCGACCTACGGGCGCCCCAGGGTTTTTTCGAGAAGCTGAGAATGCTGCCGAAGCTCACCGAACTGGGTTCTTTCTTCCCGAATGCCGTGAAGTCCGGTCCTTGCAAGGAAGTGATCCGGCGCGAGAACATCAATTTGCTCGAGTTTCCCATCATGAAGTGCTGGCCGCAGGACGGCGGCCGCTTCATCACCTGGCCCTTGGTGTTCACCAAGAATCCCGAAACCGGGAAGCGCAATGCCGGCGTTTATCGCCTGCAGGTGTACGACGAGCGCACCACGGGTATGCATTGGCAGACGCAGAAAGACGGCGCCGAACATTTCCGCCGCGCTCGCGCGCAGAACCCTGACGGGAGAATCCCCGTTGCGGTAGCCATCGGCTCGGACCCGGCGGTTTGTCTCGCTGGCGTCCTGCCGGTTCCTCCCGATCTTGACGAAATGCTGTTCGCGGGCTTTCTCCGCCACGAGGCCGTCGAGATGGTCCCTTGCGAGACCGTGGATCTCGATGTGCCTGCCAACTCAGAGATTGTCCTGGAGGGGTACGTGCCCCTGAATGAGTTTCGCACCGAGGGTCCGTTCGGCGATCACACGGGCTTTTACTCTCTGGAAGGCCAATACCCGGTTTTTCACGTCGAGTGCATCACTCATCGCCGCGATCCTATTTATCTCAGCACCATCGTGGGCCCGCCTCCGCAAGAGGACTACTTCATGGGCCACGCGGTCGAAAGGATCCTCTTGCCGGTGATGAAAATGCAGTATCCCGAAATCGTGGACATCGCCATGCCCGCCGAGGGCATCTTCCACAACCTTATGATCGTTTCCATCCGCAAGTCGTACCCCGGCCATGCGCGCAAGATCATGAGTGCGATTTGGTCTTTGGGCCAAGCCATGTTCACCAAGGTCATCATCGTGGTGGACCACGACGTCAACATCCAGGACTTCAGCGAGGTGACCTGGAAGGCGCTCTGTGCCCTGGATCCGCAGCGCGATGTCCAGTTTGTCCTGGGCCCGGTCGATACGCTCGATCACGCGGCCCGGACGCAGGATTACGGCTCGAAAATGGGCCTGGACGCCACGCGCAAGTGGGCCTCGGAGGGCTTTGCGCGTCCATGGCCCGATGAGATCCGGATGGACGAGGCCACCTGTGCGCGTGTGGATGCGCTGTGGGCGACGCTGGGACTCAACCGCTAAAAACCTTTAAAAGACGGTATGTGCGGTGAACCTAATCTCCATTTCTAGTAGTTCCGGTACTTACTAAACACTATATGTAGATGCCTTGCCGGCTCCAGCACCATACTTGCCCCTAATTACAGGTATTCTTGGAACAACTCCGGCAATCACTTTCTTGACAGGTCCTTTCTCCGGTGTCATAAACGGCCCCAGTGAGTGCACCCGGACGGTTTTCTGGGCGTGGGTGCTCTCCCCAGTGGGCTCCCAAACGGAGCGTGTCGTCTTCGGATCGGAGTGGTTCTTTCGGTGAGTGAATCTCGGGAAGTGATGAACGTGCGGCAAGCGTCACAGTATCTGGGCATTTCGCCGGATACGCTCTACCGTTACATCACCGAAGGCGAGATTCCCGCCTTCAAGCTGGGCAATCGCTGGAAGCTCCGCAAGACGATTCTGGACCGTTGGATGGAACGGAAGATGAGCCAGGCACTGGCGCGCAGGCGCTAGCGCCGGCTCGCCAAACCGGAGAGAGGCCGTCACATGCTTTTCGGCGGGAAGACCAAGCAACTCGTGGGGCTGGACATCGGCTCCAGTTCCATCAAGGCGGTCGAGCTAAAGTCCACCAAGCAAGGCTACGAGATCGTCAGCTTCGGGCTTGAGCCGCTGGCTCAAGACACGGTCGTGGACGGGGCGATCATGGATGCGCCGCAGGTGGCCGCCGCCATCAGTAAGATTTTTGACACGCAGAAAATCAAGACGAAGAACGTCGCGACGTCTGTCTCGGGACACTCCGTGATCGTCAAGCGAGTGACGCTCCCCCTCATGACCGAGGAGGAGTTGTACGACCGCATCCCATCCGAGGCCAGCCAACACATCCCGTTCGACATCGCCGACGTCAACCTGAGCTACCAGCTGCTCGAGTCCATGGACTCGCAGATGGATATTCTTCTCGTGGCGGTGAAGAAGGACAAGATCCTCAACCACACGAACGTACTCGCCCAGGCAGGTAAAACGCCGACCGTCGTGGACATCGACGCGTTTGCCTTGCAGAACTGCTTCGAGATCAACTACGAGCCTGAGGCGGGCCAGACCGTGGCCCTGCTCAACATCGGCGCCAGCGTCATGAATATCAACATCGTGCGCGGCGGTATCCCGCTGTTTACCCGCGACGTTTCCGTCGGCGGCAACCAGTACACCGACGCCCTGCAAAAGGAACTCGACCTCAATTTCGAGGATGCCGAGCGTTTGAAGAAGGGTGAGCACATCGCCAGCATCACCGAAGAGCAGCGGCAGCAGATTCTGCGTTCGGTCTCCGACATCCTGACCCTGGAAATCCAGAAGACGTTTGATTTTTTCCGCGCTACCGCCAGCGGAGAGAACATCCAGCGCATCTGCGTGGCCGGTGGCACGGCGCGGGTACCGGGCCTGGTGGACTTGCTGCGCGAAGAGTTCGCCATGCCGGTCGAAGAGCTGTACCCGTTCCGCAAAATTGCGGTCAATCCCGCACGCCAAAACGAGGATCAGATCCGCGAGCTGGCTCCGCGATTGGCGATCGCTGTGGGGCTCGCGCTGAGGAGCTTTGATCAGCCATGATCCGCATCAATCTTCTCGAACAAGCTCGTCCCAAGCCAACGCGGAAGGCCGTTCCGCTCGGCGCCACCCTCCCCGCCATTCTCGTCCTGGCCGCGGTCGCATTTGCCGTGGTGGTTCTGGCGGTGACGTATTCCTATACCCAAAAGGACTTGGCGCAGGAAAATGACCGCATCAAACAGCTCCGCGCCCAGAAGACCGACCTCGAACACGTCAAGCAGGAAGTGGAGAGGTTCGAGAGCGAAAAGAAGATCCTGCAGCAGCGGGTCTCCGTGATCGAGCAGCTTCAGCGTGACCGTACCGGCGGCCAGGATCTTCTCGACATGGTTGCCAATACGGTTTCGCGCACCGAAAATCTCTGGCTCACGTCGATGGCGCGCAAGGGCAACTCCCTCGCGATCACCGGTTCCTCGGCTTCTCTGAACTCGGTGGCCAATTTCATTACCCAGCTCAAGCGTTCGGGTTATTTCCAAAGGATAGAGATCTTGGAATCCAAGCAGGACGAAAAGAGCACGGGGGTCCAGACATTCACATTCCAGTTGACTGCGGACATCGCCCCGCCTCAGCCCGTCAAGGCGGTGCCGGCCGCGTCGACCACCGCGCGTCCCGTGCTGGCCCCGGCGAAGAAAGGGTAGGGAGCTCCCATGGCCAATCCTTTCCGAGATATGTCGCTCTTCATGCAGATCCTGATCGCCGTCACTGTGGCCTTCGTTCTCATCCTGCTCGGTGAGTTCATGCCGGTTTCTCCGGTGCAGCAGGCCCGCGCCAATCTTGATCAGGCCCGGCAGGAGCGAGGGAACCTGAACCGTGAAGTCACGGCCCTACAGGTGTATAGGGGGCGCTATGGCGAGCTCAAGCAGCAGATGGATGCGCTCCAGAAACAGCTCGAGACCCTCAAGACGATTGTTCCGGAAGAGAAGGAAGCGGACGAGTTCATTCGCTTGCTGCAGGGTGCTGCCAGCGCTTCCAGCGTTCAGATCCGACGCTTGACGGCCCAAGCCATCACTCCTCATGAATATCACTACGATATGCCGTTTGAAGTGCAAGTAGACGGCCCCTATTTCAATATTCTGGATTTCTTTGGCCGCCTCGGCCGGCTCTCGCGAATCATCAATGTGGGTGATTTGACGTTCACGAGCCCGAGCGGCGGCAAGAGCTCGACTTACCCGTTGCGGCCCGGCACAACCGTTCTCGGTACGTTCACGGCAACCACGTTTTTCACCAAGACGGCTGAAGCCGGTCCTGCCGCACAACCCGGCAAGGCTCCAGCGAAGCCGGCTAGTACGACGTCGAATAGACCCTTGTGATAGGGGCGAGCGTAATGATGCGTGACCTGAGATCGCTCTGGATCGGAATAGCCCTGGCGGCGATGGCTGGAGTGTCGGCTGACTTGTTTGCGCAAGCAACGCCAGGCTCCAGCAAGCCGTCGCAGCCTGCGGCCCAGCAGCAGTCTGCCTCGCAAGCGAAGAAGCCAGTGGCTCCGGCGAAGGGCACCGCTGCCGCGAAAGTGGCGAGCAACTCTGGCAAACCCTCACCACCCGCGGCGCAGCAGTCTAGCCCGACGACGCAAAAACAACCCGCGGCGCCCGCTAAGGCCACGGCTCAAGCGCCAAAGGCGCCGGCCCATAAATCGCCCGCAAAGGCCGCGCCGAAACCTGCTCCGAAGAAAGAAGCCGTCGCCAAGAAGCCTCCCGTACCGAAGAAGACGGAGAAGCCTTCACAAGCCGGCGAGCTCGGAAAGGCGGCTCCGGCAGAAGGCGAAGTGAAAGTTGCCCGCCGCGACCCATTTGAATCGCTCATCGGGCGCCAAGCTGAGCCGCTGAAGAACCTGCCTCCGGGTAAAGCGGGCCTCATAGTCGGCTCGCTACGCCTAGACGGACTTGTTCGCGCGCCCAGTGGAATGATCGCGGTGGTCTCCAATCCCCAGCAGCGAACCTATTTCCTTCGAGAAGGAGACCAGTTGTACGACGGCCGCGTCGACAAGATCACTATGGACGGGGTTTCCTTCCATGAAGTGGGCAAGGACGCTTTTGGGAAGCCCCTTGAGCGCCAAGTCGACAAGCGAATTTATGCCTCTCCAGGAGAACAGCAATGAAGACGATCTGGCCGGCTATTCGATCCGGCTCTCTGTGCCTGGCAACCGTTGCATTCTTTGTGTCCGCCGCAGCGGCCCAGTCTCAGCAATCGGCTGCAGCCCCGCATGGTAGCGTCGCTGCCGGCGTGATTTCGAGCGTAGTCATCACCCAGGCGGAGCAGCGCTCGAGCGTCCGCGTGGAAGGCGATGGCAGTCTCGATTACCACGCAGCGCGGTTGCAGAATCCTGAGCGGCTGGTGTTGGATTTTGCGGGTGCCCGGCTTGCCGTTCACCGCTCGCAAATACCTGGCGTTGCCGCGCCGGTTCGCGGCGTCCGGCTGGGCCAGTACAAGCCTGAAGTGGCGCGTGTCGTCATCGAGCTGACTGCGGAAACCCCATACCGGATTTCCAGAGACGGCCACGCCATCGTGGTTCTGTTTCCGGTTCCGCCCGCGCCGGCTCCGGCCGAAGCCGTGGAACCCAAGCCGGCGACGACAACCGCCGTGCGCAAGGCGCATCTCGACATTCCCGCCCCGGCGCCCCGGCTGCCGCGGACTTCCACGCGGCTGGCCGCTCTGCGAGCCCCCAAGATTGATTTGCCGCGCGAATTGACTCAGCCTTCCACTGTTCTTGCGAGTTTTCGTGGAAAGAACGAAGTCGTTGCTCCTCCCCCGCCAGCCGCCCAGCAGCCTGCAGCCACGGGGACGGTGGCCTCAGGGTCCGGGGGGACTGCCAAGTACACGGGTGAGCCGGTTTCCGTGAACTTAAAGGATGTGGACCTGAAGGACTTTTTCCGTTTGATCCACGAAATTAGCGGCCTGAACATTGTCCTGGATCCGGCGGTAAAGGGCAGCCTGACGATCGTGCTTGATGAAGTTCCGTGGGACCAGGCTCTGGACATCGTTCTGCAGAATAACGGCCTCGACAAGCAGCTTTCTGGGAACGTTCTGCGGATCGCCACCCGAGAGACGCTCACCAAGGAAGCACAAAGCCAGAAGGACCTGATCAAGGCCCAGTCCGACGCGATTGATATGGTCACCGTGACCCGCGTCCTGAGTTACAGCAAGGCCACCGCCTTGCGCGATACCCTGAAACGGTTCCTTACCGCGCGTGGCGATATTCTGGCCGATGAGCGCTCGAACCAGCTCATCATTCGTGATATTCCGTCGGTCATTCCGACGCTCGACAACCTGATTCGCCAGCTCGACAAGAAATCCCAACAGGTGGAGATCGAGGCGCGGGTCGTCCAGGCGTCGCGGACCTTCGCCCAGGACATCGGAACGCAACTGGCCTTCGCCGGCTCCACGACCAGTGGCCGTTCGGTCGTTTCAGGCGTGAACGCTGTGGGAACGAGCGTCGGCACCAACACACTGCTTCCGGTGCCTCCGCTGATCGACGGAACTGGCGCCGCCGGTATGCCCTTTGGCACGAATCTGGGCGCACAGACACCCACGAGCGGCATCGGCTTCTACCACCGCTCCCCGAACTTTGCGGTTGATTTCATGATAACTGCGATGGAAACGAAGGGCGTCGGCAAGCTGCTCTCCAAGCCCAAGGTCATCACCCAGAACAACGAGAAGGCTACAGTCAAGCAGGGCACCAAGATCCCGGTTCAGACCACCATCAACAACACCATCTCGACGATTTACATCGATGTCGTCCTGAAACTCGAAGTCACGCCTCAAATCACGGCTGATGGCACCGTCTTCATGGAGGTTCTGGTCGAAAATGACCAGATTGACACCGGCATCCCGGCCGTCCAAGGCATGCCGGCTTTGGACACCCAATCGGCCGAAACCAAAGTGACCGTCGTGGATGGCGGCACTGTGGTTATCGGAGGCGTGATCGTCAACCAGAATCAAGTGAATATCAACCAGGTGCCCTTCGTGGGCAGCATCCCGCTCATCGGACACCTCTTCAGACGCAACACGGTCAACGTAAAGTCCCAGGAACTGCTCTTCTTCCTGACGCCGCGGATTCTTCCCGGGTAACCCCGGACTTTCAACTGAGGGCGAACTGGAGGAGACTGTGGTCTCCTCCATTCGTTTTATGGATAGGGTCCACGCCAAACGTCTGCGCGCGCTTCGCCGTCGCCTCGAGGAGGCTGGCGTCGAGGCCGTCCTTCTCACCCAACCCGCGAACTGGTTCTATCTCAGTGGGTTCACCGGGGAAGCGGGCGCGTTTCTCGTTGGTCTCCATGCCGTCGCTCTGGTAACAGACGGGCGCTTCGCGGCGCAGTCCGCCTCCGAAGTCCGCGGCGCGCCAATAGTCACCCACCAGGGATCGGCCTTTGAGGCCGTGGCTGTCTGGCTCAGCCAACAGTCCATCAATCGCGTTGGTTTTGACCCTGCCCACCTGACCGTCTCCCAACTAGACGCCCTCCGTCGGTCGCCTGGGGCGGGCGCTGCCTGGGTGCCTCTCTCCGGAGCGGTTGAGGGGCTCCGCTCCGTCAAGGATGCGTCCGAGATTGCCCAAATGCGGCGTGTCGCCCTTCTGGGCAGTGAGGTGATGAAGCACACCCTGAAGGCCCTCAAGCCGGGTGTCCGCGAGCTGGAGGTCGCTGCCGAGGCGGATTACCAGATGCGCATGAAGGGTGCCAGCGGCCCCGCTTTCGAAACCATCGTGGCTTCCGGCCCGCGCTCCGCATTTCCGCACGCTCGCCCGACGGCCAAGCGCCTGAAGAAAAATGAATTGGTCGTGCTTGACCTGGGTGCTATACTCGGCGGCTATTGCAGCGATTTGACGCGCACCGTCTTCCTCGGCCGCGCGCCAGCGGACATACGCCGCTGGTTTTTGGCTGTCAGGGAGGCTCAAGCAGCGGCCATCGAAGCGGCACAAGCTGGTGTCGCCTGCGGGGATGTGGACGCTGCCGCTCGGGGTGTCTTAGCAGGTCGGGGTCTGGAGAAGTACTTCATCCATAGCACGGGGCACGGGCTGGGTTTGGAGGTGCACGAAATGCCTCGGCTGGCCCGAGGACAGAAGGAAACCTTGCAACACGGGCATGTTGTGACCATCGAACCAGGGGTTTATGTCGAGGGTGTTGGGGGTATTCGAATCGAGGACGACGTGGCTATCCTTGCGAATGGCAACGAAGTGCTGACCCGCGTTCCGCGGGATCTCGTCGAACTTTGAGGCCGGCATAGCACCGAAGACATGACACAAAAAAAACGACCTCCCGCAGGTGGACCCAGACAAGACCCCGATCTGACTCAGATCGAGCAACTTGTCGAATTCATGACCGAACACAATCTCGAGGAATTCGAGTACGCCCGGGGCGGCTTTCACATTCGCCTGAAAAAGCCCTCCGCTGGTGTGGTACTCACGTCTCCGCGGACCATTCCCGCGCCGGACATTATTGTTCCCCCGCTTGCCCCGCCGTCTGCGCCCCGCGCTTCGGAGTCGGCCGTCAACGATTCCGAGGCCACCCGAGGCGGCGAAGACCTCCATTTGGTCAAGTCCCCGATCGTGGGCACCTTCTATGAGGCCCCCAGCCCTGGAGCCGAACCCTTCGTCGAGGTGGGCGATCAGGTCGAAGTCGGCCAAACGCTGTGCATTGTCGAAGCCATGAAGCTCATGAACGAGATCGAGTCGGACGTGAGCGGCGAAGTGATGCGCATCTTGGCCGAAAATGGCCAGCCGGTGGAGTACGGGCAGCCACTGTTCGCCGTCCGGCCCGGCCGGAAGAAATAGGGCTGTCCTCCCGATCATGTTTCGCAAAATCCTGGTAGCGAATCGAGGAGAAATTGCGCTACGGGTTATCTGCGCTTGCAGGGAGTTGGGCATCGCTACGGTCGCGGTGTACTCGGAGGCGGACCGCAATGCGCTGCACGTGCGTTTCGCCGACGAGGCCGTTTGCATCGGTCCCGCGCGCAGCAGCGAAAGCTATTTGAACATTCCCAGCGTGATCAGCACTGCGGAAATCACCAACGTGGATGCGATTCACCCCGGCTATGGTTTTCTCTCAGAAAACGCCAACTTCGCCCAGGTCTGCCGGGCATCGGAGATCACCTTCATCGGCCCTTCCCCAGAAATCATCCAGCTCATGGGTGAGAAGGACCGTGCGCGCCGCGAAATGGCTGCCGCCGGGCTCCCCACCGTCCCCGGCACCGAGGGCATCATCCCCGATGAGGCGGCTGCCGAGAGGGCTGCGGCGGAGATCGGGTTTCCGCTCATTGTGAAGGCTTGCGCCGGAGGCGGGGGCCGTGGCATGAGACTTGTCCGCGCAAAGAGCGAAGTCGTCCCCGCCTACCGGGCCGCCCGCACCGAGGCAGAGCAGGCCTTCGGCTCGCCCGACGTCTATGCCGAGCGCTTCTTGGAGAGGCCCCGGCACATCGAGTTCCAGGTGCTCGGCGACAACCATGGCCATGTCATCCACCTCGGCGAACGCGAGTGCAGCATCCAGCGCCGCCATCAGAAGCTCGTCGAGGAATCGCCCTCTACCGCACTCGATCCAAAGCGCCGCGAAGAACTCGGCGCGCAGGTGGAGAAGGCTCTCCAGAAGATCGGCTACCAGAATGCCGGCACCGTCGAGTTCCTGATGGATGAGGACGGTTCCTTCTACTTTATCGAGATGAACACCCGGGTCCAGGTCGAGCATCCGGTCACGGAAATGGTCACCGGCGTGGACCTCGTGAAGTCGCAGATCCGCGTCGCCGCGGGCGAAACGCTCGACGACGTTGTCGGGAAAGTGGCCTTCTCCGCCCACAGCATCGAGTGCCGGATCAACGCGGAAGACCCCGACACCCTGATCCCGTCCTCCGGGCGTATCACGACGTTCGAGCCGCCTGGCGGCACCGGGGTGCGTGTCGATACCGCGGCTTATGCGGACTGCGTCATTTCGCCGTATTACGACTCGCTGATCGCCAAGCTCATCGTGCGCGGCCGCGACCGCGAGGAGTCGCTCAGCCGCATGCGCCGCGCGCTGGAAATGTTCGTGATTGAGGGCGTCAAGACCACCATCCCGCTCCAGCACCGCATCCTCAGCGATCCCGACTTCATCGCCGGCCATTTCGATACGCATTTCGTCGAACGATTCGTCCCCAATGGCGGGAAGTAAATGCCTAAGCGGCCGGCCCTGCCTAGGCTATACGTGATCATGGACGCATCGCTCATCAAACCCTCGGAGATGGAGTTCGCTCTCACCCTGGCTGATGCCGGCGTCGGGCTTGTCCAGTATCGGAATAAGTCGGCCGCTTCGCGCGATTTCTACGATAGCTCGTTGCGTCTCGCGGAGTTTTTCCGTTCCCGGGGTGTGCGCTTCCTGGTGAACGACCGCCCTGATATCGCCGTGCTCGCGGGCGCCGACGGGGTCCACGTCGGTCAGGAAGACCTCGGCGTCGAGCAATCCCGCGCCATCGTCGGTCCCGGCCGCTGCGTGGGGGTCTCTACCCACAACGCCGATCAGTTTCGCCGTGCCATGGCCTCCACGGCGGACTACATGGCCGTCGGCCCGGTCTTCCCGACTTCCTCCAAACCGAATCCCGATCCGGTCGTCGGCCTGGACTTTGTCCGACGGATGCGCGGCCTCACCGAAAAGCCCATCGTGGCCATCGGCGGGATTACGCTCGACCGCGCCGCCGCGGTCATCGAGGCGGGTGCGGATTCCGTCGCCGTTCTGAGCGACATTTGCGCGGCGCCCGATCCTGCCGCGCAAGCCGCGCGCTATCTCGAGCGTCTGGCCGGCGCGCCAGCCACTTCCGTCTGAGGCGCGCAGCCCATGACTGAACCCTCCCGCACACCATCCAACGCCGCTTCGGACTCGGGCTTCCTGCGTGCCATCGGGCTTTTCGACGGCACCATGATCGTCGTCGGCTCCATGATCGGCTCGGGAATCTTCATCGTCACCGCCGACATCGCGCGCCAGACGGGCTCGCCCGCCGGCGTTCTCCTTGCGTGGGTCATCACCGGCCTGCTCACGATCTTTGCCGCGCTGTCTTATGGCGAACTGGCCGCGCTCATGCCCCACGCCGGGGGGCAGTATGTGTACCTTCGAGAAGCCTATTCGCCGCTCTGGGGCTTTCTATACGGCTGGACGCTGTTCCTGGTGATCCAAAGCGGCACGATTGCCGCCGTCGCAGTGGGTTTCGCGCGCTTTCTGGGAGTTCTAGTTCCCGCCATATCGCCGTCTGCCTGGATCGTGTATCCCCTGGCGCTCTCCGATAAGTACGCCGTCAGCCTCTCCGTGCAGCAGCTCGTGGGCATTCTGATGATCGCGCTGCTCACCTGGCTCAATACGCGCGGCGTTCGCCTCGGGAAGCTCATCCAGAACGTGTTCACCAGCGCCAAGGCGCTCTCGCTCGCCGGATTGATCGTTCTAGGCATCTTCGTGGGGCGCAACGCCCCCGCCATCGCCGAAAACTTTCATCACTTCTGGCAGGTCCGCGGCGCGCTGGTCATCCAGCCCGGCGCCGATTTCCTGAGACATTTCGTGCCCACGGTAACCGCCGCCGGCGGTGCCTTCGGCATTTTCGTGGCCTTCGGAGTCGCCCAGGTCGGCTCGCTCTTCTCCGCCGATGCCTGGAACAACATCACTTTCACGGCCGGCGAAGTGAAGAATCCGCGCCGCGACGTGGCCCTTTCGATGGCCCTGGGCACCGCCATCGTCGTCGTGCTCTATTGCTTGGTCAACGTCGCGTATCTCATGGCCTTGCCGCTCGCGCAGATCCAAGGCGCTCCCGATGACCGCGTCGCCACCGCCGCTTTGAGCGCCATTCTCGGCGGCGCCGGCGCCGCCATCATGGCCGTAGCCATCATCGTGTCCACGTTCGGCTGCAACAACGGCCTGATCCTCGCCGGTGCGCGCGTCACCTACGCCATGGCTCGCGACGGCCTTTTCTTCCGCGCCACGGGGCAGTTGAATCGCAAGCACGTTCCGGCCCGCGCGCTGGTGCTCCAGGGCATTTGGGTCGGCATCCTCATCCTTTTGCGCACGCGCCACGTGAATGCGGCCTCCGGCGCGGTCACCTACGGAAATCTCTATAGCGACCTGCTCGACTACGTCGTGTTCGCAGTTCTCATCTTCTACGTCCTGACCATCGTGGGCGTCTTCATCCTTCGCCGGAAGCGTCCCGATGCCGAGCGGCCGTACCGCGCGTTCGGCTATCCCGTCATTCCGCTCTTGTATATCGTCGCGGCTGTCGCCATTATGTTTGTTCTTTTGCTTTACAAGACGCAGACAACTTGGCCGGGTTTGGTCATCGTCTTACTGGGCGTCCCGGTGTACTTGATTTGGCGGGGGCTTAGCCGCCGCCGCGCTGCGGGCGCGTAGCCACGAGATTCGAGGGGGGAGAACGATGGGCAACGCACTCTTCCGGACCAAGCCGATGGACTGGCTGCTGCGGGAGGCTCAGGATGCTGGCGCGCATACCCTGAAGCGCACGCTCGGCCCGGTCCAGCTCACCGCGCTGGGCGTTGGTGCCGTCATCGGCGCGGGGATTTTCGTCCTTTCCGGCCTGGGCGCCCACTACGCGGGCCCGGGACTCATGCTTTCTTTCGTGATTTCCGGCATTGGCTGCGCCTTCGCCGCGCTGTGCTACGCCGAGTTCGCCGCTATGATTCCCCTTGCCGGCAGCGCCTATACCTACGCCTATGCGACCCTCGGTGAACTCTTTGCCTGGATCATCGGCTGGGACCTCACGCTCGAATACGCCATGGGCGCCAGCACGGTTTCCTCCGGCTGGTCCAACCACTTCATCGAGCTGCTGGATATTTTTCACATCAAAATGCCGCTCTGGCTTGCCTACGACCACTGGACCGCCCTGAAGACTGCGGAGACCGCCATCGCCCGCCACATGGCCCAGGCAGCCGATCCCTCGCTCGTGCCCGGAACCCAGGCCTTCCAGAACGCGGTGGACGCCATCCTTAAGGTGCCCTCTGCCGGGCTCATCCAGCAGGCCCACGCCATGCTCGGCGCGCCCAGGCTGTTCGGCATGGAGATCGGCTTCAACCTGCCTGCCTTTCTCATTGCGCTGACCATTACGGCCATTCTGGCCATCGGTATCCGGGAAAGCGCGCGCTTCAACGCCACCATCGTGATCATCAAGGTGTCGGTCGTGCTCTTCGTCATTGCCCTGGGACTGAAATACGTGAACCACGCAAACTGGGGCTCGGACTGGCATTCCTTCGCCCCCATGGGCTTCTCCGGCATTGGAGCGGGAGCGGCCTACATCTTCTTCGCTTATATCGGCTTTGACGCGGTTTCCACCACGGCGCAGGAAGCCAAGAATCCGCAGCGCGACCTGCCCATCGGCATCATTGTCTCGCTCCTGATCTGCACCGTGCTCTACATCCTGGTGGCGTCCGTGCTCACCGGTATGGTTCCCTGGCGGGAAATCAATATCGAGGCGCCCATTGCTCGCGCCTTCCTCGACCGCGGCCTCACTGGCGCCTCGCACATTATTACCCTCGGCGCGCTCGCCGGGCTCACCAGCGTCATGCTGGTCATGCTCCTCGGGCAGACCCGCGTCCTCTACTCCATGGCCAACGACGGCCTGCTGCCGAAGAAGTTCTTCGCCGCGGTTCACCCGAGGTTCCGCACGCCCTACAAGAACACGATACTCGTCGGCTTCCTGGCCGCCATCGTCGGCAGCCTCACGCCGATTGACGACATCGGGAAAATGGTGAACATCGGCACCCTCCTCGCCTTCATCATTGTGTGCATCGCCGTCATGGTCCTCCGGCACTCCAATCCCGGGCAAACGCGGCCCTTCCGCACGCCCTGGGTGCCGGTCGTGCCGGTCCTCGGCATCGTCTTCAACGGCTACATGATGTACAAACTCGGCTGGATCAACTGGGCGCGGCTCATCGTCTGGCTCATCATCGGCCTGGTGATCTATTTCACCTATAGCCGCTACCACAGCCGCGTCGGCAACGCTGCCAAGTCCGGGCACCAGTAACTTCACTCTCGGCATCAAGCTGCCCGTTCAGATATTCGGACAGTGCACATGGTTGCACGCATCCGACCACGACCATGTAACTCATCAGGATCCGGGGTAAGCCTTGAAGCCTGCCCAAGCGTCAGATTTATCGTGCGCAGAGGCCGCGTCCGGCAAGTCGGGGCGCGGCCTCCGCTAATATGCTCACTTTCGCGGCTCAGGCAATCCCCTGAAGTTCGTTGAAGAAGTTCACGAAGTACTTCCAGACAAGGTAGTAGCCAATCAGCACGACCGTAAACCCCACTGCAAAGTACGGATACGGAACAAGGATTGCCTGGAACCAAACGAGCCCGCCACGCGTCGCTGCGAGGAAGCCCAGGGACGTCGCAACCAGGAATCCCATCGACACAACCAGGAAGGGCAGAAGAGCCCCGTGGAAGCCGATGGGTATGTAGCTGCCCCGCTGGAGGCGGAGGTAGAGCATGTTCCACAGGCCGAACAGATTGGGCGCAAGCGCCATCGGAAACACCAGGGCCCGCTCGATCGGCACCGGAACCTGATACACCAAGCGCGCCACAATAAAAACGCACAAGATCAAAACCAGCGCAATTGTCGGAACGACAATTCCTGCCATGTAGGCTCGCACGTAGGGATGCGTGTTCATGATGTCCTCCTTCGTCACAGGTGGTAAAGCAACACTGGAATCGCTTTCGGGAACAGGAGAAGACACGTCGCTACAACTGCCACCAGGGCCCAATCGAACCACGGCACCGGGATGGACCGCTCGTCCATGCGGCGCAGCATCTGCGGCCACAAATCGCGCTTCAGCTCCGATTCGGCTGGACCCATACCCTTCTTCAAGAGTTCGCGAAATCCTCGATCGTTCTGTTCGCTCATGTTTCCACACCCTGTTCCTTCAAACTTCTTCGCAGAGCGCGCGTGGCGCGATACACACGCACGCGCACCGCCACTTCTGAAATCCCGAGCGCCTTGGCGATTTCCGCGTAGGGCTCTTCTTCAACCAGCGCGAGGATCGCTACGATGTGGAGTTTCGCAGGCAGTTGCCGGAAGGCAGCCTGAATCTGCTTGCGAGTCTCCTGTTGCCCGGCCGGATCGGGAGACGCCGGCTGGGCTAGATCGTCGGGAAGATCGGTCTCGTGGTGCTTCCTTCTTAAGCTGTCCAGCGCAAGATTCGTGGCGATCCTCCGCGCCCAGCCCCCGAAGCTTCCCGCCGGATTAAAACGCGCATGCGTCCGGTGTATTCGCCAGAATGTTTCCACGGTCAGATCCTCCGCGACTTCTCGATTCCGCACGATCCGAACGATCCAGCCATAGACCGCGCTCTGAAACTGCCGAAACAGGGTTTCGAATGCCTCGGCATCGCCTTGCGCGAATCGTTCCAGCAGCTCCATTTCGCGTCTCTGTACTCTCTTACTGCTTGGTGGCAGAAATTGTTACATCCTGTGCGCTGATTCCCAGAGTTGCAGGACCGGCTTGAGGTCTACCGCAAGACCTCGCGAAGGGCAAGGGTCTGGATTGACAGGATCCGGATCGTGGGGGAATAGGGCCGCGAGGGTCACGCGCCGAGATGCGGTCGGAGCCCTAGGTAGATGAGCTGCGCCGCTCCGGCGGCTGCGCTCGGAACCAGCGAGAGAGGAACCCAGGATGTGACCGCCGTGGCCAGCAGGGGATTCCGACCGAGGAGCGTCTTCGGCCCGAACAATCTCGCCGTGAGCCCTGGTTTCCGCGCCGCATCGGCACGGCCGGCATTGAGTACATGTAGGAAGAAGAAGCTCAATGCGCTGGGAAACGGCATACGCGGCATCCCGGGCGCCGGATTGGTTATCGCATCGATGTGCTCCGAGAATCGGTAACCGAGTACGGCGTAAAACCAATAGGCCGAAGACGCAATCAAGACCGCGAGCCACGGACTCGTGTGCTTGAGGAAAAGAACCACTGCCCCGGTAAGTGCCACGAGCGGCGCAGCGAAGTCGAAGCAGAACACCGCGAAGAGTGGCAGGATCACGAGAAGTCCTGCTCGCCCCCATGCTTTTGCGTTGTTGGGTGTCATGGCGGGCCCTCCTTTTCTCCTTTTTCCCGCTTGAACCTGCCTGTGTCAAGCGGTGGGCTGGGCCGAGCCGTCAAGAACCGGTTAAACAAAAATGGCGGGGCACCGTAACATCTGGAGCGCTACAGTTGGGAATAGGTTTGGCGCGGCTACCGCGGACACGAAACAGATCGCTTGCAGAAGGAGAGGGGGCGCAATGAAAACAGGAATGAAAATCGTCGTGTTGAGTTTGACGCTGCTGTGCTGCTGCCATGCGGCGATGGCGCAGAGTCCTGCGGCGGCGCAGGAGAAGAAGGTCCATGAATGGTGGAAAGAGCGTTTTCCCGGAGAGCCGCTCAACAGCCCCAATGGCAAGAAGCTCCCGTTGATTTCGGTGCGAGGAAACCGGTTTGTAGACCCGGCAGGGAATCCTGTGTTGTTTCGCGGGGTATCCATCGGGGATCCTGACAAGATCGAAAGCCAGGGACATTGGAATAAGGAGCTTTTCGTCAAGGTCAGGCAGATGGGGGCGCGCCTGGTCCGGATTCCGGTGCATCCGATCGCTTGGCGGGAAAGAACGCCGCAAAACTACCTGGAACTACTGGATCAAGCCGTGGAGTGGTGCACGGAGCAGGGCATGTACGTCGATCTGGATTGGCATTCGATCGGCAATTTGAAGACCGGCCTTTTTGAGAACCCCATGTACGTTACGTCGCTGGAGGAAACGTCGCAATTTTGGCGGATAGCAGCCAGGCACTTTGCCGGGAACAATACCGTGGCGTTCTTTGAGCTTTTCAACGAACCGGCCCTGCGTTCCGACCAGTTTGGCAGAATGTCGTGGGACGAGTGGAAGAAGATCAACGAAGACCTGATCGCGCTGGTTCGGTCGTACGACCGCCAGGCCATACCGCTCGTGGCGGGATTCGACTGGGCCTACGATCTCTCGCCGCTGCGCATCAACCCGATCGAAGCCGAGGGCATCGGCTACGTTGCCCATCCTTATCCGATGAAGAGACCGAGACCATGGGAGATGAAGTGGGAGGAAGACTTCGGTTTCGCCGCTGGCCGCTACCCGGTTATCGCGACGGAGATCGGTTACCTCATCCGGAAGGGAAGCGAGGCCAGCGATTCTGAGTACGGACCCGCGATCACCAAGTATCTCGAGGGCAGAGGGATCAGTTGGCTGGCGTGGGTGTACGACCCTGAATGGGGGCCACCGCTGATCAAATCTTGGGATACGTACGAGCTCACCGAGCCCGGAGTGTTTTTCTCGCAAGCCATGCAAGGAAACGTTCACTGACGGCCCGGGGCGGGGCTTTGCGAGCGGCCCCGGCAAATTGAGCATGGAAAGAACCACGTCGCTAGTGAGGGGTTGCGAGATGACGGATAGGACAAAGGCCGTTCCCGGCGACTGGCATGGGGGCAATGGCAGAGGTATGTTCGCCGTAGGGGGACGACGGGGAAACGAGGTGAACCCATGCGCACATCTCTTCTTGGGATCGTTGGCTTGGCGGCAGTGTCGGGAATGCTCTTGGCGGCTGGCGCATCTGCCCAGGCGACTGCACCGAGCGCCGACGCGAGCAAGCCTGAGGGAAAAGCAAAGGTGGTGTTTTACTGCGGCAGGCCTGCCCCTCTTAAGACTTTTTGATTGTTATTACCACCATCGCCAAGGATGCGTCTACCTCGTGCAGGGCCAGGACATCCGCCATCCCACCATCGACCGGCGGTAATGTAAGACAGGCTGACAGTACAGTTTACGGGGGCAACAGACCACAAATTCGGACCCCGTCCTAGTGTTGTTTCTGCGCGAAGTAAGGTTGGAAATCAGCCCAAATACGCTCAACGGCCTTGCGGTCAAGGACCTTCCTGCTCGGTTTGTCAGGGTCTTTTTCTGAGTACAGTTCCAGGGCAACCTCTCCGCAGGACGGTTGGAGCGCGTCCGCCGGATAGGTGTAGATTCCGACGTAGGTCGCATCAGTAACATTTACGAAGGCGTTATGCGCATTTACAACTGTCGCAGCCTTTCCTGGATGGATTGGTTCAACCTCCTTGCCACCACAAAGTAACCTCATGCGATAGAAATCTGTCTTGTATTTCAGGCGTGCGGGCCCGCCGTATGTTCCACCGGACGCCGCAAGACCACGACCCAAGGCGGACATAAAAGTCTCGCGAAGTTGTGGTTCTGCCTGGATTAGTAGCACTGGTTTGTACTCCCCGACATATTCGGCCCAACCACGCAGATCGCGCAGCGGTTCAAACGTATTCTGAACAGCAGCCTCGTGCTTCCTAGTCCTTTTTCCTTTGCTGCAGCCAATTGAACTGCTTCCTCCATCCGATACTTGAGAATCGGCGTAACCATAGCGACGTCGAAACCCGCCTCCGAAAAGAGGTATGGATGACGATTGAACTTCTCGGCGCTAATGGTTTCCTTCAGTGAGTCGAGCGGATAGGTATCCGTTGGTTCAACAGGGAGATAATGCGCTGAAGGAAGTGTGGCATCCCCCATTTTCTTACGAGCTTGTTCTAGAATAGGAAGCGCTTCCTCTATCCTAACAATGCCTGCTACTCCAGGACCTGATTCACGGAATGTTGTGATTCCGACCACCTCACCTACTGAGTTGAAAAGCGGACCTCCCGAATTGCCGTGATTTATGTTGATGTCAGATATGATGGCGCGAGATTCGACCTTGCTGGCCATTCCGCTAGTCAAGATCTTACGTTGACTCAGCGGACTTCCTATCGTGAATACGCGTTCTCCTTCAATCACAGATTCCCTGCCTGTTTCGGACTTTGCTATCGGAGCGGTAATCATTTCAGGGAAGGCAGAAGGATTAGCCCAGAGGACAGCAACGTCTTTTTCTGGATTGAAAGCTAATACTGTCGCTGACACCTTCCTTTTTGCATCGAACTGGACTGAAATCAAATCAGAGGGGCCGATAACGTGCTGGTTAGTGATGATCAGGCCAGCTTTGTCGACGCAAAAGCCGGTGCCGCTGCCAATTTCACTCCAGACCGTAACCACAGCGTTCTGATACTTTTGAAATAGAGTTGTCAGCTCATCCACTTTTCGGCCCGGAGCAGGCGCCGTTGCCTCAGTCACCTTCGCATTATCATTACTGAGCTCGACGGTCGACTCCGGGACCGAAACTGCAACATCCACTTCCCACGAGTACTTCTTACCCTGGAATTCTACCGGTTCGGGAGTCGAGAGACGGTACTTCCCAGGTGCAAGTTGAACTTCACCATTGCCATCGAATCCTGTTTTCCCGGTGATCGTCTCCCCGACGGGGCCCTCAAACGGAGCTAGAACGAACGCGAGCTTGGGAACAGGCTTCTGATTCAGGTCGTTATCAACAAGTACGGCGCGCACTTTAAGTCTTGCGCTCTCAGTCTGCGGCCAGTTTGAGGGCGCACCGAACAGCAGGAACAGGGCCGCGAGACTCGGCGCAATGAATCGCCCCATGTGAGCGCCTCGATGAACTTTAACGGTAATTTCCGATTTGAACTATATCTTCCCGCAGAACCATACCCCTGCCGCCCTCTCGTGTCAAACTCAGATTGCCCTGGCTGCTCGTTGGGTGGCAAACGCGCTCGTTGGGCAGTTCCGCTGACTGGAGGACTGGAATGAACATACAACCCGAGTGCGATGGCCGCCATCTCCCCGGGATACCATCACGTCCTATACCCAAGGGGCGCTGAACTGTGAATCGAGGGGAATTCCCTCGCTGAGGGGCGGGGGTTCGGGTAGAGTAATTCTTCAGCATCCGCACTTATGGCTGGACTCAGCGCGCATCTGCGGGAATTGTGGAGACGGGTCTCGCGGCTCGATCTCTTTGCCATCGCGGTCCTCCTAATCGGCTTGGTGGCCGCGTTGGCTGAGCCCGCCCGGCGCACGGGCGGGACGCTCAGCTTCCTCAAGTTTCTCGCGATCCTGGCGGCTATCTACCTAATTTTCCGCCTCATAGGCTATTGGCGCGCGCGACTGCTGTGGAGCCTGCGCAACCGGCTTATTGTGGCCTACCTGTTCATCGCCGTGGTGCCGGTGCTGCTGCTTCTCACCCTTGCAATCCTCGCCGGGCAACTGCTCTACTCGCAACTGGGGGCCTACCTTTTCTACGAGGACTTGCAGCGGCGCGTCAGCGCGCTCGACGACTCGGCCCGGCATATTGCCTCCGTGTATTCCACGCTGCCGAAGTCCATCGGCGAAAGCGCTTCCGAAGACATCCTCAAGGCCCAGGCAGGACAAGTCCGCGGCCAGGAGCTTCCGGGCCTCGTCTTGGACTTGCATGGAGAGCGCGACCTGCTGCGGCGGCTGGCCCCCGTTCCGGGGGCGTACTTCAGTGGCGTCGTGCAATCGGGCGCGCAGCTCAGCCTGCTCAGTATCCATGAAGCACATGGCCCGCGCGGCGACGCCGTGATACGCCTGGAGGTTCCGGTTACGCCGGACCTGTTGGAAAAGGTGGCGCCGGCACTGGGATCGGTGCACCTCAGCCTCATGGATCGTTGCATCGGCTGTGAGCCACGGGAGGTCCTGTACACGGACAGCAATGGCAGGTATCGCCTCCTCGCCCGCATCAGTGCGCGCGCGCGAGCTCTGCGCCCGGCGACGAGCTGGTTCGATGCCACAATTCAGGGCTACTCCAAGCTTGAAGTGGAGTACATCGGGCCGGACGGACGCGTCAAGCCGGGGCATCCTGCCTTTGTCGTTTTTTCGGCGCGTATTTCGGACCTGAACCACCGGCTGTTCTCGTCGCTCGGCGATTTCAGCAATCTCTACGTCGAGCTGTTTGCCCTGGTGGCGGTGGTGTTTCTGCTGATCGAGTTGGCCGCCTTGATCATCGGGATCGTCCTAACGCGGCGCATCACCAAGGCCGTCGCCGAGCTTTATCGCGCCACGCAGTACGTGCAGGCCGGGGACCTCACGCACCGGGTGCGAATCGAACGACACGACCAGCTCGGCGTCCTCGGGGAATCGTTCAATCTGATGACGAGCTCCGTCAGCAACTTGATCGAGGAACAGAAACGGCGGCAGCGCCTGGAGAACGAGATCACCATCGCGCGGGAGGTCCAGACGCAGTTGTTTCCGCGCGATCTTCCCGCGGTGGCGGGCGTCGAGCTGGAAGCCACGTGCCGCGCCGCCCGCGTCGTCAGCGGTGATTACTACGATTTCATTCCGCTGGGGCCGACGCAGCTCGCGCTGGCGATCGCGGACATATCGGGCAAGGGGATTTCGGCGGCGCTGTTGATGGCCAGCCTCCAGGCGGCGCTGCGGAGCCAGGTCCTCGCGCCAGGGGCCGCTGAACAGAGCACCGCCGAGCTGGTTTCTCGCCTGAATCTTCATCTCGTCCGGAACACGGGCGACGATCGGTTTGCCACATTCTTTTACGCGGTTTATGACAGCGCGACGCGGCGGTTGCGGTATACGAATGCGGGGCACCTGCCGTCGTTTCTGGTGAGCGACGGCAAGTCGCGCCGGCTCACGACCGGCGGAATGGTCCTCGGTGTTGTGGAAGACTACCGATACGAGCAGGGCACTATCGAGGTGGCGCCAGGCAGCTTGCTGGTGGGATATAGCGACGGTTTGGTCGAGCCCGAAAACGTCTACGGCGAGGAATTCGGGATTCAACGGCTGGAGGAAGTCACCCTGCGGCTGCGTTCCGCTTCGCCTGTGGCCGTGGCCGAGACTCTGATGGCTGCGGTGGACGAGTGGGCGGGCACGCCGGAGCAGTTTGACGACATGACCGTCATCGTCGCGCGGCTGTTCTGAGCAACGCTGAGGCTGGTTGTTTCCGCGCGGCCGAGAGACGCGCATTGGTAGTGCGGCCTGCGCGGTTCGGCTATACTGCATCCGGTCTGAGGGTCTCCATGTCTCTGCGAAACCGAGTTGCGCTCATTACCGGCGGCAGCCGCGGCATTGGGAAGGGCATCGCGCTGCGGTTCGGCCGCGAAGGCGCGCGCGTGGCTATCGGGTACCGGTCGAGCAAGGCCGCCGCGCAGAACGTGCTGCGCCAGTTGCATGCCGAAGGCGCTGAGAGCTTCGCTGTCGAAACGGACGTGACCGATCCGGCGCGAGCGGAAGCTCTGATTCATGCAGTCGTGGAGCGCACCGGGCGGCTCGACATTCTCGTGAACAACGTGGGGGACTTCCGCTGGGGGTTGGTGGCGGACACACCGGCGGACGAGTGGCACGAGGTGATCGCGTCGAATCTTTTCAGCGTTTTCCACACGAGCCGCGCGGCGCTGGTTCCCATGCGGCGGCAGCGCTGGGGGCGCATCGTGAATCTGGGAGCGATCGGAGCCGAGCGCGGATTCGGGCAGGCCAAGATTTCCGCGTATGCATCGGCCAAGGCGGGGGTGGTTGCGCTATCACGATCGCTGGCCATCGAAGAAGCGAAGAACGGCATCACCGTGAACGTGGTGAACCCGTCGACGATTGATGAGAAGGAACTGACGCTGGCCGAGGCGCGGCGAATGCGCGACGTGCGCGTTCCAGTGGGCCGCCCACTGACGACCGAGGATGTCGCTGCCGCCGTGGCCTTCTTCGTCTCCGAGGAAGCCGACTACATCACGGGTCAAGTGCTCACCGTGAGTGGCGGCTGGATGCTCTGACGCCCATGCGTGTTCTCACCGCCGCAGAAATGCGCGAAGTAGACCGGCTCTCGACGGAGCGCTACGCCATCCCGAGCCTGGCGCTCATGGAAAAGGCCGGGCGCCGGGTGGCCGAATTTGTCGTCGAGAAATTCCCAGCGCCGACCTCGCTCAGAATCGTCGTTTTGTGCGGGAAGGGCAATAACGGGGGCGACGGTCTGGTTGCCGCGCGCTACCTCCGCGAACACGGTTTCGATCCCGATGTATGGCTGTTTTCCTCACCGGGCGCACTGCAAGGTGACGCAGCCGCGAATCTCAAGCGATGGCAGGCGGCCAGCGGCAACCTCACGCTGGTGGAAACGGCGGCTCAATGGGAGGTCCTCCGGCCCAACTTGGCCCAAGCCGACGTGATTGTGGATGCACTGCTGGGCACGGGCCTGCGCGGGCCGGCCGGGGGTCTGTTCGCGGCAGTCATCTCGGATTTGAACGCCGTTTCATTCTCCGCGACCGCGGTCCGGCCTCGGCTCGTCCTGTCGGTGGATGTTCCTTCCGGGCTGCCATCCGACGGCGAGCCCGCGGCCGGGCCGGTCGTTCAGGCACACGCCACGGTGACGTTCACCGCGCCGAAGCTGGGGCCGCTGCTGTCGCGGGACGCTGCCAGCGGCGGCGCGCTGCACGTTCGCGACATCGGCTCGCCCGCCGAGCTCGTTGAAGAAATCGCCAAGGAAAATCTCCGCTGGATCGATCCGGGAGAGTTCAACACGCTGCCACTGGTGCGGCGCGTGGATGCGCACAAGGGTTCGTTCGGCCACGTGCTGCTTGTGGCCGGATCGCGGGGTAAGACCGGCGCTGCGATTCTGGCCGGCCGTGGCGCCTTGCGTGCTGGTGCGGGACTCGTCACGGTGGCCACACCGGCGCCGGCATTGGCGATCGTCGCTGCCGGACAACCCGAACTGATGACCGAAGCCCTTCTGGCGACCGAGAGTGGCAGCGTGTCACTCGCCAACCTCGAACAAGGCCGCTTCGCGGCTGTTGCTCAAGGGAAGACGGTCCTCGCTGCGGGCCCCGGACTTTCCACACATCCCGACACGCAGCAGTTCATCCGCACCATTGTTCGGGAGACGCCTCTGCCGATCGTTCTCGACGCAGACGGTCTGAACGCCTTTGCCGGGCGGGCGGGCGAATTGCGCGCACGCATAGGTCCGCATCTGGCGGTGACCCCTCATCCCGGCGAGATGGGGCGCCTTCTGGGAATGTCCTCTGCGGAGGTTCAATCTGACCGCCTTGAAATCGCGCGACGCGCGGCCGCGGCGTGGAACGCTCACGTGGTGCTCAAGGGTTTCCATACGATCGTCGCTTCCCCGGACGGGAACGCGTTTGTCAACACCACGGGCAATGCTGGGCTAGCCAAGGGAGGCACGGGGGACGTTCTCACCGGCGTCTTGGCGGGAATGACCGCGCAGTTTGGCACAGACGATTGGCCACGCAAGCTGGCGCTGGGCGTTTATCTCCACGGTCTCGCCGGAGAGCTTGCCACAGCACGCGTCGAGGCCGCAGGCCTGCTCGCCTCGGAAGTGGCCGACCAGCTACCCGCCGCTCTTCGTCAACTCATCGGCGACCTGGCCCGCCATGCCTCTTGAAGTCGTCACCGGTTCCGCGGAGGAAACGACTCGCTGGGGCAGGGAATTCGCCGCCAAACTGACGGCGCCTGCCGTCGTTCTGCTGACGGGCGACCTGGGCAGCGGCAAAACCACGCTGACGAAAGGCATCATCGCTGGTTTAGGCGCCGCTCGCGAGGAAGACGTTACCAGCCCCACATTTACCCTGGTTCACGTGTACCGCCGGCCGGTTACGATCTATCACGTGGACCTCTATCGCGTCGAACAATTGCATGACTTCGAGACGCTCGGCCTCGAAGACATCTTCGCCAAGCCCGGCATCCTGATCGTTGAGTGGGCCGAGCGGTTTGCGCTCCGGGCCGATTGGCCTACGATCCGTATCCACCTCGAACACGAGGGGGACGACCGCAGAAGAATCTCCGTCTCGTCTTGAGATCGCTTGGCGAGCATGCAGTGGGGGCGTTCGCCAACAGCCGCCATTAACCGGTAAGCCAACCGGATGGCCGCGCCGGCTTGTCCGTTTCCTATGCGCTTGCTAGCGTGTAGGAGGGATTCTTTCGGCCCGAGGCATGAGCAATTTTCCCACTTTGTTATCCGGGGGGCTTCGTCCGCCAGCCCCGCCGGCGCAGACGGCGCCGGTCGAGGCAGGGTCGGCGCGGATCGAGCTGCAGAGCTACGCGGTAACGATTCCTCTGGGTTCGCTGGCCGTCGGGATCGACAATATCCATCACGATGTGTTTTTGAGCCCGCGCTTCGTGCAGATGGCGCGTGGCTATCTTCTCCATCTCATACGGCAATCCACCAAGGCCACGTTCTTTTCCGGCATCGAGCTTCGCCCGTCCAAAGAAGTCGACTTTGCAGGTTTCCCGAAGGTCCTGGGAGACCTGCTACAGGCTTCGCTCACCCTGGCCAAGTTCCAGAAGAATATCGAGCTGGATCTATTGTGCCGGATCGCCCTGATCAAATTCCTGACGCAGGAAATCGCGGCGCAGTTCGCCAACCTGATTTTGGAAGGCAAGGAATGGATTCGCCAACGCGGTGAGCATTTCGAGCGCAGCGAGCAGGCCCACGTCATCAAGGCCCGGTTGGCCGAACTTCAAGCCGGCCGGAAAAACGTGACTCGTGAAGTCGGCCAGCAGATTCGCCAGTTCATTCTGGATGCCGAGGAAAATCTCCTCTGCAAGTCGCGCCGCGCGCTTTTCGGGGACGATTTCGCCGAACTGTACGACCTGCTCAAGAACCCGCTGGTTTTTCTGGACGGCGGGAAGGACGAGATATTCTTTCTCAAACAGTACGTTCTTCTCGGCAACTACGTTCACGACCCGGACCGATTCGAATCGATTGACACGATTTTTCAGGAACTTCTGCGCGATTCCGTGCTCTCCATCCGGCCCGACGCCGAATTCGACGAGGCCCGTCAGGCGCACGACCGCACCGTCCAACAGGCCTTGGCCTTACGGTCGGAAATCGCAAGCCTCGAAGAAGAGCGCGATGGTCTGCACCGGAAGTTGAGCCGGGGTGAGGGCGTGTTCGGCCGGCTGCTTTCGAGCCCTGAGCCCTCCAATCTGCGCGCCGCACTCTCCGAACTTGAGATGCGGCTCAAGCACCGCCACACGAAGCTCGAAGAGATGGGGCCGGAACTGGATGCCGCCCGCCAGAAGCTCGACTTCGTCATCAAGCAGCATCAAGGCCGCCTCGGCGATTACTTGAATGCACCCGAAAACGCCCGGCGCCTGTTCGACCCGTCGGGAACCGGCGAATCGGCGCAACTTCGTTCACGCCTGCTCGACGAGCTCACCGCACGCCTCGAACGGCAGGAGCTTCTGCTGCACGTCATGGCGAGCTACGAGATTCGTTCCATCTACCAGGAGTATTGTCCGCCCGTCCATCTTCAGCAACTTCGGCGGGCGCTGGTATCCCGCGAAGAGATGAAGCGCGTCGAAGATATTCTCAAGCAGTTTCCCGCGCGGCGGCTTTCGATCCGGCCCATTGACGAGCTTTCGCGCAAGATCCGGCGCTTCTCGCCCGAGGAGCTCCGGGCGGGGGTCCTCCGATTTGCCGAAGATTTCTTCCGTCTCCATCGCGATCTCCGTAATGCGGAACACCTCGCGGCTTGCATGGAGCGGGTGAACCTGGTGGCCAACGAACAGACCCGCAACGTCTCGCGGATGAACAATACGCTGTATGAGTTTCTCCTGCCGGAAGAGGCGCGGCCGCAGCAGGACCGCGTGCTTTCGCACGCCATCATCAAAGCGGATGTCCGCGGATCGACAAAAATCACGCAAGACTTGATCGGCCGCGGCCTGAACCCGGCGTCGCACTTCAGCTTGCACCTGCACGAGCCGGTCAAGAGGCTTCTGGAGCGCTATGACGCCCGCAAGGTCTTCATCGAAGGTGACGCCATCATCCTGGCAATTTACGAGACCGAATCGAACCAGTCGTTCCAGCGCGCGGTGGCCAAAGCCTGCGTCCTGGCGCGTCAGATACTGGCCGTCTCGAACGCCTACAACGACCGCGCCGAATCTGGGGATTTGCCCCGCCTCGAGCTTGGCCTGGGCGTCGCCTTCCAGGGCTCGGCGCCCACTTACTGGATGGATGGCGAATCCCGCATCATGATTTCGCGCGCCCTCAATCTCTCCGACCGGCTTTCGGGCTGCGCCAAGCTCACCCGGCGCCTCCTGGCCGGCCAAAGCTCTCATTTTTCCGTCTTTCAGTTTGTGACTGCCATGGAAGGCATCTCGGAAGAAGAGGCTGATGAATTCCTCGTTCGTTTCAACCTGAACGGCGTTGAACTCAATGAGGAGGGATACCAGAAGCTGTCCGAGGAAATTTCCCTGGAAACGATCGAAACGAAGCTCGAAATGCCGTGGGGCAAGGAACCCGTCATTCTTTACTACGGGGAGGTTCCCATCGGCGAGTCAATCGAACTGCTTGTTTTACGAAAAGGGTTTGCCCGGGAGCTCCTGCCGGATGGAAGAATCGGGCGGCGCTCCGATCACGTATACTATGAAGTCTGTACCAGCCCGGCCCTGTACGCACTGGTAGAAGCACTGCTGCGTACAGCAGCACACCACGATTAGTTCCGCCCAGACACCCCGACCCAGCCATGGTGCAGAGGAAGATCGCCAGCAGGACTGTGTTGTTCGAGGATTGCTGACGTGGGAATCCGGCGTTTCGGACTGCTACGAGGGGTCCGAATTGGCACAGTGAATGGCTGGTGAGTGTCGCACGGAGTAGACACATCGCCGTCTAACTCATGCTGTTGGAATGACTTTAGAGGTTCGTTGCCGGGTGGTCCAGCAACTTAGCTGGCGTGTGTCGTGCAAGAGGGCCTATGGTCCAAGTCGGAGCTTACCTCGACATGGCGATGGCTCCTCCGGGGGGCGCCGGTGGCAGCACCTGGAGTGACCTGAGGGACTGCATGCGTCTGACAGGACTGCGATTTCTATCGCGCCTAACCGATCGACAACCGGACCACGCCCAGGCGAACTTCCGCCGGGCAGAAAAGCAAGAGTGGTGGCTATGGGCGACAGCGGTTGTGATTACGCTGCTGCTGACATTTGGATTGGCCTCAGTTCTTTTCCCCAATTTCTACGGCCCTGAAAAATCCGATTCTGTGTTCACCTTTCCACAGGCGGTGCGAGCCTTGGTCGGCTTGGTGTTTCTCTTTGACCTCTACGTCCTTTACCAAAAGCTTCAGATTCACCGGATCCGGCGGCAGCTCATGGAGCGGGAAACGCTTTTCCGGCTGATCGGCGAGAACGCGGCCGACATGATTGCCGTCGTGGGCCTGGACGGAAACCGAATCTACAACAGCTTCTCTTATCAGAAAGTGCTGGGCTATTCGCCGGAGGAACTCAAGGCATCGTCCTCATTTGAGCAGATTCATCCGGAAGACCGGGCGCGAGTGATCCAGGCGAACGAAGAAGCGCGCCGAACCGGCGAAGGGTCTCCACTGGAGTACCGCATCCGCCACAAGGATGGCGGATGGCGGGTGTTGGAATCGACCTCGAGCGTCATTCGGAATGCCAGGGGGGAGCCGGAAAAGCTCGTTATTGTGAACCGGGACGTCACCGAACGGAAAGCCGCGAGCGAGGCCCTGCAAAGGTCCGAGGCGAGCTTCCGGTCCGTGGTGGAGGACGCGCCCTATGGCATCTTCCGGGCCAGTCTGACGGGGAATCTCCTGCGCGTGAATCCGGCGCTGCGGAAAATGCTGGGGTACGAAACCGCTGACGAGTTGTTGCATGCCGACTTGGAGAACGACGTCTACCGGCACCAGGGCGAATACCAGAGAATGAAAGACCTGTTCGGGCATGTCGATGACTTCAAGGACTTCGAAGTCGAGTGGAAGCGCAAGGACGGCACGCCGATCACGATGCGATGCAGCGGAAGACGCGTCAAGGACGAGAGCGGCCTTCCGGCCTATTACGAAGTTTTCGCGGAAGACGTGACGGCGAAGCGCGCCCTCGAGCGCCAACTGCAGATGGCGCAAAAGATGGAGGCAGTGGGGCGGCTTTCGGGGGGCATCGCTCACGACTTCAACAATCTCCTTGGTGTCATCATTGGCTATAGCGACGTGCTCAAACGGGCGCTGGGAAAGGACTCACCGCTGTTCGCCTATGCCGCCGAAGTGGAGAAGGCGGGACAACGCGCCGCGGCTTTAACCCGTCAGTTGCTGGCCTTCAGCCGCCGGCAGGTTCTCACGCCTGCCGTTCTGAACCTGAATGCGCTGATCACCGATATGGAAAAGATGCTCCCGCGTCTTCTGGGAGAGGATATCGAAGTGACGACGGCGCTCGGTGCTGATCTCGGCCGCGTGAAGGCGGACCAGGGACAGATCGAGCAGGTGGTTCTGAACCTGGCGATCAATGCGCGGGATGCCATGCCGGAAGGGGGCAAACTCAGGATTGAAACGACCAACGTAGAGCTCGATCAGGTCTACACGCGAACTCATCCCGGCTCGAGACCCGGGCCCTATGTTCTGCTTTCGGTGAGCGATTCGGGCGTAGGCATCAGCCCGGACGTCATGGCGCATATCTTCGAGCCGTTCTTCACAACGAAAGAGGAGGGCAAGGGAACCGGGCTGGGCCTGGCCACGGTCTATGGCGTCGTGAAACAGAGTGACGGCTACGTCTGGGTGGACAGCGCCCCCGGCAAAGGCGCGTCCTTTCAGGTCTACTTGCCGCGTACCGAACAGATCATGGAGGAGGTTGGGCCGGCCAAGGCTCCCGAAGAGAGTTATCAGGGGACTGAAACCGTACTCCTGGTCGAGGATGCGGAGCCGCTCCGAAGACTCGCGCAATCCTTTCTTGAATCCAACGGGTTCCGCGTCTTCGCGGCTCCGGATGGGAAGCGGGCGCTCGACCTCGCGCAGCAAAACCCCGGGATCATCGACTTGCTCCTGACCGACGTGGTGATGCCGGAAATGAATGGGCGGGCCCTGGCCGAGCATCTTGCTCAACTCCGGCCGGGGATGAAGGTGCTCTACATGTCGGGTTATACGGACAGCTTCATTGCCGACCACGGCGTCTTGGGACCAGGCATGCATCTGATCAACAAGCCATTCACGGAAGAAATCCTAATGCGCAAGGTTCGCGAGGTCTTGGATGCGGAGAAGAGGAGCGCCCCCGATGCCGCGGCTCAACTCGTGCTCGCCGGCGGAGCGGGCGCACGGAGGCCATAGGAAGGAGTGCAGGCATGAACAAGCTGCTGATTGTGGATGATGACGACGCACTGCGGAATCTCATGCGTCTGAATCTGAGCGATACCTACGAGATCGTGGACACCGGGAAGCCGGAAGAAGCCTTGGAGCTGGCCCTGGAGCACCGTCCAGACGCTATCCTGCTCGACCTGCGGATGCCGAAGTTCTCGGGTTTTCAACTCAGCCAAGCCCTCTCCTCGTTTTGCACGACAAGGACGATTCCATTCTTTGTTGTCAGCGGCGACGTGACGGCCACCACGAAGGATTATTGCCGGGCTCTTGGCGCGGCCGGCTATTTCGAAAAGCCGGTGGACTTTGAGGCATTGCGGGCGCGTCTGGCGAAGGCTGTAAGGCCACGAGAGGTGACCGTGCGAACCGAAGTGCGCGTGAATCTGCACGTGCCTCTGCGACTGTGCGGGACCGATGCCAAGGGCAAGCCATTTCGAATCGTGACCACCACGGACGATGCGAGTATCAGCGGCTTTCTGTGCCGCTCCACGACTCCGTTGGAGATCGGCTCCGTCGTGGATGTCTTTCTGGCCATGGAGAACGAAACGCACGTTGGCAAGGCCCAGGTCGTACGCTCTGAAGCGCATGACACTCCGGCCCCGCGATACGGCTTCCGCTTTGCCGAGAAGACCGGGAAGTGGGTGCTCGAGTAGGAATACCGCAGTCAGCCTATCTATATCATCGACAGCCGACGATCGCGCGAGTCTGTCTCTGCGCCTCACCCAGATGCCGGGCGAGAGGCTATGCTACCATCGAAAAATCTGTGCGCTGGAGGCGCAAGGGGTCCGGTGACCCTCCCGGCCTTCAAAGCCGGCGATCCGGTCCATTCTGGCCCGGGTGGTGGGTTCGACTCCCACACGCTTCCGCCATATCTGTCTAGTAGGACGGGAGTTGCAGAAAAACGTGGCGGCAAAAGGCGGCATTAAGAGAAATGCACCCGGTTTTGTGCACAGTTTTCAGCGGCACGAGTGACAACCGGTCCAGAGATGCCCGAAATGTTTTCAAGAGATTCTGGATAACCAGCCCAACTTTCTTATGTGGGTCTAAATTAACGGAGAGCACTACGTTTTTGTTGACATTCATAAATGGACAGTTGTAGAAAGGTGTTGCGTTCGGGCAGCCATCCAACCTTCCTCAAGGAAGGATGTGCAGAGATGCCCCACCGGCCGGACGCCAGGGACGTTGGTCGCAATCAAACCCCATATTTATTTCATGGTAGGAAGGCACGGCTCATGAGAAATGACTGCTGCCCAGTCACGGAGGCGCGCTCTAGAAGTATTCAGATTGAAGGATCCACGCTGAGGGGACTTAGAGAAGTATGCCATCAAATGAGTAATTCAATTGGTATGGTTACAGCCCAGTTGATCGTCGGCTTGAGAAAAAATCGCGGCAATCGCATTTAAGTGATGGAAAGCACCTTAAACCTCTCAATCAGAGGAACGGAGGCACTCAGGAAGTTGAAGTTGCTCTTGGGTACTTTAGAGGAGAGCCTTTCTGCAGCTGCCTCATCGACCGCGCGTTCTGGGACCATCACTTTTGGGAAGGAGAGTAGAAAGTGAAAGAAGCACTCTTGTTGAGTTTGTACGGAACAGCTATTCCAATCAGGCGACCCTATCAGGCAAGGAGTGCACCCTTGTTATTAGTTCGTCGATAGAGCGCTTCATTGTTGAAAATGTTCAGTCGTAGAGAACAACATTGTGGTTGGAAACAAGGGCTCCGTTTGATTTGCTGGGCTGTGTCACCGGGGTACAGTCGCAGGCGGAAGAAGACTTATGGAACTCAGCCGGGACCCTGAGATCGCTTTACAGGGAATGGCGAGGATAAGTAATCAGCAGGAGTATTATGCGGCTGACGATGCTTATCTAAAGCTGATCGGCCATCCCTTGAACGAATTGATCGGTTCTGACTGGAAATCCAACATTCATCCACGAGACATACCACGAGCTATCCACGCCTTTCAAGACATGCGATTATCCGGCATTGGTGAATTTCATGGGCATATGATGACCGAACGGGGTGATGGAGTTCCCGTTCGGGTTCTGCTGATTCAGAACTACAAGAAAGGGGTTTTCGCCGGCCACTTTTGCTTCATACGAAGTGCGCAAACGCCGATCGATAGAAATATTGGAGTTCGGCAGGGCTATGAATTATTCCGCGAGGCATTAGGACATTCTCCTGTTGGCTCCGTTCTACTAGATCCCTGCACAGGCTTCAGGCGCGTCAATGAAGCACTCCTGGCGATGCTAGGCTATGCGGGACCGGAGCTTTCGGGGAAGAACTTCGCCGACATCACCGACATTGAAGGCTTCGATCGAGGTGCAAACTTGGCTTATCTGGTCTTGAAAGGAGACCTACCTGGATGCCAATTCCAGGGGCAAGTCCATAGAAAAGACGGAGAGTCCTTCTCGGCTGAAGTATCTGTGCGGATTATCCGTGATGAACCAGATGACCCCATTTATGCGATTGGTTTTATTAGAGAGTATCATGAGGCGGGACAATGGGGGGATTCTGCCCACCGAGGCAAGAGAAATACTGCCGATATGCCCGCACGCGGGGACAGTCATCTGGGTAGGCCAGATACCCAGGCGCTTCTATCCAGAGAACGATACGTGAGGCTATTCAATTCGCTGTCACAAGGCCTTGCGATCTCGACACTTCCAGACCACCGCTATGTCGCGGTGAGCGATGGTTTTCTTCGATTGTTCGGGTGCCGTAGAGAGGAGGTTATTGGCCGAACGGGTCAGGAATCAAGAATCTTCGTTGAACCGGAAGGCGCGACCGAGATCCATGAGTTAAATGCCTCGCCTCCACATGTTCACGAGGTCGAGGTCACGCTGCTCGGCCGGTCGGGAGACAAAAGAGCGGGATGTCTGAGAACCGAAACCATTGAAGTCGATGGGGAGAACCATTTGTTGGAGATTTTTCGCGATACTACCGTACAGAAGAACACAGAACAGCTTTTGAGGTTGAGCGAAGAGCGTTATCAGGCTATGGCAGAACAGGGATGGGAGGGCATTGTCCTGGTCGACCCCGTCAGCGAGAAGATTCTTGAGGCCACTGGCCCCTTTCTCCAGCTAGTCGGTTACACACGCTCTGAGATCGCCAGTCTCTGTTTATACGATCTAACTACCAAAAACCCAGCTATCGTTGACAACGATATTCGTAATGCGTTAGCGAGCAAGAGTCGCGTAATTGGTGAGTGGCCATTCCGACGCAAGGACGGTGGAATAGCGGACCTCGAAGTCAGCACAAATACAGTTTATTACGGCGGGGGCTTGGTCGTCCGCCTTGTTTGTCGTGACATAAGTGAACGGAGACTACTGGAGGAACAGCTGCGCCACTCTGCGAAGATGGAGGCCCTTGGCCGTTTCGCTGGTGGGATCGCGCACGACTTTAACAATCTGCTCGTTGGCATCCTCGGCTATAGCACGCTACTCGAAGATAAACTGCACCAGAATCCGACACTCTCAAAATTAAGTCACGAAATCACTAGTGCCGGGTTACGAGCCAGAGGATTAACGTCGCAATTACTTTCGATCAGCCGACGCCAAGTACTACCGGCAGAACTCTTGGACATCAATGTTGTGGTCAAAGGCGCAGAAGGCCTCTTGCAGCGGATCCTGGGAGAGGACATCGAACTCCATAGCGAGTTGAATGCCGTTACGGCTCGTGTTCAAGCGAATCCGGGACAGATAGAGCAGATCATAATGAATCTAGTCGCAAACTCCCGCGACGCCATGCCTAAGGGAGGAAAGCTCATAATTAAGACTGACGAAATTCAGGTAGACGAAGCTTTGGCTTTTAGAAAACCAGGGCTGATCCCAGGAAAGTACGTCCTCTTGTCGATCAAGGACACGGGGCTTGGTATGGATTCGGTCACACGGTCCCATCTGTTCGAGCCTTTTTATACGACAAAGGATGCTGGAGTCGGAACTGGTCTAGGCTTATCTACAGTGTATGGGATTGTCAAACAAATCGGCGGGTTCATTGCAGTGGAAAGCCAGGTGAACCTTGGAACGACCTTTGACATCTATTTTCCGCGCGTTGAGGAACAGCATTCATTATTTCAACCGCGCGAAGCAAAGGCTTACCATGCCCCTGTCTCGACGACAGTCTTAGTTGTTGAGGACGATCCAACTGTTAGAGCACTCGTGGTAGACGTCCTAAAAGCTGACGGCTATAAGGTTCTCTCTGCTGAAGATGCCGAACAAGCACTGATTCGGGCTAAGAGCCATGATGGCCCCATTCACTTGGTCGTCACCGACATTGTCATGCCGCATATGTCTGGCTCTGAATTGGCTGCGGAACTGCTACGACTGCGGCCGGACATGAGGATCATATTCACCTCGGGTTATTCCGACAGAGAAATTGTAAGGCGGATGCAGTCAGGAACGCCCGCGAACTTTGTAGCGAAGCCATTTACGCCGGAAGAGCTACAGCGCAAGGTTCGGGAGGTCTTGAAGGACAGTTCGAAAGATCTGCCCCCCGAAAACTAGTCCAGCGAAAATGAACCGCAAATCACTCACGATGGCCTGAGAGTCCAGTATCCGATTGTGGGATATTCAAGGGCGCTGCATTAAAAGGGGAGGTGTCCAGTTTTAGCGGGGTGCACTACACCTTCTGACGCAACGCAACAGATTCAGTATCTTTCACGCGCGCGATAGTAAGCCTATTGTGTCGGGCACAACTACCTGGCTCAAGAACGCAGCTACCGATATCTGTAGGGTGATCTTGCAGGATGCGGCATCAAAGAAAACGGATGAGCAAAAGTAAAACGCCGGGACAGAGTCCCATCTCCATTAGTGTGACCAAGGCCTCCTAAGCACACGTACTCACGAAGGAAACCCTGACGTTAGTGGACCCACGCTGCCTCATCTGCTGGTGCTGCCGTCGTGGGCGCTTGGAAACTCGCGTCGCACAACGCATTTTGGGTTATGCTTCTGCGTTGCCCAGTGTCGGGATTGCTTATCTCTCGACCGTTCGCTCAAGTCGTTTCCATAGTTCAAAACGGAGGTCTCAGAACTTGATTATCGGCGACCGCCTTCGCGCCCTACGCGAAGAGAAGAAGTTTTCCCAAGGGGACATCGAGAAGCGTACCGGGTTATTGCGCTGCTATGTCTCCCGCGTCGAGAATGGCCATACCGTTCCGGCCATCGAGACCATGGAGAAGTTCGCCCGGGCGCTCGAAGTCCCGCTCTATCAACTCTTCTACGAAGGCGAAGAGCCTCCCAAGCTGCCCAACTTGCCCAACCGGAAGATGGCAGGCGAGGCGGCATGGGGCAGTACGGGAAAGGATGCGCGTGTTCTGGCGAAGTTCCGCCGCCTGCTCGGCCGCATGGAAGAAAGCAACCGCCGTCTGCTGCTGGCTATGGCCCAGAAAATGGCCGGTCGGTAGTAGGGCGGAGCCGGGAGGCTGGAGCAAGTAGGCCCGCCGGATTCGCAATCGCTTGTACCTCGGACCCCGGTTCTCGGATCAGGGCCGGGGTTTTTGTTTGGGGCTGCCGGATTCTACCCGTGTGGCTCAGGGACCCCTGCACTCCTTCCGCAATTCCAGCAGGACGGGCTGAAGCAACACGTAGTGCCGGCAGTCCGCGGCATTCGAGCGCGTCTTGGCCGAAGATTGCGGACTTCTCTATGACCTTCTTACTGCACCGCAAGTGTCAATGTCAGGTTCCGACTGGCACCACCGGATGTGCCTGTCACTGTGAGCGTGTACGTACCGGCCGGCGTCCCAGGCTGGACAGGTGGCGGGCTTGGGCCTCCGCCTCCGCCGCCTCCCCCACAACTCGCCAGAAGCAATGAGACTAGGATTATTTGGAACAAAAGCGCCGCTGGCGGCGCTCCCGCCGCGGTAAGGCTGATGGTTTGTGTTGAACCGTTGATGATGCATAGGGCATTTGAAACTGGGAATACGAGTTCGTATTCGGCACGATTTCCCGTAATGGCGCGCTTGCCTGTTTCGTTTTGGTTTGAGCCACCTTTTCGTAAGTCTCTAAGTCCTTTGTGTTAAGCAGCTCAGCGTGTGGAGAAGCGCATGCAAAACACTGGTGTCGACTGTTTGAGAATTTCGGTGACACCTGGTGATTTTGCGCGAAATCATTCCGATCTTAATCGCATGCTCCTGCCTGTCACCCATCGCAGCGGCTCAAAAAGTCTCCCCGAGTTCCTCGACAATCCCGCCTTCTTCCACGGTGGAACACACCCAGGATTTTAGCGAGACCGTCGTTCCTATTACGGCGGTGAAAATTACTCCCTCGGCAGGGCTTAGTATCTTGGGGAAGCTTGGTCCTAAGCTCGAGGTAAGGGCTAACTTCGGCACGGGCTTTTGCCTGGACGCCGCCTGTCGTTTCATCGCAACCAATTACCACGTGGCTATGACTACGCGGGCTGATAAGATCAAACGGGAAAAAGTTATCCAACGATATCTTGCTACGGGTCCGCATGATGAAGGCGCTACCCTGCACTCCCTCCCGAACGTAGGCGTGCTCCCATATGCCACGGAACGGGACCTTGCCATCTTGGAGTTACGACGCTCGCTGCCCCATCATCACGGTCTTACTTTCAGTCTCGATGAGCTGCAAGTTGGCCAGGAAGTAGACATCTACGGTTACCCCAAGGGAATTATCAATCCAATTCGCAAACTGACCCGATTCCCCGCCGCATTCAAAGCCCCGACGACATCAGGCCTCCTCGCCTTTGACTACCAGTTGTCCGCCGATAAACCAATTCGCATATTGGGGGCAAGCGGCGGCATCGTCGTCGATAGGAAAACCGAAAAGATTGTAGGTATTCTGAGCGAGACCAATGAAACGATGGCGTTGGCTGTGCCGGTTCAAACCCTGGTTGACTTCGTTAGCAAAGTACAGCCCTTTCTAGCACAGAGAATATTCCCCACCACCAAGGATGTCTCACCAGTCTCGGCAGACCTCTATCCAAAATTCGTACCACGCCGTGCTGAGGGGCTACAGCACCGACCCGAGGAACCCTATGAAGTCAGCGTGCTACGGCAAAAAGCTCAACTTCTTGCAGATAGCATGCGCAACTTTATCACCTTGCAGACTCTAGCCTGGGGTTCGGGAGACGAGGAGCCCGCTGCTCAGGCAGAGTATGAAGTCCGGATTATCGACGGCCTTCAACGATTCCGCGAGTTTCCCGACGGCAAGAAGGAGTTGGAGGAGCTACCTTACCCTCCTCTGGGTGGTTGGGTGCTTCCGGCTGACGAATGGTCGAAGTTGCCTAAGATGGTTGGAACGGAATTCCGATTAAAAGTTCATCAAGCCGCCGACGTAGTTGTGAACGAGCAACGGATGAAGGTCTTTCAGTATTACGCCAGCGTCGAGGATAACTTGTGTCCCTTTGCACCCGTCGAGGATTTTGTCTTTTTCACAATCAGCAAGACTGTCGCCGTCGCATGTTACGGGGAAGTTTGGACGGACGAGGAGACAAACATAATCCGAATGTCGGAGCATTTGGAGCTTTCTGACAAATTGAAGGCCTATCGAGGATGGCAGGACTATCAGGTTGTCCTTACTTACGGTTGGCTCAAGCGAGCGAATGAGCCGAGGAGGCTCGTTCCTCTGACCATTCTTACAGAGGCTCGCCAGAAGAAGCACATCTATTGGTGTCGCGGCCATTTCGCGGACTACCATGTGTTCAGCGCTCACGCGAGGCTCATTACAAATGGCTCTTCCAGCTACTTAGTGGGTGACGCTTCCAGATCCGGACCGGCACAGTAAGAATAAATTGCGTTCACAAAGTTCTGCCCGTTCCGAAAACCTCGCGCCGTGTACTTCACCCATTGAATCTTCGCATTCAGGGATTCACTCGTGGCATCCCATGGAGGACACTGAATGTGAGGCGTATCCCGCTTACGGGAATGGCCTTGGTGCGACACGATTCTGAACCTGCTTCGAGCCCGTAGGTCTCTTGTGCCAGTGGCGCTTTTGAAAAGGCCAGGAGTACGGTCACCGCAGCTACAGAACTCTGAATCATGTCTCTTCCCACTTCTCTGGGTGTCAACCTTGCCAGACAGAGACGCCTTGCCATTCCGATTCCCCAGAGGGTTTACGCCGATACTCTCGAAGCAATTGATCCCGCACGCAAATCGACGCGGCAGAACTCACAGCGATATTCCTCATCGGCTCGGGGCGGCCTAACAATCGAATTGAGACAGTTCCAGCACCTAGAGACAAGTCGTGAGCCACAACTCTGACAGGAATGGGAAACGGAGATAGCCTGCCTCGAACTTAGGTTGTCGTGCAATTTGAGAACTTGGGAACAGCGGGTGTTCGAGCAGAAGGCATAAATGGGCATTGTTTCTGAGGCTCCGTTTCAGAGGGTCGCGCGACCGTGCAATCCACACTACGGATGCGGCCCCCATAGTCCTCATCTTCGAGCGAATGTGGGATTAACTCGATCCAGGCGCACTCCCGCGCATTCCGAGCTCATCTGGAAAGCGAACTCAGCGACATTGTCAATCCCGACACAGCAGGTTGTCAGTCCCCGGACGAGACTCCCAGCAGCACGATCAAAATCAGCCTGCGCCGCGCCTGTTCCATAGCACTGTAGGAGCACGTGGACACCCATTTGGAACGGGAGATTAACGGCTCTTAATCCAATGAATTGGCCAGAAGCCCTCCTCCCAGAACGGCGCTCTTGTCCCAATTCGGAACATAAACCACGCTTAGGTTCCACAATGAAACCCTCATGGCGGCACAGAAATTCAAACCACAATCCCAGGAGCGACGTTGCAGACTCTCGGCGGTCCAAGATTTGGACAAGGGCGCGATTCTGTGATTGCGAAAGAAGTTCACAGGCGGATATATAAGAAGCTAGATTAATACTTGACAAGTACTACGCGACTCGCATATCTCTTCCGCCAAGCCGAATGCGGCTGATTCAGGCTGGAGGCCCATCCCGATGCTCTCCTCTCCAATCTGGTCGAAGGACGGTTGTCCCTACCTATGCGGCTTCAGGGAAGGTGCAGGTCAGCAAGCAACGCGGCTCCCCGAGCGACTAGATGTGCTTCCAAACGAAAAGCAGAGTAGTAATCTTGTCAGAGCGCGGTTTCTCTTGCGTCGAAGTGGAATCCCGGCCTTCGCCCTGGTCTTCTTGTTGATTCTATTCTGGACAAGCCCCATTTTGGCACTCGATCGCAACAAGAACATCGACCAGTACGGTCACGATCAATGGGATGCACAGGCACGGCTTCCTGGAGAATCGGTGTGCGAAATCCTTCTAATCCCTGACGGTTGCCTGAGCTGGGTTGAGGCTGGCACAGGTCGAGTAGTCTATTACGACAGCCTCCAAGCGGGGGAATACCTCCTCCGGGGCGTGGCTTCGAATCATTATGGTGTGTGGAATGGGACGGATGCCTCCATGGGGTTCACCCTGCTCCCTCACTTCTATCAGACAGGATGGTTCTATGCGCTCTGCATTCCTGCAATTCTTCTGTCCGCCTTCGGAGGGCACAGGCTTTACACGCGAAAGTTACGTTTGCGCGCTGAGGAACTCAGGCGGGTCGTTGACGAACAGACAGAGGATTTGCGGAAGAGAATCGCCGAACGCATGCAGGCGGAGGCGGCGTTGGAGCGACAGCGCAGATTCCTCCGGCAAGTGATTGATGCTTCGCCGAGCCTCATCTTCGTCAAGGACAAGGACGGCCGCTTCACCCTTGCCAACCAGGCGGTTGCTGATCTGTGTGGAACGCCCGTGGAGCTACTGCTCGGAAGAACGCATGCGGAGGTTTTGCCGCATCAAGAAGAGGATGCACGCTCCCGGCGTGACGACCAGTTGGTTCAGGACAGTTTACTAGACAAGTTTATCCCCGAAGAAACGCTCACGGACATCCAGGGTCGGGTGCATTGGCTACAGACGGTCAAGCGCCCGATCCTCAGTCCGGATGGCAAGTCCACATCCGTTCTCAGTGTGGCCATGGACATTACCGAGCGCAAGGTGATTGAGGAGGCGTTGCGCGAAAGCCGGGAGTTTCTTGACGCCATCATCGAGAATTCTCGCGCGATGATTCATGTCAAAGATGTTGAAGGACGCTACATCCTCATTAACCGCCGCTTTGAAGAACTGTTTCATATGGCCAAAGCATCCATAGTCGGCAAGACCGACTATGACCTGTTCCCCAAAGCGCATGCGGGAATATTCCGCACCATGGACCTGAGGGTACTCGAAACCAACAAGCCTGTGGAGTCAGAAGACTTGGTTCCCGTGGATGGGCGTGTGCTCACCTGTATTGCGGTAAGGAGCCCACTCTGCAACGGGACGGGAAAGCCGTATGCGGTCTGCGGCATCTCCACTGACATCACAGAGCAGAAACAACTCGAAGAAGAGCTTCGACAGGCACAGAAAATGGAAATTCTGGGGCAGTTCGCGGATGGTATCGCGCATGACTTCAACAGCATACTCACGGCGAACCTTGGTTACAGCGAAATGATGATGTCGCGACTCAACCCAAGTGATCAGCTCTTTTCAATGGCCAAGACTATCCGCGATGCGTCCCTGCGGGCAAAGGAACTCACGCGACGGCTGCTGACATATAGTAGAACACAATTGCTCGAACCAAGGGCCCTACAGTTGAACGCAACCGTCTCCGGCATGGCTGGCATTCTTCAGCACTTGGTCGGCGAGAGCATTACGTTCACCCGACACCTAGATCCCCACTTGCACGTTGTGAAGGCCGATCCGAACGAGATCGAGCAAGTGATCGTCAATCTTGTGGCAAACGCCATAGACGCAATGCCTGAGGGCGGAACCCTCACTGTGAGCACATCGAATGTCGAACTCAAAGAGGATTTCTTCCGCCACCAGGAGACGCCCAATCCGGGAGATTGGGCAGTCCTGGAAGTTTCCGACACTGGATGTGGAATGGACGCAGCAGTGATGGCGCATATGTTTGACCCCTTCTTCACGACTAAGGATCCCACCAAAGGATCCGGCCTTGGCCTCACAATGGTTTACGGCATCGTGCAACAAGCCGGTGGCCTTATCCGCGTCGAGAGTGAGGAGAGTAAGGGAACGAGGTTCCGCATATTTCTTCCCAAGACGAAAGAAAAGCTCCGGCCTGAACTAGAGGTGGCAATCGTGCCTCAAGAGTTTCGCGGGACAGAGACCATACTAATCGTAGACGACGAAGGCTCGATGCGGCAGTTTCTTTACGAATCTCTCGCCGCTATTGGGTACACGATACTCGAAGCTCAGGATGGTTTCGAAGCACTCCAGGTTGCGGAGAGCTACACTCAGCGGATAGATCTGCTCTTGACAGATATAGTTATGCCTGGGATGGATGGCTGGGAGTTGGCGCAACACCACATCAGATTGCACCCGGAATCGAAAGTCCTGTTTGTCTCGGCCTGCTCGGGAAAACCCAGCGACCCCTGCTTCACGTCAGACTCCCGTTATTCGTTTCTCCCCAAACCCTTCGCGCTCGACACCTTGAGGGGACGGGTGCGCGCATTATTAGACCGTGAGCCCTCTGTCCGGAAGCATGCAGCAGCGGCGGGATGCTAATTGGGGCTTGCGTAGATTGGTTTGCTGCGAATCTGCAGCTACCAATCGTGCAGCAAGGCCAGTCTCATTGGCCATTGAGCCCTTAACGCAAGGTTGAGGTCAATGGTGGACAATGAGGTCAGTATTACTGAGCTGGCCCGCAGGCTCGGTGGAAGACGACAGCTCGGGCGCCTTGCTCGTCTGCACTCTTTCAAGGGACAGGCTGATTGGGGTGACTTCAAAGGGCATATTGTCGCCAGGCAACTTAGGAGGAACAACCGGAAGAGAAGTCAGTCTACCACTCCAAGGATCAACGACAATCCTGCTGCCGAGTGGTAGGGCCCTGACCTCCGCAGTCTCATTCGCGTCTAACCTTGCCAACTGCTTCGTCTGGCGTCCACTTTTAAACAGACGGGAAGCTGTTCTGGTTCACTTCGGGAACGGCAGTCCTTTTTGTTTCAATATGGCACGGCTCGCCAACCCCGGCGGCAAGACCAATCTCTAGCCCGCTGAATTGAAAACTTTTAATTGAGTTTCAGATTGGGTGTCGGCTTGCTCGCTGGTGTATTAGGACGTCGGCGTCGATTTACTATGTAGTATTCAGGTCCGACGTTAGAGATCGGGGGCGCGCACGTCCTGACTGGCGAACCAGGGGGAGAAACCACAATGAAGAATAGGCGCGTTGGATTACTTGTTGAGGCGTTGGTGCTGTTTCCTGTTGCCGTATGGGCACAATCAAAGGATGAAGGGAGCCCATTAGAGATAAAGCGGTTGGCGGCCGGTTCGGGCGTGATGCTGCCAAATGATTGGCGGGCCGGGTCCCCAGAACCTGCACGGGCAGATTCGGATTCGACGCCGACGGCCTCGCCGACAGGGGTGGAAACATACACGACCGGGAAAACTACGGGCGCGACCCCATTGAAAGGCGGGGCGGCACACATCGAAAGGGATGCGCATGCCGCCACTACCCCCAGGAAACCGACGGACATCGAGGCGGCAGGCTCGAGTGAAGCGCCAATAATCATTCCGCCCCGAAATGTGCCACCGCCTGCTGCAAGGGAGGGGCACAACCGCGCCTTCCGCGTTGCGACTTACCCCTTCCGTCTTTACTTTACGCAGACCCAGCAGTCCTATAAAGACTTCTTTCGCTTCCGCAATGAGGGGCGCAGCAGCAGAACCACCTACTTCATCGAAGCACTCATGATTCAGGCCTCTTCGGCGTTCGATGCGTATGCGACGGAGCGCCTGATGAACAAGTGCCCTGGCTGCGTGGAGGCCAACCCGGTCATCCGGTTTATGGCCGGCCGCCGTCCAACTGCGAAGCGGCTGATTCCCACAACGTTCTTCTTTACAAGCGTAAAGGTAGACCTAATACACTACATGGAGAAGAGAGGCGGCGGTGAAGACGATGTTCTAACTCCTATGACGGCTTGGGGGATGACTTTAGCAAGCACGCTGGCGGGCATATGGGACTGGACCGGGGTTCCCCCTGCTCACGCCAAGCAATCCTCACGGGCGACACGAGTCAGTATTCTGGGCGGAACTCGGATCAGTGGGTTCTCCGAGCCTTCGCGGGGACTGGAAGAAGCGCGACTCAGAATCATGCGGTCAGCACCAATCGGGGTATTGCGTGGGAATCGATAGAAATCTGTAAACAATCTGCTCAGTTCCTAACCATCATGTTAGCTGTGCGGTCTTTGTACGAGCATCTCCTTGGGCTTGTGCTTGGTTGTGGTTGTCTGTGTGCTGGCTTAGCCAGAGGCGGAACGCTGCGTCCTTCTTGAACAGCAGCTTGAGCGCTTCGCTGACGACGTAGGACGGGTTCGCATCGAGGAACTCTGCGTACCTGTCCAGGTTGTGTCGGACATCTTCCTCCAGGCGGACCTGGAGGGTTGTGGTCTTCGGTTGCTTCGATGGTGCTTTCAGTAGTGCCAAGTCGTTCTTCCCCCTTTCGTGATTCGTGGTGCATCACAGCCTGCACTGCAAATTGGTTGGCCCGACTACTGCACGCGGCAAAACACGGCCACGCGAAGAGCGTGATGGGCGGGAGCGACCCCAAGGTTCACTTGGGCGGCCGAGAGCCGAAAAAGTGGGGTCGCTCCCGCCCGATTTGGTGTTTCTTCCACGGCATGTTTCGTCTTCCTGACACTTGCATCCCTCTCTTCGTAAAGAACTTGCTGCGCCACAGGGTGAAGAACTTGGTGAAGAAGACGGTGAAGCGCGTACTTCTTACCTTCTTCACCCGCTCCTGCGGAGGACTGCCGGAAGGAGCGCGGTTCCGTGCCAGTGTTTCTTCCACGGCCGTAGGGGACAGCACACATGGCGAATCAGGTTGCCTGCCCGGATCACAAAGACAGCCCATGGGACCATCCCAATGATGCGAGGCGTTTCAGGCAGCATGGCGGTTTCTGATTCGCTCTGGTTTCCAAATTTCTTTGTTACTTTTTCCTTGTTCGATGTTCCTTTAATAAGTAGGAGGAGTTCTGCCCGGATCTTGTCCGTAGCCTCATTCGGGTCAGGGCCGAGAACCCTGGGGAGAGGCTCGCGCGGGGTGATTTCTACCCCTGGGCCAGCCTGGCAGCAGGATACATGTCGGCTGACAGTGGGAATCGCCGGAATTTGCATGTTCTTTTCTTACTTTTTCCCGTTTGGATGTTCCCTAGATTAATGGGGGAGGAAACACCTGAAGCACGAAGATTCTTTCTCACTTTTTGGCGCTTGGATGTTCCTTAGATAAGTGGGGGCCTTGGGCGGACTCGTGAACAGCGGAGATTTCCTACAGTTTCCCGTAGATCGACCAATCGGAATTTCTCATTGGTTTTCTTTGTCTTCGAGGCCCCTGATAGGTAGGAGGGCCGCGCACCCGCAGCATGCACCTGGTCTCAGGCCTCTCCTGGACCAGCAGGAGTTGATAGCGGAGATTCTGTCCCCATGACACTGCCTGCCTACCACATCGAGCGGATCAAGGAACTGGGCTACACCGACGCCGAGGCTCGCTTTCTCTACCTAGTAGCTGTCCACTCCGGCTACTTCACTCTGGGGCAGTTCAGGGCGTTCACCGGGACTGGGTATGGAAAGCGTCCCACTTCCTTCGCGCGAAAACTCCTCACGAGAGGTCACGCCGCCGTTCGGGACTATATGCGAAGGGGCTCCGTCTTTCATCTCTTCTCCAGAACTGTCTACGGCCAGATCGGAAAGGACAACCTTCGCAACCGCAAGCAACACTCCTTCGATTTCATGCGCACTCGCTTGGTCCTTCTGGACTTCGTCCTGGCGAACCAGGAGTTCGACTACCTGGAAACCGAGGAGGACAAGGTCAGCTTCTTCTGCGAGAAACTGGGGGTCCCCAAGGAGTTCCTTCCAGCTAAGATCTACGAAGGTCGCCCGGGCAGCCCGCCGACCATCCGCTATTTCGTGGACAAGTTCCCGCTCTTTCTCGCCCCGCCTTTTCCCGGGGTCGCTCCTGTGGTCACCCTGAGCTTTGTGGATTCGGGGGCTGAAAACCCGGCGAGTTTCCCAACTCATTTGGCGGCCTATCAGGGGCTGTTCCGGCAACTGAAGACTTTCCGGTTCCTTTATATCGCTCCGAAAGACGCATACTTTCCGCGGGCGGAGGAACGCTTCCGGACGCTCGTCAGGAGGCCACTCGAATCCGACGTTTCGAGCGAGGTCCTCAACTACTTCGAGATTCGTCGAAAGTGGGAGAACCACGAGTACGTCGTCCCTATCACGGCCGACCTGGTGTTTCTGAACGAGGCCCGTCGCCGCTTCAACGGGGAACGCTTCGATGGCCTGTATCGGGCCTGGAGCGCTGGTGAATTAAACGAGGACGGCCTGCGGGTTGACTTGGCTCCACTCACGCCCGACCACACAGTTTTCTTCGGCACCTATCTCGTGAGGAATCACCGTTCTCCACTCGGTGTGGTCTCTCGGCAAGGTGACGGGTGCATGAAAGACGCACGTCACCCTGTCCGTAACCCTTCGCGGCACCCTGCCGGTGACGCGAACTCGTTAGGAGCATAGAGGTTGCGCATGGCGCGACGATCAATTTGGACGCGGGCAAAACACCGGGTTGGGCTGGAGCGACCCCCTTTCTTTGCCCATACCCGTGGCCAACGTAATTCGGGGGTCGCTCCAGCCCCTCGCAACTTGCTCGCCGTGCTTTGCCCGCGCGCAGCAGGAGGACCAAAAAATCTGTAATCCGGGCTGTACTACATCTCGAATGAAGAAAGGAGGAGAAAGGCTCGGCGCCTCTGAGAGCGCTGTCGAGGCGGGCAAAGACCACGACTCTAGAGGTCCACCTGGAGGGAGAGGTCAGACACAACCTGGACAGGTACGCCGAGTTCATTGGCGCAAGTCCGTCCTACGTCATCAGCGAGGCCCTCGAATTCCTGTTTCGAAAGGATGGGGAGTTCAAGCGCTGGCGAGACCAGTACACCAACAATCACAACCAGGAACAAATCCAAGGAGACGCTCTTACGAAGACCGTGCAGTGAACATGAAGCCCCGTCCAACCCAATTCGGTACGCGCGAGATTACAGCGTCGTCACGACAGCATGCCCCGCGCCCTGCATTGAACGCTTCGGTTCAGGAGTTTGATCCATTGTCTACTACGGAGCAGCCGGGCAAGAGCACATATGAACTGGTACCTCCAATCAACCAAACATTCGAGTTATCACTCACAGAACCAGATCAGGGGACCACAGGGGGAGAAGAGAGGGGGACTATTACATCAGGGGCCCTTGGGGATGGCAAACGGCCAACTATCGAACGCCCTTTGACATGCGGCGAAGCAGCGGCCTTCGTGAGAGTTCACCCGAAGACCGTCAAGCGCATGGCACGGAGTGGCGAACTTCCCGGTCATTTTCGCTTTGGTCGCTGGTTCTTCTATGTATCCGAGCTGGACTGCTGGATGCGAACAGAGTTACATTCGTCGCGTCACTCGTGCCGCTAGAACCGTCTAAGGAGAGATCTTCATGTTCAAGCGAGCACGATATCAGTTCGGCTATTTGCGTCGAAGACCTCGCAAGAGGAAGCCTGATGTCTGGGTTTGGGAGCGAAATACTAGCGGCCCGGATGGACGGCGCAAGAGGGAAACAGTGATTGTCGGAACCGTCGAGCTATACCCCACCAAAGCCCAGGCATGGCGAGCGGCGGAGGCGTTCCGCCTAGCGGTGAGCTCCGAAAAACAGAACGAGAATGTTTTGTTTGGGGCGTTAGTAGACCGTTACGTGCGCGAAAAACTGCCGAGGCGCCATTCCACCGCGAGCAAGTATCGCTCGTGGATCACTCATCATGTGAAGCCGAAGTGGGAAGGCATTCCGATAAGAAAAGTGAAACCCCTGCTTGTCGAGGAATGGCTCATGAGCCTCGATCTTGCACCGAAGAGCAAGGGACACGTGCGCAGCATCATGCATATTCTGTTCAACTGGGCGATGAAATGGGAATTCATCGATATCGAGAGAATGAATCCCATGAGTCTCGTCCGTGTAGAAGGTTCTTCGAAGCGCCTCAGACAACCCAGGATTCTGTCTGTCAAAGAATTCCGGGCGCTGCTTGACCAACTTCAAGAACCCATCCGAACGATGTGCATCGTGGCGGCGTGCCTCGGCCTCAGGGCGAGCGAACTCGTGGGTCTGCAGTGGGGCGATTTCGATTGGAAAACTCTTGAAGTCCATATCCAACGAGGAGTGGTCATCGGACGCGTGGATGAAGTCAAGACGACGAGCTCAAACAGGAGACTGCCAGTGCACCCGAATTTGGCGGACCTACTGCTTGAGTACAAAGCCGAGACGGCCCCACGAGCAGGGAATTGCGATTGGTTGTTCCCAAGCCCCTATGGGACCGGGCGTCCACGATGGCCGTGGACGATTCAGCGCGATCACTTGCTCCCTGCCGGAATACGTGCCGGACTTGGTCCCCTCGGCTGGCATAGTTTTCGGCATTCGTACTCCACGTTGCTGCGTTCGTTACAAGTGGACTTGAAGGTTCAGCAAGAACTTCTGCGGCATTCGGACATTCGCACAACAATGAATATCTACACGCAAGCGGTGCCCGATGCTATGCGGGAGGCCAACAGTCGAGTCGTCGAAATGGTTCTTCCGAAGAGAAAAGTGGGGTGACAAAACGAGGCGGCAAAAAGGCGGCAATAGCAGTGCCGAGGGATGCTAAGTCCTTCCGATTCCGTCCAAGGCCTTCCTCGTAAGTACTTGGAGAATCAGCTCCAAGTAATTTCGACTCCCACACGCTTCCGCCAGGTCCGCCTTGCGGGCGTGCTGGTGTGACTCAGGGGAACAAGCGCGGCGCGGGCTCACTGCAGGGCGGAGGCGTAGACCACGTTGCGCGCGCCACGCAAGTCTCTGCCGTACGAGATAACCACCGTCACCCTGCCCAGGACGCGCACCTTGCACTGCGCGCCGGTGTCCCAGAGCCAGCGTTGGGAGCCGAAGAGGCCGGAAGGATCGGCAATCGCGCCGGTATCGAGGAAAGGGCCTAGCTTGATGGTGAAAAAGGGGCCCCGGTAGACGTTCTTGTCCATTTCCCAATTCAGCAGGACGTAACGGCGACCAAGAGGCGCGCGGCCTTTGCGTCCGTCCGTCGTACCCGCGTGGCCGCGGAGCCAGAGATCGTTGTCGCGTTCCACGCCGAGTTGAAAAAATTCGTCGAAGGGGACCGTGCCAACGGTGTTTGCAGCGCGGAGCTGGGCATTCATCTCGTAGTCGTCGTCTTTTGCCTGCGGCAGCCATCGCGAGCGTAGAGATCCCTTCACTGTGGTGAAGGCGCCGAGGCCGGCGGCAAATTCGCGGCCGACCTGCACTTCACCGGAGGAAAGCACCGTGAACCGCCGCTCCGGGATACGGAGAAGATCGCGATCCACGCGCGCCCAGGATTTGAAAGAGGCGCCATTGGAAAAGAAACGGAGAGCCTGGGAAGAGGTGACGCTTGCGAGATTGCGGAATGTGCGATCGGAGACTTCGATTCCGCCGCTCCAAGCCCACCGGCCGTTCACCACGGAACGCAATTCCGCTCCCGCAGCCAGCTTTCGAAGGTTCAGGTTGGTCAGAAGCCCGCCGGAGGCGAATAACGTTTCGGTGAGGTTCCAGTTCTCATTCCTGGCGTCAAAATAAACGCGCAGGCGCAGTGCTGGATTGTGGCGCAAGGGTGACGAGAACGAAACCCAGAAGCGCCGCTTCTGATCGTCCCAGCGGGCGAGCGAGAGGACGTTCGTCCCGGTGCCGCGAAGATTGTAGAATTCCGGATAAATGGTCTCGTAAGGCAAGCCGCGAAGAAGTGAAATGCTGCCGATGAGGATACCGTCGTTCCACCCTGCCAGCTCCGGCGCGCGGACGACGGCGTCGTAGCCGCCCTTCTCTTGTGGGGTGAGTTCGATACGATTTCCCGTGAAGACATTCAGATTGGCGAGGCGCGCCTGCGTCGTCAATAGGGCGCTGCGCTGCAGCACCGCGGGTACATTGAAGGCGAGCACACGGTCTTGGAGCGCCGGGCTGAGTGGGGATGGAGGACTGAACGAAACGCTCGCGAGCCGGGGCTGGCCGATCGGATTCCAATACTTCAGGGCAGCTTCGAGATTGCCCTCCAGAAAGTAGAGCGTGGCCAGGAAGTCGTGCGCGTAGGCATCTTCCGGGTCGAGGCGCAGCGCGGCATGCAAGTTCCTCTTGGCTGCGGCGAAATCTTTCTGCTTGTAATCCACGCCGGCGAGTTCGAGGAGGAAACGCTTGTCGCGAGGCGTTTTCCGAAGGCCGGAAGCGAAAGACTCGCGGGCCTCGGGCCACCGCTGCAGCCGCGCCAAAGCCATTCCGGCGATGTAATCGAGCTCGGCGGGCTGGTCCGGTGAACCGCGGGCGATGCGCGCGGCTTCCTCCCAGTGACCTTCGTCGTAAAGTTTCTTGGCCGTTGTGATCTGGTCGGATTCGGAGGAATCGGCGCGCGCCATCGCCGGCAGGGTCAGCAGCGCGAAAACGAGACATCGGCAAATCACTTGTTCTGCCGCGGGACCGCGAGCAGCGTCCAATTCCCGGCCGCCCGCCACTGTTTCTCGAATTCGGGCCGTTCAACGCGCAAGAGTTTCCCGCGTGCAGGATCGTTCACGAACACCGCGTCGCGATCCCAGTCGAGTCCGACAATGACCACATAGTGGAGCGGCGCACCGCCGGAGCGCGGCTTCAGCGCTGCGATGAGGGGGCGGCCAAGGGACAGGTGATGCCGCAAATCGGCCCACTCCCCGCGGAAGGCATAGGCTTGCATTCCTGCGTTGTCCAGATAGCGCGCCATAGCCGAGGCGAAGATGCCCTTGGCTTTCGCTGAGTACAGAGCCCGCTGGATCGCGGGGGGCTCGCTCTTGTCCGGCGGCACCTGAACGTCATGCGCGCTCCAGTAGCGCAGCACCATGGCGATCGACGCCGCGCCGCAACCATTCTCCGGCTGCTTCACGAACGGCACGTCGAGCCAGACACCGGCCGCGCCGTTGTCAGCCGCTGCGATGGCCGGCGCCGAAAGACAGACCATCAACACACTGACGAGCGGTGAGCGCATGGTGCTCGATCCTGGGCGCAGGGCTTCAGCGAAGCGCTACCACGATGATGATGATCGCGACAGCGAGCAACAGGATGAGCACCAAGTCCCGATTGGGAAGATGTCCGCCGGCAAAATCATTGTTGACCTGGCGCGATCGCTCCGCCAGCTTAGCCAGGTCTTCATCGCTCAATTGGCCGATGGCTCGGTCCACCTGTTGGTAATCAACATGAGCGGATTTCAGTTCGCTCCGGGCCGCTTCGGAGGACAAAGCCTTCCGGATTTCGGCTTCGTTGGCTTGGCGTGTTTCGGCCGGCTTCAGTGTGTCGTTGCGGAGTTCCTGGGTTGTAACAACGTGGTCCTGCTGTTGCGCGCGCAGAGCAGTCGCGGTAGCGGCAAAGAACGCGACGATGACGAGCGCACGCAAACACATCGTCATACGAGGCAGCATAGATTCTCCTTTGGCTGGGCAGCTCGACCAGTGTACGGGTTCATGCTTGCATTGACAAGATTCGCGCCGCGTGGGTCTCTCAGGCGAACCGCCGGTCATTTACGTCACGCGCAGCAGTTCGTTCAGCCTGGCGATGATTTCGAAGGCGTCGGCGACATAGAGGACGTCGGTCTTGCCGCGCGCCCAGCCGCAATTGGGGTCGAGATTGACGGCGCGCCGCTCCTGGATGAAGCGCCAGCCCACGACGTGCGGTTCCTCTCCGTGGCAGCAGGTGGCCAGGCCCTTGGGATGCCGCGGGGTCGCGCCCGTCTGGCCGACCTGGTTCAGATGGGATAGGAAGGGAAGCACGGACTGGCCCTCGCCGCTCAAGTCCACGAGTGACTTGCTGCTGCCGAGAGAGGCGCGCGTGGCGGCCAGGAAGCCGAGGATCAACTTGCCTGCCTCGGCGACGTGCGTCTGACCGTCCTTCTGTTTTTTAGTCCAGCCGGCGCCGGCGACGAGCAGCAAATCGGCGTCAGGACGAATGGTCTGTTGCTCGGTCTTGGGCGTGGCGAAGCCGCTGACGCGGGTGCGCAGAGGCGGCAGGCTCACGCTGACGCGCTGGACGGCCGCCTCGCCATCGCGCGGCTCGTAAGGCAGGCCGGCGTCGAGCAGCAGGAACCACGGCCGCTCGGCGCGCGTGAGCACGGCTTCGATGCGCTGGCGATAGAACCAGCGCGTGGCGCGGCCGCCCTCAAGAGCCATCACGTGCGAGTCCACGCGGCCATTCAGCCGCTGTGCCACTCCCGGCAGGGCGCGTGTCCAGCGGGAAGTGCCCGGAGCCAGCACCAGGGTCGCGCCGGCAGCGCGGCAGAGTGCCTCGGCCGCGGCGGCGTCGGTTGCGTAACGTGGTTGAGTGAATTCGGGTCCTTCGACGGCGCATAGGGTGGCCACGCCGCGCAGTGGCTGCACCTTTTCACCGACCAGCCCGACGGCCAGTTTGTCTCCCAACGAGCGGGCGGTCTGAATAACATCCAGCGCGGCCTCGTTCAACGTTCCGTCCGCTTCCGTATGCGCCAGAACTAGAATCACGTCGCTCATTTCACCCTCGAATCCAGGCGGCCAGTTCCCGCGCAATTTCTTCTGCGGGCAGGTCTTTGACGATTCGGGTGTCGCGCTGCTGCTTGGGAACGGCCGCGCTCTGGTAGGCCGGATTCCCGAGGGCCAACTGCGCCGCTTTGGCACGCTGTAGAGCGGGCATTATCGTGCGCATGTTGGCCATGCCGACTTGCGGGTTATTGGGCGGCTCGGGCAGGTTGCCGGTGGCCCATCCGAGAATGGCGGGCGGCCCTTCGCAGACGGAGATTTGGTGGCGGCCGCCTTCGACGCGCTCGAGGATTTCCAGGGCGCCGTTCTCTTGGACCTTGAGCTGATCGACACCCTGGAACTGGTCCAGAATGCCGAGCCGCTCGCCGAGCATTTGGAGCGTGGTGCCGGAGGAGCGCGAAGCGGACTCCCATCCGCCGAAGACGAGCAGCTTGGCGCGGTCCAGGCCGGGCAGGGAAGCGATGGCCTCAGCGAGGGCGGCGGCGACGGCGGCACTATCTGTGAAGCCGCTCGAGGGGCCGTCGAGGACCACAAGCTCGAAGGTAGCCTTCTGGGCCACGATCATGATGACTTGCTGCAGCTTGGCCTTTGGCGCGAGGCTGACTAGCCACACCTTGCTGTCGGGGAATTGCTTGGCGAGATGCGCGGCCTCGTAGAGCGAGCACGCGGCCCAGGGATCGAGCACGTGGGGCAACATCATTTCGTTCTTGAGCGCCGGGCCCGCAGAAGTGCTGATGGGTTCGAGAGTCTGCAACGGATCGGGCACGATTCCGGCGCAGACGACGATCTGGTAGCTCATTTAGTTCTCCGCCGAGTGGAGGCCTCCCGCGCCGGCGCGGAAGGCGATGTTTTCCTGCTCGCAGTTCCACAAGCAAGCGCCGCAGAACACGCACTTCTCACGGTCGAAGCCGGGAATGGCGCTGTCCTTCGGAGCCGTGATGGCTTCGCCGGAGCAAATCTCCACGCACACCCTGGAGTGGCAGCCCTCGCAGAGCGTGGGGTAAAGGAATACGACGTGGTCGGCGTACCCGGGGGGAGCCTGCACTTTGCCGCCCAACAACAAAGCGTCCTGATGGGTCATCAAAAGCTGGCCGTCGTAGGGGATGGGGGGCCAGCCGCAGGCTTCCATTAAGGAGTCGTGCAGGGAAGCGCCGCGCCGGGCAGCGGCTTGGCGTAGCACCTCGAGATCACTCTTCTTGATGCGTCGGGCGAAGAATTCCTCCGCGCTGCGAACGGGGTGCGGTTTGCCGGGAATGGAGAGCAGGCCGCGAGTGGCGCCGGCCAGAGCCATGCCGATCAAGCCGGAAACGACACCATGATGAAAGCCGTCGCGCGCTTTTTCCGCAATGCGAGCTTCTTTCTCGACCCAACTGGCGCGGCGGCGGCGGACGTAGGTGGCTTCGAGGTTTTCCTTGGTGAACGACTTGCCTTCCTTGAGCAGTTCCAGCACAGCCTCTGCGAGCTGCGTCCCGGTCGTCCAGGCTTCGTCGACGCCGGAGCCGGTGAGCACGTTGGTCGAACCGGAGCCCTCGCCGATGCGCGCAAAGCCGTCGCCGGCGAGGTACGGCTCGCCGCGGCGGCCGGACTCCTGCAGCGATTTGGCGCCCCAGGAGCGCAGGCGTCCGCCCTTCACGTACCGCCACAAGTACGGGTGCAACAAGAAATGCTGCAAGTAGCGGTACGATGTGCGCACCGGGTTTTCAAACCAAGACGGCACGAAGATGCCTGCGGAGGCGATCCGATCCGGGTGCACGTAGAAAAAGCCGAATATCTCGGGCTCCGGATAGCCGAGCGTGTGGATGACGGTGCCGGGTTTGAGGCCCACGCCTTCGGGCAGATCGATCACCATCTTGGCGCCGACGGCCCACTCGCGTTTTTCGTGGCCGCTGGGCATGCCCAGGGTTTCTTCGAGCTTGCGGCCGACCGGGCCGACCGGACCGTCTCCAATCACCGTGAGAGCCGCGCGAACGTCCATGCCAGGGAGGAAGGAGGCGGACGGAGTGCCGTCGCGCTCCACGCCCTGATCGAGGAGCCGCACTCCGACAACGCGGTCGTCCTCCATCAACGGCTCGGACACGGGCATGCCGGGCCAGATTTGTACTGCGCTTGAAGACATCAGTTGCTCTCCGACCCACTGATTGAACTGGCCGATGGATAACACCAAGCCGTCTTTCTTGTGCAGGAATGGGGGCGCCCAGGGAATCTCGAAGGCGTCGTGCTCGAGGCCAATGATGCCGGCAGACGCTCGAAGGACACGGTCGGCCAAGCGGAGGGCCCAGGAGCGGCGCGAGGCGCCTTGCGGATCGAGAAGGTAGATGAGTTTCTCGTCGGCGACAGGGGCGGCCATCGGGATTTCGGAGGCGTTCAGTTCAGGAAAGGAGGCGCGGATGCCGCGCGCTCGCGTCACCACGCCGGAAACGCCGAAACCGATGCCGTCGGCGCGCTCGTAGCAGACCACTTGCAGAGGCATGCCCGGGGCGGCCTGGCTTTCGATAGCGGGTGTCCCGTCTTCCTTCAGCAGCGCCGGCGCCAGCGTGGTGAGGAAGCCGGCCGTGGCCGGTCCGAAGCCGACGCACACCAGGTCAACGTCCATCGTCTGGCGTTCCACGGGGATGGTCCCAGGGGTTTCGGCCACGTTTTCCCTCAACCGGGGTAGTCCAGCGCGGCCGGGATCATTACCTTGGTGAGCGATTCGGCGGCGCGGTCCTTGGAGAGTTGCGATCCGGTAAGGCAGCCGTCCAGGCGCGTGCGCAGGCGGGTGAATTCCTCCAGACCGTCGAAGCGCACGCACGGGCCGGCCTTAGCAGGATGCGAGCCGTCCTCAGCGACGACATCGGTGGCGACACTCGCGAGACCCGGCATGATGCCTTCGAGTTCCACCAGTTCGTCGGCGCGGAAACAGCCCTGGTAGCCCTCAGTATCCCACGCGGGGTGGCGGTTGTAGCCGAACACGAGCATTGCGCAGATGCGGCCCACCTCGCTGGCAGACCGCGCGGTCTGCACGTGGCACAAGTCAGAGAGGAACGGGAGCAACCCGCCCAGCGCTTCGGCGACCGCCGGATTCCCCGGGCCTTTGGCCTCGAGTTCCAGCAGATCGAGAATTTGGCAGCGCGCTGCCAATACCCAGCACAGTGCGTCGGCGAGTGGGAAGGTGACGCCCTGCCGCGTGCCCTGATAGAGCTTTTGGCCGTCGGCATCCTTGGCCACAAGCAGGTGCTGGAGAGTCCAAAGCCACATTTGCATGGCGGTGGCCAGCGAGCAAGCGCCGGTGCCGGGATGTCGGCTGGCCACCGCGCGCATTTCGCGGATCCACTGGCGGAACTGCGCCAGGAAGACCTCGTTCGTCATCGTGAGAGTGAGCTGGCGGCGCTGCACGGCTTCGGGGCCCTCGTAAGTGGCTTCGAGCTGAGAGTCCATCCACTTGTGCCCGAGAAAGCCGGGGCAGTCTTCGGTGATGCCGTAGCCGCCCATGAGGCTCACAGCTTCGCGAAGCATGTTGGAACCGTGGCCGGTGTTCCAGAGCTTGGTGGCCGGGCAATAGACGTTGGCCACCGAGTCGAGCAGGATGAAGCGCACGAGTTTGTCCTTTTCGAGCGCGTTCAGGCGCGCTTCGTCGCGCTTTTCCGGCGGGAGAGACCTCAGCTCCAGGCACTCGAGGGCCTCTTTCTGCAACGCCCGCAAGTGCTTCAGCGCCGCGCGCCCTTCGAGCCCTTTCACGGCGAAGAGTTCGTCCTTCTCCCGCTCGAGCGGGTCGAGTTCGTCGAACAGCCGCGCCGCCGCGAAGCCCAACGACGCGCTGGCCTCGCCCGTGGCCCACACGTCAAGCAAGCGGTGCAGCACATCCTCCTTCTGCTGCAAACCAAGTTCGTAGCGCGGGGAGCCCTGCGTGATCCCGGCGCCGCCGCGGAAGCGCCCGCGCTGATAACGGATCACCGGCTCGACCGCTGAGAGCAGCTTGGCCGCGGTCATCAAGCCCACGGTCACGCGCGTGCGCCGAAACACGGCCTCGATAATCTCCGCGTGGCTGTAATTCGGCACGATGACGCCGTCCTTCACCGTGTAGCCGCCGATGATTCGGCTGGCAGGCACGCGCATGCTGAAAATCGGGTCCGAGGTGGAGGAAAGCTGGTGCACCAGCTTGCGCGTCGGCGTGCCGCGGTCGAACGTTCCCGGGTCGGTCTCCTCCAAGATCACCATGCAGGAGCCGTCGATGCGCGCATCGCCTGAATCCACCGCCGCGGTGACGAAGTTGGCGAAGCCCATGTTGGTGATGAAGCGGCCGCGCTTGTTCACTTCGAGGATGGGTTCTTTGCCCTCCGGCCATTCGGCGACAGTCACTTTGCCCGAAAGCAGGCCGGTTTCGACGCCGACGTAAGGCAGCGGCTCGGTGAGGCAGAAGGCGCCCCGCCACGGCTTCTCGCCGGGCTTGGGGACGCACCGCGCCATATACGTTTCGCGCTGCTCGCGTGTGCCGCGTTCGTGAATCGGCGCGAGCGCCAAGCAGCCGGCCATACTGGCCGTGGCCGCGCCGGCGTCCACCCAGGCAAGCTCGAAGGCCACCAGAGCCATCGCCAGATTTTTCGGTCCCTCGATATAGCCGCCCTCCGCCGGATCCATGAACACGCTGGTGAGCCCGGCGTTATCGAACTCGGGCAGCAGGGCGTTCTTCTCGGCCGTCCATTCGTGGGAGTGGCGGCCGCCCGCGGCCACCAGGCGAGCGATGGGTCCGCGAGCCACGCCGCGCGCCGACTGCACCAGCATCTGCAGATCGTAGCGTTCGGCAAAGCGCCACAGAATTTGCCGGACCTCATCGCCCGGCAGCGTGCGCAGAGCTTCGGCGGGTCGGTCTTTGCCGGCGGCTGAAAACATGGCAGGCCTCTCCTCGCGGTAGTCCATTCTAAGCGGAGCAACTTACTCTACCAGCGCGCCGGGGCGCAAGCAACGTCGTTCCTTGGTAGTGGGTCAGCTTCCGGGCAGCGCGTTAATCAGGACTTAGCCGGTGAGTCTGTCCTATACTTCCCGCTAGGCTCGCTTGTCGTGCGCTGCAACAACGCAGCACGGTGCGGCTGCAGCACTCTTGAAGAGCGCTCTATGAAAGCGATTGTATACACACAATACGGACCACCGGATGTGCTGCAGTTCACGGAGGTTGCAACACCTACGCCTGCGGACAATGAGGTCTTGATAAAGCTTTGCGCGGCATCTGTAAATCCACTGGACTGGTACCTCATGAGAGGTGAACCGTTTCTCGCCCGCCCAATGATGGGGGGGCTGCTCAAACCAAAGGTCACACGACCAGGCGTTGATCTGGCCGGACAGGTTGAGGCCGTTGGCAGGAACGTAACGCAGTTCAAACCAGGCGACGAGGTATTCGGCGCATGCCGAGGGGCCTTTGCCGAGTATGCGTGTGCTATTGAAGACAAATTGGCGCTGAAGCCAGCCAACATATCGTTTGAGGACGCAGCAGCCGTACCCGTGGCGGCAATCACTGCCCTTCAAGGTCTTCGTGATAAGGGACGGATCCAGCAAGGCCAGAAGGTTCTGGTTGATGGCGCGTCCGGTGGTGTGGGTACGTTTGCGGTCCAGATTGCCAAATCGTTCGGGGCTGAAGTCACTGCCGTGTGCAGCACGAGGAATGTGGACAGAGCGCGATCGCTTGGCGCAGACCACGTCATTGACTACACTCGAGAAGATTTCACGAGAAGTGGGCAGCGTTACGATCTGATCCTGGGTGCGAACGCCTATCATTCGATTTTCGATTACCGGCGTGCGCTGAATCAGGACGGAATTTTTGTTGGGGCCGGAGGGAGAGGTGGTTTGGTTCAAATGCTCCAAGCGATGTTACTGGTAACCTTACTGTCACGGATTGGGCGGAAGAAGATGTGTCTCTTTTTGGCGAAAGTCAACAAGAAGGATTTAGTTTTTCTGAAAGACCTTCTTGAAGCCCGAAAGATTGTACCCGTCATAGACAGACGTTACCCGTTAAGCCGAGTGGCTGAAGCTCTCCGCTATCTTGAAGAAGGACACGCGCAAGGGAAAGTGGTAATAACCTTTGACCGTACCCAAGGCACTTAACAAAGCGCTGCGCCAGTTTGAACCCACCGCACTGCCCTTGTTGACGGTGTGAAGCACCCGGTGATATTCTCCGGCATGGCCGCCGATATTCGGAGTCTCGCCGTGCTGAAATATATACTCGACAAGGCCAGAGAATTGCTCAACAGGGCCAGAAAATGGAACTCGCTCGCGGACAGTGCGTTCTACCCTGTACGTTACCTGAGCGTTCCATTGTGGAAGCCCTGGCGGGACTACCAACGCTAGATTTGCCGCTGAAGCAGGCCCTCCGCTATAGTCAGTAGTTCTTCGACCATGCATCTGCTGGAACAGAGCATCCGGCGTTACGAGCACCGCCGCTGGACGACGGACGACAACCGCATGGTGCGCCCCTTCGAATGGGGGCTCCAGCACATTGGCGGACGGCCCGATGAGCCGGATCCTCGCGGCTTCTTGCACGCCTGGGCCGATGAGGTCGTGGCCGCGAGCGCGCAGTGGTTCGCCTGCCCCTCCGCGCCGGACTATCGCCTGCGGGACGACGTCCTGACGTTTTCGAGCTTCATCCCGTCGCCCTTCAAAGAGAACAACACCGTCCACGCACAATTCTTCCTGGCGCGCAGATCGGGGCCGGCCGTCGTGGTCCTGCCGAACTGGAACGCCAAATGGGAAGGACAACGCACCTTATGCCGCTGGCTGCAAGAGCTCGGCATCACGGTCTTGCGCTTGAGCCTGCCGTATCACGATCGGCGAATGCCTGCGGGACAGCAACGCGCCGACCAGCTCGTCGGTCCCAACATCGGCCTGACTTTGCAGGCGAACCGCCAGGCCGTGACCGACGCCCGTCAATGCTTCCGCTGGCTCGAGCAGCAGGGTTACACGCGCCTCGGCATCCTGGGAACAAGCATCGGCTCGGCCATCGGCTATATCGCCATGGCCCACGACCCCGCGATTCGCGCCGGGGGTTTCTTCCACGTTTCCACCTACTTCGCCGACGTCGTGCGCTCAGGCATGACCACCAACCACGTCTGGGAAGGCCTGCGCGGCAGCGTCGGCGTGGACGAGCTGCGCCACTACTGGGCGCCCATCAGCCCCGTGCCTTACGTCGAGCGCGGCCTGGGGGCAGGGAAGCCGTGCTTCATGGTTTATGGGAAATACGACCCGACGTTCGTCGTCGAGCTCACCCTGCAGATGTTCGCGGCCCTGCGCGCCCACGGATCCGACCCGCGCACCCTCGGGCTCCCCTGCGGCCATTATTCACTGGAATTACCGCCGTTCGGTTACATCGCGGGCATCCGCATGGGCATGTTCTTCCTCGACGCCCTCGCCTGAGGCCGCTTGCGCGGCAAACCAACCTTCCCACGTTCCAAGCTGCAATCGCTCTTGCCTCCCTCTGCTCTCTTGCTATAATCCCGGCGGGGAAGTTACTCGCTTGGCAAGTGGGCCCTGTGGTGCCAACCGTTCGCCGGATCATCTGGCGGGGGTGTTGGCGGAAGATCTAGTCTCGACAACAAAAATAAAGGGGGATCGATGCATCGCTCGAAGTGCGTTCTGTGGACTCTTGTGGTCTTACTTGTTTTTGGCTTTGCGCAAATCACCATGGCGCAATCGCGGCATGTCGGCGCTCACGTTATGGTGCCTCGGTCGAGTATCCAGCATCCCGGGGATGTCGGCGTCAACGCTCACACTCATCTACTTGTCATGATGCCCAACGCGGGCGCTTTCCAAGGTGAAGTACAGCCTCAGGAGTTGCCCCCGTTCCTGGGTTACTTCTTTGAGACTCCGGCTTCCATCGCTTGCGTCTATCGCCTCGTATCGCACCCCACGCCCGGCTGCGATCCTGACGTGACCACGCATAACCCCTCCGGCGGCTCCGGCGCCATCGCTGTCGTGGACGCCTATGACGATCCCAACGCGGCCGCCGACCTGGCCACGTTCTCAACCCAGTTCGGCCTGCCGCCCGCTGACTTGACCGTCGTTTTCTCGACCGGCACGCGGCCAGCCCTCGATCCCAGTGGCGGTTGGGAACTGGAGGAGTCGCTGGACATCGAGTGGGCTCACGCCATGGCGCCCAACGCTCGGATCTTCCTCGTGGAGGCCCCGTCAAATAATCTTGGCGACCTCTTGAACGCGGTTATCCTGGCCTCCAACCTCGTCGCGGCCAACGGCGGCGGCGAAGTCTCCATGAGTTTCGGCAGCGGCGAATTCCTTAACGAAACGCAATACGATTTCGTCTTCACTACCCGAGGCGTGGTCTATTTGGCTTCCGCAGGAGATAACCCCGGCGTCGGATGGCCCAGCGCTTCGCCCAACGTCGTCTCCGCCGGTGGCACCACGATATCCCGCGACTCGGATACCGGTGTTTTCCTCTCGGAGAACGCTTGGCAGGATACCGGCGGTGGACCGAGCCAAGTCGAGCCGCGCCCGCACTTCCAAGACCGCATCGCCTACATCGTTGGCGCGGTCCGCGGCACGCCCGATCTCTCCTTCGACGCCAACCCGAACACCGGTGTCTGGGTCGTTGACACCAACCTGTTTGAAGGGCAGCCCGGCGGATGGTTCGTCGTCGGCGGCACCAGCGTTTCTTCGCCTTCGCTCGCCGGCATCATCAACTCCGCCGGCAAATTCTCGCCTTCGAGCCAGGCGGAAAACGCCTTGATCTATGGCAACCTCTTCCGCGCGCGGAACGACTTCCGCGACATCGTTTACGGCAATTGCGGCCTGAACATCGGCACCTTCGCTACCCCCGGCTGGGATTTCTGCACCGGCGTCGGCAGCGACATCGGCCTCGACGGCAAGTAGCTCTGTTCTTTTCCCATGTAGCGCAGACCTGTTTTTCAAGGTCTGCGGCTTCTCCGGGCAGGCGGGTGGCCGACCCGTGAGATCGTTGAGACGACGGGGGTGCCGCACCCTTCGGTCTTAAGGGTGCGGGTTTCGACTTTTTCCCTTCGTTGCGCGGGCGCCCCACAGGTCGGGCTTACCTGTGGGGAATTGTGTTTCTCGGTAGCACGGGCTTTCAGCCTGTGTGTTCCGCCCGCGCCCTGTAGCCGCGGTCTTTAGACCGCGGGCTTCGCTTGTGACGGCGTCTCTAGCCGTGTAGCGCCGTGCCGTGTGCGTCCCGACGCCCTTGTCGGGAAGACCGCGGGCCTCTCTTTTGTTCTGTAGCGCAGGGCTGGCTTACCAGCCCTGCGGCTTTCTCTTCCGATTTAGCGCGCGCCTCCCATGTAGCTCAGGTCTTCCGCGGTTTGAGCGTCCCGACGCCCGTTGTCGGGACGCACAACCTTCCAACGTTTCAACGTTCTAACCTTCCAACCTTCTCTTCCCGCATCGCCTGCCACCCGGTAAGCCTCTCCGCCGCCTGCCGCCCCTTCGCCCCGCCGATCTCGCCCGTCCTTGTGCGCGTTCGGCGCTTCGCTGTGCGTTTTCAGCGCCCACTGGAGCATCGCTTTCATCGTCCTCGTGCAACTCAACCGTGCGATAGCTTCTCGACTTCGCTTTCGTACGCGCCGCTGAACCCGCGGAGTAGTGCCGGGTCATCTCGTTGTGCGCTGGAGCAATTGTGGTGGCTTTGCAGTGCCGAGGCAAAACAAATGACGCACAGTTCTGTTTCCAGTAGGCTTCTCCGAACCCTGAGTAGGAAGTGGTTAGGGGCTGCTGTTCCAGCCAGCTTGACATCTGAAGGTGACAAAACGTAGATTCCCCGGTCGTCAACCGTCTGAGGGCACCCGATGGCACAGCCGGTGTGCGAGGAGCCCCGATCGGGAGGCTGTCATGGCGATTCTAGTTGTCGGTTCCACAGGTCTTGTTGGTGGAGAGATCGCCCTTAAACTTCAGCGGCGAGGGCACAAGGTCGGTGCTTTAGTGCGGGGAGGTTCAAGCAATGCAAGAGCCAAACGGCTCCTGGAGGCTGGGGTCGAAGTTATTGATGGCGACTTGACCTGCTCCGAAACAGTCGCCAGTGCGTGCAAGGGTGTGGAGATTGTGATTTCTACCGCCACCTCTATGCCTTCGGGGGCAAACGATGGGTTGAGGCGCGTGGACCATGAGGGGACTCTGGCACTGATCGACGCCGCGACGCGTCAGAACGTGAAAAGGTTTGTCTACGTTTCGTATTCTGGGAACATCCGCGAGGATTCTCCGCTCGAGAGTGCCAAGCGCGGTTGTGAACACCGTCTGCTCGCGGGCACAACGGAAGCAGTGATTCTGCGGCCTTCGTACTTTATGGAAATGTGGCTCAGCGCGGCATTAGGATTTGATCCGGTCAATGGCGCAGTCCGTATCTACGGCTCGGGCGACGCGAAAGTCAGCTACATATCGGCATCCAATGTGGCTGATTTTGCTGTCACAGCCGCCACGAGAGAATATGCCAACAAGAACACGATCCTAGAAATGGGCGGTCCGGAAGCTTTGTCGCAAAGGGAGGCAGTGCGAATCTTTGAGCAGGCGCTGAACAAGAGAATCAAGATGGATGAAGTGCCATTCGAGGCTATCGAGGCGCAGCATCGGTCTTCCGATCCTCTTCAGAAGTCCTTCGGTGGACTCATCCTTGCCTACGTGAAGGGAGACGTGGTAAAAGAGGCCGCCGCACTTGCCCACAAGTACGGGATTCGATTGCGCTCCGTGAGCGAGTACGCTTCCGGTTTTCGCGCGCAAGTAGCCGGCGACGACGCCTGAGATCCGCTCTGAGGCGCAGGACCGATCTGCACGTCCCCTCCGTCAAGAGGGCACAGCCTCCAGGATATGAAACTGCGATTGCTGGGTATTGCTTTGCTGCTATACCTCCTTTCATATGCTGAAGAATCTGATTGATTCAGGCTATGGCAGCCGTTTCCGAAGCGAATTGTATCGCGGGCGCACGCCGGAGATCCCCGAGCAAAGCTTGAAAGCCTGCCTGAGGGCGCAACGGAGCCATCTCCGGATCTGAAGAAATCCAGTGCAGGTCGCTCCAGCCTGACTCGACCGCCTTGCACAGGTAATCGAGCGCGACGTTCTGGTCTCCAAGCCGCATGTACCCGGCCGCTATAGCGTAGTACAACTGCCCAAGCGTCCCTTCCCAAAGCCAGGTCTGCGGGCTCCCGGCAACCTGGGTGGCCTGCTTCACGGCCTCCTCCAGCAGCTCGCGTGCGCGGTTGCATTCGCCCAGCGCCGCGTGGGCCGCGCCCATCCCCGCCAGGGTGCGAGTGAAAACGCGTTGATATCCCAACATACGAGGGAATTCCTTGACCATACGGGACGCGCGGCGGAACTCTGCCAGTGCCGCTTCAACAGGGCCCTCCCGCAAGAGCAGATCCCCCAAGCCGCACGCAGTCAATGCCATGAAGGCTTCGCGATAGACGTGATCACAGGATTCCAATGAGGTGATGGCGGCAGTGCAGATCTCGTGCGCCTTTTCCCACTCACCACGGCGCAGCGAGGTGACCCCCAGGATCATCTCCGACCCGACGAAATATCCGAAACCAGGTCCGCGACGCTCAACTTCGAGGCACTCCAGCAGAAATTGCTCGGCGCGGTCATATTCCCCGCACATCAGCGCAATTTCACCAAGACACAGCCAAGCAGCTCCCCAGCGAGGGTCCACTAGCGTTGTGTCCAGAAAATGCCTCACGGCGTGCTGGTAGGCGGCGGGGTCATGCTCACTGGAAATCAGATATGCCCCACCGAGAAAGTAGTGCGACAGATACAAGTCGGGCTGTCGCTCCACACCTCGGTGCCCGGTGCGAATGGCTTGCTCGATCTTTCCCTGTCGCACGTAGGCGTAAGACAGCCAAGGATAAGGTTCGCCGAGTTCGGGATCGAGCTCCAGCGCGCGCTCCGAATAACGCGCAGCGCGGTCGAGATCCGCCGGGTCGGTGAGGCGGATATAGCGCATCGCATGGGTGGCGCCGAGGGCCGCATATGCCAGTGCGTAGTGCGGGTCCAATGCAACGGCGCGCTCCAGGTGGTGTCGAGCGCGTTCCAGCGATTCCTTGCCCAGCATGTGAAACTGCTGGCGCCCTTGCGCGTACTGTTCATAAGCTTCCAAGTGGAGCGTTTCCGGTGGTGCGATCCGCTCTATCGACCTGCTATCGAGCTTTACCTCTAGCGCGGCCATCACGTCGGCTACGACGCGGTCCTGCAATGTAAAGATCTCTTCCCAGTTGCCATCCAGCTTTGCGGTTACCACCACTTCGCCAGTAGCTACCTCCACCACGTGCGGCACGATGCGCAGCCGCTCCCCAGCGCGCTGATAGCTGCCCGTCACCAGCCAGCGCGCGCCTAGCTCCCTGCCAAGCCGAATCAAACTTGCGCGTCCTGTGGTGGGAACGCCATAGCGCTGCGCTGCCTCCTGAATCCGCTCGCGGCTCATCACCGATACCAGCTTGAGTTTCTTCAAATCGGCAGTGAGTGTTTCGGCCAAGCCCGTGCCCAGCCAATCCATCGCTGGATCGTGAGAGATGTTCTGGAAATCCAGCACGGCAAGCACCGACGGGGATTTCACCACATCAGCTTCGGGAGCAACGCCGCGAGCGAGCTCGCGGAGCGCCACCGATAATTCGGCTGCACTTTGCAGACGTTTGTCGGGATGGACCGCCATGACACGAGCAATCAGTTGATCAAGCGCTGGTGAGATAAGAGGATTGCGCTCCGCTGCCGGCGGTGACTCCCCACTCAAGATCGCGCTCACGAGTGCGCCGCCGTCAAGACCTTCGAAAGGCGATCGTCCGCACGCCATTTCGTAGAGCACGATGCCCAGGCTGTAGAGGTCACTCCGACGATCAAATGCATGGCCGCACAACACCTCGGGAGCGCAGTACTGCAGCGTGCCCATCCAGTTCCCTGGGGCAGTTAGCCCCGACTCGGTGACCTCCTCGCTCTTCAACAGCTTGGCGAGGCCAAAATCGAGCAGTTTTGGCTCGCCGTCAGGCGTCAATACAATGTTCGCTGGCTTGATGTCGCGATGTAGGATCCCGCGATGATGTGCGTGCTCCAACGCATCGGCAATCTTGGTGGCGTAGCCGACGAGGCATTCTTGGGTTACTGGCCCGGCAGCAAGCTGTTCCTTCAGGTTCTTGCCATCTACGTATTCCATGGCCAAGTAAGGAACGCCATCGGCATCGCCGATTTCATATAGAACGGCGATGCCGCGGTGATTGAGGACAGCCAGCGCTTTTGCTTCCCTCTCGAAGCGCGCGCGGCGATTCGAGTCGCGAGCGAATTCCGCAGGCAACACCTTCAGCGCCACCCGGCGCGCCAGACGTGTGTCCTGTGCGAGATACACCGCACCCATTCCGCCTGCACCCAGCTTTTCTAGGATGCGGTAGTGCGATACGGTTCGGCCAATCATGGCGGGAACTCCTCGCTGCTGGCATCTTAGGTCGCACCCGAAGGCGAGTCAATGAGGAGATGTTACCGTATGTAAATGTTGCACTCACGGAAGGAGCCGTGTCGAAACTGCCTCCATGGGCCGATCCGGCGGCCTGAAAACAGGCGGCGCGATTCTAGCGGAACGGCGGCTGGCGCAGCCGCCAGCCGCTGAGACGAATTCGCGTGCCACAACCCTTGTGGGTTTTCAAGGGTGCGGGTTTAGAGTTAACTTCATCGCAGAAGTACTCCGCATCGGGGGAATTGCCGTTCGAATCCCTCGCCCATCTCGAAAAACCTGTGGATAACTACAACTTTCCTATTGAATTATGGTACTAAATGTGCTACAATGCGCCGTGAAATCGCGCCCCAGCCCCGCTAACCACCCTAGAATCAACACTTACAAAAAACACACCTGTAACCCTTCCAGAATCAACACATACAAAATCATTGAACTTAAAACCCTGTGGAATCAACACATACAGAAAAAGGCCGGTGCCCCCCCTCTTTTCCACAGTTCTGCCTGCCCGCCGAAGCCTTGGCGCAGGAGGGCCCGCCTCACCATCGACGAACCTGGATACTTTGCATCTTCAACTGACGACTGCCGACTGATGACTGACGACTGACGACTGCCTGATCGGAAGGGTGGCAAACCCCGCCCGGGCTCTTGCCCGGGCGGGGAAGAACTCGGCCACGGAAAGGAGGGCTAATGTGCGCGGCTGAAGGTTACGAAGTCGCGGCCCTTGTAGAGGCGGTAGCCGGACCCATCGGCGCTCGCTGTCACCTGCAGCGGCACCGGACGCTTCAGGTCCGCGTCGCGCTTGCCATCAATTCGCAGCACGTCGTTGCCGCCAAGGTCCGTGACCACAAATTTCGCACCCTCGAGGAAGCCAAAGCCGTAGGCGCCGGGCTTCAACGTCTGACCGCCAATCTGCAGCGGAACTTCCGTCAGCAAATAGCCCTGATATTTTTCCTTCAAGCCTGTGGAGTAACCGGAATTGTCCACCAGGCCTGCAAGGACGTAGGAATCGTCGGCGAAGTGAACGCCGCCGGTATTGCGCATCTCCACCGGAGCGACTTGACCGCGATAGAAAACGTTGCTCGGGAAGATTTTCGCGCTGATCTCAGACGCCGTCAGCACCACGTCTTTCCCGCCAGCGGGAGGATTGGCCGGGTTCGCCAGGGAAACTTGCCAGGCGGCAAGGGCCAGGAGAAGCACGAACGGAATCGAAAGTATCTTTTGGGGACGCAACATGGAATCCCTCCGAACTAAAATTCTCCTCTCGGGAGTGGCGCTCATTGTACATCATCCCGCGCTCGCCCAGGGCGCACAAAGCCGATCGCGCTGGGGCCGCTGTCATGGTACGCGCACTGAGCCGCGTTCAGGCCCGTCAAGCTGGGCGGGCTCACCGCAAGAGCTGGGCGAATTGACCTTCGGTGACCTCGCGAGCAACCGCTTGGATGTCCGGCGCGAGCGAGCGATCTTGCGTCAGCGCCGGGGAGACGGCTCGGACGAGCTCCAGGGCCTTGCGCGCCTCGCGCCCGGTCTCGAGCGGGGCCAGAAGCTCAATTCCTTGGCAGGCGCACAGCAGTTCGATGGCCAGGATCTGGCGCAGGCTTTCCAGCATGGGCTGCAGCCGGCGCGTCGCTCCTGCTCCCATCGAAACATAGTCTTCCTGGTCGCCGGAAGTGGGGATCGAATCCACCGAATGCGGGGTGGCGAGGGTCTTGTTCTCACTGGCCAGCGCCGCGGCGGTCACTTGGGCGATCATGAACCCCGAGTGCAGGCCCGGCTCCGGTGTCAAAAATGCCGGAAGCTGGCTCGTCAAGGGATTCGTCATTTGCGCGATGCGCCGCTCGGAAATTCCGCCGAGTGTAGCCAAGGCGATGGCCACTTGGTCTGCGGCCATGGCCAGCGGCTGGCCATGAAAATTTCCCCCGCTGAGTATGTCTCCCGCAGCCGTCCCATCGGGCGCGACGAATACAAGGGGATTGTCTGTGGCGCTATTGAGCTCGACCTGGGCAATGGCGCGGGCCTGTGCCAGCGCATCACGCACCGCGCCGTGCACCTGTGGCGTGCAGCGCAAGCTATAGGGGTCCTGCACGCGGGGGTCGCTGTCTGCCGGCCGGTGCGACTCGCGGATTTGGCTGCCGTCGTTCAACCTGCGAACATTGCGCGCCGTGATCGCGGCGCCCGCGTGCGGCCGGGCCAGGGCAATGCGTTCGTCGAATGCCGCCGGGCTGCCTCGCAGCGCATCGAGCGAAAGGCTGGCGGACACGTCAGCCGTATCGATCAGGACATCCGCGTCGCGCAGCGCCAGACTCAGCAACGCCAGCATCACCTGGGCGCCATTGAGCAAAGAGAGGCCTTCCTTGGCCTCGAGTTCGACAGGAGGGATTCCGGCGCGCTGGAGCGCCTCGCGACCGTTGAGTGTTTCTCCTTTGTATACCGCCTGGCCCTCACCAATCAGGACCAGCGCAAGGTGCGCGAGCGGGGCAAGATCGCCCGAAGCGCCCACCGAGCCCTTGGAAGGAATGACGGGATGCACGCCGCGATTGAGCATGGCGCAAAGAGTTTCTACGAGGAGAGGCCTGGCTCCGCTGAGGCCTTTGGCCAAGGCGTTCGCGCGGAGGAGCATCGCGGCGCGCGTTTCTTCCTCGCTGAGCGGCGCGCCAACGCCGCAGGCGTGCGAGCGCACCAAATTGATTTGAAGCTGGCGGACCTGATCGGGTGAAATGCGCACGGTGGCCAACCTGCCGAAGCCGGTGTTGATGCCGTACGCGACCGAACCGGAAGACAGCAGGCGTTCGACCACGCCGCGCGCGGCGGCCATGCGGCGGGCGGCTGGCGCGTCAAGCACGACCGCTTCGCGCGCGGACGCGACGGCGTAAAGTTCGTCGAATGTCAGGTCCGCGCCGTTCAGAGTGACAGGCATGATCAGGATCGCTCCGGAGCCCTTGCGGGCGATAGGCCGAATACCTTGCGATACTTCTCGGGAAGGGTCTTCGGCCGGCCGTCGCGCCCGCAAACGACGCAGGTGGTTTCGCCCGTGGTGAGCAGGCGGCCGGATTCTTTCTCGACGATCTCATAACCAAACTGGATCGTGCGGCTCTGCACCTCGGTGATCCGGGTTCGGATGCGCAATTCCTGATCGTACCGGGCTGGGTGATGGTAGCGGCAGTGCACGTCGGCAACGACGATATGGCAATCGTCCTCGAGCTCCATCTTCTTGTAGCTGATGCCGAGGTGGCGGATCAGCTCGACGCGGCCCACCTCGAACCAGACGAAATAATTGGCGTGGTAGACGACGCCGAGCTGGTCGGTCTCGGCATAGCGCACGCGCACGGTGGTCTCGTGGAACTCAGTCACTCGTCACTCCTGAACGTGAATAAGAATCGAACCGGCCAAGAGAGCACGGCGGTCATTGGTCCGTCCGAATGCGCTGGCGAATGAATTTCACAATATCCTGCGTGGAGGCTCCGGGGAGAAAGATTTCTGCGATGCCTGCCTTCTTTAACGCGGCGATGTCCGCTTCGGGAATGATCCCTCCGACGAGAACGGTCACGTCGGTCATATCTTTCTGCCGCAGAAGCTCCATCAGTTGCGGGCAGAGGGTATTGTGGGCGCCCGAGAGAATCGAAAGGCCGATCACGTCCACATCTTCCTGCACGGCTGCCGAAGCGATCATCTCGGGCGTCTGGCGCAGGCCCGTGTAGATCACTTCCATTCCGGCATCGCGGAGCGCGCGCGCGATCACCTTTGCGCCGCGGTCGTGACCGTCCAGGCCAGGCTTGGCAATGAGCACTCGAATCTTCTTTTCTGCCATTTCGCTCCGCTTCCTCCGCGCGGCAATTCTCTTTCAGGTGATGGCGACCTCTTCGTAGGTGCCGAATACGCCCCGCAAGGCGTCGCAAATCTCTCCGAGGGTAGCATAGGCCTTCACGGCTTCGTAGATGGCGGGCATCATGTTCTCGATGCCCTCGGCGGCCCGGCGGAGTGCGTCGAGGCGCCGGTTCACCTCGGCGGCCGAGCGTTCAGCGCGAAGGCGGCGCAGGTTCTCCGCCCGGTGGCGCGCGACGGCTTCGTCAATCTGGAGAACGGGGATGGGTCGCTCTCCGCCTGTAAACCCGTTCACCCCTACGATGATCTTTTCTCTGCTGTCCACCTGGCACTGGTAACGATACGACGCCTCGGCAATCTCCCGCTGCGGGTAGCCGCGTTCGATGGCGGGGACCATGCCGCCCAGGGCGTCGATCTTCTCGATGTAGTCCCACGCGCCGCGTTCCACCTCGTTCGTGAGCGTTTCGAGAAAGTACGAGCCGCCGAGGGGATCGACCGTGTTTGTCACGCCGGTCTCGTGGGCGATGATTTGTTGCGTGCGAAGGGCGATCGTGGCGGCCTGCTCGGTCGGCAGCGCCCAGGCTTCATCGAGCGAATTGGTGTGTAGCGACTGCGCGCCGCCCAGGACGGCCGCGAGCGCCTGAAGCGCGGTGCGCACCACGTTGTTGTACGGCTGTTGCGCGGTCAGCGAGCATCCAGCCGTCTGCGCATGGAACCTCAGCATCCCGGTGCGCGGGTTCTTGGCTTTGTACCGCTGGCGCACGGTTTCATACCAGATGCGCCGCGCCGCCCGGTATTTGGCAATCTCCTCGAAGAAATCGTTGTGGGCGTTGAAAAAAAAGGAAAGCTGCGGGCCGAACTCATCCAGGTCCAGGCCGCGCCGAAGCCCCCATTCGACATACTCGAGCCCGTCGCGCAGCGTGAAGGCCAACTCCTGGATCGCGGTCGAGCCCGCCTCGCGAATGTGGTAGCCGCTGATGGAGATGGTGTTGAACTTCGGCGTATGCTTCGTGCCGAACTCGAAGGTATCAATCACCAGTCGCATCGAAGGCGCGGGCGGGTAGATGTACTCCTTTTGCGCGATGTACTCCTTCAGGATGTCGTTCTGAATCGTTCCCGAGAGCCGTTTCCAACCAGCGCCCTGTTTTTCGGCCACGGCCAGGTACATGGCCCAGAGGATCGCGGCGGGCGAATTGATGGTCATCGAGGTGGTGACGTGGGCGAGCGGTATTTTGTCGAAGAGCGCCTCCATGTCCGCGAGCGAGCTGATGGCCACACCGCACTTGCCGACCTCACCCTCGGAGAGTGCGTGGTCGGAGTCGTAGCCCATCAGTGTGGGCAAATCGAAGGCCACAGACAGGCCGGTTTGCCCTTGCGCGAGCAGGTAATGGAAGCGGCGGTTGGTGTCCTCGGCCGTGCCGAAACCCGCGAACTGCCGCATAGTCCAGAATCGCCCGCGATACATCGTCGAGTGGATGCCGCGCGTATAGGGAGGTTCGGCGGGAGGACCCAGGCTTTGTGCCGGCGTCCAGCCGGCCGGTTCGGACAAGTCGGCAGGGGTATACAGGCGGCGGATGGGATGTCCCGAGATGGTCGTGAACGCGGAGCTTCTCTCAGGGGTCTTCTCAAGAAACGGTTCGAGCGTCTTCTGCTCCCATTCCTTTTCTTGTTTGGATGGGTGCCGGGCGATTGCGGCTCCAGACGGAGTCGCTTTGGTCTTCAGCTTTTCGCGTTCGCTCATCGTCTGGAGGGTTCCACGCGAGACCTCATCGTCGCAGAGAAGGCTTCAGTGCGTGCCCGCGTCCATCTTAGACAAACAGCAGGCGTGGAACAAGAAGCTGCGGGGAGACCGCGCCTCCGCCTCATTCGGCGTGGAAGCGAACGTCCACTCGCAAACTGGTCGGATCGGGCAGGGGAGTAGCGCCGGCTTTCTTCGGGATGATCCGCGCCCCAATGAAAATGCGCCCCCAATCTTCGCGAAGAAATTTCCTAAGATAGGTAGCGTCATACACATCGCCTGGTTTCAATTGCCAAGCCGCGCGGATCTGATCGGCGAACGGGGCGGACTCGAAGAGTCCGGTGATCAACAATCTTCCCATGCGGTACTGCGCGCCTTCCTGGACATTGAAGGCGTAGGTGACGGTGCGCGCCGCATCGTCATATTGGGGCTCGGGAGCGCAGCGTGCCTGAATGTACCCAGTGCTTCCGTAAGCTTCGAGAACGCCTTCCTCACCATGTTCGATCCGATCGGCAGCGGCGATCTCTCCGCTCTGCAGTCCGAGGAATGCGCTGAGCTGTGCGGCGGAGAAGACGTTGTTGCCCCTCCACTCCGCGTGATTCCAGGAATATCGTGGTCCGGGGACGACAGTGAAGGTCAACTTCACCCGTGGCGTTGTCTGGCCGGAAGTCGCCGGGAGAATCTCGGTCCCGGGTTCCGCGAAGGACGCGCGCAGGTAGCCGTGATTCCTGTAGATTGCCGTCAACTCTCGCGCGGCAACTTCTCGGGCGATCACGCGGGAGTAGGGCTGCTCCAGGAATCGCCGGGCGGAAGAAGCAAAGAGGCTTTGATCGAGCGGCCCTCCAGTCACTTCCATGGATTCGACCACGGCCGCGTTGTTATCGACGCGGAAGGAATACACGGTCGGGGCTTGTCCCAGCTTGCCAGTGCGGATGAAGGAAACCGCGCCCTGGATGTTCCGCTCCTGCAGCAAGTGCTGGAGCGCGTCCACGGCGCCCTGCAGCATGTCTCCCTGTTCGGGCAGAGAGCCATCAAACAAGGGCAGCGCCTTGACGAGCGCCGCGGACAGCTCCGCATCGGAGAATCATACGAAGTTGTCGAAGTCGCAGACCAGGAAGCGGCTCGCTTCCTTCACGTTCAAGGTCGCCGTCATCCCGTCACGGTCCACGCGATATTGGTAGGACACTTCGGTGAAAGCGCCCGTCCCGCCGAGCCGGTTCACGGCTGCCTGCAGGTCCGCTTCGCGCACGGTCTGGCCGCGCCGGAGGCCCGAGGCAGCAATGATTTTAGCCGGCGGGAAGCGCTTGGCGCCGGCGACCTCGATCCGCGCGAGCGTAACGGGACCACTTCTCTGGCCCGCCCAAGCCGAAAGGGCCAACATGACGCATAGAATCGCAGGCACCGCCCCAGGCGCTCGGATCAGGCATCGCACTCGGCCTGCAGCGCTCCGGAACATGTAAATGTGGCGGCGGTTCTTCAGAAGGCCGGTCCTCGCGTATCGGTGCCGATCACCTGGCCGTGGAGCGTCCCCGGAATCAGCGTGTCGCGCTCGGGTACACCGCTCTTGGCGTCCGCAACAGTGACGTGGTTAACGTCGAGAGTCCTGGCGAGGGCGCGTTCAAAATTGGCTTTTGCTTCCGCGAGATCTGCCAGCGCGCGCAGTTCGGTGCCCTGCGCGGCGACGAGGTCCCGCTGGGTCTGAATGACCAGGTACACAGTGGACGCGCCGAGTTGGTATTTCTTCTGCTCGGCGTCGAAGGTCTGTTGCTGTAAGACCCTGGCCTTGACGGCGGCCTCGACACGCGCCCGGTCTTGCTGGAAGGCCACGAACGTATTGCGCACGTCCAGAATCGCGGCGTTCTTCAGTTGCTGCAGTTGCGCCTCGGCCTGTCTCCTGGTGAGTTGCGCCAGCTGGTTATCCGCCTGGGCCTGCCGGTTGCGTATTGGGATCGTGAGGTTCAACTGGACCGCATAGTCGGGAAACTGGTTGTGGAATATTTGGCTCATTGCGCCGCCGAATCCGCCCTTCTGGATGCCAAGAACATTCGGGACTGACTCAGAAACGAAGATGGGCACGGGCACCGTCACGGGAACGCCGTTTTGGTCCACAACCGGCACCCCCAAGTCAGCGGCTATCGTGGGTGTGCCCAGAATGGCCGTATCGCCGGAAAGACCAACGGTGCCGTACTGAGCCGACAGGGTGGCGATGGGAAGCAAAGCGTTCCTCGTGGCACGAACGTTGATGTCCGCGTTTTGCAGCGAAATCGCTTGAGCCTGGAGCTCGGGGCGCTTGGCAAAGGCTTCCTTGACGGCGTTCTCGAAGGAGGACATCTCGACCTGGACGTCTTGAGTGGGCGTGTCCGTTGGAACGATCTCGACCTCGATTACACCGGGAACCAGCGGATCCCTCGAAATCAGGTTTTTCAGGGCCTGCTGGTCCTGAAGCTGGACCGTTTGTGCCACGATAAGGTTTTGTTGATCGGTAGCAAGTTCGGACTCGGCGCGGGTGACGTCGAGGGGCGCCATCGTGCCGATTTCGAGCTGTTTCTTGTTGTCCGAGTACAGTTTCTCCGAGACCTCGACGGCGCGCTGCTCCACCTTTACGTTTTCGCGCGCGTAGACAAGCTCCCAGTAAGCAACAATGGTGTTGGTGACGGTGGTGATGGCCTGCTGGGTGAATTGCCATTCGCTGATCTTCCTGTTGTTCTTGGCGATGCGGATGTTGCGCGTGTTCGGCAGGAGACCGAAGCCGTTCAGAAGCTGTTGGGAGATGCTGAAGTACAACGAGGACTGCACGGCGGGGTTGAAAATGTTGGAAGGAGAAGTGTTCGAGCTGCGTGAATTGTCCCAGGTCACGGCAATGCCCGTGCCGGTGTGAAAACCCTGGGAGTACTGCGTGTTGAATTGCGCGGTGTGGGAAGAAAGGCTGGTCAACGATGTGGTGCCAACGCCGGCGATAAACGGGTTGCTGATGGGAGTCGACCGAGTATCGAATGAGAGGGAGGTCGTGACGGTCGGATCGAAATTGAGCGCCGGGATGGAGCCCAGGCCGAAGCTGCCGCCGCTGATCGCGCCGCCGGACAGGCTGCCGGCCGAGCCGCCCCCGAGGGCCCGCAGGATGCTGGTGTCCGCGATCCAAGGGTTGTATCGCTGGACGGCGATGTCCACGTTGTTCGCGAGGGCCAACTCGATGGCCGCTTGGAGACTCAGCTCCAGCTTGCCGTCATGAATCAGCTGTTCGAGTTGGGGCGAGTTGGTGAACTCGATCGGCGCGACCTGAATCGGACGATAAGGTCTCGTGAGATTGGGGAAAGCACTTGGGCCGCGGGAAAAATTGTATTTCGCAAGCCCAAGTGAAAACGAGGGCTGAGCCGGCTGCGTTTGACCCGGCATCGTTTTCTCTGGCTCCTGGGAAGAAGCCGGGGTGACCGGTGCCAGAATCAGGAGTAGGGCCAGCAGACTGCCGACCAACTGTCGCGCTATCGTGCTATTCATGTTTTTCCTCGCTCTTGGTGTTTTCGCACTTTGTTCTCTGCATACATTAGGGCTCAATCATGTAAAACGTTTGACGGCCTGGATTTGTTTCAGGATTCTTAAATCTCAGGGGCACGCCGTCCGTTATTCGCGCCGCGCAGACCAGCCAGTCTAACAAGCTGCCAATTCCTTGACAATGCGTCATGTGGCCGATAGGCTGCTCCGTGTTGCGAACGCGGTTGGGTCCGTTCGCGGGGGACGGTCTCTATGATGCGGCAGGAGGATGTTCTTCGGCTGTTTGAGTCCGTGGGGGCCATTCGCCGAGGACATTTTGAGCTGTCTTCAGGCTTGCACAGCGGGACGTATATCCAGTGCGCGCTGGTCCTGGCGTATCCGCGCTATGGGGAGGCACTCGGACGCGCCTTGGCCGCCGAATTCCACGATCTGCGGATTGATTGCGTGGTATCGCCGGCGCTGGGCGGCGTCGTTTTGGGGCAGGAGGTTGCCCGGGCGCTTTGCACCACGCCCGATTTGCCGGGCGGTGTCCGCGCCATGTTCGTCGAACGCGACATGCAAGGGGAAATGTGCCTGCGGCGCGGTTTCGAGATTCGCATGAATGAATCAGTCCTGGTCGTCGAAGATGTGTGGACGACGGGCGGCTCGACTTCTGAAACCATGCGCGTCGTGGAAGCCGCCGGCGGCCGCGTCGTAGGCGTTGGCGCGCTGATCGACCGCAGCGGGGGCCGGGTCGAATTCCCTGTGCGCGCCGAGGCCCTTCTCGACCTCAAGATAGACAGTTACGAGCCAGAGGATTGTCCGCTCTGCCGCCAAGGCACGCCGGCGATCCGGCCAGGCAGCCGCCTCCTGCGAACCACGCCGTAATCTGGCCGTCTCACTCCATGCGGAACGTCAAGCTGACGATTGCCTATGACGGAACGGACTTCCATGGCTGGCAGGTCCAGTCGAATAAACCCACGATCCAGGGCGCTTTGACGGATGTTCTGCAGCGGATCACGCAAGAGAAGGTGTATCTGTACGGCGCCGGCCGCACCGATGCCGGTGTGCATGCCCTCGGCCAAGTCGGGCACTTCAAGACCCAATCGGGTTTGTCGCCGGACGAATTTCAGCGGGCCTTGAACGCGCTGCTGCCGCCCACCATCCGGGTCGTTGCCGCAGAAGAGGTAGGTCCGGATTTTCACGCCCGCTGGCAGGCCCTGGCAAAGACGTATCGGTATCGGCTCTATCGGGGCCGGGTAGTTCCTCCGGCGGGATGGCGCTACGTATTGCATTATCCGTTCCCGCTGGATTTGGCAGCCATGCGAGATGCTTGCGCGCTCTATGTGGGCGAGCACGATTTTGCGTCCTTCGCCGCTTCGACGGGTTCAGAAGAAGACGACAGCGCGCGCACGACGGTGCGTGAGATTATGCGCGCGACCTTGACCGAAGAAGTGGGCGGGGAAGAGCTGCACTTCACGGTGAGGGGGAAGTCATTTCTTCGGTACATGGTCCGCAAGATGGTCGGCACCCTTTTGGACATGGGGCGGGGCAAGCTCCAGCCCGCGGACATTACGCGGCTCTACGAGCTGCGCGATCGGTCGAAGTCGGGACCCACGGTGCCGGCGCACGGGTTGTGCCTGCTATCGGTGGAATATCCCGAGCCCTGGCGCCTGAACGCGTGAATCCCTCTGCTTGAACCCTTTGCTCAGCGCGCAAAGCCGCCTCCGAAATGAAGCTCGTACACCTTGGTCTCGCCGCGCATGATTGTTTCGTCGCCGAAGAAGTTGTCCAGCCTCCCTTGGACGCGGTTCACGTAGGTGTGGGCGCCCTCCTGGATCTTTCGCGGTCCCCGATACGGTTCGTCCGCTGACACTCGGATCAGAGCGATGTGCAGGAGTCTGACAACTGATTCCACCTCCTTCGGATCGAGACCGTCCGGAATGTGGCCGGCGTAGCTCATCGTCCAGACGGGTTTCCCCGAGTGATAGACGATCTCCTGCCCGGCGAAGGTGCTGCCGCCCGCGTAGATATCACGATACAAGAAAGGCCCGCTGGAGTACTCGAGTTGGTGCGTGCCGGGAAGCAAGGGTTTCACGGACGCCTCATCTCCCTGACTAGCATAGGTGTGCTTCTTGGCCTCAACCAGGAAACCAACGAAAGCCTCCCGGTTGAAGCCGAGCTTCGCACTGGGCACTGGCGGGTCTTGTGCCCAGGCCCCAGACGAACTCAGGCAAAGCCAAAGAGCCAGAGTCCCTATGGTCGCGGTCTGCATGGCGTTTCTCCTCCGGTCCCCTAAATCTGGTAGTCGATTTCAATGATGGCTTGAAGCGCATCGGCGGAGTCGGCGTCTGCCGATCCGTCGCCTTCCAGTGTGTGGACCCTCGCTTTCAACTCCTTCACCTCGGTGGCCACTGCTGCGAGAGCTTCCGAAAGCGGATCGCTGATCTGTTTTGGGTCCACGATGACGACGCGCTTGCCGCCGCGGAAGACAATGTGTCCGGGGACGCCGACGATGGTGGAATTGTCCGGGACGTCCCGTAGAACGACCGAACCTGCTCCGACTCGTGAATTGTCCCCGACGCGGATGTTGCCCAAGACTTTCGCTCCAGCGCCGATGACAACACCATTGCCGATCGTGGGATGTCGTTTCCCATGTTCCTTTCCTGTGCCGGCGAGCGAGACCCCTTGATAGAGCGTCACGTCGTTGCCGATGATCGTGGTCTCCCCGATGACCACGCCCATACCGTGGTCGATGAAGAGGCGGCTGCCGATTTGTGCTCCGGGATGAATTTCAATTCCGGTCAGCAGCCGCGCCAATTGGGAAAACCAGCGGGCCGGCAAGCGCAGATGATGGTTCCACAGCCAGTGGTTGAAACGGTGGAACCAGAGCGCGTGCAGGCCCGAGTAACACAACAAGACTTCGAGGACCGATCTGGCCGCAGGGTCGCGGTCGAAAACCGATGCAACATCTTCACGGATGGATCTGAACATGTTCTCGTCACTCACAGCGCGACAGCGGTCAGTGCTTGGGCCTCATTCTTCAGGCTCTCGAATAGGATACTGCTCAGGTAGCGTTCGCCAAAGTCCGGCAAGACCACGACGATGGTCTTGCCGGCGTTCTCGGGACGGCGCGCGACCTGCAACGCCGCGACGACCGCCGCGCCGGAAGAAATCCCGACGAGCAGACCCTCTTCGAGCGCGAGGCGGCGAGCCATGTCGATCGAGTCCTGACTCGAAACCTGAATGATTTCGTCGATGTAATCCGTTCTGAGGATCTTCGGCACGAAGCCGGCGCCGATGCCTTGGATTTTGTGAGGAGAAGGCTGTCCGCCAGAGAGCACCGGACTTTCCGTGGGTTCGACCGCGATCGCCTTGAAGGACGGTTTTTTCGGCTTGATGAAGCCCGCCACGCCGGTCAGCGTGCCGCCGGTGCCGATGCCGGAGATCAGAAAGTCCACTTTGCCGTCGGTATCGCTCCAGATTTCGGGGCCGGTGGTCTCAAAGTGGATCTTGGGATTGGCGGGATTATCGAACTGCTGAAGAATGTAGCCGTTCGGCGTGGCGGCGAGAAGTTCTTCGGCCTTGGTGATGGCTCCTTTCATGCCTTTCGGTCCGGGAGTCAGCACAATCTCAGCGCCGAATGCGCGCAGTAGAACGCGGCGCTCCAAGCTCATGGTTTCGGGCATGGTCAGAATGAGCTTGTAGCCCTTCACTGCGGCGACGAACGCCAGAGCGATGCCGGTGTTTCCGCTCGTAGGCTCGATGAGCACGGTCTTGCCGGGATGGGTTTTGCCGGATTTCTCGGCGTCTTCGATCAAGCTGACTCCGATGCGGTCTTTCACGCTGGCGCACGGGTTGAAGCCTTCCAGCTTTGCCAGGACGGTTGCTTTAGCGCCGCTGGTGACCTTGTTTAGGCGAACCAGCGGCGTATGCCCAATCAATTCCGTAATGTCCTTCGCGATCTTCGCCATTCTCTTCTCCTTTAGGCCGGAAGCGGGATTCAGAAGAGCCGCTCAACCGGCGCGATGTATATTTTTGCCCGCGCATTTCCAGGCGTGCGGATCGTTAACCTGTAACCTCCAAAACGCTCGACTCGACCGCCAAAAAACGAAAAGGCCCGCGATCCGGGGATCGCAGGCCGCTCAGGAATCCTTGGTTCGGCTAAGTTCGTTACTTTCCGCCGGGTTCCTCGCATAGCCCACGACGCCCGCTCGTACACGGACTACAGGCGCAGGGGAAATCACACGGCAGCAGGTTGTGGCGATCGAGGAACATGGACCTCCAATATAGTAACAGCTTGCGGGCCCTGGACAAATCAAAAACAACAGGTCTCTTCTAACTCGACGGCGTTGCCGCCAGCACGTCGAATTCGTCAACATGTAGCCGTTGGAGGCCTCCGAGAGACATTGCAGGCGCACAGCGGCACGCGAGAATTGGCCTGTCCGAAATGGTTCGCGTAGAATAGTCGCACGCAACCTGTTTGCTGCCGGACAGCCGTTGCCGCAGGAGAGAACATGGCTGAAGAGAGCCTCGCGCGAAAGGCGGAGAGCGCTCCCAAGATCAAGACTCGCAAACCCAAGCAGCGCGCCTGCGATGAAAAGGACGAGAAGGGCAAGCTCTGCGGGGGGCATCTGAAGCGATGGTATGACTATCCCCCGGAAATTGAAGCGCTGATCGGGCCGCAGGTGGAGATCTATCGCTGCGAGTTCTGCAAGACGTTGTACCGGCCCGATCCAGCGCAGTTCCCGAACAGCTATACGGTTCGTTATTAGGCTGAGATCGGGCGGGCGGCCGGTCCCCATGAAGGACAGCGACCTCATCTACGATTGGAATACGACCACCGGGCCGGTGTTTCCACCGGGGACGCGCGTGCAGCTCGATGACGAAACCCTCCGCGACGGCTTGCAGAATCCTTCGGTGCACGATCCCAGCATCGAAGAGAAAATCGAGATTTTGCACCTCATGGAGGCGCTGGGAATCGATGCAGCCGACATCGGCTTTCCCGGAGTTGGGCCGCACGCCGCAGCGGACGTCGAGGCGCTGGCAAGCGAAATCGTGCGCGGCAAGATGAGCATTCGCCCGAATTGCGCGGCCCGCACGCTGGTGGAGGACATCCAGCCCATCATCGAGATCTCCATGCGCGTGGGCATGGCCATTGAGGTGGCCATGTTCATCGGCTCGAGCCCGATCCGCCGCCTCGTCGAAGACTGGACCGTGGACTATCTGGAGAAAACCACTGAAGACGCCGTGCGCTTCGCGGTCTCGCAGGGCCTGCCGGTCATGTACGTCACCGAGGACACGACCCGCACGGACCCCGAGACGGTCAAGCGGCTGTACACGGCCGGCATACGGTCGGGCGCCCGCGCCATCACCCTTTGCGACACGGTCGGTCACGCCACGCCGCAAGGCGCCTACAACCTGGTGAAATTTGCGCGCGAGGAAATCGTCAAGCCCTCCGGCGCGGCGATTCGCGTGGATTGGCACGGCCACTGCGACCGCGGTCTCGCGGTGGCGAATTCGATGGCGGCCATCGCCGCAGGCGCGGACCAGATTCACGCGGCCGCGAATTCGCTCGGGGAGCGCGTGGGTAATACGCCAATGGAGTTGCTGCTCGTCAATCTGCGCCTCGCGGGCGCGATCGATCGCGACCTCTCCCGGCTGAAGGAGTACTGCCAGAAGGTCGCCCAGGCCACCCATACCACGATTCCCCCGAACTATCCGGTCGTCGGACGCGACGCATTCCGTACCGCGACGGGAACTCACGCATCGGCCATCATCAAGGCGTTCAAGCGCAACGACACGATGCTGGCGAACACGGTGTACAGCGGCGTGCCCGCACAACTGTTTGGGTTGGACCAGTCCATCGAGATTGGCCCCCTGAGCGGCCGGTCCAACGTGGTGTACTGGCTGGAAAAGCGCGGCATCGCCGCAACCGACGAAGTCGTGGAGAGAATTCTTGAAGCGGCGAAGAAATCCCCCGCCTTGCTCACAGAGGAGGAAATACGCCGCGTCTGCGCCGAGGCGGGATCGAAGTGAAGTCCTTGCTGCGCCAAGCTGTTCTTTGTTTCGGCCTGTGCGCTATGCTCTTTCCATTCATGACCCACGCGGCGACACCCCGGGAAGACGCCCCGCTCGCGGGCGCTGCGGAACTGGCGGCCAATCCGCAAGCCACCGGCGCGTTGGCTTGGTTCGCGCAAAACGCCGTCTGGATCACCGGGGAGCAGGTGCGGCTTGTGGAGATTCCTGCCCCGACATTTCACGAGGCGGAGCGTGCCGCAGAAGTCAAGAAGCTGCTGGAGAGCGCCGGCCTCCGCGTGCACGCGGACGGCGCCGGCAACGTCATCGGCGAGTTGGCTGGAGCTCGCGATACGGATGTGGTCATCCTGTCGGCGCACTTGGACACGGTGTTTCCTCTCAGCACCGACGTGCACGTCCGCCGTGAGGGGAGCCGCCTGCTTGGTCCCGGGATTTCGGACAATGGAGCGGGCATAGGCGGCCTCATCGCTCTGGCCAAGGCCATCCAGGCTGCCCACATCAAGCCACAACGAACGATTCTCTACGTCGCGAACGTCGGCGAGGAAGGCGAGGGGAACCTGGCCGGCATTCGCGCCGTCATGGACTCCTACAGCGGCCGTATCCGCTGCCTCATCGCCCTCGACGGGGCCGCGACGGATTACGTCACGACCATGGCCCTCGCCTCGCACCGCCTGGAAGTCATCGTCAGCGGTCCCGGCGGACATAGCTGGTCTGATTTCGGTATGCCCAACCCTATCTCGGCGGCGGCGCGGGCTCTGGTCCGGTTTGCCGGTTATCGTGCGCCCGAGTCTCCACGCACCACGTTCAACATCGGCGAGATTGAAGGCGGCAACTCGGTCAACTCCATTCCGCACGAAGTCCGCTTCAAGGTGGACATGCGTTCCGAAGACAGCGCCGAAATCGCGAAGATGGAAGCAGCCCTTCGCGATGCCGTGGACGCAGGAGTCAGCGAAGAAATGGCCGCGGCGCGCGACCGCAGCAAGGGCAAGCTCGAATGGAAGTTTCGCAGGATGGGCGAACGGCCCGGCGGCTCGCTCGCCGCGGGCTCTCCCCTCCTCGCCGCTCTGCGGGATGCCGATCGATTCCTGGGCAACGAATCGCGCCTGGAGCGGGCCTCGACCGACGCCAATGTTCCCCTCGCGCTCGGAGTCGACGCGATCGCTCTCGGCGCAGGCGGCGCGAGCGGCGCCGCGCATTCTCTTCGGGAGTGGTACGATCCCACCGGCCGCGAGTTGGGCCTCAAACGCGTCTTGCTCACGGTTCTCGCTATGTCCGGGATCGCTCCGGCTCCGTAGCACAGCCTCCGGCTGTCCATCTCTCCTGCCCGGCCCGTTTATGAGAGACTGCTAGGCTCAACTGCCGGATTTGCACCGGCGGACGGACAATCTCGCGTGCCATTCTCCCGACGGCTGAAGGCGGACCTTTCTCTCGCGCTCATCTGCTTCTTTTGGGGCGCGACCTTCGTCATCGTCAAGGACGCGCTCGCGCGCTCTTCGGTGTTCCTATTCATGGCCCTGCGGTTTTCCCTGGCGGCTCTCTTGTTGGGAGCGATCAATCCCCGTGTTTTTCGAGGAATGCGCCGAGCCGACCTGCGCGCCGGGACGGTGCTGGGCGTCTTGATGTTCGGCGGGTACGCCTTCCAGACCGTCGGCTTGCTCTTCACCACGCCGACCAAGTCCGCTTTCGTCACCGGCTTCTGCGTGGTGCTCGTGCCCGTGTTCCTGGCGTGCTTCTGGCGGCGCTGGCCGGGGGGCTGGGTGACTGCGGGAGTTTTTTCAGCCATTGGCGGCCTCTATTTTCTTACCGTGCCGGCCGGACATCTTTCGCGTTTGAACATCGGCGACGTTCTCACGCTCATCGGCGCGGCGCTCTACGCACTGCATATCATTTTCGTGGGCCGCTACACGCGGGAGCATGCCCTCGGCGTGCTCGCCTTCCTGCAGGTTGCGGTAACGGCTGTTTTCGGCACAGTGGGGTGCCTGCTCTGCGCGGCGACCGGCTGGGAACGCCTGCGTTTCGTGGCGGACTGGCGGCTCGCCGGGGCCATCGTGGTCACGGCGGTATTCGCCACCGCGCTGGCCTTCACGATTCAGTTTTGGGCGCAGAAGTACACGACGCCCACGCACGCCGCGATTCTCTTCACGCTCGAGCCGGTTTTCGCCGGTCTCACTTCGTTTGTGGTTTTGCACGAGCGGCTCGGCGGACGTGGGGCGCTGGGCGCTGCTCTGGTTTTGGCGGGAATTCTGCTCGCCGAGTTGAGAGGGCCGGCGCAAGCCGCAGCCGATTCGCCCGGACCCGTGCCGGGAGCGGAATCCGCCGGATGAATCTGTAGGTAGTGGGTCAGTTGACGGGAAGCGCGTTATACGTCCTGGTGGGACTTCCCCGAACGCCGTTTGTGGACCGTGAGGGCCACTTGTCCGGTTACCCGACTAATCGGGAGTTAGCACTCTGGAATTTCCCAGAACCGGACTTCTGGCTCGTTTCGCCAAATTCACCTCGACGAGTATGGCGTTGATCAGGGGCACAGTCTCGAAGGGTGATGGTCCGACGCCGAGCCCAGTTCATGGTCAAGGGCAAGTGATAGAGTTTTCGGTATGTCGCGGTCGGCAGCCCGCTCGCAAATGAACTTTCAAATGTTCTCTTATGTGATGAGAAAGAGGTAGAGATGAGTGAAGAGGAACTGTCCGTTCGGTTACTGCAAGCAGAACAGCAGATAAGATCCGCCAAGCTGGCGGTCCTTCTGCTGGTTATCGTCGTCGTTGCGCTATGCATTTGGCAGGCGTGGGCTCTTCATCGCTTTGCCAACCCGCACACCCTAACGCTGCGAAGACTCAACATCGTGGATGAGCATGGTGTTGCCCGCATAATTCTGGCCGCCCCAGCACCGGAGCCCATGATCTTAGGGAAGCAGCATCACAGAGACGGTCCTGTTTCGGGGTTGATCATCGCGGATGCCACTGGCACCGAACGAGGTGGTTACGTGACAAGCGACGGTGATTACGCCAATGCAATGCTGACTCTGGATGGGCAGGGTACGCAGACCGTTCTTCTTCTGGCTGAGCCGCACGGTGAAACACTTTTTCGTATCTGGAACCAGGACAAAGGGTCTCTCACGATGGGAGTGGCCGACAATCCGTATCTAAACGAACACCATAATGGAGAATTGCTCTTCAGCGCTCCAGCGAATAACCCTCAGAGCCGCGACACAAGGCCTATGTTCAGGTAAATGACACATCAAGTGCCCGAGAAGTGCCGTCAGGTAAGGTGAGCTGCGCCTAACCATTTTTCACTAGGATGCATAGTCGCGTATTCCTAAACTGGCCAGAAACGGGGCTGTGGGAAGCTATCTGCACTCCTTGCGGGCACAAGGCGGTCGTTCGGCAGGCTAAGTCCTGGTAAACGCATTAATCGGACAAGTGCCCCTGGCTCCCCAGAAGTCCGGTTGTGGGAAGCTGGAGCGAGATGCAGCGCGACCTCACCGAAATCAAGGAACTGGCCGCGCAGATGCGCCGCGAGAAGGCCGCTGACGGGAAGTCGGCAGGGAACTGAAGTCCCGGGCGCTTCTAGAGAGGCGGCGGCAGAGACAGCGGGATTGTTCGTTCGCAAACCCCGCCAAGTGAAGGGTTTCCTGCTAGCGGTCGTTGTTGTAGAACTTTGCGTCGACTGGCTCGAACGCCGGCGCCGTGGTGGGGTGCGCCTTCTCGTAGGCCGCGATCTCGGGCTCATGTTCGAGCGAGATTCCGATCTCGTCGAGCCCCTTGAGCAACACTTCCTTCCGAAACGGCTTGATCTCGAACGAATAGCGCAAGCCATGCTTGTCGGCGACCGTCTGATTGGGCAAGTCCACCGTGAGCGAATAGCCCTCCTCGCGCTCGGCCCGGCGAAATAGCTCGTCAATCTGGTCTTCGGAGAGCGTGGCCGGCAGGATTCCGTTCTTGAAGCAGTTGTTGTAGAAAATGTCCGCGTAGCTTGGCGCGAGAATGACGCGGAAGCCGTAATCCTTGATGGCCCAGGGCGCGTGCTCGCGGCTCGAGCCGCAGCCGAAATTCGTCCTCGCCAGCAGGACCGATGCGCCACGATAACGCGGGAAGTTGAGAACAAACTCGGGATTGGGTTTCTCCCCGGGCAGGTAGCGCCAATCGTAGAACAACACTCGGCCAAAACCCTCGCGGGTCAGCCACTTCAAAAACTGCTTGGGCACGATCTGGTCGGTATCCACGTTGACCCGGTCCAGCGGCATCACCATGCCGGAATGCACGGAAAACGGTTCCATCTCTTCTCGCTCCTTGCCTACTCCACCGAAGTGATGTCCATCGCGCGGACGTCCACGAAATGCCCGGCGATCGCCGCGGCCGCGGCCATCACGGGGCTAACCAGGTGCGTGCGGCTGTCTTTGCCCTGGCGCCCCTCGAAGTTCCGGTTGGAGGTGCTCGCGCAGCGTTCGTGCGGCGGCAATACGTCTTCATTCATGGCGATGCACATGCTGCAGCCGGCATCGCGCCATTCGAAGCCGGCTTCGAGGAAGATGCGGTCGAGGCCTTCCTTCTCGGCCAGCGCCTTGATCCCGCGCGAGCCGGGCACAACCAGGGCCTGCTTGATGCTGCGCGCTACGTGCTTCCCGGCCACAACCTGTGCTGCCGCGCGCAAGTCATCGAGGCGCGAATTCGTGCACGAGCCGATAAACACACGGTCGAGCGGAATCTCCACCATCGGGGTGCCCGGCCGGAGACCCATGTACTCCAGCGCGCGCGCGGTGGCCTTCCGATCGCCGGCGTCGCGAAACGCGCCGGGGTCGGGAACGCGCTCGGTCACCGAGGAGACCATACCCGGGTTCGTGCCCCAGGTGACCTGCGGGGCGAGACCGCTGGCGTCAAGTTCCACCGTGGCGTCGAATTCCGCGCCGGGATCGCTCGCGAGCCGCTTCCATCGCTCAGCGGCCGCCTGAAATTCCTTACTGCGGGGAACGAACGGCCGCCCCTCGAGATATGCACACGTGACGTCATCAGGAGCAATCATGCCGGCTCGCGCGCCGCCCTCGATGGTCATGTTACAGATCGTCATGCGGCCGTCCATCGAGAGCGCGCGAATGCCCTCGCCGCCGTACTCGATCACGTGGCCGGTACCGCCGCCGATGCCGATCTTCCCGATGATCGCCAGAATCAGATCCTTCGCGGTCACGCCCTTCGGCCGCTTGCCGCCGACGATCACATGCATGGTCTTCGAGCGGGATTGCACCAGGCACTGCGTGGCCATCACATGCTCGACCTCGCTTGTGCCGATGCCGAACGCCAGCGTGCCGAACGCGCCGTGTGTGGACGTGTGACTGTCCCCGCAGACGACGGTCTGCCCGGGCTGAGTGATGCCCAGCTCCGGGCCGATGATGTGCACGATGCCCTGGTTCCGGCTGTTCATATCGAATAGCCGCACGCCGAAGTCGCGGCAATTCTTCTCCAGCGCCGCGAACTGCGCCTTGGCATCCTGGTCGAGAATCGGCAGGGCGCGGTCGGTGGTCGCCACCGAATGGTCCATCACCGCAAAAGTCAGGTCCGGCCGGCGCACCTTGCGCGCCGCTGCACGCAACCCTGCGAAAGCCTGCGCCGAAGTGCCTTCGTGGACCAGATGGCGATCGATGTAGAGCAGGGCGGGCTGCCCCGGCTCTTCGCGGACTACGTGCGCGTCCCAAATCTTTTCGTACAATGTTTTCGGTGGCATAGTGTGGCCGATGGTTCCCAGAGTCTCCTGATGCGGATGACGCTTCCACTCTCTTTGTAGCGGGAACGCGCTATCGCGTCAAGCTAATAGTCCTAGCCACTTCTATAAGGCCTGCTTATGAGGGCGAAACGCCTGTTGCGGCGATGGATCGGCCCGCCGCGGGCCAAAAGGGGGCTAGCCGCCCGCGATGGACGGCACCAGCAGGACGCGGTCGCCCTCGCGGAACGAATAGGCCTCGCCCCCGAGAAAGCGCACGTCTTCCTCGTTAACGTAGATGTTCAGGAACTGACGCACGCGCCCGGATTCATCGCGCAGGTGCCGGGCCATGCCCGGATAGCGGCCTTCGAGCTGGGCGAGAAGTTCCGTGAGCGTTGCGGCCTGACAATCAATCCTGGAAGCGCCGCCGGTGAAGCGGCGAAAAGCCGTGGGAATCTCGACGGTGACGTTCATTTCAGCTCCTGTCTCCGAACGCGCCGGACGTGGTACCGAGGTAGGCCTCGAATTCCGCGAAACGGGGAGGGATGGCGGGTTCCGCGGCGAGTTCTTTGGCCACGGCGTCTGTGGTCTTCAGTCCGTTCCCGGTGATGCAGAGGACGGTGGTTTCGTGCGGCTTGATGCGCCCCTGGCGCAAAAGCCTTTGCGCCACGGCGACCGTGACACCGCCGGCCGTCTCCGTAAAGACTCCTTCGGTCTCCGCCAGAGTACGGATTCCGGCGACGATTTCAGCGTCGCTGGCATCCTCGGCCCAGCCGCCGCTTTCGCGGATGGCCCGCATAGCGTAGGGGCCGTCCGCGGGGTTCCCGATGGCCAAGGAGCGCGCGATCGTGTTGGGTTTCTGCGGCTCGAACCTTTCGAGGTTCCGCTTCACCGCGTCTGAGATCGGGGAGCAGCCGGTGGCCTGCGCGCCGAAGAATCTCACGTGCTGTAGGGGAACGATTCTGAGGCGCGCCAGCTCGTCGAAGGCCTTCTTGATCTTGGTGATGAGCGATCCTCCGGCCATGGGCACGACGATGTTGTCGGGCAGCCGCCAACCGAGCTGCTCGGCAATCTCGAAGCCGACTGTTTTGGAGCCCTCCGCGTAGTACGGCCGGAGGTTCACATTCACGATTCCCCACGGCAGCTTTTCGGCCACCTGCGAGCAGAGACGGTTCACCTGATCGTAATTGCCGTCAATGCGCACGATGCGCGCGCCGTACACGGCCGAGTTGATGATCTTGGCGGCCTCCAAATCGGCGGGAATGAAGACCCAGGCTTTAAAGCCCTGCGGCACCGCTTGCGCGGCGAGCGCATTGGCTAGGTTGCCCGTCGAAGAGCACGCGACAACGTCGAACCCGAAGCGCCGCGCCGCGGTCAACGCCAACGCCACGACGCGGTCCTTGAAAGAGAGGGAGGGGAAGCAAACCGCGTCATTTTTGATGTAGAGCTCTCCGATGCCGCCTCCGATATTCCACTGGGCGGCCAGCCTCTCCGCAGGCAGGAGCGGCGTGAAGCCGATGGGCAGAGTCGGGCGGAATCCTTCTGTGAGAGGGAGGAGCTCGGCATACCGCCAGAGGTCACGCGGGCGGGACTCAATCGCCCAGCGAATGGCGGGGCCTTGGAGAGAATCGTAATCGTAGGTCACTTCCAGAGGAGAGAAACACTCTTCGCAAAACGACCGCGGCTGGTTCCCCCACTTCCGGCCGCATTCGCGACACTGCAACTCGAAACACTCTGACACAAGGCACCTCGATGAACTGCGCCGACGCGCTTGCGCACGTTTGGCGTCCTTCAGGATTACGCGGGTAAAAGGCGAAAACCGCGGCGGGAAGAACCCTCCGCGCTAAAAGCTAAAGTTTGCTCGGAAGGCCCTCTGGGCTGGACTTGTTGCTTGGGAGAGCGCGCCCGGCTCTTTAGCAGTTTTTTACGTGGAGCAAGTCGCCTTAAATCGCCACGTCGGGCCATCTCTCGGCCCTGAATATTTATGTCATCCGGGGTGCGATCCTGTCAAGGGTTTCCTGACTCGCGCACATTCCAATAACGAAAAGGCGTCTCCCCGCGTCTAACAAAGTGGATATTTGGTCCCGGGAGTACTGGCCATTCGGGCAGTTGCAGTATGGAGACGAGACCGTTCACCGCGAGGGCTAGGTCCTTGGGCCGATGCTATACTCCCGTCTTAGAGCGCGGGGGTTAGGAGTCAAGTACACATGGGGCACATGGTTGATTGGGCTCGCCAGCGAAAACTCTTGGTGAGTGTGCTGCTGATTCTGTGTTTGGGGATTGGGATTTTGATCGGGACGCTGGTGTCTGGCCGCGTCTCGGCGATGAAGGGATTTGCGGGAACGAACGCGACGCTTCTCGCCGTTCCAGACCCGGTTCAGCTCTCGAATGGATTTGCTGGAGTCGTGAAGACGGTCGAACCCGCGGTCGTTAATATCTCGACGACGCAGGTGATCGACAAGCGCCGCTCCCGGAGGAGCCGGCCGCCCTCGGATGACCAAGACCCCTTCCAAGACTTCTTCGACCGGTTTTTCGACGGGCGTCCAGATTCTCCACCGGCCGCTGAACGGAGCCTGGGCTCCGGCGTCATTGTCGATAAGCGGGGGTACATCCTCACGAACAATCATGTGGTTGAACAGGCCACGAAGGTCCAGGTGCAGTTGAACGACGATCCCACGCATTACACGGCCAAGGTCATCGGCAGCGATGAGGAGACCGATTTGGCCGTCATCAAGATCGAGCCAAACAAAGATTTGCCGATAGCGAAACTGGGCAATTCGGACGGCGTCCAAGTGGGAGATTGGGTTCTTGCGATTGGGAGCCCGTTCGGCCTGCAGGCGACCGTGACCGCTGGGATTATCAGCGCTAAAGACCGCAGCAACGTCGGGCGGCAGTTCCAGCGTTTCATCCAGACGGACGCGGCGATTAACCCGGGGAATTCCGGCGGGCCACTGGTGGATATGGCGGGGCAAGTGATCGGCATCAATACGGCAATCATTACCGGCAGCCGGGGCTATGAGGGAGTGGGTTTCGCTCTGCCGTCGAATACTGCGATCAGCGTCTACAACCAGATTGTTTCTTCGGGGCACGTCACCCGAGGATCGATCGGCGTGTCTTTCACGGAAGACCACAGCACGAATCCGATCACCCTGAAGCAGCTCGGCGCTTCGCACGGCGTGATCATCGAGGGCGTAGAGCCCGGCAGCCCGGCGGAGAAGGCCGGTCTGAAACCCGGAGACGTCATCACCAGCGTGAATGGAACCGCAGTCAAGACAGATACGGATTTGGTGAATCCGATTGCTTCCTCACCGATCGGCGGCAAGGTGAAGCTCAACTACGTGCGGGATGGCGCGCAGAAGGAGACCTCGGTGATCGTGGAAGACCGCACCAAGGTTTTCCCTGGCCGCGCGGGCGGCGGCGGAGAACAGCCCGACGAGAACGCGCCCGCGGAATTCGGCTTGCGCGTGGATGAACTCACTCCCGACAGAGCGCGGCGAGTGGGCATGGAGGGGCAAAAGGGTGTGGTGGTCACCGAAGTGGACCCCGGAAGCTTCGCGGACGATATCGGTTTTGGGCGCTTCGACGTAATCATCGAAGTGAACCACGATCCGGTAGGCAGTTTGTCGGACTACCGGCGCGCCGTGGCCAAACTGAAGCCCGGTCAAGATGTTGTTTTCAAGGTTCTTCGCCATCAGGATTCGGAGCGGGTCTTGACCGTGTTTCTATCGGGCACCGTGCCGGCGGATTCGCAGCACTAACGCGATTCGCAGCGCGCAAGTTGAGGGAGAATGATGAGAAGGCGGATCCAGCCATTCCTTCTGGGAGCGATATTCCTCGCGAGTTTCGCTTCGTTCACTCAAGCTGCGGGCAGCAAGACGCCAAGAGCGTCGGCGGGGAAGGCAACCTCCGTGAGGACAGCGCCGGCGGGGATGAATTCGCCGGCACGCTCTAAATCGAAGTCGAAACGGCGAGTCTCGCGCAAATCGAAGCGGGGGCAGATGAGCCCGGCCCCCGACCGTATCACTGAGATTCAGGAAGCGCTGGTGCGAGAGGGCGCGTACTCGGGAACGCCGACCGGCAAGTTGGACCCGGCGACTGTCCAGGCCATACAGAAGTTCCAGAGATTCCACGGGTTGAGTCCCACCGGAAAACTGGACGCGCTGAGCCTTCAAAAACTGGGGCTCGGCTCCGAGGTCGCAGGAGCCGCGGCGCCCCTTCCTATCGCTGAGGCGGGGCAGCAGGACTCCAGCCCTAATTAAGGCGGCTGGTTCCGGGCGGCCGCAGAGCACCCGCCCCCATCGCCATCTGAGTTTGACGCCTCAAATAACGCCCTGTTAGAGTAATCCTTCCAGGCGGCCAGGCCCCCGCGTCTGAGTCAGTTCCGTAATGCTTTCGTTGGAGAACACCGAATGACGAGCGCTGCCGTGATGCCCCGCGCATACAGGAACTTGATCAATGGTGAGTGGGTCGAAGCGAGCACCGGAAGATTCTTCGAGAACCGCAATCCCGCCAACGCCGACGAGCTGATTGGGATGTTCCCCGCCTCAGCGGAAGACGACGTGAACCAGGCGGTCGAGGCGGCCCAGGCCGCGTACGAGAAGTGGCGGTTGGTGCCTGCGCCGAAACGTGCGGAGATTCTGTTCCGGGCGGCGCAGTTGCTGGTGCTGCGCAAGGAGGACTTGGCGCGTGCGATGACTCAAGAGATGGGGAAAATCCTCACGGAGACGCGCGGCGACGTGCAGGAAGCGATTGACATGACCTACTACATGGCGGGGGAAGGACGCCGCCTCTTCGGCCAGACAACCCCTTCGGAGCTGCCCAACAAGTTCGCCATGAGCGTGCGCCAGCCGGTCGGCGTCTGCGGACTGATCACGCCGTGGAATTTTCCGATGGCCATTCCCTCGTGGAAGATGATGCCGGCGCTGGTTTGCGGGAATACCGTGGTGCTCAAGCCTCCGGCTGACGCGCCGTTGTCGTCCCTCTTGCTCGTCCAGATTCTCGCCGAAGCTGGTCTGCCCCCTGGGGTCGTCAACATCGTATTCGGGCCTGGCTCGGCGGTAGGCACGCCGCTGGCGAAGCATCCCGGCGTGCCGGTCGTCAGCTTCACCGGCTCGACGACGGTCGGACGCTTCATCGCCGAGGCCTGCGCACCGAAATTCAAACACTGCAGCCTCGAAATGGGAGGCAAGAACATCATCCTGGTGATGGACGATGCCAATCTTGACTTGGCGGTGGATGGCGCCATCTGGGGCGGATTTGGCACCACCGGCCAGCGCTGTACCGCCGCAAGCCGCGTCGCGGTCCACAAGCGCGTGTACAAAGAGTTCGTGGAACGCTTCGTGGATCGTGCCAAAAGCCTCAAGGTTGGCGACGGGCTGAACTCCGCGACGGAAATGGGGCCGTGCATCAACAAAGCGCAGCTTGAGAAGGTCGCAGAATACGTCGCGATCGGGACGGACGAAGGAGCAAAACTGCTGACCGGCGGGCATCGGCTTGCTGACGGTGCCTACGCCAAGGGATGGTTCTTCGAGCCGACGATTTTTGGTGACTGTTCCCCAAGGATGCGGGTCGCGCAGGAAGAGATTTTTGGCCCGGTGGTCTCGGTGATTCCCATGGAGAATCTCGAGGAAGCGGTGGACATTGCCAATGGGGTTCCCTACGGGCTTTCGGCCTCGATCTACACGCGGGACGTCAACAAGGCGTTCGCCGCAGCGCGGGATCTCTTTACCGGCATCGTCTATGTCAATGCGCCGACGATTGGCGCCGAGATCCATCTGCCCTTCGGCGGCACCAAGCAGACCGGCAACGGGCACCGCGAAGCGGCCATCGCCGCCATCGACTTCTACACCGAGTGGAAGACGATTTATATCGATTATTCCGACCGTCTCCAGCGCGCCCAGATTGACACCAGCTCCTTCGGCACCCTCGGTGGCTGACGGGCTTCCAGTAGTGCCCTGGCCTTGTGACGTTTAAACGTATCCATGTTTCTACGTGGTAGCGCGCCTGCGACTTGACGTATTCTCCGATAAGTTCGTCGGAAACCAGCCCGCAGTAGTGGCGTTCCACCCACATTGACTTTTCACAGCAATTGAGGCGCTGGGGTTTTGTCGGGCTCAACCTGGTGTCCCTGGGGCTCCTAAAGCGCTCCTTCCTCCGGCGGTAAGCGCATCAAGTCGGTGCCGCGCCTCGACCGTTCACACCTAGCTAATGCGCAGCAGATGCTCTGAGGGCCGCCTATGAAGGGCGAGGGGCGAGGGGTAATGGCTGGGTTGGTCGGGGTGCGTGTAAAAACTCCCGGCACTAGTACTTGCTAGATGCAGAAACAGACAGGCACGCATGCGGCCGAAGCCTCGGCATGTCAACGGTTTCCGCCGAGACCATGGGGAAAACTACTGGTTGGCTGAAGAGTTGCAATGATTCCGACTCGGGGAATGCGCCGATATCGCAAGGTGTTCCTTTTTGTACAGAAGCACTTTTCCCCGGTGACTAAAATTTGGGCTCGGATCATCCCGTCTTGATCCGAACTTGGGGGAAAAGAAATGGCCGTTGCGAAAGCGGAGAGTTGATTGGGAAGCGCAAAGGTCTACTTCACTTTTCGGTGACCAGTTAGTTAGCGCCGCGCTCCCACCGAGACAGAGGGATGGCCAAACTGCCTCGGACAGATCTTTAAGGTCGCAGGGTTGCGAGGCTGTGCGCAGGTGTGCGCCGACGCTAATTTTGTCTCCGTGTAAGTGCAGCGTGCGGGGAGTCGATGTTGTGGGACAGCAATCATCCGGCGTGAAAGGGGGGGCTTTGTTTCCAGAATGCAAAGAGGGTTTGCGCATGGAGCGGGTGAACGAGGGTGTCCCAAATGTCGATTCCGAGTTGAATGAGATGTGCAGGAATATCGAAGCGAGCGCCGGCGATCGCGCCACCGCGGTTCTGACTGACCCGAACGGAGCGGCCGGCAGCGATTCCGACGGCAGGAAGGACGCAACCCTGTTCGCCAAGGTGGTGCAGCAATGCAAAGAGCGCGTCTACCTGATGACCCTGCGGATCACGCGGAACCACGAAGACGCCGAGGACGCTCGGCAGGAGGCTCTGCTGAAGGCCTGCCGGCACTTGGGAGAGTTTGAAGGCCGCTCGCAGCTGGCCACCTGGATCTCGAGGATCGCGATCAATGAAGCGCTGATGTCGCTTCGGAAGCGGCGCCACTCCAAGCAAGTCACCGTGGAGAGTTTGCCGGAACCAGCCGGGACGGCCGTTTTGTTTCCATTTTTCCCAAGGCCTATCGAAGACCCGGAAAGTTCGTGTTCGCGCGTGCAACTTCAAACTTTGCTGATGAATGCAATTGATGGTTTGGAGCCTGCGTATCGCGACGTGGTGATTCTCCGCGCGGTGGAAGAGCGATCGACGGCAGAGACGGCGCGGGTTCTGCAGGTGTCAACGAGCACGGTGAAAACACGACTGCGCCGAGCTCGAATGGAATTGCGCAATGTGCTGCGCGCGAACGAGGAGGCGAAAACCGGCGACCGACGTTCCGAGAAGGCCGCGAGTCCTCGCGTGCGTGTGCAGCGTTCGAGCGTGAAGCTGCAGGGAAGGTCATCCCGGCGTCGGCCCGGCCTCGTGTCCCGCCGCAATCGGGCAGAGGTGGCACTTGCAAAACGGCACGAACTGACCTGCCGGCATCGGCGATTGGGTTCTCAGCGCGGTGTGACGCTTGGCGTTCCGATCCCGCCTTCCACGCAGCGTTCCCTTCGGCTCCAAACAGGCCAGGCTGCCTGACTGCTGGCCTCCAACCGGACGATAATCCACCTTTCCAGGGCTTGGCCTGTGCTCCTGGAATTGACGCCATAACCTACAGTAAAGTCAGGAGTTGCACGCCGCTACGCGCAAGGTTCCTCCAGCATCCCATTGAGTGGGACCGGAAATGCAACTTAGTTGCCAATTCCGGGTTCCATGAAAGGGAAGGAGGACAAAAGCTATGACGCGATTCTGGAAGGCATCGGCAATTGTCCTACTGGCGATTTTGGCTCTGGCACCGTTGGCATCGGCGGGACCCCGGCGAGGGGTGATCTTTGGCGGGGGCTTCGGCTGGGGCTGGGGCCCCGGCTGGTACAGTCCTTACTGGGGTTGGGGACCCGGTTATTATGCTTACGGCCCGACAGCGAACACCGGCAAGGTCAAGCTCGTCACGCAAATGAAAGATGCTTCGGTCTATATTGACGATGGGTTCGCCGGCAAAGCCGGCAAGCTCAAGAACTTTCCGCTTCGAGCGGGCACGCACACCATCGAACTCCGCACTGCTAACGGCCGGAGCTTCTACCAAGAGCGCATTGACGTGATCGCCGGTAAGACGATCGAACTTCATCCTGATTAATAGAAGTAACTGCTGTCCCGCCGTCCCACTGTCCTAACTGGGGCGGCGGGCAGCACCTTTCCCTAGGGCTGCACCCTCACCATCACGACACCGTGAGAAGGAACTCTGGCGCTGAATCTTCCCGTGAATTTGCCGAGGTCCTTCTTATCCCACAGGTCACGGACGGAAGCAGAAAGGTGCGCAGGATAGCCGAGGTCCTCCCAACTTGCGGCGATTCCGGCTTCGGCGGCGCTGCGATTGAAGAGGATGACGGCGCGGCTGCCGTCTTTCATTTCCTTGGCCCAAACTTCGAGGTCGCCATTCTTGTGGACGCGGCGGCCCTGGACACCGAGGGGGTCTTGGTTGACGGCGATGACTTCTTTGTTGGTCAGAATCTCTTTGATCTCGGGAGTCATGTTGCGAATGTCATTGCCGGCGATAAGCGGTGCAGCGAGGATTGCCCAGAGACTGAAGTGCGAGCGGTATTCGGTGTTGGTCATGCCACCGTTGCCGACTTCGAGCATGTCGGGATCGTTCCAGTGGCCGGGGCCGGCATAGGAATATAGACCGACCTGCAGATCCAGAATCGCTGTGACTCCGTAGTTGCAGCAAATTCCGGGACTCCACTCTTTCGCGCCGGCCCAGCGGTCTTGGATGTCGCCGGTGGTCCGCCACAGATTTCCGCCAACCTCTCCTCCCCAGAGCCATGGTTTGGCAGTCCCCCATTCGCAGATGCTGAGGACAATCGGCCGGCCGCTGACATCGAGGGCCGCGCGCATGTTGGCATATGAAGATTTCGCATCTTGCGTCGTCGTGTTGCACCAGTCGTACTTGAGATAATCCACGCCCCAGGACGCGTACATGATGGCGTCCTGATATTCGTGGCCAAGGCCGCCGGGGCGGCCTGCGCAGGTTTTTATCCCAGCGTCGGAATAGATGCCAAATTTCAGTCCCTTGGAATGGATGTAGTCGGCGAGGGCCTTGATCCCTGACGGGAACTGCTTGGGGTCGGGGACGATATTCCCGTTGGCGTCGCGGCTGACCTGCCAGCAGTCGTCGATGATGACGTACTCGTAGCCGGCGTCTTTCATGCCGCTCGAGACCATGCCGTCGGCGATGGACTTGAGGAGATCTTCGCTGACGTTACATCCGAACTTATTCCAGCTATTCCAGCCCATCGGGGGAGTGAGCGCCAGGCCGTTGTCCCAGGCCTCGGCAACTCCCGGGATCATTGCTGAGAACCCAATACAGATGATTATGGCGAGCCACATCGTGTGATGCGAAAGCCCGCTCATCGAAGAGCTCCTTTTCGCGGTATTGGCATCGACTTCCACGTTGGACGCGGCGCCCGGCACAGCATACTCCGATTGGGGCTATTCGAGGCAAGCACGGTAGAGAGGGAAGTCCGCCCGGACCGAAGAAATGAATGTGACACAAGTCACATCTGGGCAAGGGGTTGAGGGGTACACTGAGCGGTCCGCGGGGGTGGTTTCCTTGAACGAACTGTTCGCCGGGGCGAAGAACGAAGAGGGCCTGACGCACCCATGGTTGATCGCCGCCACGGTGGTCATCGCGGTCTTCATGGAAGTGCTCGACACGAGCATTGCCAACGTCGCGCTGCCGCATATCGCGGGCAATCTTTCGGCCGGGGTGGACGAGAGCACGTGGGTGCTCACGAGCTATCTCGTGGCCAACGCCATCGTGCTGCCGCTGAGCGGTTGGTTTTCGATGCTGTTCGGGCGCAAGCGGTTCTACATGACTTGCGTGGCGCTGTTCACCATGAGCTCTTTTGCTTGCGGTCTGGCGCCGAACCTCGGCATACTGGTCTTCTTCCGCATTCTCCAGGGCGCCGGTGGCGGCGCGCTCCAGCCTGTATCACAAGCCATCCTCGTGGAGAGTTTCCCTCACCAGAAGCGGGGGATGGCCATGGCGATGTTCGGCATGGGAGTGGTCGTGGCGCCGATCATCGGCCCTACGCTCGGTGGGTGGCTCACGGACAACTACAGTTGGCGGTGGATCTTCCTGATCAACATTCCCGTCGGCGTGTTGTCGCTCTTGATGACCAAGTGGCTGATCTTCGACCCGCCATACCTCAAGCGCAAGACGTTCGCCACCGGGCTCAAGATCGACTACATCGGAATCGGTTTGCTGAGTGTGGGGCTTGGCTTCCTCCAGGTGGTGCTGGACAAGGGAGAACGCGAGGACTGGCTCAGCGCACACTTCATCGTGGGGTGCGCGGTCCTGACGGTAATCGGGTTGGTGGGAGCACTGATTTGGGAGCTTCATTCGAAAGATCCAGCGGTGGATTTCCGCTTGTTCAAAGACCGGAATCTAGGCGTGGCGACGTTTACGATGTTCATGCTGGGGGTCACGCTCTACGGCAGTACGATGCTGTTGCCTTTCTTCCTCCAGATCCTGATGGGCTACACGGCCATGCAAAGCGGGCTGGCACTTTCGGTCGGCGGACTCGTCGTCTTGATATGCCTGCCAATCGTGGGGCGGCTGTTGGTCAGGGTTGAGCCGCGCTGGCTGGTGATCTTTGGAGTGCTGGTTGTCTCGATGTCGCTCTTTCACATGGCGCACTTCAATTTGGACATCGATTTTCGAACGGCGATGATGGCCCGCGTCTATCAGAGCGCCGGAATGGCGTTTCTGTTTGTACCGATCAACGTGATGGCGTTCGCGTTCTTGGCAAAGAGCAAAGTCAATAATGCGACCGGGCTGATCAATCTCGCGAGAAACGTCGGCGGGAGCGTCGGAATCGCGATGGTGACGACGTTGCTGGCGCGGCGGACGCAGTTCCACCAGAGCATCCTCGTCGGCCATATGACACCGTTTGACGGCAGCTACCGGGCGGCGCTGGCGGGCGCGACCCAGGCCTTGATGGCGGGAGGCTCGAATCTCACGCAGGCCACCGGCCAGGCCCAGGCCCTGCTGTACGGAATGCTCCAGCGCCATGCGGCGATGCTGGCTTTTGCGGACGACTTCTGGCTGATGGGAATCGCCTTCCTGGTCATCATTCCGCTGATGTTCCTGATGAAGAAGAGCAGGCACCACACGGGTGAGGAATCAAGCTTGGAGGTTCTTCCTGAAGGGGACGAAACGGCGGGGCAAGGCTGAATCGAGGCCTTGAGGCGCGAATCACCGTGCTCGGATGATCCGGTTCCCTCAAATGTCCGTCCAGTCTTGCGCGCGCACCTGCTGCGGCTCCGGCTTGGTGCGCCTCAATTGCCAGAGCAGATAAATAGACCCCGCGAGCAGGAGGGGTGAAGAATAAAAGCCCGGCATGGGGCGCGCGAAATGCACTGAGGCGACGAGGCCGCGTCCGAAGATCGTTCCGGCAGTGTGGCTCAAGCCGTTCGCGAGCATAATGATCGCGAAGATGTATGCGATGGGCCGCATCCACCGCGCCCCGCGGAAGACAAAGGGGGACACGGCGAGGAGCAGCACGATGGCGATCACCAGTCCTGAGAGCCAGACCCTGAAAGTGAACACCGGCATGGGCCACCAGGGAAAGCGCCCACGCAGAGCGATGATCGTAGGGTTGTAAACGCCCAGGAAGTTGGTGAGCGCCTCATCGGTTACGTGAAGCGCCAGGGCAATGCAGAGCAATACCCAGGCAAGCCCCAATCTTGAGTGCCGGCCGGGCGGGAGCGGCAGGGTTGCATTCGGGGTCATGTTGTCAGCTCCTTCTCGTGACTGCTGGCCTTAGATGGCAATGCGTGCGTATGCTAGCAGGGATACTGGGACAGGCAAGAGGCGTTTTGCCGGTGGCCGATGGCGAGAAAGAAACGGAGTGAGTTCCGCGCTGGGGTGGAGGCACGACGCCGCGCGCGCCGGGCTGCAGGATTGCCTCCGGCGGAGAAGATTGTCCCCGACAAGAGGAAGAAACCGCCGCGACACCGGAAGAAGTGGCTGGAAACTGAAGTTCTCTGAGTCTGGGCGCAGGTCCCGACCGGACCTAGTTCTTGGACCCTCAACCGGGCTTGTAGGCAGGAATCACTTCGTCCCGGCGGAAGAGCGGCTCGAGCGGGATCTGTCTTCGCCCCGCCAGCTCTTTGGCGATGGCTTCGAGATCGGCCTTGTCAAAACCCACGCAACTGATTTTCGCTTTGCCGCCGGGTTCGACCAGGAAAACGGTCGGCACATTGGTCAAGCCGTAGTCGTTCGAGACGGGATAGCCGCGTTCATCGAGGAAGACGGGGAAGGTGACGCCGTACTCGGCGCAGAAATCCTTCGTGTCGCGAGCGTTGTCTTGCGAGATTCCCCAAAACATCACACCCTCGGCGCCGTATTTCTCGTGCAGGCGCTCGAGGAAGGGAAACGTGAACTGGCAGACCGGGCAGGAGACTTTGAAAAATGCCAAGACGACCGGTCCCCTCTTGAGTGCCTCGGCCAGAGAATATTTCTCTCCGCTCGTGCTCGTGAGCGTGAACTTCGGCGCGGGCTTGCCTGCGGTAATTTTGGTCATCGGCTTCAGTGAATCTGGCGCGTCTTGCGATTGACGTAATCCATCAATAGGTACCGGCCGAGAGTGTACGGCGTCGTGAAGTAGGCCTTGCCGCGGCACATCTCGGTGACCTTCTGAACAAAGTGTACCAGGCTATAGTCGCTCGCGAGCATAAACGTATTGATCAGGATGCCCGCACGCTTGCACTTGTTCACTTCTTCGAGCGTCTGCGACACGACGAAGGGGTCCAGCCCAAAGGCGTTCTTGTAGATGCGCCCGTCTTCCAGGGTCAGGGCGGAAGGTTTTCCGTCGGTGATCATCACGATCTGGCGCATATCCTTCTTCTGGCGCTGCAGGATGCGGCGCGCCAGGCGCAGCCCTTCGCGTGTGTTCGTGTAGTACGGACCCACCTGCACCCGCGCCAGCTCCGCGACGGGCACCTCTTCGGCGCTGTCGTGAAAAAGGACGAGGCTCAGGGAATCGCCCGGGTACTGGGTGCGGATCAGTTGCGAGAGCGCCAAGGCCACCTTCTTCGCCGGCGTAAAGCGATCCTCGCCGTACAAGATCATGCTGTGGCTGCAGTCGAGCATCAGCACCGTGGCGCAGGAGCTCTGATACTCGCACTGATGAACCATGAGGTCCGGATAGTCGAGCTGGATGGGCACGCGGGCGCCTTCGCGGCGAACGGCGTTGAACAGCGTGGCGCTGACGTCCAGGTTCACGGTATCGCCGAACTCGTAGGCGCGCGAAGCCCCGCCCGACTCCACTCCCGTGGCCAGATCCCGCGTGTCGTGCCGGCCGAAGCTGCTCTTTCCGAAGGAGGCCAGAAGATCGCGCAGCGTCTTGTAGCCGAGAAAATCGATGGTCTTGTCGGTGATCTCAAAACGCGTTTCGGTGTCCCGTTCGCGGGCTTGACCGGTTTGGCCCAGAGCGCTCTGCCCGGGTGGCGGCGCCACGTGTGGCTGCGGGTCGATGTAGCCCTCCTGAGCCATGCGCTCGATAATCTGCTCGATCAGCTCGCGCACCTGCTTTTTGTCGAGGGCTCCGGGATTCTGGAGGAGCTTGCGCATCTCTTCGGAGAGGGTTTCGTTAGGAAAGAGGTCACCCTCCTCGAGCGCCTGGAGAACGGCCTGGCGAAGCGCCTCCATCGTCCGTTCGGGATCGTATTCCGAGAGGCCGTAGAACTGCGACTCGAAGCCGCTCCGCAGGAAGAAATCGGAGAGCCGGCGCATCAGCTCTTCGAGGTCCACGGCGTCGGCGGGCTCGCCGGTGTATTTTCCGTAGCGAATAATCTTCATGGGCAGGCGCTCAGTTGAACTGCCTCTTGGGCCGGGCAGGCGGCTCGCGCTGTTCGGTTGGACGGGGTTTCTCGGCGTGATAGCCGCGCTCCTCGCTGCGGCCGATGCGCCGATGCGCCCAGAGTCCTTCCAGAATGAACTCTCCGGCAGACACGGTTTGTCCCGCGCTCATTCGTTTCGAGGACTCATCGCCTCCGAGCCGCGCCGTGTTCTCGAGCAAACCCTCGATTTCTTCGAGTTGCCGCAGCGCCTCCCGGGCGGGACTCATTTCCTGGAGCTTTAATTCGCCGCCGTTCTCAAACCACTGAATGACCGGCTGTACATTGGCGCCCGCCAGGTATTTTGTGAACACTTTGCCAACCGCCGCGCGAATGAGCTCGCGGGCGACGGTATCCGCGCCGCGGAGTTCGCCTTCATACTCGAGCTCGATTTTTCCGGTGATGGCGGGCAAGGCTGCATAGACGTCGGCAATGCGCGCAATCGCGGAGGGCTCGCTGTTCCGCGCGGCGCGCTGCTCGGCGTTGCTCACGACGCTTTCGAGGCTGGTGATCGGCAGGCGCTGGCTCACGCCCGAGCGGTGGTCCACGCGCTTATCGTTGCGCGCCTGGAAAGCAATCTCCTCGATGACCTCGCGCAAGTATCCCGGCACCTCCGCTTGCCGGCTCCCATCGCGCGAGGTCCAGGCCTCTTGAGCGGTGATGGCCATTCCTTCTTCCACCGTGGCCGGATAATGAGTGCGAATCTCGGCGCCGACGCGGTCCTTGAGCGGCGTGATGATCTTGCCGCGCGCGGTGTAATCCTCCGGGTTGGCGGTAAACACCAGAAGCACGTCGAGGGGCAGGCGCAACGGGTAGCCCTTAATCTGGACGTCGCCTTCTTGCATGATATTGAAGAGGCCGACCTGAATTTTGCCGGCCAGGTCGGGCAACTCGTTGATGGCGAAAATGCCGCGATTCGCGCGGGGAAGCAGTCCATAGTGGATGGTCAACTCATCGGAGAGATCGCGGCCACCGCGCGCGGCGCGAATGGGGTCCACGTCGCCTAGGATGTCGGCGATGGTCACGTCCGGCGTGGCCAGCTTCTCGACGTATCGCTGCTCGCGGGAAAGCCAGGCAATGGGGGCATCCTCTCCGTCGGCAGCGAGCCGTTCGCGGCAAGCGCGGCAGATGGGACGCAGCGGATTGTCGTTGATCTCGCAACCCTCCAAGACGGGGATTTCTTCATCGAGGAAGCGCGCGAGGCCGCGCAAGATGCGGCTCTTCGCTTGTCCGCGCAGTCCCAGCAAGACAAAGTTGTGCCGCGCGAGGATGGCATTGATGATTTGCGGCACGACCGTGTCGTCGTAACCGTGAACGCCGGGAAACAGCGGCTGCTTCGCCGCCAGCGCGCGCAGCAGGTTCTCGCGCATTTCGTCCTTCACGCTGCGGCGGAGCTTTGCCAAGTCGTAGCTCTTGGCGTGCTTGAGCGCTCCGAGCGTGGAAGGCCTCTCTTGGACTGGCACACTGCTGGCTGAACCGGTCATCTTCCCCCGCATGCGCGCGTTGCGCGCCCCTCTTCATTATAGATGAAGCTGCAAGCTCCGCCGTTGCGTCTCCGGCGGGCAGCCCGGAATCAATTCGCCGGGTGGCCGTTGCCGCCGGCCCTCTTTCGCAGCCGGCGCGCATTTACAAGCTCCTCCGCCCAGCCGCGCAGATAGCGCACCAAGCGCTTCTGGCGCTCAGGTTCACTGCGCAGTTCCAGCAATTGCTGCTTCCACAGCAGGTCGATCGGCAGAGCGCCGGCCACGAGATAGGCCGCGCTCACCCGTTGGTCCACCTCAATCGCGGGCGGCGGTTCGCTGGACATCAGGACGCAACAGGCTTCGTACAATTCGACCAGCTCTTTCTGGATCTCTTCTTCCGGCGGGTCGCGGTCGTCCAGGAGATACTCGACGTCGGCCTCCGCCAGCGGGTTTTCGTTGAATACCTCGTTCACGCGGAAAGGCGCGCGGCCGGAGGTTTCGATGTCCAGTCGGCCGTCGTCATAGCGTTTCACCACCTCGGTGATTTCGGCGGTACAGCCCACGTGGACCATGCCTTTGGGCGTCGCCAGCACAACGCCGAATTCCGATCGCTCCTCCAGACAGCGTTTGACCATGCCTCGGTAGCGCGGCTCAAAAATGTGCAGAGGCAGGCTGGCGCGAGGGAGGAGAACCACTTTCAATGGGAACAATGGAATGCGGCGCGACTGCATGGTTCCCCCCTTCAATGGTACCAGAGATGGGAAGGCGCGGGCGGCGGAGGGAACTACTGTCCCAAGATGAACGAACGCGAGCGCGGAAAGAATATCGTTCCCACTCAGGCAAGGTCGGTCAGGAGGGTCTCCATCTCCGAGCGGGCGTGCTGGTCGCCGCGCTTATGCGCGACGATCACGCCGGCGGAGAGCACGCGGCGCGCTTCGTCGCGCCGGGACTGCCCCGCGAGGAACTGCCCGAATTGGAGGTAGGCGGGCACATAGTCAGGATTCGCCTCGATTAGCTTGCGGAAGTGTTCCTCGGCGGCAGGGGCGTCGCCGGCGTTCACGCACTCGAGGGCCAGGCCGTACCGGGAGAAGGCATCGTCCGGCCGGGCCGCCAAGAACTCCTCGAGCATCTGCCTGCGGCTTTTCTTTTGTTCGCTCACGGTCGAATTGCGTATTATAGCGGATTAGGACCGGCGGTGAGAGACGCCGGCATTTACGATGCCCAAGCGAAAGCAGCCACGCCGTGCCGAGAGCCGGCTCGCGGGAAGACCGGTGAGCGCGTCGCGCTCGGAAATGGAAGAGATCGTTCTGCCGGCGGAAACGAATCCTTTGGGGAATATGCTGGGCGGACGGGTGATGCATCTGGTGGACATGGCCGCCGCCGTCGCCGCGCACCGGCATTCGAACAGCTACGTGGTTACCGTCTCAGTGGACTACCTCGATTTCCGCAACCCGGTGCGTTTGGGCGAGCTCGTCATTCTGAAAGCGCAAGTGAACCGAGCGTTCCACACGTCGATGGAGATCGGCGTCGATGTGTTCTCCGAGAGTGTGCTTACGGGCGAGCGGAAGCACACCACCAGCGCCTACGTCACCTTTGTGGCCATTGACGAGCACACTGGTCAACCGAGGCCCGTTCCCCCGCTCATCTGCAAGACGCCGGAAGAGAAGCGCCGCTACCGTGAGGCCCTCCATCGCCGCGAAATACGCCTCGCGCACCGCTCGCGAGGCGCGGCGAGTTAGCCGCGCCAGTGCACTTTCCTGGGAGATGAGTTACCGGAGGGTTCCGCGCCAAAGGATTGTTGTCGGCTGCGCGCTGCCGCTCGCAGGCTCATCCGAGATCTCCGTGGCAGCGAGCGCGGATCTCTCCACGAGAGAGCCCGGCACGACGAGGACGATTGTTCCCTCCGCGTCGGGCCGGAACGTCCCTAAACTGACCGGTTCTGCCCCAGCGGTCCTGGGCACGAGCCAGAGTTGCAGCGCGCGATCCCCCGCCGGCAGCGGCACTTTCGCCCCCGTCAGGAGAAGCCCGAACCGCGCATTCCAGTACAAATGGACGACCGGCAGCGAAGGTTGCTGCGGCTGCAAGGCAAACACGGCGGTGGCCGGATCGGAGAGAATTGCCGCAGCCTGCTGTTCGAGGGCGACCTGCTTGGCCCGTTCCACGAGCCGGCGCTGGTCGGCCAGCGCGCGTTCCACTTGCGCGTGCAGGGCGATCAACTCCTTCCTTTCCTTGCGAGCCTGAAGTCCCCATGCCACCGAGACACCGGCGATTCCTCCAACCAGAACAATCATCCACCAAGGCAAGCGGGTCGTTTGCGCGGCCCGCGCCTCCTGGACCGCGCGGTTGCAGGCGGCGCAGCCGGTCGCCAGATGCTCCTCGAACAAGGCGCGCTCTTGTTGCGAGAGCGCGCCCCGCGCGTATCGTTCGCATTGCGTTTTGAATTGTTCGCAGCCGCCCACGCCGTTCCTCAACTTGACAGGGGAGACGCTATTGCGGGCCGCTCCGCCAAGAGTTCCTGCGCGCGACGGGCCACGCGCGCGGCGCGCTTCACGCAAGCGCCCATGGCGGGCCCTTCGAGATAATTGCCCGCGAGCCATAAGCCCGGAAAGTGCGCCACCAGCTTCTCGGCGGCCTCGATTCGCGCCGAGTGGCCCAGATTGTACTGCGGTAGGGCCCTGGGGTACTGCCGTACGGACTGAAATGCCGGCCAGCCCTCAATCTTCATTACGCGCGCGATCTCGGTGTGCACGATCTCCACGAGCGCTTGCGGGTCGAGCGCGGCACCATCGGGATCGAGGGCGCCGCCGACGAAGCTCGTCGTCAGCGCCGCGCCTTCCGGCGCTCTTCCCGGAAACAACGACGAGTTCCACACCGTGCCCAGCACGCGCAGCCCTTCGTGCCGCGGCACCAAAAACCCGAAGCCATCGGAGGCCCCGCCGATTTGCCGCTGCTCGTAGCCCAGAGCGACTTCCGCCACGGGCGCATACTCGATCTCACCGAGGAGGCGGGGGAAGTCCGGCGATAATCCGCTGAGGAGTTGCCCCGCCACGTGTGGCTCCGTGGCCAAGACAAGCGCCCCGGAACGCAGCATGGTCGTTTCGCCCGCACCCTCGACCCGCACCAAAAACTCATTTGTAGGCTCGCGGCGGATTTCCGCCACGCGCGCGCCGCACTTCAGCGAAGCTCCGAGCTTCTCGCCAAGCGTTCGCAAAAGCGTCTCATTCCCGCCCCGGAAGGTGGAGAGCGTCGGACGCTCTCCCGTTCCTCTTCCCCGGGCCTGCATGGCGCCGCGAAATAGGCTGCCGTACTGTAGCTCGAGTTCGTACACCATCGGGAACGTGGCCCGCAAACTCAGCCGCTCCGGGTCACCGGCGTAGATACCTGAAACCATCGGCCCCACAAGGTTCTCCAGCAGTTCTTCGGTGAATTTGCGGCGAACAAACGTGGCCAGGGATTCATCCTTGTCAGGCGGCTGCGTTTTCTGGAGCAAGCCTCGCACGAGCGCCCATTTGGATCGGCCGGTGAGCAGCGGCGTGCGCACAAATCCGAAAGGCGATAGGGGCACGGCGAGCAACTGGCCGCGGAGCAGGACGTAACGCGGCGCGCGCTGATCGGCGCGCAGCAACTCTCCTTCGATTCCCAAGGCGCGCACGAGCGCGAGAAGCTCGGATGTGCAGAGAAAACTCTGGGGGCCTTCTTCGACGAGGAAGCCGTCCTGCTGCTTCGTGGAGATGACGCCCCCGGGACGATCGCTCGCCTCGAGGACCAGGACTTCAATTCCCGCCTGTTTCAGAGAATAGCCGCAGGCCAGGCCGGAAAGGCCTCCGCCCACTACGATCACTGGAATGTCGCTCGCCACGCCTCTCCGGCTCTCCGCCATCCCTACAGCGTTCTTGAGAATAAAGGCTTCGTATCCAGCTTTTGCTGTTCGAGGTACGGATCAAACACCATCGCGATATTGCGGATGAATATCCTTCCCAGCATCGTCGCGCGAATCTCTTTGTCGTTGTGAACGATGAGGCCATCCTCGGCAAACACCGCGAGGCGCTCGAGCTCCGGCGCGAAATACTCGTCGAAGACCATCGCGAATTCGCTCTCAATCTCGCGTTTGCGGATCACGGTGTGACAGAGCAGCCGGCCAATCACGGCGCGGCGCAGGCGGTCGTCCGCCGAGAGGCGGTAGCCGCGCATCGTGCCGATCCCGCGCGCGGCGACGGCTCGTTCGTATCCGGGGAGATCGCGGTAGTTCTGCGCGTAAGCGTCGCCGATGCCGCTGATGGCGCTCACGCCCATGCCGTAGAGGTCGGCGCCGGCTTTGGTCGTGTAACCCTGGAAGTTTCGGTGCAGCGTGCGATTCTGCTGCGCGACAGCCAATTCATCGCCCGGCCTGGCGAAGTGGTCCATGCCGATGTAGAGGTAGCCCGCCTCCAGGAAGTTCAGCAGGCCGGTGCGGAAAATCTGGAATTTCGCCATGCCTTCGGGGAGCTGCTTCGCGAAGGAACCTTGCTGCTTCTTGAGCCACGGCACGTGGGCGTAGCTGAACATGGCCACGCGGTCCGGCGAAAGGCCGACAATTTGCTCGATGGTCCGGGCGAAACGCTCCGGCGTTTGGTAGGGCAGACCATAGATCAGGTCCACGTTGATGCTGCCGAAGCCGAGGCGCCGCGCTTCCAAGATCAGGTCGCGGGTCATTTCGTAGGGCTGCACGCGGTGCACCGTCTCCTGCACCTGCGGGTGGAAGTCCTGAATGCCCATGCTGAGGCGGTTGAAGCCGAGGCGGCGCAGGGTTTCGAGGTGCGCGGGCGTGGTGACGCGCGGATCGACCTCGATGCCGATCTCCGCATCGGACGCGAGGGTGAAGCGCGCGCGCGTGAATTCGAATAGCTCCTCGATTTGAAGCGGGGTCAAATAGGTCGGGGTTCCGCCGCCCCAGTGCAATTGCACCACGGGCCGCGAGCGGGCCACTCGTTCGCCGACGTGTCCGATCTCGCGTTTCAGCACCTCGAGGTACGGCGGCGCGACCGCCTTGTTTTTCTGAATGACCACATTGCACGCGCAGAACAAGCACAGCGCTTCGCAGAAAGGAATGTGCAAGTAGAGCGAGATGCTGCGGCCGGCGCGGTCCGCGTCGGCGAACACACCTTCAAGATCCTGTGGCCCAAACGCATCATTCCACACCGGGGCGGTCGGGTAGCTCGTATAACGCGGTCCGGGCCGGTTGTACTTGGCGAGAAACTCCTCGCTGATCTGGAAGTCCGCTCGGTTCAGTTGCGATTGTGGATTGGCCGATGGCATGGCCGGTTCTCAGGTCCCCGGCGCGGCCGGAACATGTGGTGCAAGAGGCGTCTTCTGTCCGGTTTCGATGAAGAGTTGCGCGTTCTCGACCGGCGTCGTCGGCAGAATGCCGTGGCCAAGATTCAGAATGTGGCCGGCGCCGTTCGTCTTCCCGATCGCGCCGCGCACCGCGCCGCGAATGCCGGCAGCCGGCCCCAACAGGATCGCGGGGTCCACATTCCCCTGTAACGCGACATCGGGACCGAGTTTGGCACGCAGAGCGGCGAGGTCCACGCGCCAATCCACGCTGAGGACGTCCGCTCCGGCCTTGGCGACGCTGTCCATCAAGTGGTTCGATCCCTTGGTATAGAGAATCACAGGCGCAGGCGAAGCGTCGAGCTCTCCCAGCAATTGCTGAGTCGCAGGAAGAGCGATCTCCGCATATTCGTTGGCGGTCAACTCCCCGCACCAAGTGTCAAATAGCTGCACGGCCGCGGCTCCAGCGGCGATCTGCGCCTTCAAATAGCGCGCCGTGACTCGCGCGATCTTTTCAAGGAGCGAACGGAAGGCTCGCGGCTGTTCGTGGGCGAATGCTTTCACCGTGGCGAAGCCTTCGCGCGTGCCGCCTTCGATCAGGTAGCACGCCAGCGTCCACGGCGCGGCGGCAAAGCCCAATACGGGCACTTCCGAACCCAGAGTGCGGCGAAGGCCCCGGATCGCCTCCATCAAGAAGCCCGTTTCCTGCTCGGGGTCGAACATCCGCAGGGCCTCGATATGCTGCGCGGTTCGGACCGGCTCAGGCAGGTGCGGTCCGGCGTCGTTCAACTCGAGATGCACGCCCATGGCCTCGGCGAGGATCAGGATGTCGGAGAAGACGATCACCGCATCCACGCCCAGCCGCCGGTAGGGCTGGAGGGATACTTCCTGGGCCAGCTCGGGGGTCTTGCAAACGTCCAGAAAAGCGTGTTTCTTGCGGATTTCGCGATACTCCGGCAGATACCTTCCCGCCTGGCGCATGATCCAAACCGGCACGCGCGGCACGGGTTCGGAGCGGCACGCCCGCAGGAATAACTCCTTACGAGTCAGCGTCTGAGATGAATAAGATGATTGTTCCACTGGGGAAGTCATCGAGCCGTTCCGGAGGGAATCATAGCAGAAGAACCTCCGGGCCTCCATCGGCCGCGCCAGGACCGCTGGCGGAGGGTGGTGCATGAAGTCTTTTGGGCCGCGCTGGCTCTATGTCATCATGTCTCCGAGGTCCAGCGACCGGCGCGCGGTGCGGCCCGCCGGTCGGCCGGCAAGATGACGCCACTCACTCTCATCACGATCGCGGTTTACGCGGGGAGTTTCGTCTTCTACGCCTGGGTCCTTTTTGCCCCGCGTCCGTTCGTTTCCCGTGCGGCACCGGTCTGCCTTGCCGCCGGGATCGTACTGCAATTCTTTGTTCTACTGGAGCGCGCCCGCGCGGCGCACACGGTGCCGTACCACGATTTGTACGGCTCCATGTCGCTCTTCGGGTGGCTCCTGGCCGTCACCTACTTCGGTCTCGAGTTCCATCACCGCCATCGCTCGGTGGGCGCGTTTGTATTGCCCTTTGTGCTGGTGTTTTTTCTCGCCGCGCAGCTTCCGACGACCGAAGCACCCTTGCCACCGGGGGTGCGCGGCTCGATTTTCGCCCTGCACGTCACTCTTTGCATCCTGGCCTATGCTGCTTTCGCGCTTTCGTTCGTTTTGAGCGCGTTGTTCCTCGCGCAGGACCGCCTTCTTCGCGGGCACCGTCTGGGCACCACGTTCTGGCGGCTGCCCCCGCTCGAAATTCTTGAGCGCATGAGCCGCAATAGCGTGCGTGTGGGCCTGCTGGCCATGGCGGCCGGCATCATCTTTGGCGCGGTGTGGGTGCACCGGTTGACCGGGCACTTCTGGGCCGCCGATCTGAAGTATGAGTTCACGCTGGTCGTTTTTGCCGTGTACGTGGTGTATGTGTTGCTTTCGCGCACGGCTTCTTGGCGCGGCGCACGAGCTTCAGTTCTCTGCGCCCTAAGTTTTGTGCTCGTGGTGCTGAGCTTTACGGTGGTGAATGTCTATCTCTCGCGCAATCACCGGTTTTTCTGAACGGGCACGGAGAAGGGAAGGTTGATGGAGATCGTCCTCGTCGGCGTGAACCATCGCACGGCTCCCGTCGAAGTCCGCGAACGCGTGGCCTTCACCGCCGAGCAAGCCCGCCGGGCGTCTGAGGAACTGCGCTCGCGCGGCATCCTCGAGGAAAGCCTCATTCTCTCGACCTGCAATCGCAGCGAACTCTATGGTGTGCCGCCGGAGAGCTGCCACGACAGTGCAGCCGTGCTTTCTGAGTTTTTCGGGTCCTTTCACGCGGTGCGCGACGAAGAAATCCGCGGCTCGATCTACCGCAACTACGATCGCGATGCCGTCCGCCATCTCTTCCGCGTCGCTGCCGGGCTCGACTCGATGATGCTCGGTGAAGCCGAGATTCTTGGCCAGGTTCGCGAGGCCTACCGCGCCGCCCACGAACTGGGCGCCACCGGACCGGTCCTCAATCGTCTGTTCCAGGGCGCGCTCGAAGTCGGCAAACGGGTGCGAACGGAGACGGAGCTGGGGGCGCGTCCCATGTCGGTGGCGTCGGCGGGCGTGAAGCTCGCCGAGCGCATTTTCGGAAAGCTCGGCAACCGCTCGGCCCTGGTCCTTGGCGCCGGCGAAATGAGCGACCAGGTCGTGGGCCAGTTGCGCGACCGCGGCATCGCCCAGCTCCTGATTTCCAATCGCTCTCGTGAGCGGGGCGAGGAACTCGCCAGGCGTTTCGGGGGCCAGGTCATTCCTTGGGACTCGCTCGCGGCCTCGCTTGCGGCGCCGGACATTGTGGTCTCCTCGGTTGCGGCCGAAAACGTGCTCACGCATGCCGTGCTCGAGAAAGCCATGGCCGCGCGCGGTAACCGGGCGCTGTTTCTGATCGATCTCGGGGTGCCGCGCAACATCGAAGGTTCTGTGGCGGGTCTTTACAACGTGTATCTCTACAACATTGACGACCTCACTCAGGTCGTGGAGCAAAATCGCAAGGCGCGCGAAGGCCAGGTTCCGCAGGCGGAGTCCATCATCGAAGAGCACGTGGCGAAATTTCTTTCCTGGCAGGCCGGCGTCGAATCGGTGACGCTCCTCGATGAACTGCGCGCGAAATTGCGCGACGAGTGCTCGGCCTTGCTCCGGGAGCACCGCTCCGCGCTCGAGCACTTTGCCGCCGAAGACCGCGAGCGCATCGAATCCCTCTTCGACGAGCTGCTGGAGCGGCTGGTGCTGGGCCGCGCGGAGCGAGTGCGCAACGAGCGCGAGCTGCGCCGAAAAATTCAAAACCTCGAAGCGCTGCGGGACATCTTCGGGCTCCCCCGGGAAAAGCCGTGAAGCCGTTGCGCATCGGGACGCGCGGCAGCCTGCTCGCGCAGTGGCAGGCAAACTTCATCCGCTCGAAGCTCCTCGAAGTTGCCGGGCGGGACGCTGAAATCATCGTCATCAAGACCTCAGGCGACAAGTTTGCTCAGGGACCCGTGTCCCAACTGGGCATGAAGGGCATTTTCATCAAGGAGCTGGAAGAGGCTTTGCTGGCCGAGGAGATTGACCTTGCCGTGCACAGCGCCAAGGACGTGCCCACAGAGACCACCGCCCGGCTCGCATTTCCCGCCGTCTGCCGCCGGGAAGACGTGCGCGACTGCGTTGTCTCCACCAATGGGTCCACCCTTGCTGCGCTCCGGCAGGGCGCTCGCGTCGGCACGAGCAGCCTCCGCCGGCAGTCGCAGCTCCGCCATCTTCGTCCCGACCTTGACCTTCGCGACCTTCGCGGAAATGTGGATACGCGGCTGCGCAAGGTCGAGAGCGGCGAATACGACGCTGTGGTCGTGGCCAAGGCCGGGCTGGACCGTTTGGGCCTTGCGCATCGGATTTCGGAGGTGCTGGAACCGTCTGTGTGCCTGCCAGCGGTCGGGCAGGGAGCGCTGGTTGTGGAATCTCGCACCTCCGACGGGGACACGCTGGAGGTAGCCGGCAAGCTGGATCATGTAGAGACGCGCTGGGCAGTCGTCGCCGAGCGGACACTCCTCGCCGAACTAGAGGGCGGGTGCCAGGTACCCATCGGGGCCTGGGCCCGCGTCGAACATGGGCAGCTTGTCATGGATTCTTGCGTAGCGTCCCTCGACGGCACCGAGTACGTACGGGAGCGCGGCGTGTCTGCTGTCGCCGAAGCGGCCGCTTTGGGCCAAACCCTCGCGCAGAAACTCCTCGCCGCGGGGGCACGCGGTATTCTCGAACAGATCGGACGTCAACTTGGTTGACGCCGCTGCGAGTCCGCTCGCCGGCAAGCGCATCGTTGTCACTCGCGCGCCGGAGCAAGCCGAGCTGCTCTGCCGCGAGCTGGCCGCGCGCGGAGCCATTCCCCTGTGTCTCCCGACAGTTGGAATCGCCCGTCTTGCCGATTTTGCCGAGCTCGACCGCTCGCTCCGGCATCTGGCCGAATTCGACTGGCTGATTCTCACCAGTCAGAATACTGTCCGCGCGCTCGACGACCGCTGCCGCGAGCTCGGTTTCGACCTAGCCGGCGGCGGGTCCTCTCCGGGATCAGAAAGCAAGAGCCGCCGGTTGAAAGTGGCCGCGGTCGGACCGGCCACGGCAGAAGCCGCCGCAACCATCGGTCTCTCGGTAGATTACGTGGCACACGAGCACCGCGGATCGGCGCTGGCCACGGAACTTGGCCCGTGTCTTCGTGGCGCGCGCGTTCTGTTGCCGCACAGCGATCGTGCCGGCACTGGCCTGCCGGCCGCGCTGCGCGACACGGGCGCTGCGGTCACGGACGTTGTCGCTTACAGGACGATTCCTGTCGAACCCCCAAACGAATCGCTGCTGTGTGACTTGCGTGCCGGAGGCGTGGACGTGGTAACCTTCTTCAGCCCCTCGGCATTCCACAATCTCGCTGAGGAGATGGGACTCGATACTTTGCGCGCGATTCGTCCGCAGACGGCTCTCGCTGCCATCGGCCCGGTTACTGCCTCCGCCATGAGTGATGCGGGGCTTTCTCCCGAGGTGATCGCCTCGGAAGCGTCGGTCGCTTCTTTCATCGCGGCATTGATCGATTACTTTTCCAGCCGCCACGCGACAGGAGAACGCCGATGAGTTTTCCCACGCACCGGCCGCGCCGCCTCCGCCGCAATGAAGCCATCCGCGGACTTGTGCGCGAAACACGGCCCTCGGCCGCCGGACTCGTCTATCCCTTGTTCGTCTGCCCGGGGATGGGCGTGCGCGTCGAAGTTGCCTCGATGCCGGGCGTCTATCAACAATCGCCGGACAAGATTGTGGAGGATTGTCGCGAGCTCGAGTCTCTGGGGATTCCCGCGATCATCCTCTTCGGCATTCCGGAAGAGAAGGACGCACGAGGTACTGAGGCCTACGCCGCGCACGGCGTCGTTCAACGGACCATCGAAGCCATCCGCCGGGCCCATCTGAAGATTCTGGTCATCACCGACGTCTGCTTGTGCGAGTACACCGACCACGGCCACTGCGGGTTGGTCAAGGACGGCGTCATCGAGAACGATGCAACGATCGAACTTCTGGCCGAACAAGCGCTTTCGCACGCGCGCGCGGGCGCGGACATCGTGGCGCCGTCCGACATGATGGACGGGCGCGTCGCCGCCATACGCAAGAAGCTGGACGCCGCCGGCTTCAGCGACGTGGCCATCCTTTCCTATGCCGCCAAGTACTCCTCCGCGTTCTACGGGCCGTTTCGAGAAGCTGCACACTCCGCTCCGCAGTTCGGCGACCGCTTGAGCCATCAGATGGATCCGGCGAACGTTCGCGAGGCATTGAAGGAGATTACGCTCGATCTCGAGGAAGGCGCCGACATCGTCATGGTGAAGCCCGCGCTCGCCTATCTCGACGTGATCCGGGCCGCGCGCGAGCGCTTCGACGTGCCCATCGCGGCCTACAACGTCAGCGGCGAATACGCGATGGTCAAAGCGGCTGCGCGCAACGGCTGGATTGACGAGAAGCGCATCGTGCTCGAGATTTTCACGGCCATCGCGCGCGCCGGCGCCGGGATCGTCCTCACCTATCACGCCAAGGACCTCGCTCGCTGGCTCAAAGCGGGCTAGCGCGCGGCCGCCGGTTCATCATGAGTGGCTCCCCAACCAAGGTTCACCGCGAATCCCGCCGCTCCAGGGAACTCTTCCGCCGGGCCGAGGAGCTTCTCGTTGGCGGCGTCAATAGCCCCGTCCGCGCCTTTCGCGCGGTGGGCGGAGATCCGTTGATCGTCGAGCGCGCTCAGGGTGCGCGCCTGTGGGATGCCGACGGGAACGAACTCCTCGACTACATCGGTTCCTGGGGCGCGATGATCTTGGGACATGCGCATCCCGCAGTCGTCTCCGGCATCGCCGAGCAGGCCGCGCGCGGCACGAGCTACGGCCTCACCTGCGAACTCGAGATTGAGCTTGCCTCGCTGATCATTCGCGCCATCCCTGCCATCGAGCGTATCCGGTTCGTTTCGAGCGGCACTGAAGCGACCATGAGCGCGATCCGGTTGGCGCGTGCTTTCACCCGCCGAGATCGCATTCTCAAGTTCGAGGGTTGCTATCACGGCCACGCGGATAGTTTCCTCTCACAGGCCGGGTCCGGACTCGCGACGCTGGGGATCGCCGCAAGCCCGGGCGTCCCGGACAGCCTCGCGCAGCTTACTCTCAACGCGCCCTACAACGACCTCGAAGCCGTTGAGCGGCTCTTCGGTGAACGCGCCGGCGAAATCGCGGCGGTGATCGTCGAGCCTATTGCTGCCAACATGGGCGTCGTCCTGCCCGATGAGCGCTTTCTCCAAGGACTTCGCGAAGTTACGCGCAAACACGGCGCGCTGTTAATTCTCGACGAGGTCATCACGGGGTTCCGCCTCTGCTACGGCGCCGTGCAGACTTCCCTGGGGGTCGAGGCCGATATCACCACACTGGGGAAGATTATCGGCGGAGGATTGCCGGTCGGCGCTTACGGCGGCCGCGCCGAGCTGATGAATCTTGTGGCGCCGGCCGGCCCGGCCTACCAGGCAGGGACGCTCTCCGGAAACCCTCTGGCGATGCGCGCTGGAATCGAAACGCTTAAGCAGATCGCCGCGCCGGATTTTTGCGCGCGGCTGAACGAGAGCGCTGAGCGTCTTTGCGCGGGCCTTCGAGAGGCCCTGCGGCAGACCAGCGTGCCTGCTCAACTTGTTGCCACGGGCTCGCTGGCCACTCTGTTTTTCACCAATCGTCCGGTGCGGAACTACCACGACGCCAAATCATCTGACACCACGCTCTATGCTCGCTTCTTCCGCGAGATGCTCGTTCGAGGCGTCCTGCTGGCGCCATCGCAGTTCGAGGCCATGTTTCTTTCCGCGGCGCACACCGCAGCCGACATCGACAAGACGATCGTGGCCGCAGGGGAGGCCCTCCGGGCTCTCGCCGCACAGGCCTAGCCGGGGTCACGGCGGTGGCGATGTGCTCCAGCCTCAGCGAAAATCTCCGGGGATGTCTTCTGCCAACGAATGGGCTTTGTCCGGCGGACAACAGTCTCCCCCGGTGAGCTTGCAATGGACCGGGTGTTTATGATGTCATCACCGTTCATATGCGAGGATGATCGTTGAACGATTGGCTGGAGATCGACCTGCGCCCGCTGCGGCTGGGAGAGCTCTTGGACCGTACGTTCGTGCTGTATCGCCGCCGGTTCGCGCTGTTCGCGGGGATTCTGCTGGTACCGCAGTGCATCCTGCTTGCTGGTCAGCTTCTCCTCGAGGGATTTGTGAACCCAATTGTCGGCGCGAAACCCGGACATCTCGCGAATCCGGCGGCCAGCGCTGCGTTTTTGGGCATGACCTACTTGCTCGTCTTCGTCTACGTGTTCATCTACATTTTTGCCACCGGAGCGGTCACCTGCGCTATCTCCGACGTCTATCTCAATCGCCCGATTACGATTCGCGGCGCCTACGCGAAGCTCAAGGGCCGAATCGGCAGCATGATCGGCCTGTTTTGCGTGCTGGTTCTTCTGGCGATCGCCCTGTTTATTGCGGCCGTTTTTCTTGCTGCGATCTTGTTCGCCGCGGTGTCGCTTTTGGGACCGACGGCGAGGGGCATTGCGGGCCTTGTGGTTGTGCTCGGCGTGGTGGTTATTGTCGCCTGGGTGTTTCTGCACTTTGCTCTGACCGTACCCGTTCTGGTTCTCGAACGCACTGGGGTCTTCGCATCGCTTGGGCGCAGCTTCCAACTGACGCGCAACCTCTGCGGGAAGATCTTTGTAGCCTGGGTGCTGGTGCTCTTTCTCGTTTACAATGCGCTCCTGCTGATCCAGGGGCCGTTCCTTGCCGCGGTCTTCTCTTACACCTTTAAAGGGGGGCCGGTGCCCTTTTGGCTCGCTGCGGTGAACGCGGTGGCGGGCTCCGTAAGCTCGATCCTGAGCGGGCCGTTCGCAGTGCTGATCGTCGCGCTCTTTTACTACGACGCCCGGGTGCGCAAGGAAGCCCTCGATATCCGGCTGCTTCTGGCCGAGGCCGAGCGCGAGGCTCAGCCTCAACCGCCATCATCTTCGACACCGCTTGCTGGCGCAGTCCTCGGATGAGACGGCCTTCGCTGCGAGCCGTCTCTCTGGTCTTCCTGCTCCTGTCTGGTGGTGTGTCCGTGGCTGCAGACAACGGGCCAGGGGGCGCTACCTCGCCGACGCCGCCTACGGCGACGGCGGATAGAGCGAGCGCGGGCCCGCCCGCCGCAGGCGGACTCGATCTTGCTGGATACATTCAGGCTCTCGATCGGCTGCGCCCTGCCGTTGAGGGGCTTTCCGCGCATCCGCAGGATGCGGCCGCTCTGCGCGGCTCCCTGCCACATTCCTGGAACGTGGAGGTTTCCGGCCAACGCTACGATGTCTCCACCGGCTGGCTCGCCGCGCAACTCACGCGCATCGAATCGAACGCGGCCGAGCGTGCCACCGCGGAGAAGGAAATCCTGGCGCGGCTCGACCGGCTACGCGCCGGTGCGGTTGCCCTCACGGCGCCCGCCGGCACCGACCTTGTTTCGGCTCGCGCCGCCATGCAGGAGATTCTTAGCGGGCGCGAATATTCGAGCGTTCACAGCCCCTCCTGGCTCGAGCTTGCCTGGGCACGCATTTTACGTGCCGTGGGCCGTCTTCTGGGCCGCCTTTTCAGCAGAGTGGGAGGCAGCGTCAGGACGCGGAACATCCTGTCTTGGTTGTTAATCGGAGGCAGCTTTCTTCTCATGAGCGTGCTGCTGGTGCGATGGCTTCTCCGCGCCATGCGCCGGACCGAACTCGCGCGCGTGACTCCTGCTGTGGCGACCGCCAAAGATTGGCGGCAATGGGCGCAAGAAGCCCTTGCTGCCGGAGGCCGCGGAGAATTCCGCGGGGCGGTTCACGCCTGCTATTGGGCCGCGGTTGGCCGCCTAGAGAGCCTGGGCGTTTGGACGACAGATCAATCCCGTACGCCGCGCGAATATCTTCACCTTCTCGACGCTCTCGGAGCGGACATCGCGCTGCCCGGTGCGGCCACGAGAGCGCATCCCGCCGCTTCGTTCGCCCCGGAACGCATTCGCGCCGCGCTCGTCCCGCTCACCGGTACGTTCGAGCGCGTCTGGTATGCCGGCGCGCACGCCACCGCCGACGACTTTCGCTCGAGTCTCGACCGCCTGGAGGAGCTCGGATGCCGCTTTCCATCGAATCGTCCGATCGCCGCCTCCTGATCGTTGGCGGAGCGTTTCTGGTGCTGTTGTGTCTCGCCGCCGCTGCGGTCGTGCCCCCAGAGGCAACCGGCGAAATCAGCTTCCCCTCGACGTATTCCACGGCCTCCGGCGGCGCTCGCGCCGCGTTCGCGCTGCTGCAGAAGCTTGGCTACCAGGTCCGGCGCTGGGAAGATTCTCCCGACCAGTTGCCCGGAACAGGCGCGGGCTACCTCTTGATCCTGGCGGAACCGTTCCACGCTGCTTCCACCGAGGAGCAGCATGCCATCCAGCGCTTTGTCCATTCGGGCGGCGCCGTTCTGGCCGTCGGGGAGGAGGCGGCGCGGTGGATGCCGGAAACCGACGCGGTCCACGAGGAGACGGATGACGTTGAGTGGAAGTCCTATGCCGCGCAGTCTCCCGGCCCGCTCACACGTGACGCTCCGCGCATCACCATGGCGCCGCCGAGCGTCCGCTGGAAGACGTCCAAGCCTTCCCACGAGGCCCTCTATGCCGATGGCCAAAACGTCGTGGCCGTTCGTTATGCCGCCGGGAAGGGAAGCGTGATCTGGTGGGCCGACGCTACGCCGCTCACGAACGCGGGCCTGCCCGTCGAAGGCAACCTCAGCTTCTTCCTGGACTGCGTTGGCTCGCCCAGCCAGCGCACGATTCTCTGGGACGAGTATTTCCACGGCCAGCGCCGTTCGCTGTTTGCCTACATCGCAAGAACGCCTGTGCCGTGGGCAGGACTCCAAGCCGCCTTCGTCGCCTTGTTGATTCTCGTGACCTTCATGCGGCGCTCTGGTCCGGTGCAGGCGCCGCCGACGCCATCACGGCTCTCACCGCTGGAGTTTGTTGAGACGCTGGGCGATCTCTACCATCGGGCTCATGCCGGGTCGGCCGCTGCCTCGGTCAGCTACGCTCATTTCCGCATGCTACTCGCGCGGCGCCTGGGCCTTGCGGCCAACACCCGCCTGGCCGATCTCCACCGCGCCGCCCGCGAGCGCCTGGGCTGGACCGAGCCCGGTTTTTATGAAACGCTTCAGGCCGCCGAACGCGCCAGCCGCAATCCGCATCTGGGCGACGAAGACGCGCTGCGGATCGTGGAGGCTCTCGAGCACTACACCGGCTTGCTCCATCTCAAGCGTCAGGCCGTAAAGGAGAATCCTCAATGGCGGAACACGTAGCCCGCGTGGCCGGGCATCTACGCGCTGAAATGGCCAAGGTGATCATTGGCCAGCAGGAGCCTGTGGACCAACTCCTGGTCGTCCTGCTCTGCCGCGGGCATGCCCTGCTCGAAGGAGTTCCCGGACTGGCCAAGACCCTCGCTGTGAAGACGCTGGCGCGCATCGGGCGCCTCGACTTCCGCCGCGTGCAGTGCACGCCGGACCTCATGCCGGCCGACGTCATGGGCACGAACGTCTTCCAGATGGGCCGCAGTAAATTCATGCTCCATCGCGGCCCGGTCTTCACCGATCTCCTGCTCGTGGACGAAATCAACCGCACGCCGCCACGCACCCAGTCTGCGCTGCTCGAAGCCATGGAGGAACGCCAGGTCACGATTGACGGAACCCCCTACCCGCTCTCGGATTCCTTCGCCGTCCTGGCCACGCAGAACCCGATCGAATTCGAGGGCACTTACCCGCTTCCGGAAGCGCAGCTCGACCGCTTCCTGATGAAAATCCGCATTGCGTATCCGTCTGACGCTGAGGAAACCGCCATCCTCGAGCGTTACCACCGGGGCTTTGATGGCCATCAGCTCGATCGCATGGATCTGACGGCGCTTCCGGCAGACTGGCTCGATGCGGCTCGCAAAGAGGTGCAGGCGATCCACGTCGAGCCGCAGCTTTTCCGCTATGCCGCCGCAATCGCGCGCCGCAGCCGCGACTGGCCCTCGCTGAGCCTCGGCGTCAGTCCTCGCGCAGCATTGGGACTGATCCACGTCTCCAAGGCCCTCGCTGCGGTTGGTGGCCGGGACTTTTTGCTGCCCGATGACATCAAGGCTGCCGCGCCGCCGGTTCTTCGCCATCGTTTCATGCTCAAGCCCGAGGCCGATCTCGATGGGATCACCGCCGACCAGGTTGTGGCTGAAGTTCTCGCCGCCGTCGAAGTGCCCAAGTAACTCCTGTGCCGGTGAGCGCCACACGTCCGCTCGATGCTTCGCACCTCGCGCCCGAAACGCGCGAAGCTCGCGGCGCCCCGCTCGCGCGGCGTTCGTTCCTGGGGCGGATCCTTCCCAGCGGCGGCTTTGGCAGGCGCGCCTTTAGTCTCTTTCTGCTCGGATTGGTTTGGATCGGTCCCGCATGGTTCGAGCGACGATTTCTTTGGGCCATGGGCGCGTGGGACGCGGCAGTGCTGCTCTTGTGGGTCTGGGACTATGCGCGGCTGCCCCATCCTGCGGAGATCATCGTGCGGCGCGTCTGGCGTCACCCGGTAGCATTTGGCACAGCTTCCGCCGTCAGCATTGAGTTCGAAGATCTGGGTCGCCTGAGCATCCTCGTTTCGCTGGTGGATGAGGTGCCGGCGGCGCTTGTCCAGAGGCCGCCCGAGCGGACTCTCCGCGTTCCATCCGGCGACAAGGGCAGCGCCGGCTACGAAGTGTTTCCGCGCGAGCGCGGCGATCTCCACCTCGGACGACTGTTTTTCCGCTACCAGTCTTCGCTGCGCGTGGCCGAGCGATGGGCCTCGGCCGATCTTTCCCAGACGATTCGCGTTTACCCGAATCTCGAGGAAGCGCGCCGCCAGATGCTGTATCTCATTCGCACCCGCCAGGTGGCTCTCGAGCGCCGCCTGCGGCGCCATCGCGGACAGGGCCGCGACTTCGAGAGCCTGCGCGAATACCGCCCCGGGGATCCGTGGCGCGATATCTGCTGGACTGCGACTGCGCGGCGCAGCCGCCCCGTCACACGGGAGTATCAGGCGGAACGCAGCCAGACCGTCTGGATCGTCATCGACGCTGGGCGGCTTCTGCGCGCGCGCATTTTCGGTCCCAGCAAGCTCGACTATGCCGTCAACGCGGCTCTGAGCCTGGCGCAGGTCTCGCTGTACTCCGGGGACAAGGTCGGCCTGCTCGCCTACGGACGCCGCATTCAGCAGCAGCTTCCCCCCGGGCGCGGCCCCGCGCACCTTCGAGCGATTCTCGAGCGGCTGGCCATGGTGCGCAGCGAACCTTCCGAAGCGAACCACGTGCGCGCGGCAGAGACCCTTCTCGGGCGCCAGTCACGCCGCAGCCTTGTCGTCTGGCTCACGGACATATCCGAGACGCCCGCACTCCCTGAAGTGATCGAAAGCGCCATGCAGATGGCTTCGCGCCATTTGGTGCTTTTCGGCGTGATCCAGCAGCCCGAACTCCTTGACGTGGCCGCCAGTTCGCCCGCCACCGCCGTCGAAATGTACCGCCACATCGCCGCGCAAGAAATGCTGGACCGGCGGCAGGTGTTGCTCGAGCGCTTGCGCCAGCGCGGCGTCCTGGCGCTCGAATTCGAAGCGGCGCGAATCTCGCCCGCCCTCGTCAATCAGTACTTGGATATCAAGGAACGGAGCCTGCTCTAAGCAGGACGTTGGGCCTGCTTCTTCGTTTCTCCCCCAGCCAGGGACACGTACGCCACAAGAAGCGTGAACAGTGACGCGCCGACGCCGACCTTCAGTGGATCGGGCAGGGAAGTAGGCGAAATGAACGCTTCGACGATCCCAGCAATCACGAGCAGCGGGATGGTGCCCAAGAAAAGCTTCACCGCTCTGGACCCTGCCTCTGCGAGCGACGCGCGCCGCGGCAAGAGTCCGGGGAACAAGAGCCCACGCGCCAAGAGCAATCCCGCGCCCCCGGCTATGAAGATGGCCGGCAACTCAAGCGAGCCGTGACCCGCCACAAAGGTCAGAATCTGTCTCAGCATGCCCGCCTGCCAGCAGGCCATCGCGATCACGCCCATCAGCAGCCCGTTGAAGAACATCATGTAGAGCGTCCCGATCCCCGCCGTGATTCCGAATGCAAACGCCGCGATGGAAACGGATAGATTGTTCGTCATGATCGCGCTGGAAGCGAGCGGCTTGACGCCCACGATCGAATCCGTCCACATCTCGCGGCGCTCGATCTTGTCGAGCATGTGCGGTCCCAAGAAGAATCGTGAAAAGGCCGGATCGCCCAGCGTGGTAAGCCCGCCGACGACCAGCCCCGCGAGGAACACCGCGAACGCCAGCAGTGTGTACGAGAACGACTCGCGAAACACGCGCGGAAACTCACGCGCGTAAAACTCCACCACATGACCGAGGCCGCCGCGCCTGCCCATGTACACCAGATTGTGCGCCCGCCCGAGGAGTTGGTTTAGGTAAACGCTCAACGTGTGGCTGGTCGGGTCTTCGCGAACCGTTGCTAGGTCGGTTGCCGTCTGTCTGTATAATAGGCCCAGTTCCTGGAGCTCACGATGGGAGAGCGAAGCGAAACCGCGCTGGTGCGCTCGCTCGACGAGTTCCGTCAATCGCGACCAGAACGATCTTCGTTTGGCCAGCCAGCGCGCAGGGAGCATCTGTGGACTCCGTGGATCCGACGAATCCATCCAGCCCCGCCGGCCTGGGCGGCCGCTGGATGGATCAGCTTAACATCGAGACGCCCGAGCAGACGACACTCGAGTATCCCCTCGCGGGTATCGGCAGCCGCTTCCTCGCCCTCGCAATCGATACGCTCATCGAACTCGCCGCCTTCCTTGCCCTTTTTTTGTTGGGGCTCGCCTGGGTGCGAATTACCCGGATCACTTGGAGCCCCGCGACCAACTGGGGGAAGGCCGCCGGGGTGCTCATTGCATTTTCCATCTTTTACGGCTACTTCGCTGTCTTCGAATCCATCTGGAATGGCCAGACCCCGGGCAAGCGCTGGATGAATCTACGCGTCATCCAGGATTCCGGGCGCCCGCTGAATGTTTTTCAAGCGATTGCCCGCAACATGCTGCGTCTCGTGGACCAGATTCCCGGCGCCTATTGTTTCGGGATCGCTTCGGCGCTCCTGAACCGGCGCAATAAGCGTCTGGGTGATTTCGTTGCGGGCACCGTGGTCGTTCACGAGCGCAGCCTGAGCGCCGTCGCGCCGGATTGGCTGCCCGCCAACGAATCAGCCTCTGCCACGTACCGTGTCGCAGACCTTTCCGAAGCGCAGCTCCAGCTCATGCAGACGTTTTTTCGCCGTCGCGCGGAGCTCGATCCCGAGCTCCGTTCGCGCCTGGGCCACTCGATCGCGGATTGCATCGCCAGGAAGCTCGGGGTTGCCGCTGCCGAGCGCTCCGCCGACGAGCAGTTCCTGGAAGCCGTATTCCGGGATCTTCAGCGGACCGCAGCTTTCCGCCGCTAGCATTGCGCTACGCTCTTTTGCGATACTCTGTTTCCCGAATCGCTCAGAAACACAAATACAAGGGGAGGGGGAAATTCCTGATGCACGAACCGGCTGAATTGCACGAATCTCACAGCAGCGATCCTCAGTCTTTGCGCGTGTCGTTGACCATTTCGATTCTTGCGGTAGTGATGGCTGGCGTGACGCTGCTCGGCCATCGTGCCCATACGGAAGAAGTGCTCCTACAGCAGCGTGCCAGTGACCAGTGGGCCTTCTATCAAGCAAAGAATATCCGCCGCCACCAGGATGAGGCCTTTGCCAATCTCCTAAACACCCTTCAGGCCTCCGACGCTTCCCAAGCCCACAGCGCCGCGGCGAAATACTCCACCGAAGCGCAGCGCTATGATAAAGACAAAGACGAGATCAGCGGAGAGGCCCGTAAGTTGGAAAGCGAGCGCGATATCGAGCGGCGTCGCGCCGACCGCTTCGACATTGGGGAGGGTCTTCTGGAAGTGGCGATCGTTCTTGCTTCGGTCACGCTGCTCACGCGGCGGCGTGTGTTCTGGTTCGGCGGAACCGTCCTCGGCCTTGCCGGGGTGCTGATCGCCGCCGCCGCGTGGCTGGTGCATTGATCGCGGACGGTTGAGGCGGAACCATAACCGCGCCGGAGCGACGGTTCAGGCTTTCTGCGGCTCGCCGCCCCGCATCTGAGCAAGTTCTCGCATGACTTGGTCGAGGCGCTTGAGCACCTCGAGGTGGCGCGCTTCTTCGGGCGCGGGCTTCTTGGCCAGGAACGTAATCGTGCCGCCCGGCTCGATCACGCAGTGCTGCACTTCATCCAGTGAGGCGAACCCTTGGCGGTGTGCAGCCGCTTCGAGTTCGGGCAGCGTGATCAGGTCTTTGCGCAGCTTCTCTTTCTTCAGGTGGCCGTTCTCGATGAGCACGTCTGCCTTACCCTCCACGACCCGATCCAGCTTGCCGTGGCCATAGAGAAACCGCACGACCAGGTAGTTGATCACCAGGAGGGCGGTTGCGCCGATGATTCCGCCGGTCACCGAGTTGTCATCTCCGATGATGGCGTTCTGCACCGTATTGGAAAGAGTCAGCAACACCACCAAATCAAACGGGTTGAGCTGCGCCAGCTCGCGTTTTCCCGCCAGGCGCAACCCCACGACGAGAAAGACGTACACGATGACTGGCCGCAGAATCTTCTCCAGCACCGGCAAACCCAGGATAAACATGTCTGTCAGAATCTTCACTGTCACGGCCGTCCTCCCGGCATTTCATTCCTACATCCGTGCCGCACCTTAGCACGCCGGTTGAGGCTTCCGAAAGGGACTTCTCTTGTAGATGCAAGCGATCTTGAGTTTCCTTGATCCACTTGCGCCGGTGAACCGGGAGTTTGTGGCTTTTTCGCCCTGATAACCTATAGGAAACCACCGGCTGATCTTGCTTCGGCCCGATTCGCTGCCTGGATAAAATGAGGGGATCAGAAGGTATGCCTGTTCGATTCGTGTCATCGGGCGGCGTGTCTGGCTAGGAACGCGAGTCCCTGGCTCGTGGCGCGATGACAGGCGCTTTTTCGCCTGACCGTGCCGGCGCGCCGCTGACGCTGGGAAGGAGTTCCTCTTGGCTGGAGGTCATGCTGTCGGTATCGAAAGCCTCCGCGCGCTAATCGAGAATTCGCGTGAGGTGATGCTGCTCTCGGATGCTGACGGCACCATCGTCTACGCTACTCCGGAAACACTGCGTGCGTTGGGTTATCCTGCGGGCAAATTCCTCGGCGCCAAGCTCTTCGACTTTCTGCATCCTGAAGATACTGCGCCTGGCCGGGAGCATTTCGCTGGCCTGCTCGCGCGCCCCGGCGAGACCGAATGCATCCTCGGCAGGTTTCGCTGTGGCGATGGTTCCTACCGCCGCTTCGAATGCCGGGCCCGCAATCTTCTGCAAGTTCCTTCCGTCCGGGCGCTGGTGATCCATTTCCGGGACGTCACCGAGCAGCATCGTAGCGAGGCCGAGCGCCGTGTCAGCTACGAGATCACACATGCCCTTAACGAGACCCACAATCTCGACGCGCTCCTCGTTCACATTCACCAGGCGCTGAAGAAAGCGGTCTCCGCGGACAACTGCTTCATAGCCCTGTATGACCGGAAGACAGCGACTTTCCATTGCCCTTTTTTCATCGATCAGTTCGATGACCCGCCTCCTCCGGACAAGATGGCGCGGAGCTGCACGGCCTACGTCTTCCGCACCGGTCGCGCCGCGCTCATTCCCGAGAAGGTTTTTCAGGAGCTTGCGGCAAAGGGCGAGGTCGAACTGGTCGGCTCCCCGGCGCCTGCTTGGCTCGGCGTGCCGTTGAAGACTCCCGAGGAGACGATCGGCGTCCTGGTTGTGCAGCATTATTCCGACGGAAACGCTTACGACGAGCGAGACCTGGAGTTTCTCGATTCCGTCGGCGGACACATTGCTCTGGCCATCGAGCGCAAGCGGGTGGAAGACACGCTGCGAAGCAACGAAGCCCTCTTCCGTCTGCTCTTCTCCCATAACCCGCTCCCCACCTGGGTCTTCGACAAGCGAACCCACGAGTTCCTTCAAGTGAATCGCGCGGCGGTCGAGCAATACGGTTATTCTGAGGACGAATTCCTGGAAATGCGCGTCACTGGATTGCGTCCCGAAGAAGACGGCGATTTCCTCGCCCAGTTTGAAGGCGCCGGCGAAACGGGGCTGCGGGCCACAACCAAAAAGCATCGTAAGAAAGACAGCCAGCTCATCGAGGTGGAAGTCAGCGCGCTCGATATCGAATATGGGGGGCGCGCGGCCGTACTCGTCGTCGCTCAGGACACCACGGACCGACGCCTCCTCGAAGCCCAATTCCGCCACGCCCAGAAGATGGAGGCGGTGGGACGTCTCGCCGGGGGCGTGGCTCACGACTTCAACAACCTCCTGATGGTTATCAAGGGCCACACCGAGATTCTTCGAGATCGGCTGGCCTCTTCCGAATCCGATCTGCGCAAGATCGAGCAGATCGATCGCGCCACCGACCGTGCCACCACCCTGACGCGCCAGCTTCTGGCCTTCAGTCGCATGCAGGTCCTCCAACCCAAAGTCATCAACCTGAACGAAGTGGTCGAGGAAATGGGCAGACTTCTGCCGCGCCTGATTGGCGAAGACATTGAGCTCGTCATCCGCGCCGGTGAGAGCCTCTCCGCCATCCGCGCTGACGCCAGCCAGATGGAGCAGGTCCTCATGAACCTGGCCGTGAATTCACGTGATGCCATGCCGCGGGGCGGCCGGCTGATCATTGAAACATCCAATGTTGAGCTGGATCGCATCTACACGGGATCGCATCCCCTGATGACGCCGGGGCGCTATGTTCTCCTCGCGGTCAGCGACACCGGAACCGGCATGGATGCCGAGACGCAAGCGCGCATTTTCGAGCCCTTTTTCACCACCAAGGAGCAGGGCAAGGGCACCGGTCTCGGCCTGGCGACCGTCTACGGCATTGTCAAACAGAGCGGCGGGTTCATCTGGGTTTACAGCGAGGTGGGAAAGGGGACGACCTTTAAGGTTTATCTTCCCCGCGTGGAGCAGCCCTCACAGAAGCTTGCCCCCACCCGCGGAGTGACCGACGTGCCTCGCGGCTCGGAAACTATCCTCCTCGTCGAGGATGAGCAGGACGTTCGCGAGATCGCGCGCGAGTTCTTGGTCCTGGGAGGGTACACCGTCCTCGAAGCCAATGACGGCGACGCCGCCCTCGAACACGCCTGCCGGCATCAGGGTCCCATCCACGTCCTCGTCACCGACATGGTCATGCCCGGCCTGACTGGACGCGAGTTGGCCGCCAGGCTCACCTCGGTTCGCCCGGATATCAAAGTTATCTTCATGTCCGGCTATACGGAGCAAACGGCCGGTCTCCCCGGCGAGTGGGACCCTTCCTCTGTTCTTCTGTCGAAGCCTTTTACCCGCATGGCGATTTTGCGCGCCGTCCGCGAGATCCTCGAGCGCCAAGAAACTTCCTCCTGACGTTCGGTCTCCACGAGGCCTCCCCCCGGAAAATCTTTCTGCCATCCATGAGTGATGCTCAGTGCAGCGGGGGGTGAGCCTTGTGCCAGTTGGTGTATTGCTGGAAGGTGCGGGCGGCCTGCACGGCGGCAAGGTCATTCCCGGCTTTCGCCACAAAGAGCAAGCCCACCGGCAGAGCCTTTTCGTTGAGACCGCACGGTACGCTCACGGCGGGCAGACCGCACATGTTCCCCAGAGCGCCGAGCGGGTCGGGGAACGACAGGTCTTTCTCGAGATTCATCTCCAGCGGCGTGGCCGCCACCGGAAGCGTAGGCGCCGCCAGCACGTCGTAATCATCGAATAGCTCGGCCATTCTTTTCTGCGCGATCGCGCGCACGCGGTCCGCATGCAAGTAGTCGCTTCCGGAAATCTGCTGGTTCACGTATCCGGCGATCTGTCCCAAAGGGTCGGTCAGGTCTGCCGTGCGCCCACTCGTAATCAGGTTTTCATAAGCCGACGCGCTTTCCACGTTTACGATCACCCCGCCCGCCTCATCCCACGGCCCCTCGGGCAGGCGCACATCTTTCACACTTGCGGCATGCCGCCGCACCACGCGCATGGCCTCTTTTGCGACTTTGCCTACTCCGGCCTGCAAGTCTTTGTCCTTCCACGCGTTGACGACCCATCCCACGCGCAGTGGCCGGGCATGCAGATCCTGTGCGGCGCTATAGGAGAACGCCGCGCGATCGAGCGGCAGCGTCCCCGGATCCCGCGCGTCGTGCGCCGCAATCACGCTGAGCACTCGCGCGCAGTCATCAGCAGTGCGGGCCAACGGGCCGATCTTGTCCATCGAGTAGGCCAGGGCCATCGTTCCGTAGCGGCTCACCCGCCCGAAGGTCGGCCGCAGGCCGGTCACCCCGCAGAACGCTGCCGGGCATACGATCGATCCCCACGTTTCCGTTCCAATCGCCCACGCCGCCAGCGCTGCCGACACGATCGCGCCAGAGCCCGAGGACGACCCGCAGGTCCAGCAACCGGTATTCCACGGGTTCTTCGCCGCGCCCGTTGCGGACGCCGATGCGAACCGGTAGCCCATTCCGCCGGCCAACTCGATCATCGCCGCCTTGCCGATCAGGACCGCGCCCGCGCGATTCAGGTGCTCGATCGCGGCCGCATTCTCGTCGAACACCTGCTTCGCGAATGGCTTGACCCCCCACGTCGTCGGATACCCCTTCACCGCCAGGAGGTCTTTGGCCGCGTAGGGAATGCCGTGCAACGGTCCTCGGTAACGTCCGGCCTTGATCTCGCGTTCGGCCGCGTGTGCCTGTTCGAGCGCCAGGTCCGGCGTCAGCGTCGCGAAGGCGTTCAGTTTCGGACCGAACTTCTCGGCGCGCGCCAGATAGCTTTCCGTGAGCTCGACCGGAGAAATCGCCCGCGCCTCGATTTTCTTGGCCAGTTCGCCTGCGGAGAGGTACAGGATGTTTTCGCTCAGCATCGTTCCCTCGCTATCCTTTCGGCTTTGCCGGTCCGGGGGAGGGCGCCGCGGTCCGCGGCTTTTCGCGTTCGACGTTCGGCTTGAGGACCGTGGCCGGCATATCGGAGTTCGCGAGGGAATAGGAGCGGAGCTTCTCGAGCGGCTGCTGCATTTCTCTCACGAGCCGCTGTACGTCCGCCTTCTGCGCCCCGCTCAGCCCGTTCCCGTAGCGTCCGAGAATCGCTTGAATCTTCCCGTCGATTTCAGCCTGGCTCTGGGGCGCGAGGCTGGACGTCTTGGCCAATTGCGATGTTGACTCCTGCGCCGCGCTCGCTGCTCCCAGCAGGGGCGCCGTGGGGCCCAGACCGGCCGCCGCCGTGGCCGTCACCAGTGCCGCCTGCCGCGCAAACTCGCGGCGCGTAATTCCACTTGCGCCTTGTTTTCGGATTCTTGTCCGAGGATTCTCCGCGTCCATGGCCCCCTCCGCGGTTCCATGCTTGCTGTCATGGGACCGCCGCAGCAGGAACGCCGAGGCTACTGAATATTGCCGGTGGAGTCAATAAAGGCACGGGTATGCGTCTACGCACGCGAAAAAGGGACCACCCCCCCCCCCCCGCGCGCGGGCGCCCGTTCACTTGTCCGATAAGCGTTTACCAGGACCTAGCGGTACTCAACGACTCCCGCATCACTGTTCGCCTGCGTAGCGGCGCCATCAGTGATGGGAGAGTATTCCAAAATATCACCCGAACAACCGACTAGTAACCGGTCACCTGTTTTCCCTGGCATTGAGGCAATCCCGAAACAGGCGTCCGCAAGAATTTCCTGATAGGCGATTTTTCCAACACCATCGTAGAGAAAAAGCAGCGAGCGCTTTAAAGGTCCGTTGCTTTGCAGGACGGCGTAGTACGAGGGGACCTTTGGAAAGTGCACGGGTGTCCCTTGCGGTTGGTTCATGAGGTCACCGAGTGGCGCGTCGTAATGGGCGACAGTTTTGCCCTCGGCATCTAGTACCAAGATGACGGGTCTGTAGCACCCATCATCAGTCTCCCGAGATGGAATCAGAATGTGTCGGGCCTGCGATTCCGCACCCCATCGCGTCAAGGCAAAACCTGAAACATAGTGGTCCGTCAAATAGTGGGCGATGATTTCTCCGCTCGCGTCCCGGACAAGCAATTGGCCTCGCGCATTGCTGTGAAGAATTTCTATTCGCCCATCTCCATTGATGTCTAAGGTCTCAACGTGCCAGACGTTCCTATCCGCTTTTTGCCAGATCTTCTTTCCCTCAGCATTGACGAGGACAACCCCGCCTCCCCCGTTGAAGCCAATAACCACCTGCAACTTGCCTTTGCTATCCAAGCCGCCTCCGACCGAATCATCGACGCCGCCCTTGAGAACACCTCCCGGGTAGCTCCAGCGCTCCTGGCCCTGCTTGTCAAATAGAATCGCATCGGAAGCCCAACACTCGTCGCGCGTCAAAAAACCGTACGTCCCACTCGCGTCTAGCCTTGCGATTTTGACCGGGCAAAAGACGCCCTTCGCGAAACGAACTTCTTTCTTTAGCCGTCCGCCATTGTCCAAGAAATGGGCACCAAGGTTCCCCACGACGGTCAGGGCAGCACCTTCGAGGTCTGCTGGCCAACCCACAAGGATTTCCGTTACTTCGCCGAGGCCCGCTCCCCTGTAAAAAGTGCTTTTCCTAAACTGCCCAGCGCCTCTTATAACGCGCGGTTCTAATTTCTTCAGCTTTTCTCTGGAATCTCGCGCCAATTGGGAATCGATTCGATGAACAAAGTAAACGTCTAAGACTATTAGGGCGAGGATGAACAGACCAAAGGCAATTAGTATCTTCCGTAGCATACGTATTTATCAATGTACATATCCGGTGCTACGAATCACACATTCTTGTCGAAACCGGTTGCCCAGATAAGCAGCGGTGTGGCTAAGTCCTGGTTAGTCGGCACGTGCTTATCCGGTTGTTTCAGGTCGCCACCAGCCGTTGTAGTACAGGGTTCGACGACGCCCAAGATATACCGTTTAGGCTGAAACAACCGGATAAGCAGAAGTCGGCAAACCGGACATGTTCGTTCCAGTACCCACATGGACGGTAACCGCGTTTACCAGGCACTGGCCCCATGAGCTGGCGGAAAGTGCTCTTCCGCCCTTATACGAGTTGGATTGACCGACGAACTCTTTCCCTTTAGCATGGCAGCATTCAACCAGCGCATCTTGTGGGGCTCTCATGACCCATCGGCGCATTTTCTTTTCAGGCCTGTTGTTGCTGTTCCTTGGGACCAACCTTTTCGGCCAAAGCCAGCAAAAGCGAGGGCCATCCACTCCGGAGGAGCGTGCAAAGGTCGTACAGATCGCGCATGCCCTCGAAGCCGATCCATTGCAGCCCGGTAACAAAGACATGCGCACTTGGTTTACGCTGTGGCTGATCGAGGTACCCGATTTCACTGTTCAGGTTTGCGGCGACGAACTCGGGCCGATCTTTTACGAATCGGACCGCAACAAGAATTTTGTAAGCGAGATTTTTGGCCAGAGCATGCTTTCCGCCGCCAGTTTCATTATTGAGCATCCAAAGCAAGCCAAAGACAAGGTTGCCGTCTACACCGCCGGAGTGGAAGGCTCACTTAGGGCTTACCAATCCATCCTCAAGACGCATCCCGAGGCAAGGTGGCCGTTCCTTGATGACCTAATCCTCAAACAGCAAAACGGCGAATTACTGAAGTATGTCGAGAGAGCAACTACCAAATGCAGGAAACTTGGTTAGACGCTGAGGCCAAGGCGCGAGCAGCCGTAAAGGCATATCCGGCACGTTCCAGCGCTTCGTTTGATGCCTAACTCCTGGTAAGTCGGCAAACCGGACATCTTCGTACTGGGACTCCAGTCTTCAGGTCATCGCATTACGCGGGAGTTGCTGACTTTCGTCTCACCAAATACCATCCTGCGTTCATCAAGATGAACAGAACGCCTGCTGCCACCAAATGGGTCACTAGTGCAACTCGCTGATTTTTGGCCTTGGCGACCCGCAGGATTGCTTCGTTATTTGGACTTGGATTCTTGACATAGTTCGAAACAGCCGTTGTGAACTCATGTCGGTCCACGAAAACAGGGACGGCAAAAGACAACGCCGTCGCGAGCACCGCTGTTATCGCGAATTGAGCAGCTATGCGAGCGGTCCTTGTCATAGACCTTCTAGCCTATTCCAAGGTGTGGCGCGACTTCAAAACCAACCGATTCAAGGTGCCCGTTCTGACAATTCCTGGTTACCGGACACTTGAAGTAATGCAGGCTCTCGAACCCTGCTCGCATCGCTTGCCTCCCTCGTAACTCGGACCGGGGGTGTAGGCCGAGATTGCCATTTGATCTTCCGATTAACCGGTAGCATACTACCCGCGAACCCAAATTCCCGTTTTGACCTCCGATTGATGAGTACAGTCACGAGCGGTGTCATCGCGGAGTCAGAAATTGCACCCTAGCGAATGATGAGTCTCGCTTCTGGTATCCTCTGGGTAATCCATTTGGGAGGCTTGCTTGGTTCACATAATCTCATATGACCTCAAAGCGCCTAACGACACGGCTGCCGACTACGACAGAGTAATTGAAGGTCTGAAATTGGTCTACCCAACATGGTGCCATTTGGAGAAATCCGTATGGCTTGTCGAGACAGACCAAGGGGCGGCGGACGTTAGGGACGCAGTTAAAAGCCTTCTGAACCCCCTTGATATTCTCTTTGTTGCGCGACTGTCGGGAAACTGGGGCAGCTTCAATCTGGGCACGACGCGCGCCGAGTGGCTAAAGGGGCGGACATTTTAGGTCTTCTTTCGGAGAGTGCTGGAGGCACACCATGTCGGCTGATCCGGAAAATCCGAAGGACCGTTCAGATCAAGGAATTGCGTCGGCAGGAAAGGTCGCACGCAGCGAAACAAGCAACTCTGAATCCGGGACAAGCTCCACTGAAGCAGATGTGGCTTCACCTGCCCCCCTTGTCGTGGACATAGCCGCACTCGAAGAATACTTTCAATCCATTAAAGAGCTATTTCACGAGACACGCGTTGGATTAGTGAAGGACAACAAGGGCGTGAACGATGCATTTATCTTCTTCTTCGTGTTGTCACTTATTCCGCTGATTCCCCTTGTACTATCAAAGCTCGTGTGGCGGTACTTCGGTTCCACGGTCATCTCCATTCGAACTATACGCTTTCATTTTGGGTCATTCTGGTTCTGGTGGGTTGTATTGTTTATCATCTCGCTGTTGACGCTTCTCATTGCCGTGAAACTCTCCGGAGTGAGCGCAAAGGAAAAGAAGAAATGGCTTTCTCCGCCGCAAATGCGGTTTGCGTACTGCTATGCAATTGTGAATGAGATTGGAAAATACAGGACCAATCAACTTGGGCGGCACATTGACGCAGCCCTCGATTATCTGGACGAGATAGCTGCATCCCTCTTTCCTGCGATGGGCTTACCTTTTAGCCCGTATCCGGACCCATATTTGCGAAGGGAAATCTACGCCTCCCGGCATCAAGTAGGGCTGATGGAAAATGGTCTGACCAATCCACCAAAATGGTATAGATTGCGGCGCGAAACTGAACTCATTCTGAAGGCCTTTGGGGAATTTGTACCGAAGCTTAGGGACAGGCTCAAGGACCGCAAAGACCTTCCCGCAGTCGAGGCAACACTCACATACTTGGCCGCGTACCAGTATCTGGAAATCCCGGAGCTGTCTAGCAGCATGTCGGGAGCACGTTTTGAAGATGAAATGCGATCACTGTTGAGTTTTGCAGCTCGAATGGCGGCGCTGCCCTCTTATCGCTCCGAAGAATTGAAACCGACACCGAAGGAAAAGCTCTCGCTTAAGTTCTTCACGACGCTATCGAAAGTCACTGCCCCTTTCAGTCATGAGAATCAGGTTGTTGCATTTCTCTTCTGGTTGGTCTTCTTGTTCTTGCTCTTCGGCGGCGGCTTTTGGGTGGTGTTGAGACTCTTTTCTATTAAGGTGGACAGTACAGTTATCACGACGCTTATCGGTGGTCCAATTCTAGGAGCACTGACGGCGGTGACAATTCCGCGAGTCGGAAGAAAGAACACTGGAAACTAAAACCTGGCAGCCTACAGTGAGTGTGGCTTGCCTCATTCAACTTACAGAATTTGTACACGGAATATGTATATCGGCATAACAGCTATACGGGTTGGTTTCCTACAGAGGAAGACTATCAACCCCCGCCAGCCGCGCAAGGCTCACCCAGTGTCGTGGATGAGGTCGCCGTCGCCCCGCGCGAATGTCCGAGGCGTAAGGCCGCGAAACCCCAAGGGTCAGAGCGATAGTTGAGATTGTCACATCAGCCAGGCGCGGGCGAATCTTCCCCTTATAGACTGATTCATTCAACCAGTCTGGCTGATCTTCAGGTTTCCAAGCACGCTCGGCCAGCCGGTGCCTTCTTTGCTTTTCACCGAGACGGGCCAAGACCTGAGGAGCTTGGGCAGCAATTCTTCCCATGTGTGCCGCTTTAATGAGTTCCTCTCGGGATATCGTGGAGGAGCACGAAGCGCAGTAAGTAGTCCCTACTCTGATGGCTTTGCCGCAAAGCCGACAGATGGCAGGGGGACGAGGCGCTGATTTGGCTGAGGGATCGACGTGACTACCTTTCGCAGCGCGCCGGTGACTCTGAGTTAGAGGCGTGGCCAGTGTCAGCCTGCCGTATGGCCTCGGCACTGTCGACCACAGGATACGAGCACATCGCTCCGCGTAAGGGGCAACGGCATTACGCCAAGTTAGAGCTGATTCTGAGAGTTGTTTCGCGAATGACCCCATCAGACGACAGTTACCGTCTCGCCGCTCAAAGAACCATTCGCGCCGCAGGGGTGCTCGGCTGAGCCAGTCGAGTAGGTAAGCATCCACCTTCGGTCGCACCGGCTCCATCAGGTCACAGGCCAAGCTATCGCGGGTCTTGCTATCGAGGTGAAGAACTCCAAGGCCCGGGTCTAGCCCGAGCGCGGCAGCCGCTAGACGCGCTTCAGATTCGAGCATGGCATAAAGATAGTTCAAGATTGCGTTTGGAGGATTCACGGCCAAACGAGGGGAGTTGGTCAAGGGAGATACCCGCGCTCCGAAGCGCTGCCAATGTTCGGGCACTCGACGGAGATCAGCCCTGGGAAAACTGATAGAAACCTCGCGCCAAGCACGCCAATACGATTGGGCTGCCTGTGACTCGTACTGGCGAATTGCAGGGACTGTCTTAGATGAATCAACTGCGGCCCGGAAGCCTGCAATTCTGTCAGCGACTTCGAGGTTGTGAAGGCCTTCTCGTGCGACTCGCTCTTGACCCAGTAGTTTTTGAGCAATGAGTTCCTTCGTGATCTGTACTGCGGCTCCCGACTCTTCTGCGAAAGCCTGTGCACGGCGTAGTCGAGCGTCAGATGGCCGGACAGGTCCTGTGGTCGCCAGAACAGAACCGTCCCGGTCAAGCATGACAAAAGAAGCGTCCTGGTCTGCCAGCCAACGGAGTGCGGCAAGTGAGACCATTCCGTCAGCCCCGATTACGACAAGACGCCGCAGGCCGTGGCCTACGCGTGATAGTCGCGCTTCGCGTCGGACAGCACCGATGCCGTCCTGAACGGTCAGGTGTCCCCGATCAACATGCACCTTGATGCCGTAGCCGAAGAGGGTCACGACTCCGTGCCGGGGCGCAAGCAGTTCCGGCGGTACCGGAGCGGAATTGCAGTGCTGAGAATGTTGAGGTACGGTCTGCGTAGCTGCCATTGGAGCTGATACCTCCTTTGGTGGTCAGGGCTTGCCGTCTGCTAGTAACAGACGGCAGGCCCGCGTTCCTCTAGTACTTCCTTTTCAAGTAGGCCTCGACTGCGCGACGGAAAAGTTCGGCCATCGGCGCGCCTGTCTTGTGAGACAGTTTCTTGAGTTTACCCAGAAGGTCTTCCGGCAGCCAAACTGTCGTACGCTTCTTCATGCTAAACAATTGTAGAACGTATGTCGATATATGTCAACCAGCGAGTACAACGAAAATGCCGTTTTTTTTGTTGTAACTGGAGAAATATCAATGTCGCTATGCTCTCGTTTGTCCGATAGAATTGGCTCAAATGCAAGCCAAAAGAAGCACTCCGCATAGCAACCTCACATCGGCTCTGGAGGCGATTGCCAATCTGCTCCTACAAGAACTGCACGAAGTTTTCTTTGACGGACAAGGGATTGCTCTGAGCGCTCACGCTGACATCGAACTTGCACCGGTTGACCAGAAAGGCGGAGCCTTCTACCGCCATTTTCTGCCTTTGCGGAAGGATCTGGTGACAGTGCTCGCTGTCAGCTATCGGCGGTATTTCAAGCCGGCCCTGGCCCACCCGCGCGAAGCGGGACGTGACCCTCACCAGTGGGCATGGGACCAGCTTCTGCCCGCTGTCTGCGCGGCACTGGAATGGATTCGCAACTGGTACATTCTAGCGTGCGACGTTCGACCTTTAGTATCAACCGAGTTCGTCCCTGGACAGCCGCTCTCGATATCCATCCCAACGACTGCTCCACCCCTCCCATCACCGAAATCTTGGCGCGCTCCCGCTTGGCTGTTCAGTGTCGCGCCCACCGTGGGCATAGGACCGCTAAAGACGGAGCACGTTCCGGACACCAGCTCCGAGCAGAGATTGGGCGCGGCACACACTCGCTTGCTGCTCAAGGGAGCCCGGCGGGTGTTCTTGTGGGAATTGGAAACGGCAATCGACACAGTGCGGAACGAGGAAATCGCTGCTGCTGGCGCAATTCCAGAAGCTACGGTAGGCGGACAAGCGGGGGGGCCAAACAAACCTCCGAAGCACTGGTTGAAAGGCTTTGAGGGGCTTGGCCCCCCAAAAACTGATCTATCGCAGTACATGCACAACTTGACAGAAAAGCAGCAGCTAGCTGCTTCGCTGAAGTGGGAGTATGGGCTCGGACTCGCCGAAATTGCTTCGCGAATGGGGATTAACCGGAAGACGGCAGACGAGCACATTGAAGCTGCCAAAAGAAAGATCGACGAGGCCCTTTCAAGCGAGAAGCGCAAGGCCCATCGCGCCAAGAGCAAACCCGAGTAGCCTCTGCGCTGGTCCTCCAGCACCCCACGTCTCCCATCCGGCAAAGTGGCTTTTATTCAGAAACCACACTCTTTATCTCTCACCTTTTCAATCGCTAACCCGTGACACCACCCCACAACACCCCACGCGTGGGGACTTAGGGTGAAGGTACGCCGCTGATTGAGGAGAAAGAAGACCATGCCCAGGAAGAACAGGAAGGCGGATCATCCGGCACGGCTGCGCGTGTTGGCCGTGCTCGCCCGGATGCGGCGCGGAGAATCGCTCTCGCACGCAGCGCCCGTTGAGCACACTACGCCAAGCACAGTTCGGAAACTGGTGGGGAAGCAGCTCAAGCGCGGCCTTTCAGGACGGTACTCAGCCACCCTCGGCGACACGCTCCGGCGCGATTTGAACGTGCTCGGTTTCGACGGTTATGTGCCCGTCGCAGTTCGTTCCTCGAAGCAGGCGCAGCTTGCGTCCGAGCATTTGGTTGCGGTCGCTCGATTCCTAAGGACAGGCGATACCGAATGGCTCAAGCCTTTCGTTGGGAAGCGCGTGGGCGGCGTTGAATTGCTCACTGATCCCGACCGGCTTGGCGTGTTAGCGGACGCTGGCTTGGTCAAGTTGGATGCCCTCTATCGCGAGCATCGCGGCGGCGGACAGGAGAAGTAGGCATGAGGCCCTCGCACAATCCAGCCCGTGCAGCGCGGCGGAAGGTGGAGGCGATAGGGCAACACGAAGCGCAGCGGGTCCGCTGTATCTACTGCGGGAACACCGATCCGCTTCTGGTGCGTCCGCGTCGAATCGCGGGCCACCACATCTTCGGGCGCGACCGCGACCCTCTTGAAGTTCCCGCCTGCCTAAACTGCCACGCGGTTGGGCATGAGCATTTGCAGGACGCTGATGTGCCAATGGCTTGCGAGCGAGAGCCGACCAAGTTTGCTCAGGCGATCTTTCGGGCATTAGGCGTTCATTTCTCGCTGCTGGCCGAGGCGTGCTGGCGATTTGCCAAGAAAATGGAGGAATGATTTGATCCACGATCTCTATCTGCGCGCACACATCGTTGCCTCTAGCACCGTGGGCGAGCGGGCGGACCAACCGCCGAAGCGCTCGCGTTTGCCCAAGCTGTGGCCGGATTACGCTCTTGTTTGGGACACGGAGACAACGCTTAGTCTCGAACAGACGCTTAATTTCGGAGTGTGGCGTTTCTGCGAGCTTCACGGCACAAAATACGTAGCCGTCCAAGAGGGAATCTTCTATCGCGATGGGCTCGGGCGCGAAGACATCCAGGCAATTATTGCCCACGCCCAGAAGCACTTGGCCGATGGGCTCGCAAGCGGCGCAAACGCAGAGTTAACCGTGCTCTCGCGGGCTGCGTTTGTCGAGAAAGTATTTTGGGAATCTGTTCGCGCTGGTGCGTTGATCGTGGGTTTCAATTTGTCGTTTGACATCTCGCGCATCGCCGTGCGCTGGACGGCTGCGCGTAATGGCGGCTTCTCTTTCATTCTCAGCCAGTTGAGCGACAAACGGCTTAAGAATATCCACCGTCCGTGCATCCGTATTGCGCCTCTCAATGGGGTGGCTGAGCAGATCGAATTGACCGCTGTGCGCCGAAAGGACGAGCAGCACAGGTGGCGCCGTGGCCGCTTCCTGGATTTGCACACGCTCGCGTTTGCGCTGACGGATAACAGCTATTCTCTGGCGGATGCAATTCAGGCGTTCGGCTCCCATCCGAAGAAGATGGAGTACGAGCCGACAGGGCAGATCACCGAGAAGGAAATCACCTATGCGCGTCGGGATGTGCACGCTACGCTTGGGTTGCTCAACGCTCTAAAACATGAATACGAGCTACATCCCATTGCTCTCCTGCCTGACCGCGCCTACAGCCCGGCGTCCATCGGCAAGGCATATCTGCGCGCAATGGGAATTGTGGAGCCGATGCGGAAGTTTAAGGACATCCCGCCCAAGATTCACGGAATCGCAATGGCGGCCTATTACGGCGGGCGCGCCGAATGTCGTACCCGGCGTTGGCCGGTCCCTGTGGTGCCAGTTGACCTGACAAGCGAATACCCGAGTGTCGACGCGCTGCTCGGCATCTGGGATGTACTGACGGCGGCACGGCTGACTACCGAGGACGCGACGGAGGACGTGCGCGCGCTGTTGACCAAGGTCGCCTTGGATAGACTTTTCCATCGTGCTTTCTGGAAACAGTTCAACTTTTATGCCCGTGTCATACCCGAGAGCGATATTCTCCCGGTTCGCTCCATGTACGACGGCAAATCTGGCACCTGCAATATCGGCTTAAACGCATTGAACTGGAAACAGCCAATGTGGATTGCCGGACCTGATCTAATCGCCAGCGTACTATTGAGTGGCCATGCTCCAAAGGTCCTAGAGGCTTTCCGCATCATCCCGCACGGAAAGCAGCGCGGCCTCAGGCCGATTAGACTGCGTGGCGCTATCTCGGTTGACCCGAGAAAAGAAGATTTCTTCACCCGCGTCATCGAATATCGGAAACAGAATAAGGCCGATGACCGGCTGCAATATTTCCTCAAAATACTAGCGAACAGCACATCCTATGGAACCTATCTCGAACTGAATCCGGTGAAGATCGACCCGAGCAACCGCCCCCAGATTACGGTCTATTCCGGCGAGCATATATTCAAGCAGCGCGCGCCGGATACCATCGAGCAGCCCGGCAGCTTTTACTTCCCCCTGCTCGGCGCTCTGATTACGTCGGGCGGACGCCTGCTACTGGCAATGATCGAGCGCTGCGTTCGGGATGCTGGCGGGACGTATTTATCCTGCGACACGGATGCGGTAATTATCGTCGCGAGTAGGGCTGGCGGAACAATCCAGATGCCTGATGGCGCTTCCCCGATTAAGGCTCTTTCGTGGAGCGAAGTCGAGCAGATTCGAAGGCGATTCGATTCTCTTTCCCCGTACAATCGCAAGATTGTGCCGCATCTTCTGCGGCTGACTGATGACAATTACGACAAAAATGACGGTCAACGCCAGCTTTTCGGACTGTCGATAGCAGCCAAACGCTATGCGCTCTACACAACGAAATGTGGCCGTCCGTATTGCAGTCATCGCAAGTGCGTCACGATTGTTGATCCCAAAGCCCATGGTTTGATCTTTTTTGCTCCAAGTGAGGAGCGAGAGAACGGCCTACCGAAATGGTGGTGGGAATTGTGGCGTTTTCTTTTAGTGCTCGAATTCAAACAGATTATCGCGCCGGATTCTAACGTCCTGATGGTTGCCGGGCGCGCCATCAACGCTGAGACCGCCGCCGATGTCGATGACCTTCCGTCATGGATCACTCTACCTGCGATGATGAAAATGAGAATCTCAACGCCTCATTATTTCGACCAGATGAAAAGCAAGGCCAGCCCGTTCGGCTTTGTTCTGCATCCTCGAACACGTGACACGCTGAAGCTGACGCTGCTCACCCCGTTCAGCAAAAACCGTGCACAATGGGCGCATTCCCTGTGCATCAACACGCGTAATGGAAAGAGCTATCGTCTGGACGAACTCTCGCAAACGGATACCGTCACTTTGGGCGACATTTTGTGCGGGTATGTCCAGCACCCTGAGATCAAATCGCTCGGGCCGGACGGGGAGAAATGCAAGGCCCATACACGCGGATTGCTACGCCGCATGACGATCAACGGCGGCCTACATCATTGCATTGGAAAAGAGGTTTCGCGGTTTGAACAGGGCAAAGACGACTTCATCGAAAACATCGATGACGTGTGTATTCATTATGACGGCGGGCGGGTGGCTGCTAATGAGAGCTTAGTCGCAGAAATCAACGCGCGTGGATTGCGGCGAACAACTAAAGAGACGGGGCTTGATCGCAAAACGATTCGGGCAATTCTCAATGGAAATAAGGTGAAAACATCGACGCTCGCGAGGGTGGTGATCGGGCTGAGAAGCAGCTTGGAAATCAAAACCAAACGGTAATGCTATTGCTCATCGAGCACATCAACGATTTTCCTTACCACGCCGTCTATGCCTAGCTCGGATGAAACGGCAAGTTTGTCAGCTAATATGGGTGAATGTTCTTTTACCTCCTCGGCACCTATTTTGTGCCATACCGGCAAAATGACGGTCTTCCCGCCACTCTCCCGAGCCGATAAGCCATTTAGCTCCTGAACAGGCCAGTGTTTCGCGAAGAAGTTCTTACTGAGTACGACGACGCCGTAGCGCGAATTTGCCAATCCAAAATCAATGGAAGCCCTGAGGCTATCTCCTATTTTTAATGAGAATTCATCGAACCAAACCGAAACCCCGCTGTCGCGCAGCGCTTTAGCAAGAGGTCGAACGAAATCATCCTTATCCTCGGCTGCGTGGGAGACAAAGACATCCCATTTTTTCGGACTGCCGATGCTCTTTCCCAAAGACTTAGTACGGGTCCGGTTATCGCCGACTTCGGGCGCTTTTGCAGTGCTCTGCTTAGTCGGGAGACCAATTGCAGCGACCATTCCGGCCCTCGCAGCTAGTTGCTGCCGCCGCTGATTGACAAGGCTTCGAATTTGGTTACCGACCTTGCTGTTGAAGTCTGAGATCGACGATTCTAGCCAACTCAAGTGCTGCTTGATGGACTGTAAAGAGCTTTCGTATTCAACTTTTGCAGCAGCTGCATTGTTGTCCGTTCTTGTTTGGACCAAATGAATTTCCCGGCCCCGTATCTCACCTCGCGGCGGATTCATGGTGAAGGTTGTTGGACGGACTTGAAATAGATTTGGGTCGCCTTTGAAGGGAACTGTGAACGTGATCTCAGTACCCTTAATATAAAAAGGTCCACTTCTGTCCCAAATCATTCTCATTGGATCTTGGCTAACATCCACATCCACCTCTCGATATGAGATGTGTGCCTTCTCGTCTTCGAGAACTGGGGTTTCAAGCTTGTACTTAGAGGCGATATCTCGAACAAGCTCATCCTCTGGCTTACTCTCAATTTCTTCAGAACTCAGTTGGCTGACCTCCTGTTTGAGAGTCGCTTCTCGATGTTGGAGTAGATCAAAAACGCTAATTCGATAAAAGAGCAATGGAAGCACGAGGCTTAGGTCCTCCTTTCACACACGCTCACTTATTTGAAACCAGGCATCTTCGTGAGGGTTTAGGATCGCTGCGACCACATTGGGGAAAATGGTGCTATTCAGCGCCAAGAACTCCTCAATGAGGCTCAAGGCTTTATCATCGGGCAAAATCTCCTGAAAAGTCGACCGTGATATAGCATGAGTCCATATCTGTGGTTGATAGCGGACAAGGGAACTGAGCAAGAACAAAGCAAGATAGTGATACGAGAACTCCGACATATGCAGGCCGTTTATCGGTGAGACTGCACTCATCGTTGATGAAAAGCCACCAGCTAACGGATGCAAACCGGTGTCAATCGTAAAGAGCTTGTTATTATCGTTCGGAACTGGCCGCTCCTCATAGGTACCACTAGCGAACGACATATATGGCTCAGAGAATTCATCGATGGAGGCCTTCCCCATGTTCCGGAAGTAGATAATCGATTTACCCCATCCATGTTGTGCCGAGGTCAGACGCCACTGATCGAGGAACGGGAATTTTCTCCTTAAACAGTTCACGATACTCCTAAGCGATTCGCTGCTGATGAAGAGTTCGTCGTCGTCAACGCGGATTCGAAACTCTTCCTCTTGCTGAAAAGACTGTTCCACCAAGATCAGCTCAGTATTTGAATCTTCACCAAATGTCATTCGATAGAGCGATTCAAGTTCTGGTATACGGCTCAAGATTTCGCGAAGAGACAATTCCACTCCGTAGAGTTTGCTCGAATCGGTCGACGGCAGGCTGACGATACGGTTGTTGGTCGCATTATCGATATAACAGAGCCGCGTCAAAGGCGCCACAACATCGTTGAATTTCTGAAATGCTCCCGCACAGTCAACATGTACCCTCAAATCTTCGATACGTGAATTTCCAGCCGAAACATCACGGATACCATGCGAATGTTTCAACGTTGAAAGAGACTGTAGGCTTTGCGCAATGATCAACGCCTTCGCGAACCCAACCATGCCATAGAACTGCTGCAACGGCCTAATTTCTAGCGACGACGACTCCGCAGCTTCATAGAATAAACGCCCTTGTTGTAAGCAAGCACTAATTTCCCTTGCGAGCGTAGAAGATGGTTCTCTCCCAAACCGCATCTTTACCAGAGGTTTGAGATTCTCTCCGCTCTCAAGGAACTTGCACTTCTGCCAGGCCCGTCCGGCCATAGATCGTGAGTATATTACTGAGCCGATAAGTATGCCAGACTGCGATTCGGCATAGGTCGTGGTGGCGGGATTTGGAGATTTGCTCCTCATCTGTTTTGGTCGCGCCACTCCCTCGCGCCCAGGGGGGTGGTCCCTTTTTCACATGCGTAGACGCATACCCGTCAATAAAGGCACGGGGCGTCATTCCAGCGCGCTAAAAGTACCCCACCCCACACGCCAAACGCGCGCGGCACGCGCCGCGAGGGGGGTGGTCCCTTTTTCCTGTCTGTATCCGCTATCCCGTACTTTTATTGACGGGGTAGATGAACACACCCCCTGTTTCTACCCCACCCCTGGGCAGACGACTCAGCCGAACGCGCAGCACGCCAGGGGGCTGCGACGGGATCGCTTCTGGATGTTGCCTGAGCCCGGGAAAATGTCGCCACCACGGCGCCCTGCACCCCAACCTGGATCGGCCTTCGCGACGTCCCAGGAGCTGCACCCTGCGAAGTCGCGCTTCGCCTTCTGCCTCAGTATTGTTACCCTTACGGTTGGAGTTCGGACGGGCGGATTCTGGCTGCGTCCGGAAAGGCAAGAACCAGAAACCATGAAGATACTGGTATCCGCGCTGTTGTTCCTCTTACTCTATGTCGTCCCCCGCCAAGCGTCTGCCGAAGATACGAAGAGTGAAACGTGCCGCATCACGTTGCCTGGGATCACCTTTACTCGCTCGCTCAACGGAGCCGCCGCTCATGCCAAGGTTGAGGATGGCAGGCTGACTCTTGCGAGTGAAGCGAGGCGGGACAATTTCCGTGACCCGGACGAGAAGCTGTCCAACAACACCGCGCCACTTCTGCTGACCGAGGTTGACAACAAGCAGCCGTTTACCCTGACGGCAAGGATCACACCGACGTTTCTGAAGACGTATGACGCCGGAACGCTCTATATCTACGTGAAAGAGGACCTCTGGCTGAAGATGGCGATGGAAATGGATGAACGCAACAAGACCAGGATGGTCAGCGTTCGCACCATCGGAACCTCTGACGACAATAATCACGACGTCATCGAGGCGAAGAGTGTCTACATGAAGATCTCTTCGGACACGAAGGCCGTCGGGTTCTACTACTCGCTCGACAAGAAGAGCTGGCAGTTGATTCGCCTCTTCAAGAATGACTACCCAGCATCGATCTGGGTGGGGATCAGCACCCAGTCCCCGCTCGGCGAAGGAACGTCCGCGGTCTTCGAGGACATATCTCTGACCGAGCAGAGCATCTCGGACTTCCGACTGGGGATCGCACAGGCCAGCCTCCCGGCGGCACCCGTCGACGTGCGCAAGGAGGACTCCGCCCTACTCCCATTCTCCGGAGCCGTGCTCTACAACAATGTCTATGGCAAGGGCGACATCACGAACTACTGGCAGCTCGTCTTTTGCGGCCAGGACGACGCAGGCTGGGAGTGGGATTGGCCCGAGAGCGCCGGACCGTCCATGAAGAGCTACCCCGAGGTGCTTCTGGGACGATCACCGTGGAGTGAGGCGAGGGCAGGGGACCAGTTGCCCCGTCGGCTGGCCGAAACGCGCCTGACGCTCGATTTCGACTTCGCCACGGTCGGCAGCGGGCTCTGGGTCGAGAGTTTCGACTTCTGGATCACCCGCTCCGACCGACCGAGCTCGAAGGACATCGTGAGCAACCTGACGCTCTGGACCATGAAGCATGGGCTGGAGCCCTCGTACAAAGGCCGCCGCACGACGTTGAGGATCGGCGGGCGCACCTACGAGGCCATCTTCGAGACGCCCACGGAGCGGCCGGACAAGCCGTGGAAGACGCTCTGCCTGGTGGACGCCGAGCCTCGCAGCAAGGGCAGCCTCGAGCTGGGTCCCCTGGTCGATGCCCTGATCGCTCACGGGCTGGCGCAGCCGACTGACTTTCTCGCGACCGCCGAGTTGGGCAGCGAGGTGGCGTACGGGAAGGGCCGCACGACCCTTCGAGTCTTCAGGCTGCGGTAGGGCTATCGTACGCCTTCCTCGATGACAGCGACTCCCCACGAAGGCAAAGCAATTGTGCCATCTCGCTGCACAGTTTCTCCGGACAAAAGATCCTTGCCTGCTGGGAAGCCGTAGCTCGCACGCATGGGAGCCGACGAGTAGTTGAGCACGTAGTGAATTGCGTGCCCATTGGCGAGCACTCCGCTTCGCATAATCGTGGGGAAGTGGAGTGCCTGCTGGGGTCCCCAGAGGCGCGGTAGTCTTCGAACTGCGACGCTTCAAGGACTATAAGGAGGTGACCATTAGGATTTTGACCGAATTGAGAGACGACTGGCGAAAGAGCGGTCTCCACCCACGGCTTGCTACGGAGCTTGACCTGACCCTCGATTCTCTCTCTAAAAGGAGAAAGGAATGGCTGCCAATTCGAAGAACGTAGTCAAGGCCGATCCGAAGGGTATATTCGGGACAGCGGAAGTATATCTAACAGGTGCCTCGATGCTGGCCAATCGGCTGCCTGATCTCATGTTCCCGTGGGTTATGTGCTCAGCGTTCAGTCTAGAGTTGTATTTGAAATGCCTGATTCTGGTTGAACGAGGCACACTTGAAAAAGGCCACGATTTGGCAGACCTGTTTTCCAAGACAACGCCCGAGAGCCAAAAAGCTATTCGCGCCAGCTATGAATCTCATAAAGCTAAAATGGAGGCTATGTATGCCGCAGTTAAGGGCATTCCCGCACCAAAAACCGACTTTGATTATGTCCTACACATAAGTGCAGACGCTTTTGTGAAATTTCGGTATGCCTTCGAACAAGGGACCGGCGGCGGGGATTTTGGCTGGTCGGCCAGTCCTATAAGTGAATGTGTGAGAGGACGGCTGCTTGAGTTGCATCCCGATTGGAGGTCGTAGTGCTTCCGTCCGGGACCATCGCCGGGTCAGTCGGGTTACCGGACAAGTGCTCTGGCGGCTCGACCTATCTGGCAGGACACTCCCCAACCAGCCTAGTAAGGCTCAACCAACGTCGGGGATGAGGCCTCCGTCGACCGGCGCGGATGTCCGACGCGTAAGGCAGCGAAACCCCAAGGGTCAGAGCGATAGTTGAGATTGTCACATCGGCCAGGCGCGGCTGGATTCGTTGGGCGTAGGCCTTGTCGTCGATCCAGTCCGGCTTATCTTCAGGTTTCCAGGCACGCTCGGCCAGCCGGTGACTTCTTTGCTTTTCAGCGAGGCGGAGGCGCACTCAAATAGTGCAAAGGGAGCAGTTTCGCTCCCCCTATCTCCGACCTCGTTGAGAAAAGCACCGGGGCAGGGAACGCAGCGTCTTCGCGCCGCGCTCGCGCTGCCCCGGCTCCTGGAGGAGATCGTCCGCTCTGTTCTAGCCGCCCATCGATTCGTGGAGTGTCTTGATCTGCATCTCGAGCGCCTGGCAATACTGCCGCTCAATCGTCAGTTCCGTCTGCAGCTTTTTCACCAGCAGCTCGAGCCGCATGATTTCGTTCCTCAGCCTTTGGATATCTGCCGCAGTTCCAGCCGCGGGGCGTTGCGTGGCAGCAGGCGGACTCGCCGGGGCGGTTGCCCGTTGGCCAAAGGCTTCCGCAAGAGCTCTCGGCCAAGCCGTCTCGGTGAGGGCCGATTCCGGCGTCACCGGAGGGGGCGGTGCTGGCGGAGGCGCTGCCGGCGGAGCGAAGATCCCGCTCAGCGGACTGGGGGCCGCGGATTCTGCGCTCGGGCGCGGAGGCGCTTGGGGTTTGGGGTACAGGAGGCCCTTTACCCGCGCGATCAGCTCCTGTGGCTGGAAGGGCTTGCGGATCAACTCGTCGGCTTTCACGGCAATGGCTTTGTCGGCGACGCTCTTGTTCACCACGCCGGACATTAGGATCACGGGTGTCGATCCGAAAACCGGGTGCTGCTTGATGTAGTCGCAGACCTCGTAGCCGTCCTTATCCGGCATGATCACGTCGGTAATCACGGCGTCTGGCGCCAGTTCCTCGAACTGCTCGAGGGCCGTGGCCGCGTCGGGACAGGTCACCACGCTGATGTTCTCCCGGCGGAAGGCGATCTTGATCACCTCGCGCATGGTGGCGCTATCGTCGATGAAATAGACCGTCGGCGCGTGCGCTGGGGCCGCGTCGGAAGCCGGAGTGAGTGTCGCTGATTCGCTCATTGCGCTTCCTTTTCCGCCATGCCGCGCCCCGCTTCGTCCACCTCGCGCATGGCATCGAGCATCAAGTCTGTGGCCGAGCGCAGCACCGTGCGCTGCACGGAAACCGCTCCGTAGACGAACTTGTACACGCCCGCCCCGGCCTGCTCGCAGTTCTTGAAGATGTGGATCACTGCTTCGTCGCCGAACAGGCTTCCCGTCTCGGCGTGGGTAATCTCGCCCGCATCGAAGAAAATCACGCCGTCGGTGTCTCCCGCATTGACGTGTAGCGCGCCCGTCTGGTGCGCTTGCACCAACATTTGCACCACGCCGGTCAGATCGTGGTGGCTCAGGCTGCCGCTGAGGCTCGTGTCTGCTGCCGCCAGCATTTGGGTCGGCTGGAAACCCTCCTGCCGGCTCACCAAAATGCTCTTTACGTGCGAGGCAATGGTCGCCGGGTTCCGGTGCCGGTCGATATAGTCGTCGCAGCCTGCTTGAAACGCCTCCATCAGCGCTCTCTGGCTGCCGTCCCCCAGCGCGATGACGGGAATGCTCGCGGTCTTTGAGTCCGCATGGATGATCTTGACGATCTCGAGGGCGCCCATCTCGCGCAAGCTGGTCGAGCAGAGAATCGCTGCCGGGGTGTCGTATTCCAGCATGGTCAGCGCGTACGCTGACTGCGTGCACGAAACCACGTCAAACCCCTCGTGTTTCAGGGCGTCGTTGAGCCGCTTCGAGAAATACACGTTGCTGTCCACAAGCACGATCTTCGGCAGCCGCGGGGTGGCGCTGGGGGAAGTCATGGACGCGCCTCCTGGGATTGCGCTGCGGCGATCTCCTCTTCTCTCACCGGCCCCGGCGTCAGGTATTCAAGGTTCAGCACCTCGATCATCTCTCCGTCGTGCGAAAGCCATCCGGCCACGTGGGCCGGGTGATCCCCGCCCCGTTGCGGCGTCATCTCCGCCGCGATGAGTTCGCATTCGGCCGAGACCGGCAAGGCCACCCACTCCCGGCTCGCTCCATATTGCCGCGCCGCAATCAAGTAGAACCGCCGCGCCGGAAGCCGCGCGCCGGTCAATTGCTGTGCAATCTCGCACACCGGCACGACCCGGCCACGCCGGAGGAGCACTCCTTCCACCTGCGGCGTCCGGTGCGGGAACCGATGAGTCCGTCCCGGGGTCACCATTTCGCCCACGTCCTCAGCATGCAGCGCAAAGCGCCGCTCACCTAAGCGGAGCAGCACGAAGGATTGCGACTCGAGCTCGATTCCGAGGCTCACGTGGTCGTTTGCTCTCCTTCTGTTTCGTCCTCTGCCGCAGAAGCTTCTGCGGCACGATCGGTCTCGTCCGCCTCGCGCTTCGCAGCGAGCGCCGCGTCCAGCCGTTCCAGTTGGCTCGGGCTCAACAGGCCATCGGGGTTCACCACTGGCACAACCGTGTCCTCCATCGCCGCGAGTCCCCGGTACCACGACCGTTCTTCGCCGCAGAAGGCTTGTGGCAAGGCAATCAGGCGCGAGATCGTGGCCATGCGGTCGATCGTGTCCACCAGCAAGGCTGCTCGCGACCGCCGCAGCAGGAACACCAGTGTGGCCGTCGTTGACGGCAGCCCGAAGAGCGTGGCCCCGTGAACCACGTAAATCGTCCGCCGCCCCCGCACGATGGTGTGGCGCACCTGCTTGAATTCCGGGCCTGGAAGCTCTGCTGCCGAGACAGCCAGGTTGTCGGTGCTCCGGATCTCCTGCACGACATTCGCGGAGATCGCAAAGGCTTGCTGTCCGATGCGGAACAGAATCACCTGTTCGGTTCGCCCACCAGGTTTTGGCGTAGTGTATCCGCCGTGCCTGCTGGGGGTCGTAGCGCGCTTGGCAGGCATCACCGTGCTCCTACAGGTGCCGGCCGGCATAGGCCGACGACGCGCTTCTCAATCGCGGGGTAGATTTCGTCTAAGGGAAGAACCACGTCGATCGCGCCAGCCTTGATGGCCTCAGCCGGCATCCCAAATATCACCGAGGTCTCTTCGTTCTGTGCGATCGTCAAGCCTGCGGCGGCCTTGACGGCTTTCATGCCACGCGCGCCGTCGTTTCCCATTCCGGTCAGCACCACTCCGATGGACATGGCCCCGGCGTAAGCAGCCACGGTCTCGAGCGTCACGTCGATGCATGGCAGGTAGCCGTCGATCCGTCCGCTGTTGTCGAGCTGGATGCGCCCGGTCGGATTCACCCTCAGGTGGTGCGATCCCGGGCAGACGTACATCGTTGACGGCTGCAGTACTTCGCCATGTTCCGCTTCCTTCACGCGGATGGAGGTGAAGTCGGCCAATTGCACCGCGTACTGACTCGTGAAAGACGCCGGCATGTGTTGCACTAGGATCACGGCGCCGGGAAATTCCTTGGTAAAGCCGGGCGCCAATCGCATCACTGTCGCCGGCCCGCCTGTCGATGCCGCCATGACCACGACGGGGAAGCGCTGGTCGGGCGACGGCATCCGGTCGGCCCGCTCCAAAGATGTGATCGCCGGGATCGTCATTGGAGGTGCTGCCAATGGTCTGGGCATTGCCGCTGTTCGCACGACTCGCACCTTGACCGCCATGCGCAACTTGCGCAGCAGTTCTTCGCGCACGGTCTGCATGTCCAGGTCCACCGTGGCCGAGGGCTTGGCCACGAATTCGATGGCGCCGAGCTCGAGCGCCTTCAGCGTGCTGTCGGCGCCTTCTTTCGATTCCGAACTCACGATCACGATCGGGCGCGGGTTCCGCGACATGATCAGTTCGGTGGCCTCGAGCCCGTCCATGTGCGGCATATTGATGTCCATCGTGATGAGGTCGGGCTTGAGCGACTCCGCGAGCGCCACGGCTTCGTTGCCATCCTTGGCGTACGCCACAACTTGCAGCAGCGGGTCAGCGTTGATGATTCTCTCAAGCACCTTGCACATGAACGTGGAATCTTCCACCACGAGAACGCGATACTTTTTTGTGGTGGGCTGAATCATGTCCGTCTAGACCGTCACCGGCTGCTCTGATTCGGCTCCCATCAACTGCTCCACGACCGCCACGAGCTGGTCTTCCTGCACGGGCTTCGTAAGAAAGGCCGCGGCGCCTTCCTTCATGGCCCGTTCACGGTGTTTCTCGCCCGCGCGCGAGGTCAGCACCATCACCGGAATCCGCCGCGTGGCCGCGCTCTGTCGCAACTGCGCCATCAGTTCGTAACCCGTCATTCGCGGCATTTCGAGGTCTGTGATCACCAGGTGGCATCCGAACTGGGTCACGAGCTCGGCCGCTTCAAGCCCATCGGAAGCCAACTTCACGCGGTAGCCCGCTTTCTCCAGCATCCGCCCAACGAACTTTCTGACGCTGATGGAGTCGTCGGCGATCACCACCACGCGTTCCTGCTGAATGCGGTCCACCGCTTCGCTCGGTATGCTGCCCTTGGCCACTGCCGCCGCGCCCGGTGCGAACACCCGCGCTGCACTGACGGTCGCTTGGAGCGCCCGGTGCTCGCTCGGCTCCGACGCCACCATACGGTTCAGGTCGATCAGCAGGATCAAGCTGCCGTCGGGGGCGATGGTCGTGCCGGGGAACAGCTTCACGCGTCGCAGGTACTCGCCCAGGCTCTTGATGACAATTTCGTCCTTGCCCAGGACTTCCTCCACGATCAAGCCGATCTGGCGGTTGCCCGCGTTCGCCACCACCATGCGGAAATACCCGTTCACCGGTTCCAGCGGCGGCAACCCGAGATGCGTGTCGAGCCGCACCACTTCCGTCACCACGTCGCGCACTTTGGTGAGCAACTTCCCGCCAACGTCTTCAATCTCGTCGGCGCGCAGCCGGCGGATCTCTTCGACGACCGCGAGCGGCAATGCGAAGACCGTGGTTCCGCTGCGCACAAAAAGCGCCGGCGAGATAATGAGGGTCAACGGCACTTTCAGCGTGAAGCGCGTGCCTTGGCTCGCCCGGCTATCGATCTCGATCTCTCCGTTGAGCGCCTGCAAGTTGGCCCGCACTACGTCGAGCCCGACTCCGCGCCCGGCGAGTTCCGTCTTTGTCGGCGCCGTCGAAAAGCCGGGGTGGAACAATATCTCGCGCAAGTCGCGTTCGGTGAGACGGCCGGCCGTCTCGACCGACACCAACCCCGTGTCGATCGCGCTCGCTCTCACGCGCTCGTAGTCGATCCCCCGCCCGTCGTCCTCGACCTCGATGTAGATGTGGTTGCCGCGGTGATAGGCCCGCAGGGATACTTTGCCTGTCGGATTCTTGCCTGCTGCGGCGCGGTCCGCCGCCGGCTCGATGCCGTGCGCCACTGCGTTCCGCGCCAGGTGAATCAGCGGATCGGAAATCTGCTGGATGATACTGTTGTCCAGTTCGGTCTCGCCGCCGGAAAGGTCCAGCTCCACCTGCCGGGACGCCGATTTCGCGGCGTCGCGCACTGCCCGGGTCAGCCGCGAGAAGAGGTTCCCGATCGGCACCATCCGCGCCGCAGTGATTTCATCCTGCAAGTGGTGGGCCAGCTTTGTGAACTCGTCAATGTCTCCCTCGACGCGCCCGGTGAAGCCTTGGAGCTGGGTGAGCACTTCGTTCACGTCTGCGGTAATTTCCGTGAGCGACCGCGACAGGATATTGAAGTCGTCGTAACGATCCATCTCGAGTTCGCTGAAGTCGTTCCATAGCGAGCCTCTCTCGCCCGCGCCCTGGCTCTGGGTTGTGTCATAGAAACCGGCGAGTCGCGCATTGTTGACGCGATTGAACTCGTACTTGTCCTGGAATTCGGCGACCTTCCCGTGCAATCGTTCCTTCGAAAAGCTCAAGGTCTCGACCAGCTTGTCGAGCTCGGCGACTCGCCCGACCATCCGCGTCTTGTTGATGACCAATTCGCCGACCGTATTCATCATGCGGTCGAGCCGCTCGAGCGCGATGCGCACCGACTTCGCCGGCGTCTGCGGTTGCGTGGGCGCCCTCCCAGGTTTCGCCGCGGCGGGGACAGTTTCCTGCTTCTCTCCGGCGGGCTCGCCTGTCGGCGCTACCAACGTCTCTTCGCCCTCCGGGGAGAACTCGGCGATGCGCACCAGGAGAGAGTCAATCGCCGTCCGCATCTCGGCATCATCGATCCACTGTCGGTGCACGCACTTCTTCAGCATGTCCACCGATTCGAGGCACAAATCCACGACCTCGGCGCTCGCTTCGATTTCGCTGTCACGCAGCCGCCCGATGAGGTCTTCCACGCGATGTGCGATCGCCCCGATCCGCCGCAGCCCGACCTGTGCCGCCGATCCTTTTATGGTGTGAATGGCGCGGAACAGCCGATTCACCTCGTCGGGGTTATGCGTCCCTTCGAGCGAAAGCAGGCAGTCCGAGATTACCTGAAGGTGCTCGTCTGCCTCCGGAACGAAGAAGTCGAGGACCTCCTGGGCCACGTCATCGTCTTGCGGAAGCGCGTCGTAATACGAGCCTGTCGCCGCTCCTTCTGCGGGCTCCGCGATCGGCGGGGCGGCCGGTTCCGCAGGGGGCTCCTGCCACGCTGGCCGTTCCATTTCGCCCTGGAAGGCGAAACCATAGCGCTCCTTGAACGCTGCGACGTCCTCCCGGCATTCATGCCCGGTGTCGCTAATCTCCAGCAAATCGGATTCGAGCAGGGAAATGGCGTCGGAGAGAAATTCCGTGAGGGGGCCGTGCACCTCGGCGCCGAGGGTCGCGTTCATGGCGTACTGGTAGACGTGCGCCAACTTGCCGGCCACCTGTGAAAAATGCGGAAAACCATAGCTGGCGGACGTGCCCGCGAGCGTGTGTGCGGCAATATACAGCCGCTCGAGATCTTCGCGCCGCGGCTCGGTGTCCTGGAGGACGCTCGTGTACTCGCGCAGGAGCTGGAGGTGCTCCGACGCCTCCTGCAGAAAGACTTCGACGGCTTCGCGCTCCGGCATGCTCACGCGCGCTCCTCCGCCGCAGCGAGGGCCGGTTGTGACGCCTCCGCCGACGGCTTCCGGTACAGAATGCAGTCGTTCAGCACGATGGCCTGGAATTTCACGGGGATCTTTTGCAGCGACTCGGAGTGCCCCAGGAGCAAATAGCCGCCCGGCTCGAGCGTGTCGTAGAACCTTTGCACCAGCGCCCGGCGCCGCTCTTCCGAAAAGTAGATCAGCACGTTCATACAGAAAATCATGTCCATCCGCCCGACGTAGACGCCCTGGGTCAGGTTCATCTGGACGAAGGTCACCATCTTCCGGATCCGCGGCTTCACCTCGTAGTTCGCGCCGGACTTGACGAAGTGCGCCGCAAGCTGCGCTTCGGTCAGGGGGCCGAGACTGCGCTTGCCGTACCGCCCCGTTTCCGCTTGCTTGAGCGCGTGCCGGCTGATGTCGGTCGCCAGGATCTCGATGTTCCATGCGTCAGCGAACATCAGCGCATCGGCGATGGCGATGCCGATCGAGTAGGCCTCTTCTCCCGTCGAGCAGCCCGCGCTCCAGATCCGCATGGTTCGCGGATCCTCCCAGAATTTCTTGACGTGCAGCTCCGGGAGTACTCGTTTCTCCAGCGCTTCAAATACGGCCGGATACCGGAAGAAGGAGGTCTCCTGGGTCAGCAGCCGCTCGACCAGCGTTTCGTATTCGATGTTCGATCGCTGCGCTGCCCGAAGGAGCTCCGCGCCGCGTTTCATGCCGCGTTCGCTCATGTGCTCCTGCACCCGGGCCGAAAAAAACCGTTCCCGCGAAGCATCGAACAAAACCCCGGTCCGCTGCTCGATCAGAGCGCGGATCTGATCAAGCTCGTGCTCCTCCAGACTCGGACTCTTGTGGTCGGTCATCGTCGGCACGCTCCGCGGTTCCTGCGGTCCCCATGAAAACCCTCAGGAAGCCTCGGCTCAGCGCAGAGCACCCACCGGAACCGGTTGGTGTTCCGCCTCGGCTGCGCCGGGTTTCCCCGGCGCACGGAACTGCGACAGCGCTTCGTTCAACTGGTCAGACAGTTTGACGAGCTGGCTCACCGTTCCGACCGTCTGTCGAACGCCTTGTGACGTCTGCCGCGTGATGTTCGAGATGATCTGCATGGCGTGCGCCACGCCTTCCGTGCCTCGGACCTGCTGCTTCGACGCCAGCGAGATCTCCTGAACCAGCTCCGCCGACTGGCGCACCACCGTGGAAATCGCTTCCAGCGCCTTGCCGGCCTGATCGGCCAGCCCCGCGCCGACCTCCACTTCCTTGGTGCCTTCCTCCATGACCACCACGGCTTCGTTCGTCTCTGCTTGAATAGCTTTGATCAGCGCCGCAATGTCCTTGGTCGCGCTACGGCTGTGCTCGGCGAGCTTGCGGACCTCGTCGGCGACCACTGCGAATCCGCGGCCGGCCTCGCCCGCGCGCGCGGCTTCGATGGCGGCATTGAGGGCCAACAGGTTGGTCTGCTCGGTGATGTCGTTGATCACGTTGATGATTTCCGAGATTTCCAGCGACCGGTCGCCCAGCGACTTGATCTTCTTCCCGGTGGCCTGCACCGATGACCGAATCCGCTGCATTCCATCGAGTGTGTCGCGCACGGCGCGGTTGCCTTGCTCCGCCGCATCGAGCGCTCGGCGAGCAGCTTCGGCGCTGGCCTCAGCGTTGTTCGACACCTGTTTCATCGACACCGTAAGCTCCTCGACCGCCGATGAGGTGTTCGTCGTCTCCTGGTCCTGCTGGGTCGCGCCGGCTTGCATCTCGTCCGCCGCGATCAGAATGTTGTTCGAGCAGGCGTTCACTTCCATGCCCGCCTTGCGGACGCGCTCGAGCACCTTGCTGAAGTTGTCGAGCATGTAGTTGATCGAGTCCACGACGTTGCCAAGGGCGTCGTTGGTCACCTTGCCCCGCAGGGTCAGGTCGCCACGGGCCACTTGGTTGATCACCGCGAGCAGCTCGGTGATGCTCCGTTGCAGTGTGTCGTTTGCTTCCTGATTCAACGAAGCCCGCGATACCTTGGCGACGGCGCGGTTCAGGTTCTCGGCGATGAAGCCGAGGTCGTCGTGCGATTCGACCTCCGCCTTGGCACGCGGGTCCCCGGCGGCAAAGCGCTCGGAGAATTCAGCGATTTCCTGCACGGGAGTGATCACGCGCTTGCCGAGCGTCAGCGCGAGAATGAGCGCCGTCGCGAGCGCAAGCACGACCGCGCCGATCACCGCGCCGCTCGCATCGCCCGGCAGCGCGCCGAACTCCAAGAGTGAAGTGTCTTTCGCAGCCCGGCCGGCGTGGTACGCGAGCCCGAGCACGGCGAAGAGCGCCAGTCCGGTCCACAGGACCAGCATCCAAATAGTTGAACTGAGCCGAGCTTTCATGCGTTCCTCCGAATCGTTTCCGTTTGCGCTGCCCCAACCCCGTCGGGTCTTGCGCGTCCGTTCATTGCCACTCTGAACTCCTAGATTGCTGGCCCCGGGAATGCTTCAATAAGCCGCTTGAGATCGATGGCTAGCGCCAGCCGGTCTTCATGCCGCAGCATGCCAACGCAATGCGGCACGTTCTCTGGTGCTTGTTCCAGCATCGCATCCGGAGTCACCGAATACGTCCCGATCACCTCGTCCGCAGCGATCCCCAGGCGCAGCTCCTCATGCCGACCTTTTTCCTGGAGCGCAGCCACCACCACGTGCTTCGGCAACAGGCCCGGGCGGCGTCCTTCGGTGAAGGCGATGTCGACGAGCGGCACAATCGCGCCCCGCAGGTTGAAGATTCCCAAAAGGTACGGCGGCGCGAGCGGCAGCTTCGTCATCACCGGCCATTCCACCACTTCCTCCACATCCAACACGGGGAGGCAGAACCGTTCCCGGCCCGTCCGGAAAACGCAATACTGCAACTCGGGAGGCCTGTCCGCGAGGATATCGAGGCCTTCCAGTTCTTCGCCCGAGTCGGCGTCGGCTCCGAGGGGCACCAGTTGTTTTTCGTCGCTCATCAGGCAAACTGCCGCACGGCTCGAAGCAGCTCCTCCCGCGTGAACGGCTTGGTTACATAGCCGTCCGCGCCCTGTTGCTTGCCCCAGAACTTGTCGCTCGCACTGTCTTTGGACGTCACCAAGATCACCGGAATCGCGCTGTATTGCGCGTTGCCCTTCAGGTCGCGGCACACCTGAAAACCGTTCCGATCCGGCATCACCACATCGAGCAGAATCACGCTCGGGTGCTCCGCCTCGATGGTCTCTTCGATCAGCTTGGGGTCGACCAGGCCCACGGGCCGATAGCCCTCCTTCTCGAGCAAACCCTCGATCAGCCGCACCTGCGATGGCGAGTCGTCAACCACCAAGATCTTCTTTAGCTGCAAGGACAACTCTCCCTAGTCGAATCCACAATTGGAAATAGCAACTCTGCGGCCAGCCGCACGATCACCGAACTTGTTCCGTCCATTCGCATAACACCTGTGTTAACAATGCATTAGCGCATCTCCGATGCGGCCTATCCCCGCCGCGCCGAGCCCGCCTGGACCTCCTCCGTCTCAGCTTGAGATGCTTTCTCATCCTCCCTCATCTCGCTCGCCAGCGATGAGAATCGCTGCATGATTTCGCTGAGGCGTAGTGTCATCCTGTGAATCGTTTTGAGCTGCTCCTGGGCGTCGCCGGAAAGCTGCCCTGGCTCGAGCATTAACAGCTCGACATTGCCCAACATCGAGGTCAGCGCGTTGTTCACACTGTGTTTCATTTCCAGCATGTACCGGCCGAGGGTAGCGAGCCCCTCGTTCTCGGTCGCTGATCGCGACGCTCGCAGCGCCGTCCGGGTCGCGTCTATGCGCCGCAGCGCCTCCGCCGCAACCAGCACCACCGTCTGGGCCCAATCCTCTCGCAGCGGCACCTGCGCAAGGCGCGGATAGCGGTTCCGCAGCGACGCGGCTTCGGTTGAGTTACCCGCCGCGCATAAGACCACTGCTGCTTCCGGCTCGAGCGACCTCACGATCTCATCGAGCTTTCCTGAACGAACGGGCCCAATGACCATTAGGTCGTAGCCTGTCGCCTGTTGCGGATTCCAGAGGTCGCTCGTCAGGACCGTCATCGCAGGCACGTGCCGTTCACCCTGCCAGCAGGCCGTCAGCAGGCGCGCGAATTCGGAGTCGTCGGAAAGAATCAAGGCTGTCGGCGCTCGCAACGCAGGACCTTTCTGGTCTTTTCGCATGAGCAACGCGAGAAGCACGCTTGCCCTAGGGCTAGAGCTTCTCCGCTTCGTCCAACACCGAGACCAGCCGCTTCGTGCTGATCCCCAGGTTCACTGCTGCTTCTGTGTCTTTCGCCCGCTTCGCTGCTTCCACACGCTCTTGCAGCCGTGAGACTTCCGTCCGCGCCACTCCCAGCGCGTGCTCGAGACCGGTGGCGTTCCCCGTCTGCTTAGCTGCTTCGAGCGCGGCCGTCACCATGGCACGCGCGACCACCGCCCTCCGGAGATCTTCCGAAGGCGGGCCGTCGTCGCTGATGAACGCGGATACCTCCCAGGACGACATCAAGATCCGCGCCGAACCCACCTGCACCGTCGTCATTGAGCGTCCCCGCGAGGGAGGCGCGGCGATCAACTGCTCCCAAATCTTCTCCATGCACGCTTCGAACTCGAGTGGTTCGGGACCCCGCGGCAAGGGAGCCGCCTTGGCGGCCAGCGGCGCGGCGGACGGTGTGGCCTTGGGAGCAGGGGGCATCGAGGCGCGCGGTGCTGCAGGTGCCACCGGAACGGCGCTGGGTGCCGCCTGCTTCGGCGGCGGGGCTGTTGCTGGACGTGCCGCCGGCGTTTTTGCGGGAACCGCTGCCGTCTTCTCCGGTGCCGGCCTCTGTGGATGCGGCGGGGCCGACACACTCTTCCCGTGCAGCAACTCCAGGGCTTTTTCGACGTCTGTTCGCAGCGCGAGAAGGCGCTCAAACGCGTTGTTTACCGCGGTTTCGGTGTATTCCTTTTGAAACGGCTGCTTCCAGGCATCGGCCATCTGCCTCACATGGGTCACGGACGCGTGCGGCAAACCCAGGCTGGGGCAGGCGAGCGTGCGCACGCCCGCTTCTTCCAGATGGATCAGGCCCGCGCGGACGGCAATCAAATCCGTGTGCATCAATTCAATAAACGTGCGCCGCAGAAGAAAATTGAACCGCACGAAAGCGAGCAGCGCCGAAGGGTCATAGAACATCCCTCCGGCGGCGTCCTTCACCTTGCGTCCTTGCTCGATAAACCGCGTGCTCAAGATCTCGCGGAGGCTGTGAAAACCCTGGAGCGTAGTGATCATCTTTTCGAGTGGCTCACACCACTCCAGCGGTGTGGCGTCTGTATTGCCGAGGACCGGCTGCAGCACCAGGGCTACGTCGCTGAGCTCGACCTGCTTGTGGTACATCTTGGGTGGCGCGCAAAGCGCGAAATACTGAACCAGCAGAAAATCGATCTTGTCGCGGTCGACGGGTGTCTTTTGCGCCTTGTGCAGATGGCGAAAGATGAGAGAGCGCAGGCTGTTTTCGCTGGCGTTGAGCGTGGTCGTCTGCAGGACTTGGCGGAGCTGATACACCTGAACCTGCTGGTCCATTTCGTTGAGCCAGCGCAGGACTCGCTCGCTGACTTCCGGTTCGGGCTGCTCCGGGAAGGTGCGCTTCTCGTTGGCAAACGGCAGGCCCAAGTCGAATTGCTTCGCCAGCGTCAGGTAAATCGGGTAAACCGACCGCGCCTCCGCCCACGCGGCGGCTTGCTTGACTCCGCTGGGGGTCCGCGCGGTCCCGAGCGTTTGCAGGGACTTGCTTAGTATGGTCACGTTTCACTCACCCAGTGGAGGCATCCACCAAGAAACCGCACGGCCACTGCCTTGCGCCCCTCGTGGTATTGCACCGCGATCACTGTGCCGTCTGCAGCCTCGCCGTGCCGTTTGCGGCCCCGCCCCTGTGCCACCGGCGTGAGGTGTACCCGGTCATCAAACTCGAGCGGCAGCGAGCAGGAAAAAATTGCGTGATCGGCGGCGGCAAATTCCACCAGGGTGTTCTCCTTCAAACTGCCTGCGCCGGGCCGCAACGTTGTCACCTGCACTGGAATTCGCACCGGCGTCACGTCGGGAAAGAATTGCGCAAGTTTGTCGGCGCAGGTCTCGGCTTCGAGCGTTCGCACGATTCCGGGATCGCATCTCACCGTTAGGGTGATCCTTTCCGCGCCGGGAACGAACCCGAATAAGTTCCTCGTGACCCAATTGCCGGCGCGTAAGCTCTGCTCAGTCGCAGCATCGATGCGGCGCGCTAGATACGGTTCGACCGCAGGCGCGCCGCGACCCAGCGGGAAATGTGCACGCGTTTCACCAAAGATTAGAAAGGGGGAGGGAACTGTAACCCACTGAAGTCTGGTGGCTTAAGGATTTCCGCTGCAATCGAGCCGGCTCACACGTCTCAGCCTGCGACACTCTCGTCTCAAAGAACCCCGGGAGAAAAGTGTCAGCGCTAGTCTCCAGGGGCAGGAGGTCGCAGTCAGCCAGTCAGCTCGTATGCGAAGTTTCTCGCCCCGCTCCTGCCGCTGCCCCGGCCGCGGCAGGAGCACTGCCCCCGGCACTCGCGGCCTGTCTCACTGAGATATTGTAACGCTTGAGTTTGCGGTAAAGGGTTGCCCGGCTGATTCCGAGCATCTTCCCCGCGAGGGCCTTGTCACCATGCGCCTGCTCAAACACTCGCAAGATGGTCATCCGTTCCATTTCCGCGAGCGCAGTCGTCGAGAGCGATGCCGAGTCGGGTTGCATCGAACCGGAAGCCGGCTGCTCCGCACGGATCGAGGGAGGCAAATCGCTCACGTCGATCGTGTGCCGGTCGCCAAGCGTCATCGCGCGCGCGACGCAGTTCTCCAACTCTCGGACGTTGCCCGGCCAGTCGTATTGCAGCAGGCTCTTCATTGCGGCCGCCGTCACTTGGACGTTCTCTCCGGGGGCGTAGCGCTCCAGGAAATGATGCACGAGCATGGGAATGTCGGAGCGGCGCTCTCGCAGGGCGGGGAGATGAACGGTCACTACATTCAACCGGAAATACAAATCCTTGCGAAAGGTTCCCGCGCGATAGGCCGCTTCGAGGTCGCGGTTGGTCGCCGCAATCACCCTCACGTCCACCAGTACCTTTTCGTTGCTCCCCACCGGCCGCACTTCCTTCTCCTGAAGCGCGCGCAACAACTTCGCCTGCATTTCCAGGGGTAATTCGCCGATTTCATCGAGAAAAATCGTGCCGCCGTTCGCCGCTTGAAAGAGTCCCCCCTTTGATTTTATCGCGCCGGTGAAGGCGCCCTTTTCGTAGCCGAAGAGTTCGCTTTCCATCAGCGTAGGCACAAGCGACCCGCAGTCCACGGCCACGAATGGCGTTTGCGCCATCGCGCCGCGGAAGTGGATGGCCCGCGCCACCAATTCCTTTCCGGTTCCACTCTCACCCACGATGAGCACCGGGGTGCGCGTGTCCGCGAGTCGCGAGATCATCCGTAGCACGTCCTGGATTTTTGCCGAGGCGCCCACGATGCCGTCAAGGCTCTCCTCGGTGTTCACGCGATCGCGCAGGAATTGATTTTCGCTCACCAGGCGCACCTTCTCCGACATGCGCTGCAGGAGGAGCCGCATCTTTTCCACGCGAAACGGTTTTTCGATGTAGTCGTAGGCTCCCAGTTTCATGGCGTCCACGGCGGATTCGATCGAGCCATGGCCCGTCATGATGGCCACTTCGGCGCGCGGGAGAATGGCCTTGATCTGCCGGAGCAGTTCGACACCGGAGAGGTTCGGCAGCTTCAGGTCGGTCAGCACGATGTCCGGCGCCTCGGTTTCGAGCCGCGCCAGTGCGGTTTCAGCGCTTTCGGCCTCGGCGCAGGCAAATCCGAGCGAATTTCCGATGGTCATGCATAGCCGCCGGATGCTCTGCTCGTCATCCACAATCAGGAATCTCGTTCTCAAGTCGTTGCTCATGGTTCTCCAAATGTCTCTGCCACAATGGAAATAAACTTCTGCACGCGGAAAGGCTTCTCAATGCACGGAGTGCCGCTCTTCTCCAAAAACACCTGCGTTTCCGGATTGGCCGTGTCCCCACTGATCAAAATGATGCGAGAGCGCAAGTCCGGCCGATTCTGCTGGATCCATGCGTGTACCTCGGCCCCGTTTACACTTCCCGGCATGCGGATGTCCGAGATCACTCCGCAAAACTCGCGGTCTTGAAGAAGCTCGAGTCCCGCTGCGCCCGAGGACACCGGAACCACCGCGTATCCCTTGCGTTCGAGCGCCGCGCGCATAAACGCCGTGACGGACGGCTCGTCCTCGATCAACAGGATAGGCACGGTCACCCCGTCGGTCGCCTGCTTCATCGCTGGCCCTCTGTCGCCGCAGCTGCCGCTTCCGAGGCCGCTGGCAGTCGCACCCGGAAGGCGCTTCCTTCGCCCGGGGCGCGATTCCAGCATTGGATTTCTCCGCCGTGCGCCCGAACAATTCCATAGCAGATGCTGAGACCCAACCCCGTGCCTCTCCCGACGCCTTTGGTCGTGAAGAACGGGTCGAAAATCCGGTCCGGTTCGGAAATCCCGGTTCCATTGTCGGTGAATGTGACTTCCACGGAACCATTCTGCTGCGTCGTATGGATTTGAATCCGGCCGCGCCGCTGGGTTTCCTGTACCGCGTCGTAAGCGTTGTTCAGAATATTCAAGAACACCTGCTGTAGTTGCTGGGCGTCGCCCATCACCGCGGGCAGGTTCTCTTCGAGTGACTCGCTGACGTCTACGCCGTGACTCGAAAAATCATAACTTCGCAGTTTGAGGGTCTGGCGCAGCACGGCGTTCACCTGCACGAGTTCCCGGCGTGCCGGCCGCTGCCGCGCGAAGCTCAGCAGGTCCTGCACGATGTCTTTAGTGCGCTGCGCCTCTTGCAGAATGATTTCGAGCTCCGTCTTCGCCGATCCGGGAACCCCGGGCTCCTCGAGCAGCAGGTCGGTGAATCCCAGAATGGCCGCCAACGGATTGTTGACCTCGTGCGCCACTCCCGATACGAGCTGGCCGATCGTGGCCATTTTCTCCGCGTGGGCCAGCTTGGCCTGCAAAATTGCGGCGTCCGTGATGTCCGTCATGACCACCACGATGCTGTTGACGGTGTTCTGCTCGTCCCGCATGGGGCTCAGGCTCACGGAGAAGTGCCCGGTCGAGCCATCGCTCCTGCGGAAGGGCAGCTCGAGGTTGTCCACCTGCTGGCCGTTCGCGGTGGTCTCGAGGGCCGCCTCGAAGTCTTTCCGGCGGGGCAGGTTAACCCAGTCCACCATTCTCCCGCCGATCAATGCTTTCTCGCGGTAGCCTGCCTCGAAGCAACGCCGGTTCGCGTAGCTGATCAATCCAGCCGTATCCAGAACCAGAATCATGCTCTGCGTGGCGTTGAGTATCCTCTTGTTGAAGTCGCGCTCGCGCTGCAGCTGCGCCTGGAAGGTCTTTTGCTCGGTGACGTCCAGCATCAACCCGCGGATCTGGGCTATGCGTCCTTGAGCGTCGCGTACCGCGGTAATGTTCTGCAGTGTGTAGAGAATGCTGCCGTCCTTGCGGCGAAGCGGTTCCTCGTAGTTGCGCAGGACCCCGCGCAGTTCGAGTGTGCGCAGGAAGCGTTCTCGGCTATCCGGGGCCAGGTAGAGGTGGTCCCGCGCATCCGTTTGGAGCAATTCCTCGCGGCTGGCGTAACCAAGCATGCGCACCAGCGCGTCGTTCACGTCCAGGAATCGCCCGTCGGGCGTGGCAAAAAACAGCCCTTCCTGAATGCTATCGAAGAGATCGCGGTACCTGCGTTCAGCTTCCCGGCGGTCGGTGATGTCCTTGAGTACGTGGATGGTGCGCAATTCGTCCTCGTTCGCGGCTCCGATGCGCGACGTGGACACCAGGAACAGGCGTTTCTTCGATGCTTGGACGTATTCCTCGTGGCTGCGTTCGATCTCGCGGCAGAAGGGGCAGGGAAGTCCGGCAGGGGAATTCGCGATGGATCGCAGCCGGCTCATCGGCTGGCCCACGAGCGCCGAGGGCGGCGCCCCGATGTGGCTCGCGAGCGAACGGTTCATCCGCACGATCCGCCAGTTCCGGTCGTGCACCACCATGTAGTCGCTGATCGCGTCAATGTCTTCAACCCATTGCTTCCGGGATCGCTCGATCTGGGAGAATCGCCGGAAGTTCTCCAGCGTTAGCGACGCGTGACTCACCAGCGCCCGAAGCAGTTTTCGATCTTCGAGGGAAAGCTCCGGCTCCCGGCGCAGAAGGCAGACGATTCCCAGGGGCGCGGAGTCGCCTCCATCAAACCGCGCCAGGGTCACGTTCGCGTGCCCCAACCCCAGCGCGCGCGCCGCTTCCCGCCCGAAGAGTGCGGCTGGCCGCGCGGTCCGGATTTCCTCCGAGTTGCCGGCGACGGCAGCTTCGAGCCCTCGGCGCAGCGCTCCATCCTGGGCATCTCCCGCCGCTAATCTGCCATGAGTCACGAGCGATTCGATTTGCGCCGCACGGAAAATCGCCACCGCCGCACCGTCGGCATTCATCAACCGAGCCGCCCGTGCGGTGAACTTCTCTAAAAACTCCGGGATGCCGCGCGAGCGTGTGGCGTCGAGCGCCAGCTCCATGAGGTCTTCCGCGCGGCGATGTGCCCAGTCGCCTTCGCTCCGCAGCTCTTCGATGGCGCGCTTGTAGGCCGCAGCAACTGCTGGAGCGGAGTTCTTGGGAGATAGGCCCTGTAGCAGGACTTCCCCACTGCGTCGAGAGACCTTCTCGCGCGAACCACCGCGCTGCCCCGTTTTGACCAGGGCGCGCGGCGACAGGTGCTCTCTAACACGCATGGGGGTAAGGGGCCTGCGCGTCTCAGAGTAAGACTGAGATCCGTTCCAGGGTATGTGGCATCTCAATCTGAGTCAACGCAGCTTGAGACTCTCGGTGCCGAAGTTGTCATCTCGCCTTCGCGGGGTTTCGTCTCAGCCTGAGACCCTCGCGGTGCGCCCGGCCACCCTCTGAGACACCGTCTGCAATCGAGTGCGATCGATCTGACTCCCACCCATCGTCGCTAAGTTGAACGAAAACCGCCGCTTGCAGTTCCAAATGGTTGGGCGAGCGGTGGTCCACTCTTTGCCTCAGCCACTGGCATCGGCCTTGCAACCTCTCCTGCGGGGTATTTCCCCTCCGGAGGAGGCGTGGTGTCCAAGAAACGCAGTTGGCTCATTTGGGCCGTGGTTTTGCTCGCCTCGATGTTGGGTGCGGGGACTTTCGCGCTGGCTCAGAAGGGCAGCACCGACGAAAGTCAGCGCAAAGTGAAAAGCAGGGTCATGCCGGGGTACCCCGAGCTGGCACGGCGCATGAACCTCTCGGGCAAGGTCAAGATTGAAGTCGTCATCAGCCCGGATGGCCGCGTCCTCAAGACCAAAGTGATCGGCGGCCATCCATTGCTCGTGAGCCCATCGGTCGAGGCCGTCATGAAATGGCGCTTTGTGCCGTCGGCAGAAGAGACCACACAGGTCGTCGAATTCGATTTCGCCAGGGACCAGTGACGCTTGAGCGCCGTCGCGTTTGTTTGCAGGCAGAGTTCGGAATCCGGCGTCGCGGACGGCCGGGAATGAGCGGAGGTATTACGCAATGACCATTGCGAAGAAATTGTATTCCGGTTTTGGCGCCATCCTGGTGATTCTCGTCTTGCTCTTCCTCGTCAACACCTGGGCTGTCACTCGCGAGCGCTCCACGCGCGCCGATTCCGCTGCCGCGCTGCAAAGCTTCCGCGACTTCCAAGCGGTCCGCCACGCCATGATGTCCAATCGCTTGAACCTGGACAACTACATCCTGAGCGGCGATCCGCGCGACCAAGAAAAGGTCAACAAGGGCCTCCTCGAACTCGGGGAAACGATCAAAAGGGGACAGTCCAAGGCGGCCACCGACCACCTTCGCACCACCTTCGTCGACGTGGAAAGCTCCGAGCAGAGCTGGGCGGACAACTTCGCCCGGCCGCTCATGGCCAAGCGCCGCCAGGTGGATTCCGGCGATGCCACTGTCTCCGATCTTCAGATCTTCTATCTCCAGAAAGATCCTGCCTCCTGGCTCGATCGATCCATCACCCTTCTCGACCAGGCCAACACCGAAATCTCCAAGTCGCTCGAGGAGACTGTGGCCTCCTCCGACCATGCGAGCTTGCTCAGTACCGTGGCAACAATGACTTTGACTCCCCTCGCCATCATTCTTGGGCTGGGGATCGCCTATTACACCGCGAAATCCATTAGCGACCCGCTCGGTCACCTGATCACTGTGGCCCGGGAAATTGGCGACTCGGGCGATCTTGACCAGAACATTGACATTCACCGCACCGACGAAATCGGGGCGCTCGCCACCACCTTCAATAATTTGGTGTCGTATCTGAAAGAGACGGCCGCAGTGTCCATGGCCGTGGCCGAAGGCGACCTTACCGTAGAGATCGCCCCGCGCTCGAAACGTGACACGCTGGGCAACGCCTTTTTGCGGATGTCCCACGGTCTCCGCGAGCTCGTCCGCCAGGTGCGCGACTCCGCGTCCCAGGTCTCCGCCGGCTCCGAACAGGTCGCCACCGCTTCGGATACCTCGGCGAAGGTCAGCGTGCAGGCATCTTCGGCGATTGAAGAGGTCACGTCCACCATGCACGAAATGAGCATCAACGTGCAAAACGTGGTCAAGAACACCCAACTCCAGGCCTCCAGCGTGGCTGAGACCTCCGCGTCCATCGACCAGATGGTCACTTCGATCCAGCGCGTCGCCGACACGGCCAAAGTCCTTCTGGACATCGCCCATCGCTCTCGCGAGGAAGTTGTCAGCGGGATCACCACCATGGAGAAGACGACCGACGGCCTGAACCGCACCAATGCTTCGATCCAGAATTCCGCGGAAATCATCAGCGTGTTGGGCCAGCGCGCTGACGATATCGGCAAGATCGTCGAGGTCATTGATGACATCGCGGAACAGACCAATCTCCTCGCCTTGAACGCGGCCATCGAAGCAGCGCGCGCCGGCGAGCACGGCATGGGTTTCGCCGTTGTCGCCGACGAAGTCCGCAAGCTGGCCGAGAAATCCACCCAATCCACCAAAGAAATCGCCGAGCTGATCCAAAGCATTCAGCGGGAGGCGCGCCAGGCGGTCGAGAACATGCAGCGCAGCACTCGCATCGTCGAGGAGGGCCTCACCTTCGGGAACGACCTGAACGAAGCGCTGCATAAGATTTCCAATGTGGTGACCGAGGTCTACAAGTTCTCTCAGGAAATCGGCGCGGCCACCAACGAGCAGTCCGTCGGTTCCTCTCAAATTGCCAAGGCTACCAACCGCCTGACCGAAATCACCCAGGAAATCAATTCGGCGGTCGAGGAGCAGGCATCCGGTGCTCAGGCCGTGGTCCGGGCCATGGACAAAATGCGTGAGCTTGTTCAGCAGTCTGCCTCCAGCTCGACCGAGCTGTCGGCCGCTGCCGAGCAGATGCTCAAGCTCTCGCGCCACCTCTTGGAAAGCATGGACCGCTTCATCCTGGAAAAATTGGCTGCGGCGCAACGCTCGCGGCAAGACTTCCCGCCGGCGCGCCGGGGCCGCGACGCGGCGCAGACCCAGGAAATGGAGTACGCCGAACTTGTCCGCTGAGGATCCCGGGAGCCGCCACATGGAAAAGGATATCCAAGTCGTCGGGTTCCGAATCGGGGACGAGACGTTTGGCGTCCGTATCTCCCACGTTCGCGAGATTGTCCGCGTGCCGGAAATCACCGCCGTTCCCAACGCCCCAGACTACATGGAAGGCGTCATCAATCTGCGCGGCAAGATCATCCCCGTGATGGACCTTCGGAAGCGGTTTGGCGAACGCGACGTCCAGTCCGACAAGAAGAACCGCATCCTCGTGGTCGAGCTCGAATCTAACCTCGTCGGCCTGATCGTCAAGTCCGCTTCGGAAGTGATCAAAATTCCTCCTTCGGAGATCGAAGCCCCGGCCTCATTGCTTCAAGAGGGTGAGATGGGCTTCGTCACCGGCGTCGGCAAGCTGAATGGACGCCTGATTATTCTGGTTGATCTCAATAAGCTGCTGCAGAAGGGTGATTGGAACCGGCTCGAAGAAGCCGCCGAGCCGGTTTTGAACGGACGCTAATGCCATTCCAGCCAACTGGACTTGGCCGGGCATGCGGAACGTGATCGGGAAACTGGAAGGGAATCGCCACCGGCAACACGGACTCTTCGGCTCCGCCGAAGAGAATGCGTGAGGTTCATTGGTACGGCACGAGTTGCTCGCGCAACTGGGCGACGAGCGTCAGAGGCCACAGCGATCGAGCGGACCTACTGACGAGACGGGCGGGCGGAACATGTTGGATACGGTCACGGCGCAAGTCGAATTGACGGACGCAGAACTCAAGCTCCTCCAGACACTGGTCTATCAGGAATGCGGCATGTACTTTGACGATCGTCGCTCGCATTTCCTCAAGGACCGTCTCCAGCGCCGGCTGAAGGCCTGCCATCTCGATTCCTTCTACCATTACTATCGGCTTCTCACCAGCCGCGAAGGCAAACAAGAGCTTTCCGCCCTGCTCGAAAACCTTACCGTCAATGAAACGAGTTTCTTCCGCAATAAGCCGCAGCTCGAGCTCTTTCAGAAGACCATCCTCGAAGAGCTTCTCCACCACAAGCAGGAGCGCCGAGATTGGACCCTTCGCATCTGGAGTGCCGGCTGTTCGACCGGCCAAGAACCTTATACCGCCGCCATCCTGATTTGCGACGCGCTGGCCTACTACTACCTGCGCAATCCGCTGCCGTTTGACGTGCCTTCACCCAAGCCGCTCATCCCGCCCCCCTGGCGTTTGGAGGTCTTGGCTTCCGATATGAGTTACGCCAGCCTGCGTGTGGGCCAGGAAGGCCTCTATAACGAGAACCAAATGGAGCCGGTCGAATACACCTGCCGCCTCCGGTATTTTGAGAAGGTCGGCGAACGTTACGCCGTGAAGGAGGCTCTCAAGGAGCTTGTACAGTTCGACTTCCACAATCTCAAGACCGAATTCCTCCCCCGTCGCAATGACGTCATCTTCTGCCGCAACGTCATGATCTATTTTGACGAAGCCGAGCAGAAGCGCCTCGTGGAAAAGTTCTGGCATTGCTTGAACCCCGGCGGGTACCTCCTCGTCGGTCATGCGGAAAGTTTGTTCGGCTTGACGACGAAATTCCGCATGATTCACCACAACAACGGCACCGCGTACCAGCGGGTCGAAGGAGGCGCGTGAGTTTGTTCTCCGAAGGCGGCGCCGAGCTCCGCGCGATCTTTTTCGAAAGCGCTGAGGAACTCCTCCAGTCTCTGAACGAGGCGGGGCTCGAGCTCGAGGAGCGCCCGGCTGATGTCGAAGTCATCCGCCGCGTCCGGCGCGCCGTGCACACGCTGAAGGGCGACTCCGCCGCCTGCGGTTTCCACCAGCTCAGCGAGCTTGCGCACGAGCTCGAAGACGTCCTCACTCCGCAAATCGGGGAATCGCGAGGCTCAACGCTTGCCGAAGTGGTCCTTACGGCTGCCGACACTTTCCACGCCATGTTGTCCGCGTACCGGGGCGGAGGCGAGCCCGTGGGTGCCGATGCCTTCCGCGCACAGATGCGCGCGCTGTTGGGTCCCGACCCCGGGCAAGCCACGCCCGCGTCGGCCACGGAAATCCCCGCGAAGTTTGATTGGAGCGAGTACGAGCAACTCCTCATCGCCGAGGCTGTTCACCGGGGCGAGAATGTCTGCAACATCGCTCTACGTATCGACCCGCACAGCCAGATGCGGGCCGCCGCGCTGCAGCTCATTCGCAACGTTTTGCATGGAGCCGGCTCGGTCCTGGCCCTGCGGCCGGAGGACAACGCCGCTCTACAGACCGTGGAGGTCGTCGAGGCGGCTTTGGCTACCTCGCATCCGCCCGAATGGGTCGAGCGGAAATGCCAGATACCCTCGATCGTCAACGGCATCCGCGTGGAGCCTGCCGTCGTCCCGGACACACTCGAACATCAGATGCTCGGCGACCTCCTGGATTCACAGGCTGCCGCTGCCAGTGAGAGTATTGCCGCGCGGCATGCTGAGCCCTCCAAGTCCGCCCCGGGGGCAAGCGCCGCTGTCAACGCCGTTACCGAGAGCACTCTTCGCGTCGAAGCTTCGCGCATTGATGCCGTCATGAATCTCGTCGGCGAACTCATCATCGGCAAGTCCATGCTGCATCGCACCATTCTGGAATTCGACCGGCGGCACTCGCACGACCCCTTGCGAGCACAGCTTGCCGATGTGCTTTCCTTCCAATCACGAGTGCTGGAGGACTTGCAGAAGTCGGTCATGAAGATTCGCATGGTTCCGGTCGAGCAGTTGTTCCGCCGGTTCCCTCGGGTGGTCCGGGACGTGGCCAAGCTTTGTGCCAAGGACGTCGCGTTGGACATCGCCGGTCAGAACACGGACCTGGACAAGGGAATCCTCGACGCCCTGGCCGAACCACTCACGCACCTCGTTCGCAACGCCGTCGATCATGGCATCGAGCCCGCGGAGGAACGCCTGGCCGCCGGCAAACCCGCCCGCGGCACAATTTCTCTCAACGCCTATCACCAGGCCGCCCAGGTGGTCCTGGAAGTCCGGGATGACGGCCGGGGAATCGACCACGCGCTGGTCCTTCGCAGTGCCGTCGAGAAGGGCCTCGTTTCGCCCGACGAAGCGGCGCGCCTCAATGAGCAGGAAGTCCTCAACCTCATCTTCGAGCCCAGCTTTAGCACCGCTACCGAGGTCACCGAAGTTTCAGGACGGGGCGTGGGCATGGATGTGGTCCGGGCGTGCCTCGAGCGCCTCAAAGGAACCGTGCAGGTCTTTACCCAGCCGGGGAAAGGCGCTCGCTTCCTCCTGCGCGTTCCCCTCACGCTCGCCAGCATTCAGGCCTTGCTTTTCAAAGTCGGGGGCCGGCTCTATGCCGTGCCATTGTCATCGGTTCTGGAAATCACGCGCATCACCGAGAAAGACATCCACCGCGTGGATCAGCGCGAGGTCATCCAGATCCGGGAGCAGATTCTCACGCTTGTGCGGCTCGATCGCCTGGAAAAAACTCCCGCGCTGGAGAACCGCAAGCGCTCTTTCGTCATTGTCATCGGATCCGCAGACCGTCGCTTCGGTCTGCAAGTCGATTCGATGGTAGGGGAAGAAGAGCTTGTGGTGAAGCCCCTCAGCAGCGATCTGGTTTCCAGCGAACTGGTGAGCGGGGCCTCGATTCTGGGTGACGGCACTGTCGTTCTGATTCTCAACGTTCCCGCGGTGGTCGCGCAGCTGTCGCGCGCGCCGGTGCTTGGAGCAATCGCATGAGCGGCCGCATCCGAGTTCTCGTGGTTGATGATTCCGCGCTGATGCGCAAGTTGATTCCGCGGATCCTGGAAGCGGACAGCGCCATCGAGGTCGTGGGTACGGCCATGGATGGCGCCTTCGCGCTCAAGAAGATCGAGGATCTGAAGCCGGACGTAGTCACGCTCGATCTAGAGATGCCACGTATGGACGGAATCGAGTGCCTGCGCAAGATTTCGCGGTTGCGCGCGGTTGCGGTGATCGTCGTCAGCACCCACTCGCGCCAAGGCGCGTATGCGACGTTCAAAGCGCTGGCGCTGGGCGCCATCGATTTCGTCGCCAAGCCTCGCGAAGCGGCGGCCGGGCACTTGGAAGCCATTGCCGCCGATCTTGTCGAGCGCATCAAGGTCGCCTACCGGGTTACCGGTCACCAGCCCGCCTCGCGGGTTCCTGCGGAACCGCAACGGGTACAGAAGACGCCGCGCCGAGGCTCGCTCATAGCCAACCGTATCGTCGGCATTGGTATCTCGACCGGCGGACCGAATGCGCTGCAGTATTTGTTCTCGCAGCTTCCCGCTGATTTCCCGGGATGCATTGTCGTGGTGCAGCATATGCCTGAAGGTTTTACGGAAATGTTCGCGCGCCGGCTTGACGAGTGTTCCCCGCTGGAGATTGTAGAAGCCCGCTCCGGCGATCTGCTTCTCTCCGGTCGCGTGCTGATATGCCCCGGCAACCGCCACATCATGGTTCGCCGCATGCCAAGGGGGGAGATGGTGGTGCTCTCCGATTCTCCGCCGGTCAATGGCCACCGGCCCTCGGCCGATGTGCTGTTCCATTCCGTGGCGCAGGAGTTCGGGCCCAGCGCGGTCGGCGTGCTGATGACGGGCATGGGTGAAGACGGCGCGGAAGGTCTTGGGGCGATGCGCTCGGCCGGCGGCCTCACCGTGGCGCAGAGCGAAGAGAGCTGCATCGTCAGCGGAATGCCGCGTGCCGCGATTCTGAGGGGATACGCCAGTCGGATCGTGCCTCTCGAAGCGCTGAGCGCGTTTCTGGTGGATCAGTGCGGTATGCAAGGCGCAGGCGCCGGCAAGGCGGAAGTTTCTCCTCCACGGCCCTGAGTGGGCCGAGGAGCAAAGGAGTACGGTCATGGAACAGTTCGCCGCTCTATTGCGGAAAGATAATCAGACGGTCCGCTACCTCATCGTGGACGACTCCGTCTTCGCGCGGAAGAACCTCGCCAAGATGGTGCAGGCGTTCGGCGGCGAAGTTGTCGGCGAGGCGGGCGACGGACTGACGTCAATCGCCGAATACAGCCGGCTGAAGCCGGACATTGTGCTCATGGACATCACCATGCCGCAGATGGAGGGCATCGAGGCCGTCGAACGCATCGTGCGCCTGCATGCGGATGCTCGCATCGTCATGGTCTCCTCGGTCGGGTACCAGGAAAATATCCTGGCAGCTCTGCAGAAAGGCGCCAAGCACTTCGTGCAAAAGCCGGTGAAGCCCGAAGTGCTCTACGAGATCCTCCGCTACGTCTTGAACGAGGAAGGCGCGGTGGCCCCCGCCGCCCTCGCAGGAGAACATCAGTCATGAGAATGGAACTCATCCAGCCTTTCATCAATGCCGCTGACGCTGTTTTCGCCGAGGCCCTGCAGGCGCCGACGAAAATCATCGACCTCACCATGGAAGAAGAGGCCTACCGCCGCAAAGGGATCGCCGCACTCGTGACCATTCGAGGCGATATCGAAGGCCGCATCATTCTCGATCTGGCCCCGGAAGTCGCACTGAAGGTGGCCGGCTGCCTCTCCGGCGCACCCGTCCTCGAATCGGAGGAGATCGTCCGGGAGACGGTTTGCGAGCTCGCCAACATGGTCATCGGAAATTCCGTGACGCTGCTCAATGACAAGGGTTTTCGCTTCAAGACCTCCCCGCCAGAAATCCATACCAGACCGGAAGGACTGTCCTCGAGCCACGACACCGAAGCCATGGTGGTGGCTTTTGAAACGCCCTGTGGCGACGTGTACTTGAATATTGCCATGCACTACCTGCGGCGGCGGCAGCGCGACCGTGACGCCATGCCTGTGGTCGACTGACGTCTCAGTCATCGCCAACAACCCGCCCGGCTTTCCCTGTGAGGGGAGCAGGGAGGAGTGCCGCCTGTGGAAAAGTACCCCCACCCCCCGTCTTTTTTTGTAACTGCGGATTCCAAAGGGTTTTAAGTCTAGTGTTTTGGAACTGCGCATTATAAAGGACTTACAGGCGCGTTTTTCGGATCTGCGCATTCTAAAAGAGTTAGCGACGGCAGGATGGCCACAGAGGCACTGAGGGCACAGAGCAGAGTGCGGGAAGCAGAAGGAAAGGAATGGGCGGGGACGGCGGGGTTTTTCCGCATGAGCATCATTACAGGGGACTTTAAGTCCTGGCATTCCGTAAGAGTGAGATCTACGGGGTTTACAAGCGCGTCTTTCGTAAGAGTGAGTTCTAAAGGGGATACAAACAGGCGTTGAACGTTTGAACGTTGAAACGTGGGAACGTTCAGGAGAGGGCGCGGACAGTGGAAGGCGACCGGTCACGTCTGATATTACCATAGGATGACTACGCTGTCAAGCGGTACTGAGTGGTTATTCGAATGGAATCGTGGGAAGCGGAAGAAAACAGGGCGGTTGCAGGGGGAGAGAAGGACAAAGCCCCCTTCAGCGAAGAGCCCCGGCCTTCAGCCTGACCGATGGATGACCCACCCGCCTCGCAGCACTGCTCAGGAGTTTTGTCTCTTGACAACGCCTTCGCCCTTATCGAGGGCCACCCGCCAAGACAAGAATTGCTGCGTCGATGATCAGGGTACTCCCTCGTACTGATGATTTACTTCCCGGGCGGACTTAATTTCGATTTCGGCGTCCAGAGCTTCGCGACTCTCTCCCAGAAAGCGAAGCATGCCGCTGGCACTAACAGAAGCACCATATAAACGGGTTTGTTTATGTTTAGCAGGCCGTGATTGCCTGCCTCCGCGAGCGCAGCTACAAAACACCCCGAGACCAGAACCACGGCCGGTGGGTCTTTTACCACAAGCGCCCTGCGCACCAACAAGAATCCCCAGACCGCTGTCGCCCATGGACCGGGATCCTCCTCAGTGTCGAACACGTTTATCAAAGGGCCATGCCATGGAACGTTAGCGAGCTCGGCGAAGCAAACGACTGCCGCCAAAACGAGCAATGCCTTTGATAGGTGCAATCTTCCACGCGTCTCCATAATGGGCGTATCCTGCCTAGTGAGCATGAGCAAGCTCCCGGGCTAATTCCACTGAGGCCACGCCTACCTCGATGATGACTTTGGGAAGCTCATATGCTCCACCAGGCGTGAACAACGCCCCAACTTCAACGCCCTTCAAGGCGTACCTGCCTGGATGCGCACGGACGTCGGCTGCTTGTACCCCAGGATAACGAGCCAACGTCCCCCTGGTGTCCTCAAAGCCTCTCTGGAACATGTCCACGTATTGAATGCCAAACTGGTGCATGGCGTCGCGCGTGGACAAATCCCGTGAAGCGTTAATCGGTTGCGAGGTGGTGGCCCTCGCGCCTATAGTGAGGCTCTCTCCCACCGTCTCCTGGTGGCCGTCAATCATCTGTCCCTTTTGGTTGAATTTATAGGTCTGCGTTGTGGATGTGCTAGTCATCGTGATGGAGCCGTCGGGGTTCGGTGTCACCTGAGCGTCGTTACTCTTCACCGTTACGGTGGTGATGCCATTTTTGTCGGTCGTCTGGGTACAGCCCGACGTCTCCGCGCAAAGGTTCGCGGCGCCCACCTTCTTGCTGTTTAAGGTCTTCTGCTCGTCGTGGGAATCGCAATTTCCGTTCGACGGGCAGAGGTTGTTCGAGTCGGCGTGCCCGTCGAGGTCGGCGAAGGTTTCGGGGTTGTCGCTGACCATGGCGTAGAGATTGAGCGTTTGCGGGTTGGTCAAGTTGGCGTAGGGGACGGGTTCGGGTACCGCCGACCAATCGGCGCTCAGCCAGCGGCCGAAGCGCCAGGAGTAGTAACGGGCGCCGAAATCGTCGTTGCCGGATTCGTCGTCGCGCTCCTTGCCCTCGAACTTGTACTTGTTGGAGGCCGGGCAGTTGTCGGTGACGGTGCGCTCGCCGCCGTAGGGGTAGAAATCGGCGTCGTAACAGACGACGCCGGTGTTTGTAGCGACGATGCGCGAAGAGCCGAGCATGTCCTCCACATAATACTGCGCCGAGCCGCTGGAGGGGAGCATGGCGATCCGCTGCCCGCCGAAGAAGGCATATTCGGCGGTGACGGCGCCGGAGCTATTCGTTTCGGCCAGGATGCTGCCGCCGGAGCCGTACCAATAGACCTTGGTGGGCTGCCCGCTTCCGTTGAGCTTGGCGACGTGGCGGCCATCGCCATCGTAGAGGTAGTTCGCACCCGCG